>NZ_RAXT01000035.1 GCF_003611475.1 Acinetobacter rongchengensis | reverse complement strand
GTCGTATTCTACGTGTGAAGTATTAATTGTAATACCACGTGCTTTTTCTTCTGGTGCAGAGTCAATTGCTGCGTAGTCTTTCGCTTCACCGCCGTAAGTTTTTGCACAGATTGTTGCAATTGCAGCAGTTAAAGTTGTTTTACCATGGTCAACGTGACCAATTGTACCCACGTTTACGTGTGGCTTATTACGTTCAAACTTAGCCTTAGCCATTTGTTCTTCCTCGTTTATGTCGAACACGAGTTAAACAACTCAGCATCGACAATCGTCTAAAAAACTAGACACCTAATACTTGAAAAGCAGACTAATAAGCCTGCTTTTGAATAACTGGTGTAGATTAATCTACTAAACTGTATCTGGAGCTCTTATCGAGATTTGAACTCGAGACCTCTCCCTTACCAAGGGAGTGCTCTACCACTGAGCTATAAGAGCAATCATCTTCGATGGAGCGGGAGACGAGGGTCGAACTCGCGACATGTAGCTTGGAAGGCTACCGCTCTACCAACTGAGCTACTCCCGCTTAATGTTGGTAATTAACCACTTATCGAAGTTAATGGTGGTGAGAGAAGGATTCGAACCTTCGAAACTTTCGTGGCAGAGTTACAGTCTGCTCCCTTTGACCGCTCGGGAATCTCACCATTTACACTTACTTTCAGTGTTATCCTTTACTACTATATCACAAAACTTTAAGATGGTGCCGGCACACGGATTCGAACTGTGGACCTACTGATTACAAGTCAGTTGCTCTACCAACTGAGCTATGCCGGCGCTTCTTAGTGTTTCGTACGTTTCGTATCGGAACGGTGTGCAGTTTAGCAAAACTCAGAATCCTTGCAAGTGTTTTTTGCAAAAAAACTGTCAAAAACTCATAAAATCAATCCGTTTGATGATAATTCAACCGCTTTGATCACTGCGCGAGCTTTTATTTGGGTTTCATTCCACTCAGATTCAGGATTTGAGTCCGCAACCAACCCTGCTCCAGCCTGAACATAGACCTTATTTTCACGAATAACACAGGTTCGAATCGCAATTGACATGTCCATTTCACCATGCCAGCCTAAATAACCAACAGCTCCACCAAAAATTCCACGTTTTACAGGTTCAACTTCGTCAATAATTTCCATTGCACGAATTTTTGGCGCACCTGAAAGTGTTCCTGCAGGGAAAGTTGCCTTAAAAACATCCAAAGCATCAACATCATCCAAAACTTCACCCTGTACATTCGAGACAATATGCATCACATGCGAATATCGTTCGATCACCATTTGATCAGTGACTTGTACTTTGCCGATTTTAGAGACACGTCCGACATCATTTCGCCCCAAATCAATCAGCATCAGATGCTCTGCAATCTCTTTTTCATCTGAAAGCAAATCTTTTTCCAACGCCAAATCTTCTTCTTTGGTTTTACCACGTGGTCGAGTCCCTGCCAGTGGGCGTACTGTAGCAATCCCATTTTCAAGACGAGAAAGAATTTCAGGCGAAGACCCAACAATATGAAATGGTTTTTGGTCTGTTAATGTCTGCCCTTGCACCAAAAATAAATAAGGCGAAGGATTGAGGTGTCGCAGTGCACGATAAACTTGTAATGGCTCACCATCAAAATCCGAAACCATCCGATGCCCCGGAACAACCTGCATGACATCGCCTGCTCGAATGTATTCTTTGACCTTCTCGATTGATTCAAGAAACTTGTCATGACCAGTCAATGATTCAAAATGTGGTGCCGTATGTTTTTTTGCAACCAAACTGATCGGGGTTGCTAACAATGCTTCTAACTGATCCAGTTGTTGCTGTGCTTTAGCATAAGCATCTGCATCATTCACATCCGCATGCACAATGACAAATAAAGTATCTTTTAAATTATCAAAAACAATCACTGTTTTAGACAGCATCATCCACAAATCAGGAACACCCACTGGGTCAGCTTCTGGAACATTCTTTAAACGTGGCTCAATATAACGAACCGAGTCATAGCCAAAATACCCCACCAAGCCACCTGTAAAGCTTGGCAATGCAGGCAAATCCTGTTGGGTAGGTACTTTGAATTGTGCTTGAAAATCTCGAATGTATTGAAAAGGATCAGCACATGACTCTGTTTGGATTGATCCATCTGGTGATTGTATGGTTAATTGGCCTGCATTACATGAAAATACGGTTGACTCACCTAAACCGATGATCGAGTAACGCGCCCAGTTTTCCCCACCTTCAACTGATTCAAATAAATAAGCTTGTTGATGATCTTTTAAACGTGCAAATACAGAGAGTGGCGTATCTGTATCTGCTAAGCGTTGACGATATACAGGGATCAGGTTGTAACCCGCTGATTTTAACTGTTCAAATTGCACTAAAGTTGTCATGAGGAATTCTCTCTATTTTCGATATTACTAAGTGTTGATGTCTGTAGATTTCACTTAATGACGCCATCGAAAAATACGTTTATTGTTCATTCCTCTTCCTTTTCTCACAACGATATTACAAAGGTGTAATCTATTAAACCAAAAGCACTGTCAAATCATCCACAACCTGCTGCGGTTGACAAAGTTGGATATCCTCACCGTGATTATAGCCATAGCTGACTACAATACAATCAACCTCTGCACGGCGTGCAGCTTCTACATCATTACTTGAATCACCAATCATCAAGGTTTTATCATTTGAAGTTTGGTAGGTTTCTACACAATATAGCAATGGTTTTGGATGTGGTTTACGCACTTCAAACCGATCACCACCAATCACATCGACAAAATAGTGATCCATTTTAAGTTCTTGCAAAATTTTTCGTGCAGGCTGTTCTGGCTTGTTGGTCACACAAATCAATTTTTTATTATTTTGAATACCCCATTCTAAAAATTCTAAAATTCCTGTGAATGGTTTTGTATCCACACAAGGTTCAGCATTATAAATTTCTAAAAATGTATCTAAAAGTTGCTGATGCAATACAGGATCAACCTCTCCTTTTAAATATTTTAAAGTGCTTTCACAAAATAATGACGTCCCTTTACCAATCCAAACACGTACTTGCGCTTCTGTGACCAAAGGTAAATTTAACCGTTCTAAGCTCAAATTCATGGCCCGATACAAATCAAATGCTGAATCTACCAAAGTTCCATCCAAATCAAACAAAATGAGTTCTCGTTGGTCTAATTTTGCAACATTCATGATTTACACCTGAAATAGATAAAATACTTTTAATATAGAACAAAGGCATGCGATTGCATGCCTTTGAGTCTATCGCATTTAGAAATTATTTAAAGAATAGCCATACAATAATCGCCAAAATAACCAAAGTCACAATGGTGATTAGCCCCACAGAAGTATTTTTCTTTTCTTCAAGTTGCTGGTCTACTACAGATGGACTTTCAGGGATTACAACAGGTGCTTGCTCAACTTGAGTTTTAAGATCAACACCTTCTGGAATTGGCGCTGGCTTAGGCACACCCATACCTGTTGGCATACCATCACGTGTCAATTGTACATTGTTATCTCGTGCAGCAAGCTCAGGCATGCCTTGCTCATTCATCTGTTGCGCAACTGTTTTCTCAGCAATTACTGGTGTTTCAATTTCAGCTGTTGCGATTGCCTCTGAAGGCTGTTGAATCGGCTGTTCAACAGCTTGAGTGATTGGCTCAATTTCAATCTCTGAAACAGTCTGCTCAATCTCTGGTTTAACTTTAGCGGGCGCCAATACATTAAATTTAATACTGGCAAATTGTACGATATCACCCTCTTTAAGCATTTTGTCATGCTCAATACGAATATCATTGACAAAAGTACCATTCGACGATTTCAAATCTTGCACCCAAAGCACATCATCTTTCAATAAAAAAGCTGCATGACGGCGAGAAATTTCCGCAGATTGTAAAACCAAGTCGGCATCTTGGTGGCGACCAATTAACATATCTCGCTCAATAGAGACTTCTTGCCCCTCAAACTCGCCGGTAATTGCCTGTAATTTCCAAGTCATGATGATCTTCTCATTCCAATTCATAATATTTTAGCATGACATTTTCAAAGTCTTAAAACATAGACAAAGAACCCAGTTAACATACTAAAAACTGTATTAAAAGACTAAACTATTTTAACAACCTGACTGACCATAACATTTATTCAATAGCCAATGGCGTCGTCACCGCATTACCCTTTGCAGGAACAGTAGTCGTTCCGCCAGAAGGGACTTGCTGATATTGACTTGGTTGTTGTTTCACTTGTGGTTGAACAATGGTTGGTTGCGTGCTTTTCGAAGATGTAATTGGCAAACGCTGTTGAAAAACATCCTCAACATGCGCAGGTAATTTGGCAAAGTTTCCATCTTTATCCATAGCCAATTGCAAGCTATATAATTGATCATAACGCTGTTGTGCCATCTTACGTATATCTGAACTATCCCCAACAATGGTTGGATGGATAAACACGAGAAGGTTACGTTTATTATTCGACTTATTATCCGCTCTAAATAAGCGCCCCAAACCAGGAATATCACCCAAGAAAGGGACTGACTGACGACTATGAATCGTATCGTCAGAAATCAAGCCACCCAGAACCACGGTTTGACCATGGTCTGCGAGTACTGATGTTTTAATTGATCTCTTACTTGTGACTAGGTCAGAGGCTTGTCCTTTATTTTCAGCAACTGCAGAAACCTCTTGCTCCACTTCTAAACGGATCGAACCACCTTCGCCGATATGCGGAATCACTTTTAAAGTTACACCGACATCTTTACGTTCGATTGAAGTATATGGATTCACTGTTCCACCAGTACCCGTACTCACTGAGCCAGTCACAAACGGTACATTCTGCCCCACAACAATATAAGCTTCTTCATTGTCCATGGTTAAAATAGATGGTGTAGAAAGTAAATTGGATTTTGTATTTTGCTTCAGAGCTTGAATTAAAGCCCCATACAACTTACGTGAACCATCCGCACCTTCTTTATAATCACCTAAAATCAGTGATGTACCAGAACCTACAGCAGAACCAAGGCCTGCTGCACCTCCTGTTAAATAACCTGCAGCCAATTTCGATAGACTTGTACCTACATTAGAGAAGTTAATTAAACCCACACCACTACTTAAATCACCCATTGCCCATTGCACACCCAGTTGATCTGCATCATTCCCTTCAACTTCAATAATGGTGGCTTCAATAAGAACTTGTTGACGACGTACATCCAACTGTTGAATAGCCGCTTCAATTTCACGCATCAGTTGTGGTTCAGCCTTTACAACCAAAGCATTTTGAGCACCATCCGCAATAATACTGACACCATTAGCATTAAAGCTTGTCACATTATTTTGGTTATTATTATTTGAATTACTATTTAAATTAATAGAAGAAGTAGAAACCCCACCACTAGTTGAGTTTGTATTAGAAGAAGAATTATTCAAACTGCTACTCGTGTTTGAGCTACTATTTGAAGAGTTATTTGAACTTGAATTAACAGCCTGCCCTGTCACTAAGCCTTGTAAAATCTCAGACAAGTTTTTAGCACTGGCATATTTCAATTTAAAAACTTTTAAACCACCCAAACGATCCGCCGAAGGAACGTCCAGCATTTCAATCATATTACGTAAACGCTTACGTGTATTGGGATCACCCTTGATTAAAATACGATTGGTTCGAGCATCTGCAACAATTCGAACACGTGAGCCTGCAAAATCTTTCGCTGCACCTGTTGCACTCATCGCTTCTAATTGCTTAATAATTTCTTCCGCCTGACTACTTTGTAAAGTAATCGCTTCTATATCATTTTGCCCCGTTCCATCCAAATTACGTACAATGGTTTCAATCTGATAAATATTACTTGCACGGTCAGAAACAATCAGCGCATTTGTGCCTTGAATCGCAGCCAAGTGTGCAAATTGTGGCATGAGTGGACGTAAAGCAGGAATCAGGTCATTCGGATTGGTATTTTCCAACCAAATCACACGTGTTACAACTTGATCACCACGGGCATTATTGCGTGGGTCATAGGGTATGCCTGAATTTTTGATATTGCTGTCAGGCACTAAGCGAATCGTATTGCCTGAAGGTATCGCAACAACACCATTGACATTTAAAACACCAAGAAATAAGTCATAAACTTCATTTTTATTGAGCGGTTTGTTTGAAATAACCGTCACATTGCCACGTACGCGAGGATCAACAGCAAAGTTTTTACCCGTAATATCGGCTACTTCGTTAATAAAAGCAGTGAGATCAGCATCACGTAAATTAATTTTCCACGTTTGTGCATGCGCTGCTGTACTGATTGCAGCCATCATTGGTGCTACAGCAACGAAAGCCCAAAGCGGTCGATTGTGATTCAAAAAAGACATAACTTATTATCTATCCTAATTTTATTTGTAGTCCTAGCCACTTACAAACTTTGCTGAATGGTCATCACCTGATCACCACGCTTAATTTCAATTTTCACTTTTCCTTCACGCTTTGCCTGTTCTAACAGTTGTACGTCATTTTGTCCTTGACCAACTGACTGCCCATTGAGTGAAAGAATACGATCCCCAGACCTCAATCCTAATTTATTTCGAATTGCTGCGGGGGTTTGATCTGTAACCTCATAGCCTTGACCGCTATTCGTGTTCACCCCCATGTTCTTTAGGTATTGTTCTCGGTTTTCATTCATTCGGTCTATCGCTTGGCCTAACGCATTTTGAGTTGGGTTAGTTTGCGATGGCATCTGTGAGGTTTGCTCAGGGTTACTCGATGGCGTACTCACATTCTGTCCTGACACATCATTCGGCAGTGGTTGATATAAATTATCCAACCCCGTAAAGCGTAATTCCTTAGCATTGCTTCCATTCTGACTCAAAACAATATGATCCCAATATACTTCAGATACGCTATAACTCGTACCTTCAATTGTATCTCCAACTTGGTATCGTTCTGCTGTTTCTTTTACCTTAATCACAGCTGAGGAAAAACGAGCAGGATAACTCACCACCACACCTTGCAAAACCATTGCAACGCTATCATCTGCAGTAGAATTTGTACCCACCTCATTAAAGAGTGAAAAATTTGAGATATTAGGAACTTGAACTTGTTGAGAACCCAAGCTCACCTGTTCAGGCTGCATAACTTGAGGTGGCGCAATAACCCACCAAAAAATAGAGGCTAATTTCCAACACAATGCCAAAATCAAAAGAAATAATACAATTGGAGCAATATGTTCAGTTTTCTTCCACGAAATATGTTCAAGCTTGTCTTTTAAACTCATCATTAGAAGCCACCTTGTATCAGTGGCTGTCGTGAACTAATCACATAGGTGTCTAAGCCTGCTTTACCGTTATATGATGGTACATTCAACAGTATGCGCTGAGTCAGTTGCACATCAAGCATCAAACTTTCATCTAGGCTAATATTCGCCATTTTCTGACTTCTTTGATCTTGAATATCAAAAACAAGTTTACCTGCATCATCTTTAAGTTGAGCATTTAATGAAGGAATATTCATTTGATCCTGACGCTGCCCAAAGGTATACCTCAGTTCACCACCGCCCCATTGCAACTTACCATCAGCATTGTTAAATCCTACATCTTTTTTGAAATGCATGCTGATATCGCTGAGTTGAATTGAATTGGATGGCCACTGCCAATTGGCAATGTTTTTTAAAGTCTCAGGTGCAATTTGACCATTGATATCTTTAATAATAATTTTTTTACCAAGACCATAGCCAACAACACCATTAAGCTGGGTTTGCCCACTATGAATTTCTACATTGGCGCCCACACGCAATAAAATTAAATCCCATGGACGTGTCCGCCAAGCAACTGAACCACGTAAATTACCTTTACGCCAATCTGCCTGACCTTGCCAAATATTCCCACTCACATTTTGAAGCATCTGATTGTTTTGATAAAATTTAGAAATGATCCAAGTTGCAGGAACCTGTAAAAGCACAAAAAATAAAAATGCAATAACCCCAATCATCCACCATGTGATTTGTTTAGATTTTTTATTCATCCAGCTTTACCATATTCATTTTTTCTTCCGTGCGAGATGATGCCCTCATTATCTATACATTATGCATAATTTTTTCACATCGCCAATTCACTCGTATAAAAAAACCAAGCTGTTTTGCTTGGTTCTCTTACTATATAAGCGTTGAATGACACTTAGATGAAGATTAGATCAAGAAATCTTCTAATTTTGCACCTTTTTCAATTTCTGCAACTAACCAACGCGGTTGTTTACCACGTCCAGTCCATGTCTCAGAACTATCGTTTTTATTACGATAACGTGGTTCAACTGCTTTACGTGTTGATTTTTTACGCTTTTGAGCACCGTACTCAATAAATTGCTCTAAAGTTAAACCAGCAGATTCTGCAATTTCAATAATTTTATTATAAGCATCTTCAACAGCTTGATCTTTTTTAGTTTCAATTAAAGCTTCCGCTTCAGCTGTTAACTTTCTTAACTCTTCAACCGATAGATTACTAATATCAGGCATTATTAACACTCCAATCCATAATATTTATTTAAAATAATTTCCCAGCAATAATATTTTTATTTATTCAAATTAGCAATACATTTAAATATAGATAAACCAGATTAAATACATAAAAAAACAAAAAAGTAATCTAATCAATTATTGCCATGAATACTCTATTTTGAACTAAGCTTTAAATTATGTGTAATAAAGCACAATTTAAAGCACTTTTAACGTTCAAATATAGATTAAAATTACATTAAATTATGTTGAACTGAGCTTTCCAAATCAAAAATTGATTGACGCAACAGTTCAGGAATTAATGTCTTCTTCATTTGTATTTTATCCACAAAAACGATAACAGCCTCACCCTCTGCAACAACAGTCTGCTGCTGCGTGCTATACAGAATATAATGCATTCTCATCGCACTATTTCGAACTTCCTCAACTCTCGCACCAATATGTAACGTATCTGGATAAAATACAGGTTTTAAATATTTACATTGGCTGGAAGACACAACAGTTAGAACATTTTGTTCAAATATATTTAAAAGATCAAAATAAGCAATTCGTGCGCTTTCTATATAACGATAATACATGACATTATTCACATGACCGAAAGCATCCATATCTCCCCATGCGACTTTCTGTTCATAAATAATCGGAAATTGTGCTAACTGATCCATACTAGACTCTCAAATTTTAAATTGAATATATTTGGTATCTTTTTCAAAAATTAAATTTAATTGTTGAATTAATTCATCATTACCGTTTAATGTCGCTTTTATTCTTAGATAATTCATCAGAATATTATTCGGATATAATGATAAAAGCTGATCTGCTTCAGATTCTCTTTGCGTAGCCGTAAATATATGCCATTTGACAAAACTAAACATTGGGATATCGATATATTTATTCTCTAAATTCAAAATCTGTTGCTCTAAATAAATGTAATCTGGGTTTTGTCTTAATAATTGTTGTTGGAACCACAAGTAAAATACATCTTCATCAAATCTTTCATCTAACAATTGAATTGCCAATTGCTGCTGTTGTACCGACAATTCAGGTAATCGCGTAATTATCTTCAGCCACAATACTTTGTTTTCAAAAGGCATTTGATCAAGCTGAGGCTCTATTTCCAAAAACTTCTGTTGTAATAATTCAATATCATCAAAAGTGGCCTGATCATAATCATTCAACAACTGTATTAACCATTGCTGCTTGGTACTTGTTTCTAGTTGTCCAAATTGTGTCGAATGCAAATATACCCATGGAAACTCTACTGCAAATTGCCCCCACAACTTTTTCATACACAATTTATAACTTTCAGCCAATGGATTTAACCATGGTGATAAATCATGCCCATTTAAAAACTCTAAATGTGTTAAAGCTTGCTGTGCATCTTGCTGTGCTAAATAAATTTCTATTCTTAAAATTTCAGCCAGCTCAAATGCTGAAGGTGGACTACTTTCCAATATGAGTAAAGCTTCTGAATAATTGTTTTGTTTAAATAACAAACGCGCTTGAATAATATGTTTTAATAATCCTGATTGATCAAAAATTTGCTGAATAACGTTTGCCTGCTCTTCATCACCTTCAATCAACCAAAGCACACCCAACTTTTCATAAGGATGTAGCGCATTAAAATTCAATATATGCTCTAGCTTTCTTTTTTCTAGCGCCAAATAGCGTTTAAAGGCAGTCCAAGCCAATTGCATCAATAAACTAATCAAAACACAAAGAAAAACCACGACCCATAGATTGCTTTGTATTTGAATTTTATTCCACAGCACATAAACATATCCCGCACCTGCGGCATAACTCATTACACTTAAAATAGCGACAAGAACTAAACTAATCAGCGCATAAATCTGAAAGATATGTTTCATCGATTTACCCCAATACAGCCAAACTACTCAGTTTTGGTACTGGCAGCATCGGTATTTGTTTCAGTTGGGTCAGTTGTTGTTTTAATTTTTGGCTCGATTGATCAGGTAATTGATCCAGTTGTTGGATCGCTTGATTTAACATCGTTTGAAACTCTGAATTTTGTCCTTTAGCAAGTAATTGTTGTGCAAGTAAAACTCTAAATTGAGCTTCTTTTAAAATAAATTTACGATTTACCAGTTCTGGTGCGGTGGTTTTTATCACATCTATTTGCAACCATTTTTGCCAAAAAAATTCAGGCTGATTTTTTGCAGGACTCACTTGATTATTTTTCAACTCAACCATTAAATTTTGGTCAATCTGTTTCATCATACTGTCCAACTGTGCTTGTTGCGCATTTTTGGCAATAACAAACTGTTGAATACTTTGTATATCTTGATCAATGGTCTGATGCAAACTTTGCTTGACCGTATCCGCTAGTGTGTAACGATCTAAAGACTGATTGAGTTGTGTTAAATGCTCAAGCGCATAAACAAACTGTTGTTGTTGTAATGCAAATTGTACCAATTCAAGTTGTTGTTTAATCACAACACTTGGGCTAATACCTTCAACTTGAGTATCAATCGTGGCTATTTTTTTCGATTCTTGGGGCGCAGGTTCATCTGCTTGTCTTTGTACTGCAACCAATTGATCATTCAAACTGGCATTTTTTTGTTCACTTTTATGTAAAACCTGTTGAATATCATCCAGCTGTTGTGAAACATGATAGAAGTCGTAACTCAGTTTAATGAGCCATCCTAAAGCGACAAACAATAAGAAATAAATAAACTTCTTCATAAGTTCCTTTGTAATTGCAATATCATTTGTAGAATCGTATTGGGTTCTAAATCTAAAACCTGAGTGATATTAAAACACTTTTGCTGATTATTCCTCTCACCAAGCAATAATTGATACAAACGCTCACCTAAAACCAAATAATGACAATGATCAAAAACCTTAGGGTGATCTTTGGTTAATGCAACCCAATTATTCCAACTGGCTTCACTGGTAATACAATTCCAGTATGGTTCATCCGCTTGTATTATTTGTGGGATTGCTTCAGAGAATTTTGTAAACGTCGCTTGTGGACAATCTCGCTCATACAAAACAAAGTTTAAAACTTTTATATGACGTTCTATACATTGCTGCATCATAAATTGGCGTCCACCTTGTCCACGCCAAAATGCAATTTGAGAGATACCCTGTAAACCATTGAAAATGGGTAAACTTAACATTCCTTCCGAACTTTCCACTTCAGGTACATGACTCTGTATGTGGTATTTCGCCAAGGTTTCAGCTGTTTTCTTTCCTACAGCAATCCATTGAATATGTTTAATTTGCTCAATTAAGACACCTGCTTGTTGCAAATATTGCATTCCAATGTGCACAGCTGTAGGACTCACCACGACAATCAATTGTGTATCTAACAACTCTGAATACAGCTGTTTTAATTGTTGCGTAAATGGTCGTGGTTTGAGCTCTAATAAAGGTAGATCAATGACCTGAAAACCCGATTGATCGAGACATTGGGTTAATGCCTGAGCACGATCAATCGGTCGAGTATTAATAAAAAGCATTTAGTCTTGATAAAGTGCTTTGAGTAATTCTCCAGCACCTTGTTGAAGTAGATTTTGAGCAAGTTGCACACCAAGTTTTTCAGCATCTTCTGCTACACCTTGAACATTGCTACGCAACAAAGTTTGACCATCTGCACTACCGACACGGCCTTCCAGGGACAAGGTTTGATTTTCCAATGTTGCAAAACCTGCAATAGGAACCTGACAACCACCTTCTAGATAAGCATTAAAAGCACGCTCAGCACGTACACATGCATTGGTTTCTGTATGCATCAGCGGCATGATCAAATCTAAAATTTCTTGATCATTAGAACGACATTCTAGTCCTAATGCGCCCTGCCCAACCGCAGGTAAACTCACCTCAGCTGTTAGGCTATGACGAATACGCTCGTTCAATCCAAGACGCTTTAGTCCAGCACTAGCAAGAATAATCGCATCGTACTGCCCTGCATCTAGCTTAGACAAGCGTGTTCCAACATTACCGCGCAGATCAATGATCTCTAAATCAGGACGCTGCTTTAAGATCTGACTTTTACGGCGCAGACTTGATGTTCCTAATTTAGCGCCTAATGGTAAATCTTCAAATTTTTCATAGTGGTTTGATACAAAAGCATCAAAAGGATCTTCACGTTCACAAATGACTGCCAACTCTAGACCTTCTGGCAATTGCATGGGTACATCTTTCATCGAATGAACAGCTAAATCAGCACGACCGTCCATCAAGGCTGCTTCTAATTCTTTAACAAATAAGCCTTTACCCCCTATTTTAGCTAAGGGAGTATCTAAAATTTTGTCACCTTGAGTAACGAAAGTGACCAACTCAACTTCAAGTTGAGGATGTAACTGTTCTAATCGATCACGAATATGCTCCGCTTGCCATAACGCAAGAGGACTCTGACGTGTAGCTATTTTCAAGGTTTTCTTCATTTCAGCTTTGCCAAACTTTAAACAATGTAAACTTACCCTGCTATCCTAAAAATGCAAGTAAATTATCAAAATGATTTAACTTTCATACAAAACTATAGGTTTTGCATTCGCTCTCTAAGTAAAGGCAAATGACGACGACTCACTGCCAATCGCTCCTCTAATTCTCGACATCTTGCTTGATATTGCCCAGATGCCACCATTTCCAAACCGTCCAAATAATCCAAAGAAATTAGAGCATTACGGTGAATTCGAATAAATCGGTCTGCAAACTCAGTTTCCAGATCCTTTAAAGTTTCATCAATCAGTACACTACCGTTTTTATGACGCACAGTGACATACTTCTGATCTGCTAGAAAATAATAAATATTTTCAACAGGAATTAATTCTAAACCTCGATATGTTTTTGCAGCAATCTGCTGTCTTTGCACTTTTTCTTCCATGAGTTCTTTTTTTTCTAGGTGAGTGAGTTGAGCTTGAGTCAGTTTGGTCACATTACCCAAAACTGCTTCCAAATCTTCTTTTGCTATTGGTTTTAACAAATATCCTTTTGCTTGAGACTGAATCGCTTGCAAAGCGTGCTCATCATATGCCGTACAAAATACAATTGCTGGCATTGGATTAAAGTGTGCTAAATGCTGCGCACAAGTTAGCCCATCCATTTCAGGCATTTGGATATCAAGTAGCACAACATCTGGTTCAAACTGTTGAACCATGTCCAAAGCCTGCTTACCATGCTGCGCTGTTGCAATAACGTGATGTCCTAATTGAGACACTAATCGTGACAAACGTTCCACTGCCAATGGTTCATCATCACAAACCAGGATGTCCATTTTCCCTCCTTGCCCCGATACCTAATATTTATTTTAATGTTTATCCAAATCATCTCTTTTTATACTGATATTGAATTACTGTGGTAAATAATCCATTTCCCGCATAATTTCGAAAATAAACAGAATCGCCAAAATGTGCTTTCAAACGCTGTTTTACATTTTCTAAAGCAATTCCATGCCCTTCTCTCACTTTTATTCTATCTTGTAAAAACGGGTTGGTAATGACTATATTGACTTGATTTTCTAATATTTCAACCAATATGGCGATTTTCGCATTGGATATTTTGCCTTCTACGCCATGAAAAATACTATTTTCAATTAAGGGTTGTAAGGTCAGTAGCGGGATTTGTACGCCTCCCAATAACAGGGGTTGCGGTATATTCCATTCAACAAGTAGACGATCACCTAATCGAATTTGCTCAATGGCAATATACTGCCGACACAATTCAATTTCTTCTTTTAAACTGACCAATTTTAATTCTTGAAAGCTGGCTCTAAATAATTTTGATAAATCAATTAACATTTGTTCTGCTTTATCAGGGTCAATTGCAATCAAACTGACCACACTATTTAAACTATTGAATAAAAAGTGAGGGTGAATACGGGCTTGCATCGCTTGAATACGAGCATTGAGTTCACTATTTTGCTGCAAAACAGTCTGCTCTCGAATATACATATAACGCAAACAAAATGCGCCCAATAAAATGCCATAACTGAGGTGCAAAACCAGATTATGGTTAATATTCTGCGCCGAAATATATTGTAAAGAAAAATTCTTACCCCAATAATGCACAATGTTTAAAACCACGGTAGTGCACAACACAATTATTTGTAACAACAAAAAACTAAATACGGTGGCCGTTAAATATCCCATTTGCGCTATTTTCTTTTGGAATAAATCCTGAAATGCCGCAAACGCTAACAGTATCCAATTAATATAAAAAATATATTCCAAGACATGCCCAAAATTTAAATTTTCCCACCCCTTTGCTTCCGATAATGCCAATAAAAGAGCCAGCACATTACTGGCAATAAAAAGCTCCCATAAATACTGTCTATGCCCCATTTTCCTAAAAAAATAAGACTGTCGAAAATGCTGATTCGATTTTATTGATGAATGATTGTGCTTTACTTCGGCAAGTGAGGCTGAATTTGTTATACTGCTGCGAGTTCTACTGCTTTTTTTCCTACTGAGCCGATATGACCACATCTTCTAATTCCTCTAATCCGTCACAAGCCCAAACTTCAGGTATGTGGGGCGGTCGTTTCTCCGAAGCTACTGATGCTTTTGTTGCTGAATTTACTGCATCTGTTCAATTTGACCAACGCTTTTATAAACAAGATATTGCAGGTTCTATTGCACATGCAACCATGTTAGCAAAGGTTGGTGTCTTAACAGAACAAGAACGTGACGACATTATCAATGGTTTAAACACAATTAAAGCTGAAATTGAAGCAGGTCATTTCGAATGGCGCATCGATTTAGAAGATGTGCACATGAACATTGAATCACGTTTAACACAACGTATCGGTATCACAGGTAAAAAGCTTCACACTGGGCGTAGTCGTAATGACCAAGTCGCTACAGATATTCGCTTATATGTGCGTGACGAAATTGATGCTATTTTACAATTACTTGAAAAATTACAAAAAGGTATTTTAGGTTTAGCTGCTCAAAATACCAATACAATCATGCCAGGTTTTACCCATTTACAAACAGCTCAACCCGTGACATTTGGTCACCATTTAATGGCTTGGTTTGAAATGCTGGTACGTGATTCTGAGCGTTTAATTGACTGCCGTAAGCGTGTCAATCGCCTACCTTTAGGTTCAGCAGCACTTGCTGGAACGACTTACCCGATCGAGCGTGAATACACTGCTGAACTTTTAGGTTTTGAAGCTGTGTGTGAAAACTCACTGGATGCTGTGTCTGATCGTGACTTTGGCATCGAATTCAATGCCGCTGCTTCTTTGATCATGATGCACCTATCACGTATGTCTGAAGAACTGATTCTTTGGACTTCTGCACAGTTTAAATTTGTCAATATTCCTGACCGTTTCTGCACAGGTTCATCAATCATGCCGCAGAAAAAGAATCCTGATGTTCCAGAGCTTATCCGTGGCAAAACAGGTCGTGTCTACGGTGACTTGATCAGCCTGTTGACACTTATGAAAGGTCAACCATTGGCATATAACAAAGACAACCAAGAAGATAAAGAACCGTTGTTTGATGCGATTGATACAGTGCGTGGTTCATTAATGGCTTTTGCAGATATGATTCCAGCATTGGTACCAAATATTGAGATCATGCGTGAAGCAGCGCTTCGTGGATTCTCAACGGCAACAGATCTTGCAGATTATCTGGTTAAAAATGGTGTTGCATTCCGTGATGCGCATGAAATCGTTGGTAAAGCAGTGGCGTTGGGTGTTCAAGAATCGAAAGATCTTTCTGAATTAAGCCTTGAGCAATTACAACAATTCTCAGATCTCATTCAAGCAGATGTGTTTGAAAAAGCATTAACCCTTGAAGCATCTGTTAATGCACGTGACCATATTGGCGGTACTGCACCTACTCAAGTTGCTGCCGCAATTGAGCGCGCTTATACCCGTTTAGAAAAACTTTATGCATAAGGAGTTTTGATATGACTCGACAAGTCTTTTGCCGTAAATATCAAAAAGAGTTAGAAGGTTTAGATTTTGCACCCTTTCCTGGTGCAAAAGGTCAAGAACTCTTTGACAGTGTGTCAAAACAAGCTTGGCAAGAATGGTTAAAACATCAAACAACGTTGATCAATGAAAAACGATTGAATGTGTTTGAAGCTGATGCGAAAAAGTTTTTAGAAGAGCAACGTGAAAAGTTCTTCAACAATGACGAATCATTGGAAAAAGCTGAAGGTCTAAAGCCTGAGTAACGTTTAGAGCACTGCTCTAAACGTTACGCAAGACAATTGCTGAAAGCGTGCGTAGGCTTTCATTTAAAAGAATCTCCATACTTGTTATGGGGATTTTTTATTGTTCAATCAACGCAAGGCGAAGGCTATATCTGAGCAACAGCATACAGCAGAACACACTATTAGATACGAAACAATCGCTGAAAGCGTGCGTAGACCTTCATTTAAAAGAATCTCACCTAACCCTGAGCCATATATGGCGCAAGGAAAAGAGGCGAACTATTGAGAATTTAAAATAATTTTTAGATTCCTTGCGCAGCAGTGCTGCTCATCCCTCCTTTAAAAAGGTGAGGAGCATGTCCGCAAGGGGAAGGATTTAAAAAGGTAGAACCAATCAACATTACTTTAACTAAATGTTTATTTTTTTATGTGTTAGTTTTTATTACGGAGATAGTCATAAGGTTTTTCTAGCCATAAAAAAAGGAGTCTTGGAGACTCCTATAAACTTCAGAAACTACAGCACTTGCATTCTGAATAAGCACAAAAGTACTTATATCGCTTAGTTTACCCGAATCACACATTTAAATATTGACAATATACGCACATTTTTTTGACAATTTGCGACTTAATTAAATTGAAAACTAAGTTTCAAATTGACATACACATATATTTTATATGCTTAGTGGTAAACCATATTTTCATAAAAATAAAATACTTAAAACCATTTTAAGCAACTGAAGCTATACTTTCTTCGGCAGTTTGACGAATCAATTTAGGTGCCTTTTCTACCCACTTTGTAGGAAAATATTTTTCTACGGTTGAAGATAACCAATGAGCAACGGGTTCAGGCAATTTTACACCCAACGGATTTTGTTCTTTTAAATCTGCAGAAGAAACCACACGTGTACCCATTAAATAATCAAACCAAGGCTTTGTTACACACCAGTTGGCATCTTGATTTGAATTCATATGATGATCGTAATGCCAAGGGATTTTTTTCATCGCCCAATCTGGCTCAAGATGGGCACGGCGATGAATATAATAATAGTTACAAGCACTGTATAACGATGCTACAACCATACCTTTTGAAATTGGGTAAAAAATTAAACTCGCAGCTCCCGCAACAACAGCCAATGAAACAATTTCATTTTTAGTTCGCCAATTTGAAATCCCTTCTACATAACCATCATCATTAAAATCTTGCTTACGGACTTCACGATGATGCTCCCAATGTGATTTCATACTTCTAGGCACAGGGCTATAACGTGGCTGACCCGAACGATGCGTACCATGCAAAATGAATTTATGCGCCATCCATTCAAAACCATTTGCAAAGACCAAACCAACGACAAAACCTTTTAACATGGGATATCTCCTTTTCTCTTCTATTCAATATAGAAGAGCGCCAAAAAAAGATATTGACATGAAAAAACATTTCCATTGACAAATTACGACATTGATTTACTATTTCTTCTCGAGATAAACGTGTCCTGAAATGTGCTTGTTTATTCGCAATAAACTTGATTAAATATTCAGGTAGAATCGTTTTATTTACAATTTTATCAACAATAAAAAGACGATAGAGATGCAACAATTTAAGAATTATGCTGGCTCCGTTTATGGAGGACTTGGACAATTGTTATTTGCTTTTAGTCAAGCAAATGGATTGAAAATTTCTGAAAAATTACAACAAGTTCAAAATCTAGAACGTTTTGATTTCAATATATGGCGTGAGCTTTTAGATGATCTCCAAGCGCAAACCCAGAGCCCTGCTTTGGGGCTAGAAATCGCAGCACACGTACAACCGAAACATCTTGGAATCATTGCTTATATCGCTCAATCCTGCGACACCATGGGAGAAGCACTCACTCGCTATTTTGACTACCATCGTTTGATTTTTGATGGAAGCCCTTTAAAAATAGAGTCATTTCGTGATGGCTATTTAGGAATTCATTGGGCAACCCTGCCCCTCCATCTCACAACACAAGTTACAGATGAAATTGCGATTGCACTGATGGTGCAATTTCTAAGACATTTTCTATCTGCAAAAGATATTCAGCTACATCAAATTAATTTTACTCATCCAAAACCCCAAAATTTAAAGATTTATGAAAATTTCTTTCAATGCACTGTCAAATTTAATCAACCACAAGCTGAACTGATCTTTCCACTACAAGTCATGACTGTTCCACTCAGCCATGGCGATCAAACTTTACAAAAACTGTTGATGCAACAAGCTCAAGCGCTACTCAATGATTTACCTCATTCTGGTCAAATTGATGAGCGTTTACAACAAAATATTCTGTTAGGGTTACAACGAAACTTGTATCAAATTGGAGAGGTTGCCAAGCAACTGAATATCTCAATCCGACAGCTTCAAAGACACTTGCAGAACCAAGGAACAACCTATCAACAACGAGTTCAAGAAGTTCGAAAATTATTGGCTGTTCAGTATCTACAAGACCCTTATTTAGGGCTACATGAGATCGCTTTATTACTTAGTTATTCTGAACAAAGTGCCTTCCAACGTGCGTTTAAACAATGGACAGGTCTTACACCTCAACAGTGGAGAATTCAGAATAAATCGCCTAAATAGAATATTTAAACTTATTTTAAAATATAATCATTTAATCTTTTTTACATTTTTTAAGATAAATTTATTCATTTATTTATAATCAAGTTATTGTTAAATATATTGATTAAATATTCTACACAAACCAATTATAAAAAAATTTACGTTAAAAATGTATTTTTTGATTTTATTTTCATAATTTTAGATTATTATTCACTCAGCAAAATAAAGTTTTACATAATCAACTGGCTATCCTTCACTGATTACAACATTGGATAACCAACCCTTTCCATAAAAAGAAATAGGAATAAACATGCATAAATATCTCGCAGAATTTATCGGAACATTTTGGCTCGTATTTGGTGGATGCGGTAGTGCTGTATTTGCTGCGGCGTTCCCTGAGCTCGGTATTGGATTTTTGGGTGTTGCTCTAGCCTTTGGTTTAACTGTACTCACAGGTGCTTTTGCACTGGGCCATATTTCAGGCGGTCACTTTAACCCAGCAGTCAGTGTAGGCTTATGGGTAGGTGGTCGTTTTGATGCAAAAGATCTCCTTCCATATATTATTGCCCAAGTTGTAGGTGGTATTTTTGCAGCCTTTATCCTCTATATCATTGTACAAGGTCAAGCTGGATTTACAGGGGTTGGTGGTTTTGCAACCAACGGATTTGGTGATTTATCACCAGGCAAATATTCAATGGTATCTGCACTGATTATTGAGATCGTACTCACCGCATTTTTCCTTATCGTGATCCTTGGTGCTACAGACAAACGTGCTCCTGCAGGCTTTGCACCAATTGCGATTGGTCTTGCTTTAACATTAATTCACTTAATTAGTATTCCTGTAACCAATACTTCGGTAAACCCTGCACGTAGTACAGCTGTGGCATTATTTGCTGAAACTGCTGCACTAAGTCAATTATGGTTATTCTGGGTTGCACCGATTGTTGGTGCGATCATAGGCGCAGTAATTTATAAAGTTGTGGGCAATGAACCGCAAAACTAATCAATTGTGACAATAAGGAACCTGCTATGGCAGGTTTTTTATTGTCAAAAAATATGAATAAATAAACACTAAAGGAAAGGGTTTTCAATCTCTCCTTCTGTTCGGTGGGTAATTTTCTCAGGAAGATCAGTCTGTTTCTCTAAATTTAAAACAATATCATTCAAATAACGTTGCAGAACTAAAGCTGCTTGTAAACCCGCTTGGTCTTTGGTGATCTGTAAATTGCCATAAATACTGACACAATCATCTTGATTTTCTAAAGTTAAATCATGAATTGCATGTGATTCTGTTCCATTTTCAAATGGTTTAAACATAGCGTATTCTCATTTTTTTTGATCATGATCAGTATAAGATGATTTTAGAATCTGAACAAAATAC
Source organism: Acinetobacter rongchengensis (assembly GCF_003611475.1). Lineage (GTDB taxonomy): Bacteria > Pseudomonadota > Gammaproteobacteria > Pseudomonadales > Moraxellaceae > Acinetobacter > Acinetobacter rongchengensis. Next base: position 13,495 of record NZ_RAXT01000035.1, on the reverse strand, counting down.
GACCATAAAATTACTTTAAAATTTGTAATATATAGTTCAATAAAGCCTCAACCAACTGTTTAATCAATGCGTCTTTGGTTTCTCCATCAACCTTAGGCAATTCGATTTCTGAAGTATTTACTGCACTTTTGGGTTGAAATTGTTTCTGCAACACTTGTATTTGATCTTTAGAAACATCTTCTGCACATTGGCTTTCTGCATCCCAATGCGAATATTCAATTTCTTTATTGGCTTTGACCTGATTTGCAGTCAAAGGCAACTTATATGTATTCCGCTTTTGCTCTTCAGTCAATTGTGGGAATAAATTCATCCCTAATTGTTCTTCTAAATAACAAACACTCACAATTTTCACCTGTTGCGAATCATTATTTGGTGAATAGTACGCCCCAATAATGCCATGCTTCGGAATATAAATGGCTTTGTACAATGCGGTTGGAACAATCACTCCACTGCCAATCGTTTTCAGTCTTTTACCTGAAAATACAGGTCCAGTTACCACATAAACATCTTTCTTTTGCTTGGTAACGATTGCCCGTGTTGCCTCTTCAAGTTCACGCCATACTTGCTGATTATTTTTAGGTACTTGCGGTACAATATTTGCCAATGAAAAACTGTCAAATTGTGAAGCCTTATCAGACATATCACCATTCGGCGACATATGCCCACGGTCATAGCCAGAACTACGATAATCTGATAATAAAGCACGATGTACTGAGCTCAAACGTTGCTCTTCATGAAAATTATCTTCACGTTTAATTTTCTGACTCAAACGCTGTGGTGATAAATATTCTGCTGTCCATAACGGTGTTTTCGACACCCCTGAGTACATGACATTGAAACCATTAAAACATAGGGGATAACTATTTTTCTTTAAACTTTCTTTCGCTAAAACAGGTGGCTCACCTCTATAAAACTGGGCTAAACACTCTGAATTTAAACGATTTCCTTGAGTAAATGGAATAAACTGAGTAATTCTTTCTTGCCCAAAAGCAATGGCAAAAGTTCCAGTAGCAACTACACCTAACACCATTTTTACAACTGAATTTTTCAACCAAAAATTTCCCAAATACCTTAAATCACTTTATGAATAAATCTAAAAACAACATTTGAATTTCAGTAGCCTAACAACTCAAATACAATAAAGATATTATGTGAATATTCAAATGAACAAACCTTCAACACCTTCTGTTTAGTAAAACAGCATTACATATAACAATTCATTATTGTCCCAATAAACTTCCTTGAAAGTCTTTTCATTCAATCGTTTCAATTAAATTTATGTCATTGAGTATGCCATGTTAAAACCAGATCAGCGAGGTTAGTGCGACATCATTTGTCGCTTTAATTATCATTAAATGATAGATAAAGAAATTTAGGCTTTGACATATCCCAAATAACGAAAATATTAAAATCTAATATATTTTTAGTACGCATAAAAAAGCCAAGAATCATCTTGGCTCTCCACAGATTTTTAACTAAATAGAGATGATCATCAAATTTCGATTTGACTTCCCATTTCAACCACGCGATTGGGTGGGATCTGATAAAAATCACTGACTGGGCTGGTATTTCGTTGCATCGAAATAAACAGCTTTTCACGCCAAGGTGCCATACCTTCACCTACTGTGTGAATTAACCGATCACGCGAGATAAAGAAACTGATATGCATCATGTCAAAAGCAATCTCCATTTGCGAGTAAGCGAGAGCCAAGGCATTTGGAATATCAGGCTGATCTTTAAACCCGTAATAAACAAATACACGTTGGAATTTATCATCCAAAACTTCTACCCGAATCCGCTCTTGATCTGGAACATAAGGGACATCACGAGTAATCACAGTGACCAGAATATTTCGCTCATGTAAGACTTTATTGTGCTTAATATTGTGTAACATTGCATGCGGCACAATATTTGGATTGCCTGTTAAAAATACCGCTTGTCCAGGTACACAGATCGCACCATCACTTAAACTGACACTTTTAATAAACAAATCTAAAGGTAAAGCATCTTTTTGCAAACGATTGGAAACAATCTCTCGCCCTGTTTTCCACGTCATCAAAATCGTAAATACGATTGCACCAATAAGAATTGGCACCCAACCACCAGAGAGAATTTTTAATGAGGTTGAACCAATAAAAGCCACATCAATGATTAAAAATGGAATGGCAAACAAGGCCACTTTCCATTTTGGCCAACGCCAAAACCCATACGCTAAAAAAGAAATTAAAATTGTGTCACAGAACATGGTCATGGTAACCGCAACACCATAAGCATTGGCTAAATTGGCACTGTTCTGAAAAATCACGATCAGTAAGATAATCGATACAAATAATATCCAATTAATAAAGGGTAAATAGATCTGACCTTGTTCAACATCAGAAGTATGATGTACGGTTAATCGCGGTAAATAACGCAGTTGTATCGCTTGATTTGCCATCGAAAATACACCTGTAATTACAGCTTGCGAAGCAATAACTGCGGCAGCTGTAGCTAAGGCAATCATTGGATACAAACCCCATTCTGGAACAAGTAGATAGAATGGGTTTTCAATTGCATTTGGATCACGTAGCAATAATGCACCTTGCCCTGCATAGTTTAGGATTAAACAAGGTAAAACAATGATAAACCACCCCAAACGAATTGGGAGTCGCCCAAAGTGACCCATATCTGCATAAAGTGCTTCACCGCCCGTTACAGTAAGAATCACCGCACCCATGGTTAGAAAGGCCACATACGGCTGATGAAAAATAAAGTTAAGCGCCCAATGAGGACTCAGCATACTCAACACATATGGGGTCTGACTGATACTGTAAATCCCCACTAAACCAATGGAAATAAACCAAGTAAACGTAATTGGGCCAAAAAACTTGCCCATGGTTCCCGTACCATGTCTTTGCACAAGGAACAGTGCTGTCAAGATTCCGATTGCTAAAGGCATCAGCCATTTATTAAACATCGGTGTAGCAACACTTAAACCTTCAATCGCAGAGAGCACCGAAATGGCGGGAGTAATGATTCCATCACCAAAGAATAAAGACGCTCCAATAAATCCAAGTGCAATCAAATAGATTTTTCTATTTTCTGCAATTCGATTCGTTCTTAAATTAAGTGCCAGCAAAGACATAATACCGCCTTCACCGTTGTTATCTGCACGCATGATAATGGTGACATACTTGAAACTGATGGTCAGCATCATGCACCAGAAAATCAACGACAGAATTCCGAGCACTGTCGCCTCAGTGATGGCAATATGTGCAGTGAGAAAACATTGACGTAGTGCGTATAAGGGGCTGGTTCCAATATCACCAAATACCACACCCAATGCCGCCAACGTAATTGCAGGCAATGCTGCCTTTTTTGCAGTACTTTGCATAAAACGTCTTCTAAAAATAGACACTATTTTTTCGCAATAATAGCACTGTGTAAAAACTTTTGCTCTAAATCAATTGTTTCAGCTTGGCAGACCTCTTTTTTTTAGTTATTATCGCTCGCCTTGGTGAGGTGTCCGAGTGGCTGAAGGAGCACGCCTGGAAAGTGTGTATACGTTTGCGCGTATCGAGGGTTCGAATCCCTCTCTCACCGCCAAGATTCTGTTTTAAAAATACCGAAGCATACCTAAAAGGCTTAAATCACAATGATTTAAGCCTTTTTTAATGTTCTTTTAAATCCTTGGCTATCCTTGTGCTCCTGAAACATCATGGGGGACAAGTGGGGGATGATTTGGTTATACTATAAATCGTCCCCCAAATTCCAAAGAAATAGCTAAAAATGCTGACAGATGCACACGTTAGAAAAATAAAGCCGCTTGAAAAGAAAAAGCGTTATGCCGATGAAAAAGGACTATACCTTGAGGTCACGCCTTCAGGTGGAAGGTTCTGGCGATTGAAGTATCGCTTCAATGGTCGTGAAAGTACTTTAACCATTGGGAGCTATCCTGAAATCTCATTAGCTCAAGCTCGTCGCACCCGTGATGAAGCTCGTATACAGCTTTATAAAAATATTGACCCTAATGCCATAAAAAGTGATCGCCTTCAGAAAACTGATGAAAATAAGCTATTTAAAGTTCTTGCGATGGAGTGGATGGAAGATCGTAAAGCCGTTATTAAAGAAGCAACTTATCTACGTGATTTATCGGTTTTTGAAAAAGACATATTTCCTGCATTGGGTAACATGCCTATTGATCTAATCAAAGGGAAAGATGTACTCGCATGTGCTAAAAAAATTGAAGCACGTGGCGCACAAGAAATGGCAAAACGCTCTATTCCTTTGACTGGACGCATTTTCCGTTTTGCTATTCGTAAAGGATTGATTGAGAATGATCCAACCCCTCACCTTCACGAAGCTCTAAAGCCTCGAAAAGTGAAGCATATGGCTCGATTGGATATTTCTGAGTTCCCTCCTTTTCTTGAACGCATGGATCGTTATCATGGAAATCCAGTGATCAAAACTGCACTTCAGTTGATGACTCTAACTTTTGTACGGACTGCTGAACTCAGAATGATGGAATGGAGTGAAATCGATTTTGAGAACAAGATATGGCGTATACCAGCCGAAAAAATGAAAATGTCTTTGCCTCATCTCGTTCCGTTATCTAGACAAGCAATTGAACTATTAGAGGGCTTATTACCACTTACAGGCAGAAAGCAATACGTTTTCTACAATCACAGTAAAGCCAAACCTATGAGTAGTAATGCAATTTTATGCGTGATTCGAACAATGGGCTACAACGGTAAAATGACGGGACATGGCTTCCGTGGACTTGCATCTACCACCTTACATGAGCAAGGCTATATGCACGATGCAATTGAAATTCAATTAGCTCATAGAGTTGGTAACGCTGTTTCACAGGCGTATAACCATGCTCAGCATTTAGAATATCGAACTAAAATGATGCAGGAATGGTCTGATTTTATTGATAGTTTACGGAATAAAGTTGTGCCTTTTCCTGAGCATAAAAAGACTTAAGCTATTTATTTAAAAGACTACTCCTTAACTCTAACCTAAAAATATAATCTTATAAAAAGCACATGAAATTTTAAGTCATTAGATTTAAATCTAATATCGCCTTATTTTTTGATTTTATTTGTTATAATAAAAAAAAAGGAGGGGAATCATGGGACAAAATATTTTAAATCAGTTAAAAAGTTATGGATTACCAATCCAAGCTCCTAACCAACAAGTGATTTACTCAAATTTATTAGAATCAGGAAAATTATTAGAAATTTCAAACGGCTATAGCTTTTCAAAATCTTTGAGTTGTGATCACAAGTGGAAAGAATATCACCAAAATATTTTTGCTTACTTAAAAACCCTCCCTGAAGCAGATGTGTATGAAATAGTTGGAAAGTTAGATTATCAAGATTGGCATTGGGAGTGGATCAGTAAAACCGCTGGTACAAAAGCTGATAACCAATATGAATGGTTCTTTTTAGAAGTAGATTCTTCAGTTGAAGCAGCTTGTTTAATTTATTTCCCTAAAGAAAGCTCTTTGCAACCCATTGAAAATATTTTCTACATTGAGTTCATAGCAATCGCTCCATGGAATCGATTCACTCCTTTAGAAAATAAACGTTATCGTGGGTTAGGAAGCCTACTACTATTAGAAGCCGTTAAATTTCTAGCCCAAAAATATAAAAATTCAAGACGCTTTTCTTTACATGCTTTGGAACAAGCTGAAAGTTACTACATTGATAAATTAAAAATGCAACATTTATCTATTAATGATAAGCCAAGTCTTAAGTACTTTGAGTTACCACATCATGTTATTGATTCAATTTTTGGAGAGGTAGCATGAGTCTAGAATTAGAAGTTATATCATCAAGTGCAAATACAAACTCAACATATGAACTATATGCTGAGTTTAATAAATTTTATTCTTACATTAATGAAATGCCTAAAGCTATTAAGATTAAATTGGGCATAACAGATGAAAATTATCAAAATTTTTTCTCTATCTACTTGAACAATCCTACTAAATCTTTATTTAAGAAAAATGATTCAGCAGATGAATATTTAGTCGACTACTGGGTATCAACAGTTAGTGGAAAAGCAAAGTTTTTAGATGGATTTTTGAATAAAGAATATAAATTTATTGGTAAAGATTTTTTACAACATCTATATAGCACTCATATCAAAAAAAATAATCTTTCTGAAATTCAAAACACACTTTTAGAACAAGGTATTTATTTAATCTTTGAAGAAGCCAAACCAGGTACTAAAGTCGATGGAGTTGCATTAATAATTAATAAAAAACCCGTAATTGCAATGTCTCTGCGACTAAAAAATTTAGATAGTTTTTGGTTTACATTACTACATGAATTAGCACATATAGTTTTACACTATGATTTACTTAAAGAACCAATTATTGATTATTTTGACGAAGAAAACCAAAATGAAATTTGTAAAGTTGAACAACAAGCAAATAGACTTGCACGAGATACAATGATTCCAAAAGCATTTTGGAGAACAATTCAAACTATTAGAAATAATTCAGAATTAATGAATTATTCAAAGCTATATGATATTCATCCAAGTGTGATAGCGGGTAGGCTATGTTTTGAGAACAATGAATGGCCCAAGTACGCTACTCTTAGATCGGAGTACAAAATAAGTGAGTGATTTTAATTACTATGCATTTCTTAAATTTAAAAAAAATGAAGTATTTGCCCTAAATGATTTAACAGATGACCTAAAGGCTAGAATTAGTGTGTTCTTTGATATGCCAAATGAGTTACCTTTTAAATCAAGAAAAGAGAAGAAAGAAGAATTTTCACCTCAAGAATTGTTAGATTTTAAAAATAAATCTTTTTCAAAGAAGATTGGTGAGCAAATAGCTTATTTAGACTCTAAAATCAATTGGTTAACAGAATTTTATTTTGATAATTATGATATTGACCCATTAGTTTCAATTGATGGTAAAACATATAATTATCAATCCATTATTGACAATTTCGGCATGCGTGGAATGATTCCCGTATGTGGCGTAGATGATAGGATTCCTGCTCATTTAGTTTCAATAATTGAGAGTAAGAAATTAGGAAAATTCAAAACAGATAAAATTGCCATCAGAATTATCCAATCTGTATTTGAGGATTATGACTACATTGAAGATGAGTTCAATGATTTATTAAAAGCAGTAAAGGATAATTTCTCTAAAATCGTCCTTATTTTTGATCTAAGATACATCGAAAATCATTTAAATATTATAAATGATTTAATTGTTTTTCTAAAAAAAATAAATTTATCAGAATTTTATGAAATAATTATCACAGGATCATCTCTACCAAAATCAGTAGCGGACCTAATAGAAACAAATAAGAAAATTCATTTAGAAAGGAAGGAAGTTCTTATTTATAGTAATATAGTTGAGAAATTTCCAAATATTCATTTAGGGGATTATACTTGTGTGCCACCTGATACCAATTTCCTTGACTTATATATTGAAGATATTGCCAGTAGAATGACAGGTAAAATTTTTTATATTTACGGCAATAAAGTCTTAGTTGCTCGAAGCTCTCGATTAAAAGGACAAAGAGCTCCATTCAAACCTTTACTTGATTATATTGTCTCTCAACCATTTTTTAGAAAAGAAAAATATTCCTTAGGAGATAAGTACATTGTTGATAAGCAACCTAATGGAACAGGTATTAATGCATCATCTATTTTAAGACCCAACATTAATCTACATATGTCATATATGTTGAGAGATTTTTCTATTTAAAAGAGAATTACATACAAACTCATCTACTTCATTTGATGTAGATGAGCTTTTAATAAGCTCAATTAAATCAAATCTAGTTGACCTTGAGTTAAATGAGATACTTTTTTTCTTTAAAAGTTTTTGCATTTCCTCTTTCCAAAGAATCTTAGATGCAATATCTTTCCTATAGGATGGATTATAGGACGACTTTCTTGCATATTTAAATATAATTGATCTATTATCTAAAGGTATAGCAACTATAATCCCCCAAAAACTTGGCAGTAATTCTAATGCTTTTTTTAAGTGTTTATGAGTAGTTATCAAAGTGTTTTTTTTGAAAGATGCTTGATAATAAGCTAATTGTTTTGAAATACGCTCAATTTGATCATTATCGCCCTTTATTTCATAACAATGGGAATAGCTATAGATAGCGATAATGTCTGGGCGTGCAGAACCATCAGAAATTGTCACTTCATTCAAAATCATTTGAGGTTTAATCGCCTTTCCATTCAGCCATGAAATAAGTTGAGGTCTTATTTCAGCATCATTGAGTAGAGTCATGTTATGTTGTTACCATTCAATATTGGTAAATTATACCTAATACAATTATGAAAACTATCAAAAAATAAGGGAGCTTACGCTCCCACAATTATCGACTTGCCAACTTTCGCTCAATCCATTGATTTACCTCAAGAGCCGACCAACCAACACAACTCACACTCAACTTAATTGGCTTAGGAAATGTTGCATCGTAGCACTTAGATTGAGGGTTAAGTTTTTCATATATAACTGAACGGCTTACGCCCGTAACTGCAATGACTTCTTTAATCCTAATGATTTGGTTCATGTGAAACACCTGATCATCCGATAAATACATTTAATTTCTCCTACTACTATTAAAGCTAAACTAAGCTTAGAAAATGGACTAATTCACCGCCCTCACACTTCGTTGCAAACCTTGCTGAATATCCAGAACAAAATCATCTGTTTGATTTAATTGACATTTAGACTTGGTTTTCGTTTCACACTTCACTTGCTCAACTTCGGTTGCCTCATCCATATAAAACTCCTCCATCAAATCTAATCCTTCCTCACTATTCACCTCAAAACCAACATTGGCGAAACCTTGCCGTGCTATTTGGTCGAGTGCATTTTGATTAAAGCCGCTCTGCTTACTTTGTTGATCTATATCCTTTGCCATTTGAATGGCGTGTTGAAGATTGACACCATCACGTAAAGTTAAATCCACGTAATACACAGGGGTTCGATAGCTTTGTGTGGTTGATTTGCCCCTCAATGTCAATTGCAGTGGCAAACACGAAAGCAAGCCATTAGAAGCAGCATGGTAATAACTCAGTCGTGCTGCTAAAGTCCGAATGCTATTAAAACCAGTGGTTCTGAAAATAAATGTTCCAAGTTCATCTGATTCATCTAAATTGACATGCAAACGTCCATAAGGCTTACAGTTGCCACCTTGTGCTAATGAGCATAAATCAGGCGATGGACATGGATGTTGTTCTACACCTTGATTAGTCAGACGTTGACAAGTTTCTCCATTACCTACACAAACGGGGCGACCTGTTTGGCGGTCGAATAAATTGTACTCAGCCCGTAAATTGAGTTCAGGATCATTAAAGATCATTCGTACTGGAATGGTTCGGAGTTTTTGGTTTTGTGCTTTGGCTCTGAGCTGTTCATCTAAGGGGTGTTTGATCCATCCCTCCTTACCTTGGATTTGACTGGTAATAGTAAATTGGTCATCTTTTTCAGGCAGACGTTTACCGTTCTTTTCGACCACTTTACCAATACTGATTCTGCCAAGTATTGGCGGTGTAATCGCTAAACCTTTGATCATGTTGTTTGTCCTATAAATAAAATTTTACTGATTACCCCTTGCTATGTAAGTAAACAGAAATATGAAAAGCTACGACTTCGCAAAAACCGCCATTGTTGGTCTACCGCTCCTTCGGGAGTCGGTAGATCGGGGGTGGTTTTTTTGCGCTTTTGGGAAGAATGGATATTTCATCTATATAGTTAGCGATATAGACGCTTGGTTTCGATAGGGTCAGTCATCATCGCTATAGATTTGAAAACGTCGTGTCCCAACTTTGTTTTGTGGAAATTGCTCAAGCATTTCGGGATGAAGTTTGAGTACAGCCTTACTGTCTAAAGTAATGGAGTCTTTAGATCGCTTCCATGTCACCGAGCCAGTGGCAAAAGTCGCTCGTTCTGCACCCTTCATCAACATTTGAATTTGATGTTTGGTTTCATCAAAGTTGTTTTGGTGGATTTCAATGTGATGCTTCTCTTTCAACAATTGGCTAAATAATCGATTGGCCTGTTCATTTTGACTGAGGTCTTCCACGGTTAATGGCATATGCTGTGGGTAGAGCTGCTGAATGGCTCTGGCTGCTGATTCACTGGCATCGACATCAGGCGGTGTATCTTTTTCGACACATTCCCAAAAGTAACGTTCAGCATTGATAATGTGTTTGATCACGGTTTCACTGCGTGTGACTTTATAGATACGAGTTTCATGTCCACAGATCAGCACACATATATGTGCTGCCTGTTTACCTGTCACAGCCAATTGATGTTGTACTTGGCAGAGTACATATAAAGGCACACCATCTCGCCATAACTTTGCACCGTGTTCACCTGCTGTTTTGCATTCTAAAATTTGGACTTGATCACTGCCTACCACGGAGTAATCCAAATTAGCCAACATAAAATGTTTATCCGCTTCGGGATGTTGCAGCACTGCATTGATACGACGGACTTTGTTTTTGGTGTGCATGCTGTAGTATTCAGCGACCAAAGGTTCAAGTTGTTTACCCCAATATAAAGGGGCATGTCCTGCACTTTCATCTTCAATCGACTGTTTGACTCGTCCTGTCTTGATCATCCATAGTTCAAGCATCGACATATAGGGATTGAGTCCACAGGCTGCGGCGCAATCACTGCTGCCGATACCTTGACGACGTACTTCTAACCATTCTGCTTGAGTCATATTTTTGGTATTGACTAGCCGTTTTGCAGTAAACAATTTTGGTGCAATAAAAGGCGTACTTGCCTGTTGCATAGATGGGTTTAAAATTGCGGTGTTCATATTGAAGTCCTGATTTTAATGAGAGTATTTGATTCAAATGACAAATTTCGGGCATAAAAAAACCACAGCCGAAGCCATGGTTTAATTATTTTTAAAATTTAATATTTCGTTTTAAAATGCGGTTTTAGGTCTAACTTTCCATGAGTGAAAAATGTATATTTCGCACTATGCAATCATGCTGAGAGCTTGTTCTAATCCTCGTTGCTTGATCGATGCACCTGTACCGAACCACGCTGAATCGAGTCGGTGATCGGTACTCATTGCACGACGTTCATGGTCGATAAATTCAGTGATCGAGCACAGTAATCCATAGGCGGTATCTTTGGCTGAAGAGAGGTTTGCTCCTCGTCCTTGACCATTAAACATCTCCATGGCTTTACTCATCGACTTGGCATTCGGTTCAGATTTTTCCTTGCCCTTGGCTTGTGCTTGAGTGGCGACATCCCGATAGAACTGAATAATGTTGTCTTCTTGGTCAGTGATGCTCATCGTGGTGTTATTAAACACAGCATCGAAATAAGCAGCTGCTTCATACTGGGTGACTTTACGTTGACTGAGTTGTTTCATCTCATACATGTGCTCATCCCATCCACGGACTGAAATACCCAATTGCTGTTTGACCTTATCTGCATCAAACTTGGTACTGTGGGGAACTTTAACCACGCCTGTACTGCTATTTTGTCCTTTTAGTGCAATCGCCAACGTGTTATTACACACCACTCGAATGGATGTAAATTGTGCAGTGGTGGCGAGTGTTCCATCACAAGCCGTAGCCAAAAGAATATAACCATTGCTAACATCTTTACCTTTGAGCGATGAAGTTTGTCCTGTGCGTGCCAATGCCCAGAATTTCTTTCCACCTTTGAGTACGCCTGCTGTTTCAAGTTCAAAACCTGATTGCTCAGTCAGGTCACGATAGAATTCTAAAATCTCTCTCGGTTGGACTTCCTGAAAGCGTTGGCTGACAACTGATAGTGGTGCATGAGTATCTGAACGATAAAGCACTCGCTGTTCTTCATAAGGCAAGATGATACTTTGCCCTCGTTCATTCTGTGCCATATAACTGACATTGGAGGATTCAATCCGCCAATCCATGCCTGCTTGTTGTGCCCAGACGTCAATCGGTTGGTTTTGTGTCAGTTGATTGCCGAGTCCATGCCAAGGGGTTTCACCGACATACGCCATTTGTTCAAGTTGATGTGCCATGGTTTTATTCCTTTTAATTTAAAAATGAAATTTGAATCCGTGTTGATACAAATAATCTTTAGTGCAATAAATGGGTTGGAAACTTTTGGTAGCAGTTGTGGCAGAAGCACAAATTCTGCTGTGATGGTATGCTTTGTTCGGTAAATGAATTCAACACACTACCCAATACTGTTCCTGCGATTCCACCGACAATCGGTGGTAGATTGAAAGTCTTTGCTACAGTGCTTCCCAATGCACCCAATGTGGTCGGTGTGACCAGACTAGCTAAGGTGGTACTTGATTGTTGTGTACTTGCTTCCACAATCATGATGTTGATGGATTGACAAAAAGGACAGCTCAAGCTCATGGCTCGACTCCTAAATTTGGGGCATAAAAAAGCCTGCTCGATGGCAGGCTCTGTTGTCATATTTTCATGAAGAACCCAAAAGAGTTTCATGATTCTCATTAGGATGTTATGGTTCTGAATATTTTTAGATTTAGATAAATTCATATAGGATGGTTAATTAAAATATGGTAGATGTTTAATATCTTTTTAAAAAAATATTTTGAAGGTTCCATATGGAGTTAAAAGCATTTCAAGTAGAAAATTTTAGATCAATTGATCAAAGTGAGTGGATAAATATCGATGATGTCACAGCACTCATCGGAACTAATGAGTCTGGAAAAACAAATTTACTTTGTGCTTTATGGAAACTTAATCCAGTAAGTGACGATGGAAAAATTAATCTTTTATCTGACGCTCCCCGAAAACTTTACAGTCAATTAAGAGCAAGTGATAAATCAACAATTTTTATACGTTGTAAATTTGAACTTAATGAAAATGAAGCACATCATATTTCAAAATTAAGAAAAACACCAAACGAGGGTTTAAAGTTTACAACTGTTTGTAGAAAATATAATGGCGGATACACTGTAGATTTTCCTTATGAACAGGCATCCAATTTATCTTCATCAATTTTTCAAAACCTAATCACATCCAAAATAAAAATTATTAATAATTTACAATTACTTAAGAGTGAAAATGAAGAAAAAAGAGATAAGTATCTTACTACTTTTGAAGCAATTGACTCAGAATTTCAATCTCCGATAGTTGATAAAGCTCGTCTTGAGAAGTGTATTTCTCTATTAGAGGATCTTTTTGATGAAAAAGCGCCAAAAACAAGTGAGCTTACTAAAGTCTATAATGATACATATGAATTTATTTCTTCACATTTATCCAATGTTGAAAAGCCTACTTCTGAAGAATTACAAAAATCTAGAGACTACATTATTGAACAACTTCCTAATTTTGTTTACTACTCAAACTATGGAAATTTAGATTCTGAAATCTATCTTCCACATGTTATAGAAAATCTTGAAAGAACAGATTTAGGAGCTAAAGAATCAGCTAAAGTGAAAACACTTAAGGTGTTATTTGATTACGTAAAGTTAGAACCTAAGGATATTTTGGATCTTGGAAGAACTGAATCTGAAGCAGATAC
>NZ_RAXT01000034.1 GCF_003611475.1 Acinetobacter rongchengensis | reverse complement strand
AGATTATGTATTTTTCCCAGTGATTGCAGGGCCGAATGCTTTACCTGTTTTGGCAGGAAATGCGATTGCCAATGTGATCCGTAGTTTATGGGCATCGGCAGTGATTTTTAATGGTCATTTTACCGAAGATGCTGAAACTTTTGAGGCGGATAATACTGAAAATGAAACACGTGCAGAGTGGTATTTACGTCAGATTCGTGGTTCGAGTAATTTCACAGGTACGGATTGGCTGCATATTTTGAGTGGAAATTTAAGCCATCAAATTGAGCATCATTTATTCCCAGATATGCCTGCCAATCGTTATTCTGAAGTTGCACCTAAAATTAAAACTTTATGTGAAGAATATGGTATCAACTACAATGAAGCCAACTTTTTGCAACAGTTTTGGAGTGTATGGGTGCGCTTGGCGAAGTGTTCTTTACCCAATAACTGGACCTCGACGATTACGCAGTCTTTGCAAAAGGTGAAGGGAATTTTTGCTTAAAAGAGGATTGAGTTGGTTGTATTATTTTGTTTAAGCAAAGTTATTAAATATCAAAATTTAGAAGCCTAATTTATGTAAATTGGGCTTTTCCTATGAGTGTTACTGATTTCAATTACCTTTCTACATTAATTTTTTAGATAACTCGGAAAATGTTAATATAGCTTTCGACAATCATTATCTAGAATTTTGGTACCAAAATGTTTCTTATGATGCTTTTTCAGCTTTATCTAGTCCAATATCTTCAATTGTTCCTTTTGCATCGGGACTCAGAAATATTTTGTTTTAAAAATAAGCAATTAACTGATTATTTTTTTATTTATGAAAGAGGCTTATTATTGATTTAAAATATCAGCATTCTTTTGAACGACTATTGCTTATACTAAATTTTTTTAGTGAATTATTTTGACTTAAACATAAATAGTTTATAAATTCATATTGTCTAAAGGTTTTTCCTTTTTGTAGTTCAACTTGAATATATGTTTCTAAAAAATGTATCAAACATTGAAAATTCTTTAGATTCAAGAATCTCCTTAGGTTTCAGTGAGCAAATACTCTCATTATTTACAATTTCATATTGAAAATAACGGACTCTTTTTTCTTTACAGCCAATTGAAAATAATGATAGTAAACAAATACTAAGTATATTAATACTTTTGATAATTATTGGCCATTTTATAATTTAATAGATATATCTTTATTTGAGCACTTATGTAAGTTGAATATTATAAACCAAATATTTGTAAATTAATTATTCTTAACTAAATGTGGATTTAATTCTTATTTTTATATAAAAAAGGGTTGAATTTAATTAGTATAAATTATAAATATGTAATATAAACAACAATACATTATTTTTAAATCAATACGTTCAAAAAAACTACTTCTCTTTGTATTTTCTATGATTATATCATTTTATACATATCTTATGTAAATCCTGTTTAGATAAATTTAACTTTATTGTGTTATTAATAATACAAGAGTAATTTCTTAAATTATACTCTTGTACTGATGAAGTATAATCTAATTCAATTGCTATATCAGATTGTATAATTCCTTCCCCTAGCTCATTTTTAAAATTATCTAAATCAGAACAAAATAAGTATTCTGTTGTGTTTTTATCGATTTTTAAATTTTCGCTAATGACCTTACCAGTTGAATTTCTTACTTCTGGAAATAACCAATTTATTTTATTGGATTTTTCCACTATTTTATTTTTTATCGCACATATTTCTTTATCAAATATTTTATATTCAAAGGTTTCTTCATATTTTTTTTTACAACCAATTAAAGAAAATAATATGATTGATAAAATAAGAAAATTATTTTTCATTTTTTATATCACAATAAAATATAAAGTTGATGCTATTGTCGCAATTGGATTGTCTAATGCTATACCTTTAAGTTTGAACCCACTTGGGTCATTGATTATCGGATGCATTAAGTCTTGAATATATTTTTTCCAAGATGGGCTGGAATATTTTCTCCAATATGCACTAAAATTTTTTTCACTAAAACCAGATAATATTCCAAAGTAATCGGACACAATAGTTGCTTGTTGTTCAAAATTAAAATCATTAAAATTTGAACCATGTTTAAGTTGATATGAATATGCATCATAAATATTATCAGGAATAATTCTATCCAATGGCTGTAAAATTAAACCTCTCTTTATCAAATTTAGTCCTTTTTGATGTTGCCACACATGTGTCATTTCATGAATAAAAGTCATTTTTGATATTATTTTAAAATCACGACCATTTCCAACATTTGTATTACCATTAAATTGGGGATTAGCAAAGTCATTTTGATAAACGTCAGTTCCTGTTAAATTTTCAGGATAATAAGGACTTCCATGTGGCGTAACGGGTACATCTTGTTTAGGTAAAAAAGCTTTATTTATTATTTTAACTTTACTGTAGTCTATTGAATCTTTAAATATTTTCTGACACATCGCTATTTCGCCAGATGTTAAAGATCGATATTTTTTTGATTCATCTTCTCGAATAATAACTTTTGATTTTGCAACAGTGTTCGTTGTAATTTTATCGGTTACGAATCTTATAACTGATTTTCCTGAAGGTAATTCAGGCATGTTGGGCAATTTGAATCCTGGTACGTCTGGTAAATGTAAATCAGGCACAATTTTAAAATTCATTATTTATGCTCCACAAGAACAAGATTCATTGCAACTACTATCAATGAGGATATCAATAGTGACTACTTTTAAAACTTCTTTTGTTTTTAGTCTTTCGGTATTCCCTTCGTTATCAGTTATTCCTTTATGTGTAGAGCCATCCTCAAAAGTGACGATATACTCAACATTTGTATAAGGTTCACCATTTATGTTTTCTAACTGTATTTGCTCATCATAAGTTTGATTTGGTTTACTAATAAAGTTATTGGTTAAAGAGGCTATTTGGGAATTAGAACTGCTATTTCCCGTCCCACGATCCATAACCACAAGATCGGAAATTTTTATAAATTTTGCCCCGCACGTTGAAGTATCATTCGCAACGACGATACTTTTACCATTTACAGTCATAAAGCCTTGGTTGGATGCGATCGCTTTCGATTGGACTTGGCATTTAGGGCAATAGTGTGTCATCCCATCGAGATGTACGGCTTTACCTTCAATTATAAAAGAAGAATCACCAAGAATAATGATTCCACCATGATCCGTTTTACAGCCGACTGTGATAAATGCTTTCATTTTTATTTTGTATTTTTAATTAATAATGTGCTTATTAAAGCACAATCAATATTAAATCTGAACTTAAAATTGTTTTAATTTATGTGTCATAATAAGTAATTGAAAATAATGTGAAAACCTATATCAATTGCACTACACCATAGCTTAACTTTAACTTAAGCTCAAAAGACTGGCCATCTACCAATTTTAAAAACCATCCTCTTGTAACAAAACCATCTCTCTCGCATCTGTTATACTTATGCGCAATATTTTTAAATCCCATAAGGATAAACCATGCGTATCGACCAACGTGCATTAGATCAATTACGTGATGTTAAAATTACCCGAAACTACACACGTTATGCGGAAGGTTCTGTATTGGTTGAATTTGGTCATACAAAAGTGCTGTGTACAGCGAGTATTGACAATTCAGTACCACGTTTCCTCAAAGGTCAGGGGCAAGGTTGGGTGACAGCTGAATACGGTATGTTGCCACGTTCTACACATACGCGTAGCGACCGTGAGGCAGCACGTGGTAAACAATCGGGTCGCACACAAGAAATCCAACGTTTAATTGGTCGTAGCTTACGTGCGATGGTGGATTTGAAAAAATTAGGTGAAAACACCATTACGATTGACTGTGATGTGATTCAAGCGGATGGTGGTACACGTACAGCGGCGATTACTGGTGCAGCAGTTGCATTAATCGATGCAATGAATGTATTGCTTGAGAAAAAGAAAATTAAGCATGATCCGCTAAAAGGTTTAGTTGCTGCGGTTTCAGTGGGAATCTATGCAGATGAAGTCTTACTTGATCTTTGTTATGAAGAAGATTCTAACTGCCAAACTGACCTAAATGTGGTTATGACGCAAGCTGGTGAATTTATTGAAATTCAAGGGACAGCTGAAGACAAACCTTTTACACGTGCGCAATCAAATGCAATGCTTGAAATGGCCGAAAAGGGGATTCAAGAATTAGTTAAGAAACAAAAAGAAGCACTTGGTTGGTAATACAAAAGCAATTTAAGTGGTGGTCAAACGCACTCTAGGGTGCGTTTTTATTTAGAAAATAATTGTTTCTCAATATAAATAGAAGAATGGATAAAATACTACTGAATCTTGATGTGAATTTTCCTCTGGTTTAACGGTGCTTAGTTACATCGTGGTCAAAGAGTCAGCATGATAAATACAACAGCAATTGCGTGATGTTACTGATTTAAGTTTCAAGTCATGTAGTGTGGCTACGAGATACAAAACTCATCAAAAGCCGTATTGGTTTTCATACAACTTGTTCAAACCATCTAAAAAGGGATCAATTAAGCTATTTGCAATTTAAATATAAGTCTCGGTGTAAATATGCAAATTCTGATTTTCCTTTTTGCCATGATTACTTTTGTGTTAATGGCCAGTGATCCTCGCTTAGACCGATTGGATCGACAAGATACAACTGCACAAAATTCACAAAAGACTGAACATTTTCAACAAGATTTGAAAAAAGCCGATCGTGAAGAATCGGCCTGAATTGTGTTAGCTTTCAGTTTTGGCTTGTAAGAGTTGATAAGTAAAATTCTTCCCATTCAACACATCCATATTCATGTCTTTATATTGTTGAAGAATTTCAGCTGAGTTGAAGTCACAAGCTTTTTGCGTTTGAGTGCCTGTTTGGTGAACTGTTTTATAGCAAGAATTCACTTTATCAACAAAATTATAATAAGGTGAAAGAGGTACATGCGCTGCTGCTAAAACTCTTGGTGCAAGGAAATGTGCCGCAACAAATTGACCTTGAAATTGCTTTTTATCAATCGGGAAGTTTGCCCAAACAGCCAAAGGCGTTTCAAAGAAACGCACATTTTTTTTCTCCGTTTTTTCTTGCTCAGACTTGAAGAAACCATACTCATCATAAACTTTTTGCAAGTTGGGTAAATGGTCTCCGAAGAAAATCACAATGGTTGGGCGATCGAGCTGTTTTACATTTTCAATCAATGTCTTGAATTTGTCATCGGCACGTTGCATACCCGTCAAATACGTATTTAATGCACGTTTACTGCTATCACTGATTCCTTTTTTATTGATTTTAAAGTGATCTTTACCAAAACGATCATCACTGTACATCGGATGGTTTTCAACACTAATCGCATAAATAAACTGTGGCTTATCGGTATTTTTGAGCTGATTTTCAATACTGTTATAAATCAAATCATCTGTTGCCCAACCTGCCGCATTGATGTATTTCGCGCGATCAGCCATGTTGATCATATTTTCAATCGAGGTAAAACGATTAAAACCTAAGTTGTGATAAACAGCGCTACGGTTATAAAAATATTTCCCGTTATTGTGCATTGCTGTCGTTTCATAACCTAAGCTATTTAAATACATGGGTAATGAATAGGTTGGGCGTTTTAATTTAGATACATAAGCCAATTCATTATGATTTAAATAAGTATTTAAGCTGGTTAAAACTTCAAATTCAACATTGGCTGTACCACCCCCAAAACTTGGTGATAGCAAGCTAGACACCTGATTTTTGTTAATCGTTGGTGTGATATTTCGTGGAATACTTTTATCAAGTTGCGTGGCATCCCAATGTGATTCACTCATCACAAATACAATGTTGGGTAATGGTTGCGGTTCAACTTTTTTATTATTTTCAGACTTTGCCTGTTGCGCAGGCAAATTGTCATGAGCAATTGGCTGATAAAATGTAGCAACTTGTTGTTCAGGAATCACTTCAGTTTGAAAAATTTTATTATTCAAACTATCCACAGATTTCGAAAAGAAAAAGGTCGAAAAACCTAAATATTTAATGGTGAGGTGATCACCGATCCAATCACCACGGGTATTGGGTAAATATTGTGTATATTGGCAAATGGAGTCTTTTTTCGCATTGGCGCAAGATTCACTAAAATTATTTTTAAAATTTGCAGTCACAAAAAAGCCAAGAATTGCCACCGACAAAAGACTATTGGTCAACCATAATGGTTTTGTGCCAAGTTTTTCTTTTTTATAAATGAATACAAATAGCGCAATAAAAACAGCAATACTGGCAAATACTGCAATTTTTAGAAAAATGGGCGAAGCAATAAAGGTTTCTTTAAATAATAGAAAGTCGCTTGGAACCAAGCTTGCTGAAAGGTATTGTTCTTTTTTGATATTGATAAAGGTCAATAAAAAAATAATGAACTGACTCAATAATATCGTGGAAAAAGTCTTTCTTAAAATTAAGTAAAATAAGCTGATAAAGGCATAGTTCAATAGAATTGAAAAGCCATATTTAAATAAGCGTGGTTTTAAGTAGATGTCACGTAACTGAAAGAAACGCGTGATATCTTCTTGGTATAAGAAAAAAGCAAATACAGATAAAAAAGCGACAAGTAAAAACAAAACTTGTTGTTTCAAAGTCTTCATTGGCTTAATTTCAGAGATGATTTGGAATGGACAATAATTATAGGCTTATCTACAAGGTTTTTCTATGCATGTATTGCTTATTTTGTAAGCATTATTGAGTGAAAAAATTAAGAAAAGATAAAACTTGAAAATTAGAACTATAAATAAGCAATATATCCATGATCTTAATTTTGTCATGATTGTGAATATGACTAAGCAATTTAGATTAGCCATAACTCAGCAGTGATAATTCACTACGGAGTTATGGCTTTATTTTCTTTAATTAATTAAGCATTAAAACGCATTGATAGATCAATTGCTTTTACATCTTTAGTCAATACACCCATCGAAATGTAATCTACGCCTGTTTGTGCAACTTCACTTAAATTCTCAAGTGTAATATTACCAGATGCTTCAAGTTTGCAACGGCCTGCGACATGTTTAACAGCATCGATCATTTGTTGTTGACTAAAATTATCTAGCATCACGATATCAGCTTTGGCTTCAATCGCTTGTTCAAGTTCATCCCAAGTTTCGACTTCAACTTCAACAGGTTTACCTGGTGCAATTTGGTGTGCTTTGGCAATTGCTTGTGCAATACTGCCTGCCGCCATAATGTGATTTTCTTTAATTAAAAAGGCATCAAATAGACCTAAACGATGGTTTTGTCCGCCACCAACAGCAACTGCATACTTTTGGGCAATACGTAAACCCGGTAAGGTTTTACGTGTATCGAGTAGTTTGGTTGATGTACCTTCAAGATATTTGATGTATTCAGCCGTTTTAGTGGCTACAGCAGATAACGTTTGTACAAAATTCAAAGCAGGGCGCTCAACCGTAAGCAAACTACGTGCAGAACCCGCGAGTTTATAAATAGCTTCATTGGCTTTGACTAACTCGCCATCATTTTTTAACCATGTAATTTGTACAGATGGATCATAGGCTTGGATCAGTGCATTGACCCATGGTTGACCTGCAAGGATCATGTCTTCACGGGTAATAATTGTTGCTGTAGCCTGCTCATCTTCGGGTGTAAGTAGGGCGGTAATATCCCCCTCACCGATATCTTCTTGCAAAGCTTGTTGGATATTCATTTGAATCGATTGCTCAAGCAATGCTTTTGAAATACTCATGGAAAATCCCTTTCGGTTCATCCTAAAATTTGTGCGATATATTAGCATTGTCATTGCAAGTTTGAAGAAGTTTTTATTTTATACAGATCGGAGTAAACTAAATTCAAAGCTTTATTTGGTGAAATCGTCAGATTGACATTAAATAAATAGATTGAAAATAGACGGTTCTTTAGGAATAACACATGCAGTCAGCAGCACTATTTCAGGTTGAAAATGGGCAACTTATTGGCGCAAGACAAGTCCCATCTCCGAATTATAATCAACGACCTGAACATTCTGAAATTCAACTGATTGTCATTCATAATATTAGTTTGCCTCCTTCGCAGTTTGGTGGTGGTTATATTGAACAATTTTTTCAGAATCAATTGGATTGGTCGTTGCATCCCTATTTTCAAACCATTCAAGGGATACAGGTTTCTGCCCATTTACTGATTTTAAGAACGGGTGAAGTCTTACAATTCGTCAACTTCAAAGATCGTGCTTGGCATGCAGGGCGTTCGAGTTATTTGGGTAAAGTTGAATGTAATGATTATTCGATAGGCATTGAGCTAGAAGGCAGTGATGATACTGATTTTGAAGACATTCAATATCAAATATTGGCCGATGTAGTTGCAAGTTTGCAAAAAGCTTATCCTAAAACAGATCAACATTTGGCAGGGCATTCTGATATTGCACCAGGGCGTAAAACCGATCCAGGACCACATTTTCAATGGCAATATTTTAGAGAAGCGCTTGCTCAGAAAAAATCCAAAGCAAAATAAACATTTGTTTATGATTTAACAACCCAATTTTAAGAATATTTAATTACAATAGCGACTTTATTTTAACTAGGTGAATACGATGGCGCTGTGGCGATCCACCTTTATTGTTAGTGCAATGACCATGTTGTCACGAGTCTTAGGATTAGTTCGAGACATGGTTTTGCTTAATGTGTTTGGTGCAGGTAAGGATTTTGACACATTTGTTGTCGCATTTCGTATTCCTAACTTTTTTAGACGTTTATTTGCTGAAGGGGCTTTTTCTCAGGCCTTTATTCCAGTATTAACTGAATATAAAACCACTAAATTACATGCAGAAGTACAAATTCTAATTAGTCGGGTTTTTGGCTGTTTGCTCATGGTGATGTCTTTGCTGACTTTGGTTTGCATGATCATTGCACCTGTGATTTTGTATGTTTATGCGCCCGGTTTCCACAATGATCCTGCTAAATTTGATCTTGCAGTAGATATGTTCCGGTTAACCATTCCTTATCTGATGTTTATGTCGTTAACAGCGTTTGCCAGCAGTATTTTAAATAGTTATGGTTCGTTTGCTTCACCTGCATTTTCTCCAGTTCTGTTAAATATTGCCATGATTGTCGGCGCGTGGTGTTTTGCGTCAAATCTTGAACAACCGATTATGGTCTTGGGTTGGGCTGTTATTGTGGCAGGGGTCTTACAACTTGCGATTCAGATTCCTGAACTGTGGAAGAGAAAATTACTGATTCCACCCAAAGTGGATTTTAAACATGAAGGCGTTGATCGTATTCTCAAATTAATGTTACCTGCGCTGTTCGGTGTATCGGTGACTCAAATTAATTTATTGTTGAATACCGTTTGGGCATCATTCATGCAAGATGGCTCTGTATCATGGCTGTACAGTGCGGAACGTATGACGGAGCTACCTTTAGGTTTGATTGGTGTGGCCATTGGTACAGTGATTCTGCCATCATTATCGATGAGCAAAGCTGAACAAGATCAGGCTAAATTTAGAAAAATGCTCGATTGGGCTGCTCGTGTGATTGTACTGGTCGGCGTTCCTGCAAGTATTGCATTGTTCATGCTTTCTACCCCGATTATTCAGGCACTTTTCCAACACGGTGCATTTGATGCTCGAGATACAGAAATGACAGCACTAGCATTGCAATGCATGAGTGGTGGCGTGCTTGCATTTATGCTGATTAAAGTGTTTGCCCCAGGGTTTTATGCGATTCAAGATACTAAAACACCTGTACGCGTCGGTTTAATGGCGGTTGCAGCCAACGCTATTCTCAACGTAGTATTTCTTGGTTTGTTTAAACTGATTGATTGGCAAGCTCAACATATGGCATTGGCGATTGCATCGTCAGGCTCGGCATTGGTCAATGCGGGGATGCTTTATTTCTATTTACATAAGCGTGATATTTTTAGATTTGGCGCACATTGGAAGAAATTATTTATCCAATTTTTAATTGCAAATTTGGCCATGATTGCAGCGCTTTGGTATGCGATGAATTGGTATGATGGCACGCTTTCACAATGGCTTCGCATTCTTGAAGTGATTGGATTATGTGTTGTGGGTATTGTTGCTTATGCGATTGCGCTATTCGCTGCAGGATTTAGACCTAGACAGTTAAAACATTAAAAAGCTCCTACTTCAAAGTAAAAAACATCGCAATAGCGATGTTTTTTTATGATACTTGATTTGTTTTATGGGAGAACTTTCAAAAGTTCAACATCAAAAATCAATGCGCTGTTAGGCGCGATGGCATCACCTGCACCGATATCACCATAAGCCAATTTTGCAGGAATAAAGAAGCGGTATTTCGCACCTTCTTTCATAAGTTGCAAGCCTTCAGTCCAACCTTGTATCACTTGGCTGAGTTGAAATTCAATCGGCTCATTACGTGCGATTGAGCTATCAAAAACCGTACCATCCAGTAATCGCCCTTCATAATTTACCGATACTTTGGATTTTACAGTAGGGGATTGACCTGTGCCTTGTTGAAGAATCATGTACTGTAGGCCACTAGGGCGAGTGATTACACCTGATTTTTTGGCATTTTCAATAAGAAAATCTTCGCCTTTATGTGCATTTTCATCTGCTAATTTTTTAAATTCAAGCATTTGTTTGGCTTCGCTTTTTTGCTTATATTGCGCCAAAGCTTTTGCCATTTCTTCATCAGTCAGTGTGGCTTTTTGTCCGGAAAACCCTTCTTTAATGCCTTGGATAAAAGCATCTAAATTGATGTCTTTTAATGTTTCAGCATTGGTTCGCCCCATGACATAACCATAGCTATATCCAAGCTGATCTTGTTGTGAGCTTTTATTGTTAATTGGTGCTGCAAAGCTTGTCGTACCGATAAGAGCAATACCGAGTGTAATGAGACTTTTTTTCATAATTCATATCCAAAAAAGGAGAGCATAGCTCTCCTTTTCTCATCATTATTTCACTTTAATCAGTTCAACATCGAAAATTAGTGTGCTATTTGGTGGAATTGTTCCAGGAACACCTTGCTCACCGTAGGCTAGTTTTGCAGGAATATACAACGTTGCTTTGCCACCTTCTTTGATCAACTGTAAGCCTTCTGTCCAGCCTGGAATCACTTGATTTAAAGGGAATTCCACTGGTTGACCACGATCATAAGAACTATCGAAGACTTTGCCATCAAGTAATTGTCCTTTGTAATGGACAGTAACTTGCGAGTTTGCAGTTGGCTGTTTGCCTGTACCTTCTTTGGTTATTTTATATTGAAGACCTGATGCAGTGGTGATAACACCAGATTTCTTTGCATTTTCAGACAAGAAAGAATCATTTGAAGAAGCGGTTTCTTTGGCTTGTTGTAAGTGCTTGGTTT
This sequence comes from Acinetobacter rongchengensis, assembly GCF_003611475.1. GTDB lineage: Bacteria > Pseudomonadota > Gammaproteobacteria > Pseudomonadales > Moraxellaceae > Acinetobacter > Acinetobacter rongchengensis. Next base: position 24,924 of record NZ_RAXT01000034.1, on the reverse strand, counting down.
GCATTTCTTTTTGGAATTCAACATAAGCCGCTTGTAATTCTTGATCTGTATAAATACGTTCTTTCTTGGCATGACCATCACGAACACCTTTGATGAATGTATTTACATCGACTTCAGGAGGTGTTTGACTTGCAACTTCATAGCCGAGAGCATAGCTGATTTTTTCTACAGGTTTTGCATCTTTTGACATTGAACTGCTGTTTGCATCAGCTGGATGTTGAGATGCATAATAAACAGGTACAAGCGCAGCACCACCTAAAATTACAGCAACTGCGATGGGTAAGGCTTTACTCATAAAAATTCCCAAATTTTAATCTTTTAAGAGGCTAATTTGATTATTAGCATAAACTCAACAAGCATATAACGTCTTCATCATAAACGATATAGTTATCTGATGATGACAACTAAAAATATACAGAGATGTAAGTATGAAAAAGCCAGATTTTAATCTGGCTTTTCGTTACAAACGCATCAAAAATTAATCATCCTTGGATGAGGTATATGCATAGGCATAGTTATAACCATAGCTACCACCTGCTGTTGCTTGAATGTCATTCAGAATAATACCATTGACTTTGGTACCAGCTTGCTCGAAACGGCTAACAGTCAACTCTAATTCTTTCATTTGTGTTTTCGCATAACGTGCAACAACGAGATTTACACCGACGAATTGAGAAATAATGATGCCATCGGTCACTGCCAAGATTGGTGGTGTATCAATGATGATGTGGTCATATTGCTGAGAAAGCTGTTGAAGCAGTTCACTGAAACGTTGAGAACTTAGCATTTCAGAAGCATTACCTTGATTTTTACCACGTGCAAAGAAGTCTAGATTGGCAACAGTATCTGATTGAATAATGCATTGCTCTAGGCTGTTTTGATTACTCAAATATTCAGTTAAACCCGGTGAAGCTTCTCGACCAAAATACTTATGTAAGTAACCGCGTCGTAAGTCAGCATCAATCAATAATACTTTCTTGTTGCTTTGTGCAAAAATAGCAGCAAGGTTGGTTGAAATAAACGATTTACCAATCTCAGGTGCAGGCCCTGAAACAGCAATAATATTATTTTTCGCATTCGCAAGAGCAAAATGAATCGTGGTACGAATACTACGTAAACTTTCAATGGCAATATCTTCACTATTCTTAACAGCAAGAATAGGAATGGTTTTTTTCTTTTTCAGCAGTTGAACGCGGCTTTCTTGAATCGGTGAACGCGGCACAGTTGCATAGACAGGGAGATCCAGTTCATTTTCAATACGACTAGAATCTTTGATTCCTGAAGCAAGCATATTGCGAAGCAGTGCAATCATTACACCAATAAAACCACCGACAAAGATGGAAAGAATTAACACGATTAATTTTTTCGGTTTAATTGGTTTTACTGGCTCAACTGCAGTATCAATAATACGGACATTACCAATTTCACCTGCTTTGACAATTTTCAGCTGTTGGTAGCTATTTAATAGCGAAGTATAAAGCTCAGTATTGACTTTAACATCACGGTACAATTGTAAATACAAACGTTGTGTTTCAGGTAAGCGTTTAATCGCTTGATTAAGCTCAGTCGATTTCTTATCAATTGCAGCAAGTTGAGCGTTAATTTCAGTCATTAATGGATGATCAGGCGTATATTTAGCAGAGTATTCAGCTTGTTTTTGCTTTAACTCTATCCGCATTTTTTCCAATTCAACATTTTGTTTTAACATGAGCTCAGATTCTTGAGTCACATCAACCGTATTGTACTGCTCACGGAATGTATTAAACTTAATTTCAGATTCCTCCAATTGCTTTTTCAAATCAGGCAATTGTTGATCGAGGAAATTTAATGTTTGTTTAGATTCTAAAGTCTTACGTTCAATATTTTGTGCATGATATACAGCTAAAATATGATTAAGAACCTGAGTAATATGCTCTTTATCGGTACCGCTATAATTTAAACCGATCACGCCAGTCAGTTTACCTTTCTCAGCGACTGAATAAGTGCTTTGAAGCGCTTGCATAGCAGAAGGGAGGGATAGTTTACTGATGGTGAAATCTTGTTGGAACGGACTGCGACTTTCGATATTTACAGACCAAAGACCTTTATTATCTTGAGTTTGGTTAAGCTGATTTAAGTGACCTTTAAAAACCACTTGGTCTTTATAACTTAGACTAAATTGGTTTTTATCTAAAAAGCTTAAAATTAAATTTTTGTCATAGTAATATGTAGGTATTTCAAGCTTTTTGATTGAAAACTCAGCATTTTTTTTCTGAAAACTTACACTATTGTTTGTATATTGTAGTTTTATTTTGTCTTGTGAAATTAAACGATGCAATAAATTGTCTTGATTATCTTTAATTTGAATATTTAAGTTTAAATTCTTAATCACCTCGCCAAGCACGAGTCTTGAATTTAAAATTTCAATTTCGGCATCTGCTGGAGATTTTGCTCCTAAACCGCCAGAAATATCTTTGAGTTCACCCATTAAGGCTGCAGAGGCTGCACTTTTTCCATCTTCAACTTGCACCATCGCATCAGTTGAATAGACTGGAGAGGTAATGCGTAAATACAACAAAGCACAGATTAAACTTAGGATGATACACAGAGCAATCACTTTCCATTGTGCAATTAAAGAGAAAAATAACTCTTTTAGATCAATAGTATCATCATTAGTTTTTGAATTTTGGTTCATAAGTTAACAACTAATTAAAATTTAAAGATGTGATTGCCAGTCAGCAACATAAGTTTGGATATTTTTACATGTTTCATCAAAAAAAGCTTGATCATGTTTATAGGGATCTGGAACATTTAAGTTTTGCCAATGCCCTAGCATAAACACTTTACCTTTAGCAAAAGGCCATTTTTGTTCAATATGCTGTGATTGATTCTTACTCATCACTAAAATCAGATCGGCTTTTTTGATCAATTCAGCATTGATTTGACGTGCAATATGACTACGCATGTCGATATTTAAAGCATCCATACATGCAATGGCTTTATCGTCTGCTGAATGCCCGACCATTGCAGAAAGCCCAGCAGACTCAATACTTAAATGAGGAAACTGATTTTTAAGAAAAAACTCAGCCATTGGACTACGGCAGATATTCCCTACACAAACAACCAATATATTCTGGATCTGCATATTATTTACCTAGCTGATCAAATGAATAGAGTGCACTTGAGAATGGAACAATCTGATTCATGATACGTTGCCAGCGAGTTAGACCTGTTGCGTCAATATAGACAATATCATTCTTTTTCATTGCAAATTGATTGGCGAGCGCTAAGTTACCTAAACTCGTTAAATTTAAATGATAAATAGTTGATTGTTTAGTGTTTAAATCAGTACGCATCACATAAATACGAGCCGCACTTGCTGAATATGGACTAATCCCTTCACTTTCACCCAACACATCACTTAAGGTCATACCTTGATCACGCAACGCAAGCGCTTGGCTTTTATTGGATTCACCCATCACGTAAAGTTTTTGATCTTGTTTGGTATTCACATAAATCGTGTCATTCGGTTGAATGAGTAGATTATGTAAAGATAGACCTTGCTTTTCCAGCTGAATGGTATTCAGATTAAATGTTTGCCCATCTCGAATCAGTTGGATATTGGTGGTATCCCCTGTTTTTGTATCAATACCACCCGCTTGACCAAGCGCTGTATAAATACTAATGGGTTGATCATTTAATGTGTATTGCCCACTACGCATGACCTGTCCATTCACAAAATAGCGACGACCTTCATAAGACAGAACACGAACCACAACGTCAGGATGTTTTAAGTATTTTGCAAATTGGTTATGCAAAAAGCGATTGGTTTCAGCAAGGGTTTTGCCTGCAATACGTACTGAACCGACTAATGGTAGTTGTACATTACCATTTGGATCAATCGGATATCCAATCGCCTTAACATTGTTTACGTCTTGAATAGGTGGGGTGATTTCAGGATAAGCCCAAAGCTGGATCGAAAGGATATCTCCTGGGCTTAAACGATAAATATTTTGCTGATGGCGAAATAGTGAAACGACCTTATTCGAATTTTCTTGATTTAATATATTGAAATTTGGAATATTGCTTTGATTGAGTTGAACGACAGAAAGCTCTGCACCTTGGTCAGTTTTGTATTGACCTTGCTCAGGTAAATCATAGGTTTGAAGTCCAGAGGTGATTGCACAACCAGAAAATGAAACAGAAATTGCTAAAATTGTAAAAAGTGATGTGCCTGCATACTTCACATTCAAAACCCTTATTTTATATTGCGTTGCTACTTAGAATTCAATCTTGAAGTTGGATTGTATGCTAAAAAATAGCAGTTGGGTATCTTATTGTTTAGATAGTATTGTATGAAAATCGAAAAAAGTAAGTTATCTATTTATATTTTTAATTGCTTTGTAAAATAGAAACAATAAGATCAAAACCAAGCATTCATACTGTATATACATAACATTACTAAGATAAACGATTGTTATAGGCAAAAATCGGTTTATCATATGAATTGTTATATATTCTGAGTATAATGCCTCGGAAGTTAAATTAGACAGCATCTCTTGCGACACTATTGTTTTACAATAGTGTATTGATCAATTGAAGAAACTTCAGAATGTATATTTTTATTAAAAATGATTCACAGGATACAATATGAGAGTTTTGGTTACTGGTGGTGCAGGCTTTATTGGATCAGCAGTTGTAAGACATATTATAAAAAATACTCAAGATGAAGTATTGAATATTGATAAATTAACGTATGCGGGTAATTTGGAGTCGTTGACTGAGGTTGATCAAAACTCAAGATATCAGTTTAAACAGATTGATATTTGTGATTCAGAGGCGTTGACTGAAGCATTTAATCAATTTAAACCAAATTTGGTGATGCATCTTGCTGCTGAATCACATGTGGATCGCTCGATAGATGGTCCGGCAGAGTTTATTACTACCAATATAGTTGGTACATATACCTTATTAGAAGTTGCTCGTAAATATTGGGCAAATTTGACAAGTGAAGAACAAACAGTTTTTAAATTTCATCATATTTCAACCGATGAAGTTTATGGTGACTTGGAAGGCACAACTGATTTATTCACTGAAACAACACCTTATGCTCCAAGTTCACCTTATTCAGCAAGCAAAGCGAGTTCAGATCATCTAGTTCGTGCGTGGCAAAGAACATATGGTTTACCGACGATAGTGACTAACTGTTCGAATAACTATGGTCCTTATCATTTTCCTGAAAAGTTAATTCCTTTGGTGATTCTGAATGCACTCGATGGTAAACCTTTACCTATTTATGGCAAAGGTGATCAAATTCGAGACTGGTTATTTGTCGAAGATCATGCGCGTGCTTTATATCAAGTCGTTACAGAAGGTGCGGTCGGGGAAACTTACAATATCGGTGGTCATAACGAAAAACAAAATATTGAAGTTGTAAAAACCATTTGTAAAATTTTAGATGAATTAAGACCTCAAGAGAATCATCAATCTTATGAGTCTTTGATTACTTTTGTTAAAGATCGCCCTGGACATGATCTACGTTACGCGATTGATGCCAGTAAAATTAAACAAGATTTAGGTTGGGTGCCTGAAGAAAGTTTTGAGACAGGTATTCGCAAAACTGTGGAGTGGTATTTAAATAATTTAGAATGGTGTCGTCGAGTTCAGGACGGTAGCTATCAACGTGAACGATTAGGTGTGAGTGCATAATGTCAATAACAACAAAAGGTATTATTTTGGCAGGTGGGTCAGGCACGCGCTTGTATCCAATTACAAAAGGCGTTTCCAAGCAACTATTGCCTATCTATGATAAACCGATGGTGTATTACCCACTATCTGTGCTCATGCTTGCTGGTATTCGTGAAGTTCTAATTATTAGTACGCCTGAAGATATTGATGGTTTTAAACGTCTCTTAGGGGATGGCTCTCAATTTGGTGTTGAGCTAGTCTATGCCGTTCAACCGAGCCCAGATGGTTTGGCACAAGCATTTATTATTGGTGAAGAGTTTATTGGCGATAGCAATGTTTGCTTAGTGCTCGGTGATAATATTTTTTATGGTCAAGGCTTTACGCCAATGTTGCGTCAGGCTGTTTCTCGCCAAAAAGGTGCAACAGTATTTGGATATCAGGTAAAAGACCCTGAGCGTTTTGGTGTGGTTGAGTTTGATGACCAAAAACGTGCAGTTTCACTAGAAGAAAAACCTAAACAACCAAAGTCTCATTTTGCTGTAACGGGGCTGTATTTTTATGACAATGATGTTATTCAAATTGCGAAAGAAGTAAAACCTTCTGATCGTGGTGAGTTGGAAATTACCACTGTGAATCAAATGTACTTAGAGCGTGGCGACTTAAATGTTGAATTGCTTGGTCGTGGTTTCGCATGGCTAGACACTGGTACACATGCAAGTTTACTGGAAGCGGCTCAATTTGTTGAAACAATTGAAAAACGCCAAGGATATAAAGTTGCGTGTTTGGAAGAAATTGCTCTGAATAATGGTTGGTTAACAAAGCAACAAGTTTTAGAAATTGGTCAGAGTATGAATAAGAATGACTATGGTCAGTATTTGATTTCTTTGGTGGATGAGCTATGAGTTTGATTGAGTGGATTGAGTTACCTAATTTAGGTGATCATCGTGGTGCTTTAATAGTTGCTGAAGCTGATAAGATTATCCCATTCGAAATTAAGAGACTTTATTACATTTTTGATGCAAAACCAGATATATCCCGTGGATTTCATGCTCATAAAGAATTAAATCAAATCGCATTTTGCATAAAAGGTAAATGTAAAATGCTAATGGATAATGGTATAGAAAAACAGGAAGTATGGATAGATCAACCTAATAAAGGTTTGCTAATTCCTCCTATGGTTTGGCATGAAATGCATGATTTTTCAGATGATTGCATTATGTTGGTATTAGCAAGTGATCATTATGATGAAAGTGATTATATAAGAGAATATGATAAGTTTTTGGTGGAGAGAGTGTGATGATAGATTTTAACTTAAAAGCGAGTACAACATACTTGAGACTTGTAAGAGAGGATGATGCTGCGTTCATTTGTAGTTTAAGAAATGATGATAAATTGAATACATATATTTCAAAATCTACTGCAGATATAGAAGCTCAAAGACAGTGGATTAAAAATTATAAAGATAAGGAAAATAATAAAGAAGAGTTTTATTTTATAATTTGCAAAAATGAAAATGATCAGCCTATTGGCACAGTTCGATTATATGATTTTAAAGTAAATCCAAAATCATTTTGCTGGGGTAGTTGGATTTTAAATGAAAATAAAACAAAGTATGCTGCAGTCGAGAGTGCTTTATTGGTGTATGAGGCAGGATTTTCTTATCTAGATTTCCAACAAAGCCACTTTGAAGTAATGAAGGGAAATGATAAGGTGCATTCTTTCCATTTGAAAATGGGTGCACAAAAAATATCTGAAGATGAAATCAATGAATATTATATTTTTCCAAAAGAACAATATTTGAAAAATAAAATACAGTATTCTAAGTTTTTAGGAAAATAAAATGCTATTAATTTCAGAATATAAAAAAGGAATGACCGCTGAACTCACAAGAGAGTTTTCAAGTGATGATGTTAATATCTTTTCTCAGTTATCAGGTGATATAAATCCTGTACATTTAGATGATAATTATGCAAAACAAACAATGTTTGGCGCACGTATAGTTCATGGTGCTTTAGTTTCAAGTATTTTTTCAACTATTTTTGCTAATACATTACCTGGAGCGGGGTGTATTTATTTGAAATCTGAAAATAAATTTTTAAAACCAATTTATTTAAATGAGATAGTGCATTTTAAAGTGGAAGTTTTTGATGTTATCAGTGATAGAAAAAAAGTGATTTTTAAGACATCTGCAATTTCTAGAAATGTAGAGTGTGTTGTTGGAACTGCTGAGTTATATATACCAAATTGAAGATAATGTTATGATTCCTTTTTTAGATTTAAAAAATATTAATGCACAATATAGAGCTGAATTAATTGAAGCTTGTACTCGAGTAATTGATTCTGGTTGGTATATTGGTGGGAATGAGCTAGAAAAATTTGAACAAAATTTTGCCGAATATTGTGGAGTAAAGTTTGCAATTGGGGTGGCGAATGGTTTAGATGCTTTAATTCTTACGCTTCGCGCTTGGAAAGAACTTGGTAAACTAAAAGATGGTGATGAGGTTATTGTTCCTTCAAATACTTATATCGCAAGCATTTTAGCCATTACTGCGAATGATTTAGTTCCAATTTTGGTTGAACCTGATATTAATACTTATAATATTGATCCAAATAATATCGAAGCTGCAATTACAACAAAAACAAAAGTTATTTTACCTGTTCATTTGTATGGGCAATTGGCAGATATGCCGACAATTATGCAAATTGCAAATAAGTATAATCTACTTGTTTTAGAAGATTCAGCGCAATCGCATGGTGCCACAATAAATGGGAGAAAGGCTGGAAACTGGGGAGATGCATCAGGATTTAGCTTTTATCCTGGGAAAAATTTAGGTGCTCTCGGTGATGCAGGTGCTGTAACCACCAATGATCAAGAGCTTGCTCAAATGTTACGTGCACTTCGTAATTATGGATCGCATGAAAAATATAAAAATTTAGTTCCTGGCGTTAATAGTAGACTTGATGAAATTCAGGCTGCAATGCTTGACGTTAAGTTAAAGTTTTTAGATATAGAAACACAGCATAGACGTAAAATAGCGAACCTATATTTAACAGAAATTAAAAATCCATTGATTAAATTGCCGTTAGAGAATATTAATGCAGAAGAATATCAGCAACATGTTTGGCATTTGTTTGTGATTAGAATTGAATATAGAAAAACATTACAACAGTATTTAGCTGAGAATGGAGTACAAACTTTAATTCACTACCCAATTCCTCCACATAAACAACAAGCTTATAAGGAATGGAATGATTTAAATTATCCTATTTCAGAGACAATTCATGCCGAAATCATGAGTTTGCCTATTGGGCCAACATTAAGCTTAAATGAAGCACACACAATAGTAAAGTTATGTAATAGCTTCAAGGGCTAGAATGAATCTGCTTAAAACAAGTATTTTAAATGGCGTGGCTGTTTTGATTAAGACAGCCACGATGTTTATATTGAATAAAATTTTGGCTGTTTATGTTGGTCCAGCAGGCTACGCTGCAATAGGGCAGTTTCAAAATTTTATACAAATGGTAACAACTTTTGCTGGAAGTGCAATAAATACCGCGGTTATTAAGTACACAGCTGAATATTATGAGGATGAAAAACAGCAAAGAACAATTTGGAAAACAGCTGGTAGTATCGTTTTATTTTTTAGCTTGTTATTTTCTTTCATTATTTTAATTTTCCAAAAACAGTTATCAGTTTATATTTTTCATACGGCAATATATCAATCAGTCTTTGCTTGGTTTGCTATTTTCCTTACATTTTTTACTTTTAATGCACTTTTCTTAGCTATATTAAATGGTAAAAAGGAAGTATTAAAATTAGTTATTGCAAATATTTTTGGAAGTATATTTTCTTTAACAATAACAAGTGTTTTAGCGATTAAATATAGTTTATATGGAGCTTTGGTTGCTTTATCTATTTATCAATCTTTAGCTTTTTTTGTGACCTTGCTACTTTGTTATAAATCTGAGTGGTTTAAGTTTTCGTATTTATTTGGAAAAGTTGATAAGGAAATTGCAAGAAAGTTTATTGCTTTTGTTTTAATGGCATTGGTTAGTGCTATTTGTGTTCCATTGTCACAAATGGTGATTCGTAGTTACTTAACTAATGAATATGGGGTTACATATGCTGGTTATTGGGAAGCAATGATTCGTTTGAGTGCTGCATATCTCATGCTTGTGACGACTACGCTTGGAGTTTACTACCTGCCAAGACTTTCTGAGTTATCAAAATTAGAAGCCATCAAGTCAGAGATTTATTTAGGTTACAAGTTTATATTTCCACTAGCTATAGCTGGTGGAGTAGTAGTCTATTTGTTAAGAGATTGGATCATCACCATACTTTTTACTAAAACGTTTTTACCTATGCGTGATTTGTTCCTTTGGCAAATGATAGGGGATTCTTTAAAAATAGGGAGTTGGATTCTTGCTTATCTGATGTTAAGTAAAGCAATGACAAGATTATTTATTACAACAGAAATTCTTTTTGCACTGACTTCTATTATACTTACATATATATGTACTCAATTTTTTGGGTTCGAAGGTGTTTCAATTGCTCATTTAGTTAATTATGGAGTGTATTGGATTATTATGAGTTATTTTGTTTTCAATGTTTTAAAAAAGGGTGTGATACATGAATAGAGATCATGAGCCTTTAGTATCAGTTGTCATACCTTGTTATAATCATGAGCAATTTGTGCAGGGATGTATCCAAAGTGTTATAGATCAGACTTATCAAAATATTGAACTTATTATTATTGATGATGGTTCTAAAGATAACTCTGTAGAAAAAATACAAGAAATGATTTCGATATGTGAAGAAAGATTTGTGCGTTTTGAGTTGCGTTGCAGATCTAATAAAGGACTAAGTGCTACTTTAAATGAAGCTTTACAGTGGTGTAAAGGTAATTTTATATCACCTATTGCATCTGATGACCTCATGTTAGAAAAGAAAATTGAAAGGCAGGTTGAAATACTTCAAAAGAGGCAAGATATGGTTGCTGTTTTTGGTGCAGTTCAGTTTATAAATAATGAAAATGTAAAAATTGGTGAAATTCGACAGCCAAATAAAATTTTTGAATTCAATGACTTAATTTATACAGATCGTTTTTTACCAGCCCCAACTCAAATGATTCGTTTGGAGGATTTACGTGCTGTAGGCGGTTTTGTTGAGGGGATGATTATTGAGGATTGGTATATTTATTTAAAGTTACTAGAAACTGGAAAGCAAATTATTTATATCGATGAGTTATTTTGTTCATATAGAACGCATGATGGAAATACATTTTCTAACCCCTATAAAATGTCATTAGGACGACTGCAAGTTTTAAATGAGTTTAGTAAGCATGACGCTTTCAAAAAGGCATTTATAAAAGTATGTTGGGATAATGCATTAGAAACCCTAAAATTAGATTTTAAATTGTCCGTGCAAATTTTTATATATCGCTTATTATATAAATTTAGACTGGTAGTAAAAAAAGTATTTCATATTAAAAAGTGATAAAGATGAAAAAGATATGTTTTTTAATTGGTAATATTAATCATTCAGGAGGAACTGAGAGAGTTACCACACTTATTGCTAATCAACTAGCAGTTGATCATCAAGTCTTTATTTTGTCTTTAGTCTTTGGTGAAAACCCCTTTTTCGAACAGAATACATCGATCGTGAATGGAAGCTTGTTTAATAAAGATATTTCAATGAGAAAAAACTTTTTGGTAGCAGTATCAAAAATTAGAGAGTATATAATAAGTAATAAAATAGATACTTTAGTCGTTGTTGATAGTATTAGTTGTGTTTTTACAGTCCCTGCATGTATAGGGTTGAAAGTTAACCATATTTGTTGGGAGCATTTTAACTTAAAGGTTAATCTTGGTTCTAGATTTCGTGATTTAGGTCGATGGATGGCTGCCAAATGGTGTAATCAGATTATTACCCTTACAGAGCGTGATAAAACTTTTTGGGATGAACGTTTTAATTTAAAAAGATCAGACAAAGTTGTTGCTATCGCAAACCCGACTCCTTATGAGATACAGGATAATTTACCTTTATTGGACTATAAAAACATATTATGTGTTGGGCGGTTAACATATCAGAAAGGTTTTGACTTATTAATTCCTGCATGGGCCAAAATTCATGATGAATTACCGGGATGGATCGTAACAATAGTTGGTTCAGGTGAAGACGAACAGAAATTAAGAAAAATGGCTACTGATTACAATGTTGGAAGTACAATAGTTTTTGCTGGCCAGCAAAAGGATATGAAAAATTTTTATAGAAAAGCCTCATTTTTTTGTATGAGCTCACGTTTTGAAGGACTTCCAATGGTATTGCTTGAGGCTCAAAGTTACGGGTTGCCAGTTGTGTCTTTTGATTGTAATACTGGACCAGCTGAAATCATCGATTCAGGCATAAATGGTTTTTTGGTACAAAACGGAAATATCGAAGATTTATCAGATAAGATATTAAAAATGTGCAAAGAAAGTAACTTTGAAATTTTTTCTAAATTATCACTAGAAAAGAGTTTAAGTTTTAATATAAGTAATATTATTTTTAAATGGGAAAAAGTAATATGAGTATTAGTTATATTGCTAAAGAATGTAAAAAAATAGGTGCTTATTTTAAATGATTGCTATACAAAGAAATCCAGGAGTTATTTTTTTACTTTTTTTATTTGCTTTCTTTTCATTAGATGTTCAGGCACCTATTTCATTTTATGGCACACAGTTTTTAGGTCTTTTCAGTCTAGTAGTTATTAGGTTTCTAGTTTATCCGAAAATATCGTCAAATAGTCTAAAATTATTTTTTTGTGTAGTGGTCTTGTTAGAAATCTTATGCTTTCTTCAGAATTTATATATAAAGCAGGAGATATTGATCTTAGTATACCAGCGAGTTATATTTTTACTGTCTGTTGGAATCTTGCTTTATGATTATTTGATTCTAACTAAAGATGAAGTATTAAAAAAGGCGTTATCAATCTTTATAATACTTATGTCAGTAATTGTAATGCTGCAATTTATCGGCTTCTATTTTTTAAATTTAGATAGATCTTTATTAGATTTTGGATTATTGCTTGGAGGAGAGGAGTCAAGAACTTGGTATTCTGGTAATTGGTTATATAGACCAACTGGAGTTACTTCAGAACCTGCAATATTTGTAGGTGTTCAGTTTGGTTTGTTAACTATTCAATATTTAATAGATAAGGATGCTAAATTATCAAAGCTTTTGGGAGTATTATCTTTAGTACTTTCAATGTCTTTTCTTGGTTTGATTTTAGCCGGATTATTTCTGATTATTGTTTACTCAAAAAATATAACAAATTATATTGTTGGTAGCTTTGCACTCTTTGCTTTTTACATTTTTTCATTTGAAATGATTAATGAGAGAATTGATAAATTTACAAAGGGGGAAGATGGAAGTAATAATGTAAAAATTGAAGCATTTAATTATTTTATTTCTGATCCTAGTATTACACTTTTTGGCTATGGTTTCCTTTTTAGAAGTGAGGGTAAGCCTCAGTTTTATGATGCTTTGCTTGATTTAACCTTTTATTTAAATAGCCTAACTATTTTTGGTGTTCTAATAGGTTCTATTATTTTATTTTATTTCTTTTCTTTTTTATTTAAATCACGAACTACTATCAAAGAAAAAATGCTGATTCTTTTAGCCTTAATCAAACTTTCAAATCCTTCTGTTTTATTTTTTACATTATTTATTTCTCTATGTTTTATTATCTTAAAAAGGAGAAATCTATAAATGAAAATCCTATATCTAATTACAGGGCTTGGTGGTGGTGGGGCTGAAAAGGTCGTGGTTGATTTAGCAGACCAAATGTCCAAACGAGGGCACCAAGTTAAAATTGCTTATTTAAAAGGAGATGTTTTAGTAAGCCCTGAAGACAAATCTATCGAGCTTATTTATATTGGATTAGAATCTTTTAAAAATATGAATAAAGCGTATCAAAATTATAAACATCTTATAGATAAATTTCAGCCAGTTGTCGTCCATGCACATATGGTACACGCTAATATCTTTGCGCGAATAGCCAGAAGATTGATACCAGTACCGAAACTTATTTGTACAGCGCATAGTAATAATGAAGGTGGTCGATTAAGAATGCTGGCTTATCGACTTACTCACGCTATGTCGGACGAAATTACTAATGTAAGTTATTCTGCTTGTGAGAGTTTTGAGGTGTTAGGAGCTGTTCCGAAAGGAGGCATAAAAACAGTCTATAATGGTATAAATTTAGAAAAATTTAATTTAAGAGCATCAGAAACGTTAAAAATAAAAACAGAGTTAATGTTGGATGAAAACCAGAGTTTAATTTTGGCTGTAGGGCGCTTTCATGAAGCAAAGGATTATCCAAACTTAATTAATGCTTTTGCTAAGCTAATTAAAAATACAGAAAATGACAAAAAACCTAGGCTTGCTATTGCGGGGGATGGTGAGTTAAAAGGTCAGATTCTAAACATGATTGCTGATTTATCTTTACAGGATTATGTTATTTTATTAGGAAGACGTGATGATATTCCTGATCTGCTGTCAGCAGCAGATATTTTTGTTTTATCTTCTTCTTTCGAAGGCTTTGGGTTAGTTGTCGCAGAGGCAATGGCTTGTGAATGTTATGTGATCGCAACAGACTGTGGCGGGGTAAAAGAGGTAATGGGGGGATATGGAACGTTGGTCCCTCCTCAAAACTCTGAAGCATTAGCTGATGCGTTGTATGCTGTATTAAATGAAGAGAGTTCAAACATAGTTTTAAATAATCGCGCAGCTTTAAGCTATGTAAAAAATACCTTTGCTTTAGAGAAAATAGTGGACCAATGGATAGAGATATATGTATCATAATAAAAAAATAGCGTTTATTGGAACTACAGGCTCAAGTTTTTACGGTTTTCGTGCGGATATAATCCGTAAGTTAGTTGCGGATAACCAAACAGTTTATGCTTTTACTTCTGAATATACACAAAAATGTTTGGAAAAAATTCGAGCATTAGGAGCGATACCTATAACTTATCAGCTTAGTCGAGGTGGTTTAAATCCATTTGCTGATATTCAGTCTTTTTTACAACTTAAAAAATTATTAAGACAAATTCAACCCGATATTGTGTTTTCGTATTTTGCTAAACCAGTAATCTATGGAAGTATGGCGGCGAAAGCGGCGAAAGTGCCTGTTATTATAGGAATGCTTGAAGGTTTGGGTTATACCTTTACTGATCAACCAGAAGGACAGACTGCAAAAACAAAGATTATTCGTAGTATACAAGTACTACTTTATAAAATATCCTTTCCATGTTTACATAAAATGATTTTTTTAAATCCCGATGATCAGCATGATTTGGTTACCAATTATGGACTAAAAGTTCCAGAGGTGCATATTTTAGGCGGAATTGGATTAAACTTAAAAGATTATTCTTATACAGTAGCCAACACATGTTCAGTGAAATTTTTATTTATTGGAAGATTGTTAAAAGAAAAAGGTGTATTTGAACTCATCCAAGCAATACGTATTGTAAAATCAAAATATCCTGACGCTCATTTTACTGTACTAGGTGAAATTGACCATCAAAATATGGGGGCTTTAAAGCAAGTAGAATTGGATCAATTACTTGCAGAGCAATTGTTTGAGTATCCTGGTTATGTTACAAATGTAAATAAATGGATAACAGACTCAAGTGTGTTTGTTCTGCCATCATATCGCGAAGGTGTTCCACGTAGTACTCAAGAAGCGATGGCAATCGGGCGACCTGTGATTACTACTGATGTACCAGGTTGTAGAGAAACTGTCGAAGATGGTGTGAATGGTTTTCTTGTCCCAAGATGGGATGCAGAAACATTAGCAGAAAAAATGTGTTACTTTATAGAGAATCCTGAGCAAGTGAATATAATGGGGTTCGAGAGTTATAAAATAGCTCTAGAAAAATTTGATGCTGAAAAAGTCAATTCCAAACTTATAGAGATCATGGGTTTAAAAAATCTAAATGAAAAGACTAGTTGATATTCTTATTGCTTCTATAGCACTTATTTTACTTTCACCAATTTTTTTATTAGTTGCGTACAAAGTACGAAAAAATTTAGGTTCTCCTATTTTCTTCTACCAAGAGCGTCCTGGCAAAGATGGTAAACTGTTTAAAATGATTAAGTTTCGTTCAATGAAAGATGCCAATGATGCTAATGGTAATCCTTTACCTGACGAAAAACGTATTACGCCTTTTGGACAAAAACTACGCTCAACCAGTTTGGATGAAATGCCACAACTCATTAATGTTCTTAAAGGTGACATGAGTGTGGTAGGACCCCGTCCAATGTTGAAAGAGTTTGTTGAACTTTATTCTCCAGAACAAGCTCGTCGTTTAGAGGTACGCCCTGGTATGACAGGGCTTGCACAAATTAGTGGTCGAAACGAATTGGATTACGAAGAACGTTTTAAATGCGATGTATGGTATGTGGATAATCATAGTGTGCTCGTAGATTTTAAAATTATGTTTAAAACTGTTTCAGTGATGACCAATCGAGAGGGAATTAATGCACCTGGTCATGTTGGCCCTTCTTTATTTAAAGGAAACGAAACTGAATCTAAAAATGATGAAGTGAAATCTTAAATTTAAAATAGAACTGAAGTTGTAAATCATGATCAAGAAAGCCATTCTCCCTGTTGCTGGTTTAGGTACTCGCTTTTTACCTGCAAGTAAATCTATTCCTAAAGAAATGGTCACGGTTGTTGATCGTCCAGCGATTGAATATGTGATTAAAGAAGCTGTTGCAGCAGGTATCGAAGAAATTATTTTAGTCACACATTCTTCAAAAGCATCAATAGAAAATTATTTTGATCGTAATTTTGAGTTGGAAACAACATTAGAGAATAAGAAAAAGTTTGATTTACTCAAAGAAATTACAGAAATTTTACCCAAACACGTGAGTGTGATTAGTGTACGTCAACCACAACCTTTAGGTTTAGGTCATGCTGTTTTATGTGCAAAATCAGTTGTGGGTGAAGAAGGTTTTGCTGTGTTATTGCCAGATGTGTTGGTCAAAGAAAATAGCACTGAAAATGACCTTACTCGTATGATTCAACGTTTTGATGCGTCTAAAGCAGCACAAATTATGGTTGAGGCTGTGCCTGAGCATCTTGTGGATCAATATGGTATTGTCGATGTTGCTCATTCACCTAAAGAAGGTGAAAGTATTGTGATGCAAGGTATTGTTGAAAAACCAGCTGTAGATAAAGCACCTTCTAATTTATCAGTGGTTGGTCGTTATGTTCTTCCTGCCAAAATCATGCAGTTGTTAGAACAAACACCGAAGGGTGCAGGTAATGAGATTCAATTGACCGATGCGATTGCGGCTTTACAAAAATTAGAAAATGTTGAAGCGTATCGTATGAAAGGACAGACTTTCGACTGTGGTAGTAAAATTGGTTATTTAAAAGCAGTCTTGCACTATGGTGTGGAGCATCCTAAATTAGGCGAAGAATTTAAACAACTCATTCAAGAGTTGAATTTATAACGTATTGGATCAGATATGAATATTTGTGTTTTTGGCACAACCCTTCAAGCCGGCGTAATTGCTGGCTTGTTTGCAGAATATGGGCATCAGGTGTATTGGTGTCCTCAGATTGCGACTGAAAACCAAACTTCAGTACATTATCAAGATGAAAATTTAAATCAGCTTATACATAAACAAATTAAGAATCATTCATTGCAATTGGTGAGCTTAAAAGCGATCAATTTACAAAGTGATGTGTTTGTTTTTAGTTTTAATCCATCAGAATTTGATCAAGCGATTGCCTTGGCGGAAGAATTAAAAGGGCGACCGATAATTCATCCTAAATTGATGATTAATGGCTCAACTTTTGGTTTAGAAGGGACTGAAAAGCTTAAGCAAATTTTAGTTACTGACCATTGGGCATATTTACCTGATACCATTCAGGAAGGTAACGCTATCCAAAGTTTTATGGATTTAAAACAGATTCTTGTAGGTGTTGACAAAGAAGGAACCCAAAAAGAAATTCAAGAGTTACTACGTCCATTTTTTCAATTAAAACAACAATATCTGTTTATGCCTTTTTTAGATGCTGAATTTACCAAATTAAGTATTTCAGGTATGTTGGCAACGCGAATTAGCTATATGAATGATATGGCCCAAGTTGCTGAGAAGTTAAATATTGATATCCAAAACGTGAAGCAGGGGTTGGCTGCGGATAGTCGTATTGGTGCAACCTATCTTTCCCCAGGTGTGGGTTTTGGTGGGGAGAATTTTTCCCATGATATTCTAACGCTTACGGGTACTGTGGCAGGTTCAGGTATTAAAAGCCAAC
Organism: Acinetobacter rongchengensis; assembly: GCF_003611475.1. Lineage (GTDB taxonomy): Bacteria > Pseudomonadota > Gammaproteobacteria > Pseudomonadales > Moraxellaceae > Acinetobacter > Acinetobacter rongchengensis. The sequence continues at coordinate 6,943 of NZ_RAXT01000034.1, read as the reverse complement.
TGCTTGATCAAGTTTGGAATATTAACGAACAACAAAAAGAAATTTTGTTTAGAAAATTCTGGAATTACTATCAAGGGCAATTGACAGGTAAAGTCGTTGCAATTTGGGGGGCCTCTTTTAAAGAAAATACCTCGAGTATTGATAATTCACCGATTCATACCATGCTAGCGGCGCTTTGGGCTCAAGGTGTTATAGTAAAATTACATGACCCACAAGCTTTGGAAAGAATTTCAGCGCTTTATGGTGAGCGTTCAGATTTAATTCTATGTAATAACCAATATCAAGCAGTAGAACAAGCTCATGCTTTATGTATATTGACCGCTTGGAAACAATATTGGAGTCCTGATTACTCGCAACTTTTACAGAAAATGGCGCATCCGTTGATTCTTGATGGTCGTAATATTTTGGATCCCGATTTTGTCAAAGTGCAAGGTTTTGCTTATCAAGGAGTTGGTCGAGTATGATAAATTCTATATTAGATATGGACCAAAATGAGCGAAACTTAAAACAATTACAAGACAAAGCTGTAACACAACAGCAATTACGCTTAACAGATTTATTTGAACAAGATCCACAACGGTTTGAAAAATTTTCCGTGCATTTTAATCAATTGAGTTTTGATTATAGTAAGCATCGGATAAACCAAGAAGCGCGCGCTGATTTGTTTAAATTTGCTGATTCAAAATTGTTAAAAGAATGGATCAAAAGATTATTTACCCAAGAATCAATTAATTATACCGAAGGTCGAGCTGCAATGCATTGGGCGTTGCGCTTACCGAAAGATGATCAAGTTTATCCTGAGTTAGCTAAACAGGTTCATCAGCAATTAGACCGCATGTATCAGCTCGTTGAAAAAATACATGCAGGCCAATGTCGTGGTGCAACGGGTGAAGTAATTCAAGATGTAGTGAATATTGGTGTGGGGGGGTCAGACCTTGGGCCATTGATGGTGAGTCATGCTTTATCCGATTATAAGGTAAGTACTGTTAAACCTTTAAAAGTGCATTTTGTTTCAACAATGGATGGCAGTCAACTTTCTGATTTATTGCATCAACTTCGACCTGAAACCACCTTATTTATTATTTCCTCAAAGTCATTTGGGACGATTGATACACTTTCTAATGCTCAAACAGTGCGCCAATGGCTAGAGAAAGCTTTAGGCACACAGCAGAGTGTTGTTCAGCATCATTTTGTCGGGGTTTCAACGAAACCTGAAAAAATGACAGCATGGGGAATTGCCGAGGACAATCAGTTCTTACTTTGGGATTGGGTGGGTGGTCGATATTCACTTTGGTCATGTATTGGTTTGCCGATTGCATTACAGATTGGTGTTGATGGATTTAAACAGTTGTTGGCTGGTGCTTATGCAATCGATGAGCATTTCCAAACCACACCATTTGAGCACAATATTCCCGTATTAATGGGTTTACTTGGTGTTTGGAATAATAATTTCCTCAATATTCAGACGCATGCGGTATTACCTTATGATGGTCGATTAAAATATTTTGCTTCATATTTGCAACAGCTTGAAATGGAGTCGAATGGTAAATCGATTCAACGTAATAATGAAAAAGTGGATTTAAATACCTGTCCAATTGTATGGGGCGAAGTTGGTCCAAATGCACAGCATGCTTTTTATCAGTTGTTGCATCAAGGGACGCATGCGGTAAGTTGTGATTTTATTGCCCCAGTACAACGTTACAATGCCAATCAATTTACCTATGCAGAAAGCGCTAAATCATTGACTGAACAGCATCATTTGGCTTTGTCGAATTGTTTAGCGCAGTCTCGATTATTGGCTTTTGGTAACAAAGCGCTAAATGCAGATGAATTAGCAGAGTTACCACTGTATAAACAGTATGAAGGAAATCAGCCGAGTTCAACTTTGTTATTGCAAGAGTTGAGCCCATATAGTTTAGGTATGTTGATTGCGCTTTATGAACATAAAGTTTTTGTGCAATCTGTAATTTGGAATATTAATCCATTTGATCAATGGGGTGTTGAAAAAGGCAAAGAAATTGCCAATCAATTGCTTCCGATCCTGAGTGGTAAAGAAAAAGATATTTCTCAGCTCGATGTTTCAACGCAAGGTTTGATCAAAATTTTACTTGGAAAAGAATAGCAATACTGGAAAAAATTATGGCGAATATTTTAGTGACAGGTGGTGCGGGCTATATCGGTTCGCATACCTGTGTTGAGTTACTTGAAGCTGGGCATGAGGTGATTGTTTTAGATAATCTTTCAAATAGTTCAGAAGAGTCATTAAACCGTGTGCAAGAGCTGACAGGGAAAACACTTAAATTCATTCAAGGTGATATTCGAAATCAAAATGACTTAGATCAAGTTTTTTCTTCCAATCAAATCGATGCCGTGATTCATTTTGCTGGATTAAAAGCCGTAGGCGAAAGCCAGCAAATACCATTGACTTATTTTGATAATAATATTGCAGGTTCAGTACAATTGGTTCAAGCCATGGAGCGTGCCAATGTCTTTAATTTGGTGTTTAGTTCTTCAGCGACAGTTTATGATGAAGGGAATATTTCTCCTTTAGATGAAACAATGCCAACTGGCATGCCATCCAATAATTATGGTTATACCAAGTTAATCGTTGAGCAGTTATTGGAAAAGTTGTCGATTTCAGACCAACGTTGGTCGATTGCTCTGTTGCGTTATTTCAATCCTGTTGGTGCGCATAAAAGTGGCCGTATTGGGGAAGATCCTCAAGGTATTCCAAATAATTTAATGCCTTATGTGACACAAGTTGCAGTCGGTCGTCGTGAAAAACTTTCAATTTATGGTAATGATTACGATACTGTTGATGGTACTGGTGTTCGTGATTATATCCATGTTGTTGATTTGGCAAATGCACACTTATGTGCCTTGAATAATCGTTTGGCAGCTAAAGGCTGTAGAGCATGGAATGTTGGAACGGGTAATGGTTCGTCAGTCCTTGAGGTGAAGAATACTTTTGAAAAAGTGAATGGTGTTGCTGTAGCCTATGAAATTGCACCACGTCGTTCAGGTGATGTAGCAACATCGTTTGCGAATAATGTGCGAGCAGTGAGTGAATTGGGTTGGGCGCCAAAATATAAATTAGAAGATATGCTCGCTGACAGTTGGAATTGGCAAAAGCAAAACCCAACAGGCTATAAGTCATAGTTTTCTACAATATTTTCCCCACAATAAAATAGGCGCTCAAGGCGCCTATTTTTATATTTAAAATCTAGCCTTAGCCCTGAATCAACTGAGTCAATTCATCTACATAATCTTGCATTGGTTTAGGGTTTTTATCCGCACGACTTTCAATATTCAAACGTAATAGGGGTTCAGTATTGGATGCACGGACATTCAAACGCCAAGCGCCGAAATCTAAACTTACACCATCTGTTTTATCAATTGTAGGATTTTGATTTGCAAAATAATCAAAGATTTTTTGAATGGTAATTTGCGTATCGGCAACTTTAAAGTTGATTTCACCACTGCAAGGAAAGCGCTCAATCATACCTTCAACAAGGCTTGATAAAGATTGTTGAGTTTCAGAAAGTACAGAAACCGCCAATAACCATGGAATCATGCCACTGTCACAATAGGCGAAGTCACGGAAATAGTGATGGGCACTCATTTCTCCACCATAAACAGCATTATTTTCACGCATAACATCTTTAATGAAGGCATGACCAGATTTCGATTGAACGGCAATTCCATCGTAATGTTCAACAATATCTAAAGTGTTCCAAACTAAACGAGGGTCGTGAACTATCTTTTCCCCAGCTTGTTTGAGTAAAAATGCTTGTGCCAGTAAGCCAACAATATAATAACCTTCAATAAATTGTCCTTTTTCATCAAATAAGAAACAACGATCAAAGTCACCATCCCAAGCAATCCCCATATCTGCTTGATGTGCTAAAACAGCATTACGCGTACTGTCACGATTCTCAACTAAAATCGGATTGGGAATACCATTTGGGAATGTACCATCAGGTTGATTATGAATTTTTATAAATTCAATGGGAATATTGAGTTGTTTAAATTTAGCTTCAATCGCATCTACAACATGTCCAGCAGCACCATTACCTGCATTCATCACAAGTTTAAGTGGGCGAATTTTAGCTGGATCAATATAGGTCATTAAATGATCGATAAACTCAGGAAGAATATTGTATTTTTGAGTCGTCCCTTTTTGAGTAACTTCTGTAAAATTTTCCGACTCAGCTAAGATTTGAATGTCTTTTAGGCCAGTGTCGGCACTGATTGGACGTGCATTTTCACGCACCAATTTCATGCCATTATAATCCATTGGATTGTGACTGGCAGTGATCTCAATACCGCCCTGAACATCAAGATGGAATGCACCAAAGTAAACTTCTTCAGTCCCCGTCATTCCTAAATCAAAGACGTTGACGCCTGCATCATTTAAACCACGAATCGTTGCTTGCTTCAAATCCTCACTGGTTAAGCGAACATCACAACCGACAACCACTGTTTTGGGTTGATAAATTTGCCCATAAGCACGACCAATTTTATATGCAATTTCTTCATTTAATTCCGTGCCAAGTTTTCCACGAATATCATAGGCTTTAAAACAAGTAAGTGTTGCCATGTTTGCTCATTTCTTATGATTTAAAAAGACACAATTATACATGATCAATCATTACAGAATTTGCAATATTTGTTCAGCTTTGATTGCATTGGTTTGAAAATATTTCAAAACGACTTTTTTTGAAATATTAATAAACAAAATATTAAAAAAAAATAATGAATAGGTTAAAAAAAAAGCAACGATAAATTAATAAGTTATTTGCATAAAAATTGAATCGATTATTTTTTATCTGTAAAAAAGAGGTTGAATAGTATTTTAATGTTTGTTTTGTGACATAAGTCACATTATTATGTCATGGATTATATCTTTTTTCATATTTTATAAAAATGAGGCTACATAATGACAAGAATCGTAATCGTTGCTAAAAATGGCGGAGATTTATTACAAGATACTCAAGCGAGTGAAGTTGTACTGAGTCAACCATCAGTTGTTCAAATCGGTGTCACAAAAGACGCAGTAGAGTCTATTACAAGAGAAGGTAACAATGTTGTCATTGTTTTAAAAAATGGTGAAAAGATTGTTGTAGATAACTTCTTTAATGACGCAAATAATGCCGATAACTCATTAGTTTTTCCTGAACAAGACAAAGGTTTTGCCCTAGTCCAATTTGATTCTACAAATGGTGCTGTCAATTACCTCGGTTTAGATAATCTTGAACCCTTACTTTATACGAGTGACAATGCTGGACTGATTGCTTGGTTATTTCCAGTTGTTACCGCTGGAGGGATTCTATGGTGGGCACATCGTGACCATGATAGCAAAGATCAAACATCACCAAATGCGAAGGCAACATTAACCAGTATTACGGATGATACAGGTCTAAGTTCTACAGATTTGATTACAAATGATCAGACATTGATCTTGAATGGTAAGATCACTGAACCTTTGGCTGCGGATGAAACAGTTCAAATTAGTTTAGATGGCGGTAAGACTTGGCTAGATGCGGTTGTAGATCGAAATAATGGTTCTTGGAGTTATGATAATACGAATAATCCTCTAGCTGATGGTGTTTATGCTGTTCAAGTTCGGACAGTTGACGAGGCGGGGAATGTTGGTCCAATTACAGAACAAAAGATCACAATTGATACAACAATACCTGAGCAGTTAGAAGGTGTAGGCGCTACGGACAATGTAGGGCCAAATGTAGGGGATATTCCTTCAGGCGGTACAACGGATGACAATACACCGACTATTACAGGTACAGGTGAGCCAGGTGCAACCGTTGAAGTGATTGATAATGGTAAACCATTAGGTACAGTGACTGTGGATTCTGCAGGGAACTGGACATTCACCCCAGAAACCCCATTGACGGATGGTCCGCATGAGATCACGACGACTCAAACAGATCCAGCAGGCAATACCAGTGATCCAAGTGATCCGCTAGTATTAACGGTAGATACCACACCACCTGCAAAACCAGAAGGTGTAGGCGCTACGGACAATGTAGGGCCAAATGTAGGAAATATTCCTTCAGGTGGTACAACGGATGACAATACACCGACCATTACAGGTACGGGTGAGCCGGGTGCAACTGTTGAAGTTTCAGATAATGGTAAACCACTAGGTACTGCGACTGTAGACTCAACAGGCAACTGGACATTTACCCCAGAAACCCCGTTGACAGATGGTCCGCATGAGATCACGACGACTCAAACAGATCCAGCAGGGAATACCAGTGAACCAAGTGATCCGCTGGTATTAACGGTAGATACCACACCACCTGCAAAACCAGAGGGTGTAGGCGCTACGGACAATGTAGGACCAAATGTAGGGGATATCCCTTCAGGTGGTACAACGGATGACAATACACCGACCATTACAGGTACAGGTGAGCCGGGTGCAACTGTTGAAGTTTCAGATAATGGTAAACCATTAGGTACTGCGACTGTAGACTCAACAGGCAATTGGACATTTACGCCAGAAACGCCGTTGACGGATGGTCCACATGAAATCACAACCACACAAACAGATCCAGCAGGAAATACCAGTGAACCAAGTGATCCGCTAGTATTAACGGTAGATACCACACCACCTGCAAAACCAGAAGGTGTAGGCGCTACGGACAATGTAGGACCAAATGTAGGGGATATCCCTTCAGGTGGTACAACGGATGACAATACACCGACTATTACAGGTACAGGTGAGCCGGGTGCAACCGTTGAAGTTTCAGATAATGGTAAACCACTAGGTACTGCGACTGTAGACTCAACAGGCAACTGGACATTTACCCCAGAAACCCCGTTGACGGATGGTCCACACGAAATCACAACCACACAAACAGATCCAGCAGGGAATACCAGTGAACCAAGTGATCCGCTAGTATTGACTGTGGACACGACAGCA
>NZ_RAXT01000033.1 GCF_003611475.1 Acinetobacter rongchengensis | reverse complement strand
CTATGCCGTAGAGATTCCCGCCGAAGCCAATCCATTGGAAAGATATGATAAATATGATTCTTTTACTATAACTGTGAAAGAAAATGCCACACGTCAAGATTTTGATGCTGCGATTCAAAAAGTGAGAAAAGAATATTCTGAAGGAGGCAGTAAAGTCTTTGAAGATCCTCAAGTACAACAATTTGAAGGTCGCAGCACTAAAATTATAAAAGGAAAACTAGCTGATAAGGAAATAATTCCCTTTGATGTTTTTGGCTTTGTACTTGATAAAAAGTCCTTGTTTTTAATAAAAGGTGGGCATAGTGATTCACCTAAAAGAATTGAAAAGAGTAGTGAAGCTATTCAAAATCTAGTCAAAAATTTACGTTATCGTCCTGAACATGAAATTCCAAAAGAGGCTGGGCAATGTATTTATATGGGGTTTATTCGAGATGAAAAGAAGCAGTACCGGTATAGCATACAAACACTGGGTTTTAGGTTTAAAGACTATCCAACAGTCGTTTTACGTTTTGAATCAGAGTCTAATGATGAGGCGGTATTATCACTGATTCCACGAGTAGAGAAAAAATTAAGAGAAGTGGGGCAAAGTGAGCGTCAAATCAATAAGGGCAATATTCGAAAGGGTGAAAAGAATACGGAATATTTAACTGCACAAGAGTGGATTGGTGTTGAAAAAATGAAAGGACGTGATGGTATTAGTGCTTTATGGGAACATGCAGGAACAGCGAATGATAACACAGATCCACTGATTAGTCTTGAGGTTGATACTGCACATCGCTCATTTGGCAATGAAACAAGTAGCTTATATCAAGTGGAAGCCTTGCAATTGTATGAATCAATCATAAAAACAATACGTAAATTTTAAAACCAACTAAAAATAACTGAGAATAAAATGTCAAATAATGCTTATACGCATGATGCTTATGAAACCATTCACAAGTCGGGAAATGTTTCTTATGTGTCACACACCACACCAAATAGTGTTAAAACGGAATGTGAAATACCTGCACCAGTGAAATATGTGGTTCCGATTATTTTTATTCCGGGGATTATGGGATCAAATTTAAAAGATAAAAATGATAAGGAAGTGTGGTATCCAGGACTTTCAACATTGTTGGCATATAGAAGAAGGGATGCTAGACAGCGCCAAATTGATCTAAATCCTGAAACTACTACAGTGGGTTATGACGGTGACCTTAAGTTAAATAAAAAGCAGTTACCGTATATCACTGAAGAGATTGCAAGAGCGCGTGGCTGGGGCTCAGTGATTACCATTGGCTATGCCAAAGTGTTGATCTACTTGGAAAATCAATTGAATAATCCATTTAAGAAACTAAGTGAGCATCAACAAGAGCAATTTAATGGTACTGCTGAATGGGAAAAAATCGTTGATGCTGGTAATAAGGAAACACAAGACATACTTAAAAATTGGTCAAGTACCAAGGCTGTTGAACTGTTAAATTTAGAACAGCATGAAGAATTAGCTGATTATGCCTTTCCTGTATTTGCTTGTGGTTATAATTGGTTAGATAGCAACATGAACTCTGCTGATAAAATAGCAGATCGCTTAAATAATGAAGTGATGGCGCAAGTCAAAAAAGAATATCCCACAGCAAAATTTAAGAAATTTATTATCGTGACTCATTCTATGGGTGGCTTGGTGGCTCGAGCATTGATCCAAAATGATAAAGTCAAAGATAAAATTGCTGGAGTGGTACATGGGGTGATGCCTGCCAGTGGTGCACCTGCGGTTTATCAGCGTTTAACCGTAGGTTGGGACGGTTGGAAAGCATCTACAGGCATTATCAATAAATTTAAAGCTTGGCTCACTGCGCCGATGTTTGGTGATACTTCAGAACGTTTAACAGCGGTATTGGCCAGCGCACCAGGTGGTTTAGAGTTATTGCCCTTTGCTAATTATTCCAATGCTATAGATTTCCCTAAAAACCCCAAAGCATGGTTAATTCTCAAAGCCAATACGCCGACAGGTGAAATCACCGCTTCACTGCCTCAAACAGCTGACCCTTATACTGAAATCTATCAAAGGAAAGACAGTTGGTGGGCGATGATCAATGCTGATTTTATTGATCCTGCTGGATTGGTAGCAAAAAAAATAGATCAGGATGGTTATGACAGTATTTTTGATATATATGTAAAAAATATCGAAGCAGTTCGCAAGTTACATGACCATATCAAAGACTCCTACCATAGCAATACCTATGCGCATTATGGTGCGGATACAGAGCACCAGTCTTTTGGTCAAGTGGTATGGCGTTGTCAGGAAGTATTGAATATTAGTTCTGAACAAGAATTGATTGAATTGATGGGGTTATATGGCAAGAAAAATTTAATTGAACTCCCAGATATTGTAAAGGAAAGAAAAACTACTCGATCAGAAAATACAGATAAACAAGCAGATGATTCAACTGGCCAAGAAGATGATACAAATGTCACGGTACAAGGTTCTAAAGCACATAATCTCAATGGGAATGCTTATAAAAAAGATGGTGTAAGAGAAATATTATTGGATGAGAAATCACGAATTTCCAAAACCAATAAAGCCACATTTTGTTTAGACATCAAACCCACTTCACGTGGGGATGGTACGGTTAGCTACCAATCTGGGCAGGATGTTCGGGCAAATACGAGGACACCCAAAGCAACGTTTATGATCAATGGGTATGAGCATTCGGGGAGTTATGATCACGAGGATGTTCAGCTAAACACGATCTATTGTATTGCAAATATTGTGGATATTATGAAAAAAAGTGCGCAAGATTGTAAGTAAGGCTGATTTTATTTTCGTGACAATGCCTACTTTAAATGATGAAAAACAAGATATTGAAGAAAGTGAAATTTATTTGGTTGAATGATTGTTATTAGTAGTTTTTAAAAAGCCTTAACATGATGTTAAGACTTTGAAAATAAAGAATGATTTAAACAAAAAACCTTTAAGCCTTGGCTTGCTGCGCCAATTGCTGTTCAAGTAATTTCACTTGTTCTTCTTTCAGTTTAATGAGTTGATCTGCATCCGCATGTTGTGAATTTAAATTGGTTTGCTGTTCATCTAATTGTTTTTGAATATCTTCTAATTTAGCAACTTCTTCTTTGGCAAGACTTGCATTTTGAGGAACTGGATCTTTGACAATCGATGCATTTACTAATTCGACATTACTTGGCGTAGAAGAAGTATCTTCCTGTATCGGTTGTGCAATAGGTGGTGTAACAGCTTCAGGCTTTTTCTTTACAGCTACAGGTTGGTTAAATTGATCGTTGGCTTGATTGCTTTTGTGATCGTTATTTAGCCAAAAAAGTACAGTAATAAGTAAGGCAATTGCAAATAAAGCCCCAGCAATGATCCATATTAACTTAGAGTTATCTCTTTCTATACGCATTTTATTCGGTCCAGTTATTTTGAAGAACGAGGCTTAAATTGAATAACCCCAATCTCATCTGGTGTGGCCGGTTCTTCAGGCGCATCTACATGTGTAGGGCGATTTTCAGAGTATCCACACTCGATGCATTCAATCCATTCAGCATCGCCTTGGGTGAGCATAACAATACGATCCATCGCTTCACATTTTGGACACTTTGCGCCAGCGATGAAACGACGTTTAATATTCATATACCCACCACAACTTAAATCAATTCTGACCGTTAGTTTAAGCGTTGTTTAGTTATTCGTCCAACCCTGATGTCGTAATAATGCGTCAATTTTTGGTTCGCGCCCGCGGAAATTGATAAATGCGTCAAGTGCTGTATCTTTTCCGCCAACTGCTAGAATTGCCTGACGAAACGCTTGTCCAGTTTGTGTATTGAAAACGCCCTCATTTTCAAACCGATCAAAAGCATCACTGGCTAAAACTTCAGCCCATTTGTAAGAATAGTATCCAGCTGCATACCCCCCTGCAAAAATATGACTGAAGCTGTTTTGGAAGCGATTGTAACTTGCTGTTGGCAAGACTGCATATTGATGACGAATATCATCCAGTGTCGCTTGGATTTGCGCTGTATCTAAAGCTGGAGTGAGCTTATGAATCGTTAAATCAAACAATGCAAATTCAATCTGACGTAAACTTTGCATACCTGATTGGAAGAAACGAGCATTCAATAAGGCAGAAAGTAAGTCATGAGGTAGCGTTTCTTTAGACTCAATATGCTCACTGATCAAAGCCAAACTTTCAGTGTCCCAAGTCCAAAACTCCATAAACTGGCTTGGCAATTCAACAGCATCCCAAGCAACGCCGTGTGTACCTGCAACAGCAATATTATCCACTTCTGTAAGCATGTGATGTAAACCATGACCAAACTCATGGAACAAGGTGTTGACTTCATCATGGGTCAATAAAGCAGGTTGGTTGCCTACAGGTGGCGTGAAATTACCCACCATATAGCAAATCGGTTTTTGCAGTCCATGTTCTGTTTGCATACGAGAGCGGAAACCACTCATCCATGCGCCGCCACGTTTTCCATTGCGTGCATACAAATCGAAGTAGAAACCACCGATGACATTGCCATGATCTTCAAGCTCATAATAATGCGCATCGGCATGCCAAAGCGGTGCTTCACGTTCAACCACATGGATACCATATAAACGCTGAACCACATTGAATAATCCCTGAATGACTTTTGGCGCAGGGAAGTACGGTTTTAAATCTTCTTGAGATAGATTGAATTTTTGTACTTTCAATTTTTCAGAATAATAGGTGCTATCCCACGGTTGTAACTCATCAATACCATCCAGTTTGGCAATGGCTTTGAGTTCCTCAATTTCTTTTAAAGCAGGAACACGAGCATGTTCAGCAAGTTCAACCAAGAACTTCTCTACAGTTGCTACATTCGGCGCCATTTTTGAAGCCAGTGAATACTCAGCATAGTTGTCAAAACCTAAGAGTTTCGCCATTTCCTGACGTAAACTGAGAATTTCAACCATCACAGATGCATTGTCATATTGTGGGTCACCCGCTTGATCAGAAGCACGTGTGGTATAGGCTTTGTATAATTCCTCACGTAATTCACGATCTTGAGCATAGGTCATAATTGCCAAATAAGAAGGAATATCAAGTGTGGCAACAGATTGGTCTAACTCACGTTGTTGACCATATTGTTTTAATAATTCAACACTGCTTGGCGGTAAGCCTTTCAACTGATCTTCGCTTAATGGTTTGCTATAGGCTTGAGTTGAATCTAATACATGATTTGAGAAATCAGAGGACAGTTGCGATAAGCGTGCTGAAATTTCTGCATAGCGTTTTTTAGCATCACCTTCTAAGGCTACACCTGATAATTTGAAATCACGTAAGGCTAATTTAATGGCGCTTTGTTGTGCACTTGGTAAGTCGCTAAAAATTACATGGTCATAAATATGTTGATAGCTTTGGTATAAAGGGACGTGTTGTCCAAGTTGTGTGTAATATTCACTTAAACTTGGTAGCAGTGATTGATACACTTCACGGGTTTCTGCATTGTTCATGACCGCATTAAAATGCGACAGAATGCCCCAACATTCACTCATGTTGTTTTCTAAAGTATCAATATTTTCCAAGACTTGCAGTTGTTGTTGAATGTTGTCTGGGACTTGAGTCAGTCCATTTAAAAAATGCTGACCATTTTGGATGGCTTGCTCAATATTTTGTTTGAGTTGCTCTAAGCTAATTTGATCAAATTGGGGAACGGGTAATGTTGCTTTTTCTAATGTCATGTGGTGTAAACCAAATTATTGACTAAGTTATCAATAGATGTAGGGCTTTTGGTGAGGGAAATCAAGTGATGATTGGGTAATTTTATTGAGGATCGACTGAATATATTTTTTTGATACTGCTTCCAAAACGACTAGATTGAACTGTTGTATGAATTGTAATTTTTTGGGATGCTTTTAAATTATGTGCTTTAGGATTAAGGCACTGGCGAAAGAAGAAATGATCCAATTGTGGTGATTTAAATTCAAATTGTGTCGTGCAATATTTTCTAGAAGTTGAATCTACTGTGCCATTATAGATTTGTGATGAGGTTTGTCCAAATGCTTGCGTGTAAAGAGCAGGGAGAATGCCACCAATGACTGTCCATAATAAGTAAGTTGTAAATAAAGGAAATAATAGCCAATAAACCAATATTCTAAATGGCTTAGAGATCATGGTTGCTAGGTTTTTGGCAGAGCTAAAAGGAGCTTTAATACTGACAAAGTAGAGGTAGAGATTGAAAAATAAACTGAGTAGTACAGCGAGAAAAAGACTGATTTTAGTTAAACCCTGTATTGGAGTAAAACTGAAAGCTTTGAGAAAAATAATAGCGGTTAGCAATAGTATGCAATAGGTAATGATCAAAAATAATTCTTTTTGACGGGTAGTCATCATCATGTAATTAGTTGGATTTTTTATATCATATTGATTATTCTATATTAAATCAATGCGTCTTTATGTGGATTTTCTGCAAAGCTCTCGACATAAATATTCCCTATCAATGCCATTATATTTTTTGGTAATTGGTGTTTTCGTTTAAAAGTTGTATTTGCACCTGAAGGTTGGAAGCAATTAAGAGCGCCAAAGCGCTCTTAATTTAAATCCAAACAAAGTTATGAAAAATCATTCATCCTTTGCTTTTGCATTGGACTTTTTCTTTTTAGCCTTGGCCTTTTTCTTCACTTTATCTTTAGCCTTTGTTTCAAGCTTTGTTGCAGTGTTTTTACTAGGCTTTTTGCTGTAAGAACTAGGTTTTCCTTTGGCTTTTTTCTTGCGAATGGGACGTTCTCCATCTTCACTGACTTTTGCATCGTCAGATTCAGATTTTACTTTAGCTGGGCGGTCAGAAAAAACTTCTTCTTTTGCAGTGGGTTTCGCTACACGAGGCGCACGGCTACGGATGACACGACCTGCATGAGAAAGCTGTTGTAACAATTCAAAGTCAATCTTACGTTCTTCAAGATTAACCCCCGCAACTTTGATTTTAACTTCATCACCCAAACCGAAAGTTTGACCACGATTTTGTCCAACCAAGTTTTGACTTGCTTGATCAAAAACAAAATAGTCATCGCCCAATTGGCTGACATGCACCATACCATCGACATATAAATCTTTGAGTGTGACGAATAAACCAAACTCAGCTGTGGCACTAATCACCCCCACAAACTCTTCACCCAAATGCTGTTGCATATAATGGCACTTCAACCAAGAGGTGACAGAGCGAGAAGCTTCATCTGCACGACGTTCTGTCGCAGAGAAATGTTCTCCTGCATCATCTAAGGCAGCACCTGAAAGAGGAGATGGTTTTTGTGTTAAATGTGCCTTAATGGCACGGTGCAATAACAAGTCAGGATAACGGCGAATTGGTGAAGTGAAGTGTGTATACGCTTCATAAGCTAGGCCATAGTGGCCGACATTTTTTGCACCATAAAAAGCTTGCATCATTGAACGGAGTAATACCGCATGAATACTTGGTGCATCAATACGGTCTTTGGTTGCTTCAATAACGGCTTGATAATCCGCTTGAGTCGGTTGTTCTGGGAATTTTAAGCCCAGTAATTTTACAAAATCACGAACTTTTTGAATACGTGAGAACTCAGGCGCTTCATGCACACGGTACAACATTGGAATATCATGCTTTAAGCAATATTCCGCTGCGGCTACATTGGCAAGTAACATACATTCTTCAATCAGTTTATGCGCTACGTTACGTGAACGAGGTAGGATTTCTTTAATTCCACCCAACTCGTCAAAAGTCATGTACGTTTCAACCGTTTCAAACTCCATGGCATGACGATCAGCACGTAAGCCTTTTAAAGTTTCATACAGTTGATACAACGTGTTTAATGACTTACGCACATTACGATCTTCAGGAACAGCCGTACTGTCACCGTCAAAATATTGTGCAACTTGGGTATAAGTTAAACGTGCTTTTGAATGCATTACCGATGGATAAAATTCAAATTTAGTCACTTTACCTGCACGACTTAAATTCAAATCACACACCATACACAAACGGTCAACGCGTGGATTTAAAGAACATAAGCCATTGGAAAGTGCTTCTGGCAGCATGGGCAATACATAGTGTGGGAAATACACTGAGGTACCACGTTCTTGTGCTTCATCGTCCAAGGGTTTGCCCGAACGGACATAATGGCTCACATCGGCGATAGCGACAACAACACGATAACCACCGCCTGGGCGCTTTTCTGCGTAAACGGCGTCATCGAAATCACGTGCATCTTCACCGTCAATCGTGACCAATGGTAAATCACGTAAATCGATACGCCCTGCATGGTCTTTGGCTGTAGGCTCTTTAAAACTTTCAGCTTCTTTTACAACTTCTTCTGGGAATTCATAAGGCAAACCATATTCTAAAATGGTTTGCGGGATAATGATTTCAGTATCTGCTTTATCTGCCATAGACTGAATCACATGGCCTGTTGCAAATTCATCCCGAGTTGGATAATCGTCAATTTCTACACGTAGCGCATCGCCCAATTTAGCTTTGGCATGTTCAATGAGTTCTTTTTCTAGGGTAATCGGTTGATGTGCATTGGGATTTGCGGGTTGAATGAAATATTCACCCTCAAATTCTGCAACTTTACCAATCAACTGCTTTACTCGGCGTTGCGTGACTTCAGTAATATAACCCCAAGCTTTACCTTTGCGGTCTACAGAGGTTTGTTGGACTTTGACACGATCGCCGTGAAAGACTTGACGTAGCTCACGTTCAGGCAATAAAAACTCATCTTTTTTACCATCTAAACTGGCAACACCTAAACCTTTTGAGTTGATATAAACAGTTGCATCTAATGTCGGTTGATCGGCCATCAGCTGGTATTTAAAACCATCTTTCATGAGCTGACCGTCACGTACCATGGCACTTAAGCGATGGCTAAGCGCATCAATACTCTTTTGATCAGCAATTTCAAGTAGCTCTACAAGATCTGCATGAGATAGCGCTTCTTGTTTTTGCTCAATGATTTCTAAGATGAGCGTGCGACTTGGAATAGGATTGTCATAACGTTCAGCTTCAGCTTTAGCTTCAGGATCGACCCAATTTTTCATCATGTATTTGGTTTCTAGTCAGAAGATAGGATTAGCATAAGTCATACAGTGCCAGACTGCACGTAATTGATTGCAATAATGCAGTTTAAATTTGAGTTTATGAGGATTTCTCTAAATTTTCATTTAATTAGCTGCGTTTTAAGCATAAAAAAGCAACAAAATGATGAAAATTGTTTAAAAAGTATTTAATTGAGCAAAAATCTATAACTTTTTTAGGTTGATGGCTTGCTGAAATGAGTTTTAATTTGTATTATGGCGGCTCGTTACGGTGAGATGGGTGAGTGGCTGAAACCACATCCCTGCTAAGGATGCATACGGGTAACTGTATCGAGGGTTCGAATCCCTCTCTCACCGCCAACGAATACTTATGATGCGCTCATAGCTCAGCTGGATAGAGCACTTGGCTACGAACTAAGGGGTCGGGAGTTCGAATCTCTCTGAGCGCACCAGTTTAATAAGTATTTGAAAAGTAACGAAGCCTTTATATAGGCAATCAGGTATGCGCTCATAGCTCAGCTGGATAGAGCACTTGGCTACGAACTAAGGGGTCGGGAGTTCGAATCTCTCTGAGCGCACCAACTTGAATACATCGAAAGATGAAAAATAACCGCTTAATTGCGGTTTTTTTGTGTCTGAGGTTTATGTATCGCCTATTTTATCTAAATAATAGGTTTTGATAGTTCAATGTTCAATAACGCAGATAAAGGTTGGTTTAGATATTTTTTTATAATTATTTTAGAAACTCAATTAAGCGTCGATACTTGTCGTGATCTTCATTCTCTATGTAATATTGTTCATTTAAAACCACTAAAATAGAGCTAAGAATAGAGACATGTGAAATAACAACATGAAGAAATATACAGATGGATATTATATTTATGAACATATTGATTTCATTTGTCATCTTGAATTAAAACAATGTGATGGTTGCGATCGAACTCTAACAGGTTTTGTTTATGAGCTTAAAATTCAAAGTCTTGAAAATGAATACGTGATTTTCTGTGCTGAATGTATGGAAATTCTGAATATTGTAACGGCGGAGTAGTTGAGAGAGTCTTGTTCTGATTTGCAATACAAAACATGGATCGTCCAAATACTAGACATTCAGTATATAAACCCCAAAATAACCCTTAACAAAAACGTGAAAAGGCGTATAATGCGTCCCATCAAGACATCGCGCTCATAGCTCAGCTGGATAGAGCACTTGGCTACGAACTAAGGGGTCGGGAGTTCGAATCTCTCTGAGCGCACCACTTGATAAAAGATTAAAAAACCGCTGATGAGCGGTTTTTTTGTGCCTAAAAATTCATTCAAAAATATTGATCTTCAAATTAGAAAAATCACATTGTCATCGATCTCAATCGCTCTAATGATCCCAACTATTTAATTTTCTGTACAAAAATTGCATTTGCACCTACAGCAGGTAGCATTTCATGATAGGGCAAGCTACGTGCTGCTCTGAGTAAAAAGGGTGCTTTTTCATCTACTTTTATGGTTGTGGTCATTTTTAATAAAGTGTCGTTGCCTTGTGGGAAAAATTGAATCTGACCTTTTAAAAAGCGTAAATCTCCACCATTGGAATAGAAGTTATTTTCAGTAGGTTTGGGGTAAGTAAAATGCATTTTAAAATCAAAAGGAATATTAATCACACCAAGGCTAACACTGACTTTAAATTCAGCATCTTGACCTTGCTGATTGAGCGCAGAGGTGGTGATGCTTTTAATTTGTTTAGGGAAAACCTCTTTATAAGACTTGGGCTGTGTCCATTTCTGCATGTTTTGCGGAGGTGTTTTAAAATATTGATAAGTGGTGGTAAAACGTAAAGTTTCACGACCATGCGTATAAGGTACGGTACTTGGATTTAAAATAATACTGATTGGCTGTTGTGAGTTTGCACTGACTTGAGCGATTTTATTGACTTGGGCACTATTGAGCTGAGGATTCGGGAATTGTCCTGTATTCAGTGCTGTAACTTTCTTTGTAGTCAAACGGTTTTTTAACGCCTCTAAAATAAAAGCATTCGTGGTTTGTGGAACACCTAATTTAAGTTCTGGGAATGCCGATATGATTTGCTTAAATAAAAAGCCTTGGGGTTGGTTTAAATCTCCCCATTGGGTCAGCGTGATCAAAGTCTTTTTATCCCCCAAACTAAACCATTCAAATTTGCCTAGGCCATAGGGAATAGGTGCATCAATGACCAAACTAGAAATGCTGTTCTGTCCGATTTGATGTTGAAACACCACATCTTCGTTAAAATTGAGTACAGGAATAGGTGTAGGGATAGAAATTCTGTATTTGACTTGGCTGATATTTCCAGCTTGTTCTATAACTTTTGCCGATTTTAAGGTTGGAAATAATCCAACATATTGCGTGTAATTGCCCAATATTTTAGCCACATCCTGACTATTTACAGGGACAACAATGGCTGCTGTTGAAAATTTAGCAAGGGGTTGAGTGTTGCTTTTTAATGTAGGTAGGGCAGTTTTTACTGCAGGATGTGAGTAGATTAAAATATTATCTTGAGCAATTGCAGCTACTTGTTGTGCATTATGATCAAAAGGTTTTATCCCGCTAGGAATATTGTCAGTCCAAGAAATTAATTTTGCAAAACTGATCGGGCTAATACTACTCAAAAGAAGAAGGCAAATAATTGCGTGAAAAGTGTTCATCATTTGTTCCTTTATTGTTATTCGAGCCCATACAGGAGCTGGGAGCGTTATTTTTAAGATGATTTACGAGATAACAATAGAGGTGTTCTGTAATTCAGGACGAAAAGCATCATGCTGATTCAAATCTAGTGTAATATCTTGGCATCGTAATGAATTAGTATTGAAACAACTATGTCAGACACTAAGCCTGCATTATCAGCACGTTATTATCTAAATTTGGAAGAGTCTCAAGACGGTTTTAAGCTTGCTACTTTTGGTAAAAAGCAAATTAGTCAATTGCTTACACCTTTGATCAGTATCGGGATTATCGCATGGGGGATTTATCTTGGTTTTGATGGCGTGGGTCAGTACTATGTTTATTTAGGTGGTTTTTTCCTTATTTTACAAATACTCATGCGTTATTGGTTTTTACCGATGATGTTTAAAAAGCAATTTGTAAAATATCAGTTTGGTAAAAGTGAACAAGGTATTGAATTATTTCAGGATTATGCTGAAATTTTCAGTAGTGGTCGTCCGAAGCAAGCGTTTCATTATGCAGATGTACAAAAATTTGCAGAAGGTAAACTGACGTATATGATTGAATTAAAAAATCGTACGGTGATCATCGTACCGAAGCGTGCATTTGACGCTTCTACCGAGCAATCCATCTTTGTAAATACATTTAAAAAATAAGCGTAACGCAAAGTTATTTGATGGATTTTAGTCAAGTTATTTATTGGTGATGAGATAATAGGGAAGTAATATGAGTACACGTCCATCTAAAATTGTGTGTGTCGGTCGTAGTTATGCAGCGCATGCCGCAGAATTAGGTAATGCGATTCCAGATCGTCCAGTCTTATTTATCAAACCGCCCAGTACCTTGATTTCTTTGGAAGAAGGGATTTCTTGGAACGAAAATTGGGGCAATTGTCACCATGAATGTGAATTGACTTTGCGTATAGACCAACCTTTAAAAGCTGAAACCAATCCTGAAAAAGCATTGGAAGCGATTGGTGCAGTGACTTTAGGTTTGGATTTAACCCTGCGTGATTTACAAGATGACTTGAAGAAAAAAGGTCAACCTTGGGAACGTGCAAAGGCGTTTGATGGTGCATGTGTTCTTGCGGATTGGGTCAGTCTAGATGAAGTGAAAGATTGGTCTGCGATCACGTTTGAATTTGCTGTGAATGATCAAGTTCGTCAAAAAGGGGATACTTCATTATTGATTTTTGATATTGGTTATTTACTGGCAGATATTAGCCAAGTTTTCTCTTTGGAACCTGGAGATGTGGTGATGACGGGTACGCCAGCAGGTGTTGCAGCATTGGCTTCAGGTGATCAATTAACCATGACTTTACATGGTCAAAGTCATGATTTTGTTTGGAAAACATTTGTGAAGTAAGGCTTTTAGTTTTAATTCATATTTAGATTAAGCGGATTAAAGCCAATGTTTTAATCCGTTTTTTTATCATCCATGATTTTATCAATTTTATTGCTCATGTCTAAGTCATATGTCTAAATCAATAGATAAATAAATTAAATCAACGGTGTAGCAGTTTCCTAAATTGGTCGGGTGTAATTTTCATCCAGCGTTTGAACATATTAATAAACGCGGATGCGTTGGCATAACCCAAATCCAAAGCAATATTTTCAACTGTTCTCCCATCTTCTAACATCGACATGGCTTTCATTACTTTTAAACGTTGTCGCCATTCATTCAAAGACATGGAAAGTTCTTTCAAACTTAAACGTGCCAAAGTACGTTCAGTCATATTTATTCGTTTGGCTAAATCTTCTAAAGTGCTGTTATCTGCAGGGCAGGTATGTAAAAAATCTAATAATTGTTTAAGTGCAGGATGTTTTGTATGCGGTAAATAGCTTCCAATCCGTTCTGCATGATGCAGTTGATCCAATAATACTTGTAATAACCGTAAATACTCAGGTTCTGCCTCATCCATTGGGTGTTGTTTGAGGTGGTGTAAAATTGCAGATACCAACGGTGAGGATAAAAGAATACCTGCTTGTTGTGGCAGATATTCACATAAAGATTCATGGATATACAAAGTTGCATGTGAAACAGAAGTTCGGTTTAAACCGCTGTGGTTGACATTGGGAGGTAACCAAATTCCATAAGGAGGCGGGGTAATATAATTGATTTGTTCAATATTAACCTCCATCACACCATTAAATGCATAGACAAACTCGCCCCACGCATGACCATGTTCAGGGTAAACGGATAAAGCAGGATCATCTCGGAAATGCAGCCATAACGGTGCCTCAATCACATCATTGGTTTTGAGCTGTGTTGTATATTCAGTTCGAGCGTTTATTTTTTTTATCATTTAAAAATGCCTGAATAATAGGATGGGTTGTCTGTTTTGGAGTATATCCTACAAAATAGACAGGATTATAGTGTATTCAAAATATTTCTATTTGAGTTAGATCTGTGGATATGCGCAAAGCAATTGATGCTCAAGCATCGAGTTTAATGATCGGGTTATGTATGATTTGGGGCATTCAGCAAGTGGTGTTAAAAATTGCCGCGCCTGATATTTCTCCCATGATGCAAATCGCAATCCGTTCAGGCTTATCTGCGCTTATGGTTTTGCCCTTGATTCAATTGCAACAAGGGGTGAGCTTATTCTCTAAAGCATATTTTATACCGGGCATTTGGATTGCTTTTTTATTTTCAGCCGAATTCTTTTTCGTAGCAGAAGCATTACGCTTTACCTCAGCTTCTCATACCGTGGTTTTGTTATATACTGCGCCGATTTTTGTGGCTTTAGGGCTGCATTGGAAATTACCGACGGAACGTTTGGCGATGATTCAATGGGGCGGGATTTTTATCGCTTTCCTTGGCATTGTTGTGACATTTATGGGGCGAGATGATCAGGCTATCGGTTCCAACATGCTATTGGGTGATGTTTTCGCACTGATAGCAGGGATCATGTGGGCACTCACTACGATTTCTTTAAGATTGACCAAATTGTCTGATGCACATCCCACTCAAACTTTGTTTTATCAATTACTCGGTGGTTTTGTGTTTTTATTGCCTTTGGCTTTTATTCTAGGGCAAGCTGAAATTCATTGGACAATGATTGCTATAGGGAGTTTGGCTTTTCATACCTTGATCATGTCGTTTATGAGTTTAATGTTGTGGTTTTGGCTGTTGCGTCATTATCTCGCCAATCATTTAGGTGTTTTTTCCTTCCTGACACCAATTTTCGGTATGATTTTTGGGGTGATCTTTTTGAATGAAGATATTGAAATGAATTTTATTTTGGGTACAGGATTGGTCTTACTTGGGGTGATGATCGTCAGTTTGCATCAGTGGATTGAAAAGAAATTACATTTTACCGAATCAACCCAATAAAGATGAGTGACGTGTATTGGTTATGCCGTATTTGAATAGATTGAATCGATATACATGGATGGGCTTATCCTCAATTCTGATCTGGGCAAGTTTGGTTGCCGTCGTTAAGTTGATCACTGAGTCTTTAAGCCCAATTTTAGCCATTGCATTGATCTATAGTTTTAGTGCTTTAAGTATTTTATTGCTCAATGGTTTTCCTCAGATGAGTCGAATGCCAAAAAGTTATTTATGGGGATGTGGTAGTCTTTTTGTACTCTATGAAGTTTTATTTCTGAGTTCGGTTGCTTTTTCGCACGATCATGAACAAGTCTTAATGATTGGTATGATTAATTATTTATGGCCACCGTTAACTGTTGTCTTTGCAATTTTTGCAAAGCAACTCAGTTATAAACTCCCCGTCATTTTAGGTTTTATTCTCGCCGTTTTGGGACTCATGATGGTGGTTAATCCTGATGTTCTCAATCTTTCAAAGTTGTTTTCTGTGTTACAGAAAAACCCTGTGGCTTATAGTTTTGCATTGATTGGAGCAATTTTGTGGTCTTGCTATAGCGTGTTGACTAAAAAATATGCACAAGGGCATAATGCCGTTCCCTTATTTTTTACTGTGACGGCAGTTTCATTATGGGTTGTACATTTCGTATCTGCTGAACCATTTAGCTTTCCCAATTTTAAAATGTGGGCTGCGATTGCACTTACAGGAAGTTTGATTGGTATTGCATATAGTCACTGGAATCAGAGTTTGCAATTTGGTGATATGAAATTATTGATTTTAGTGACTTATTTTATGCCGATCCTTTCTTCTGTAATGTCGATGCTGATTTTAGATGCAACACCACAATTGGCTTTTTGGATCGGGACAATATTGGTGACAATTGGTGCAATAGTGTGTTGGAAAAGTACAGCGGAAAGGCAGTAAAACGATACTGACTTAGCCGCCGCTATCCTCATTTTTTATGATAGATGAACGTCTTTGCTGATTGACCTGAAAATGTTTCTATCAATATTCTCAGGTAGATGCAGACAATAGATATTATTGATTCAAACAGTTGATTGATCAAAGTGGTTCATTAATCAAAGTTACTTATCATCTAAAATTGCTGAAAGCGGTATTGATAATTTAGCGGCGAGGTATTCATCAGACTCTATGAGTGATGGGCCAATTTTTTGCATCCAAATATCATCATCATGAATATTTTGAACATCATCTCGATCTGGCAAAGTATAAGGCAATGCCTTATAAAAAGACCAAAAATCAATCGTATCGAGATTCCGAATCAGTACATATTCATCGTTATCTGTACGTTTGATTAAGTTTTGTTTTTCCAATAACAAGACATAGGCAGGCCAACGACCAATTTCACCACGACCTAAAATTTCGAGTGCTTCAGCATCTGTAACTGTTTGTCCAGTTTGTTGTTTTTTATAAAATAATTCTAAAATATCCAAAAGCATCAGAACAGGGTGGCGAGTCTGTACTTTACCAGTATGGAAGGCTGTAAGTGCATAGCTGATTTCAACGCCTAAAAGGACAATATTCCATGACATGAAAATCCACAATAAAAATATTGGAATTGCTGCAAATGCACCGTAAACAATGGTGTAGCTGGTGAAGTTGGTCATCACAAAGCCAAACAGATTTTTGAGTAATTCAAAAACAATAGCACTAAATAATCCTGCAATTGCTGCTGCTTGGACTGGAACACGACGATTAGGAATCGTCCAATATAGAATAAAAAAACCGAGTACAGTCAGTAAAAAAGAAATGATCCAAAACACTGCTGCGCCATCCACTTCATAGCCTGCGAAGTTATTGCTCAGAATATTCATAGAGGCCAGTGTTGAAGAAATAACAAAAGCACTGCCCAGTAAAATAGGACCGAGTGAAATAATCGTCCAATAGCGCATAAAACCAATGATGCCATTGCGTGTTTCCTGAACTCGCCAAATCCGATTGAATACAGTTTCAATACTGGTGAGCATCATCACGGTAGTAATAAATAGAAATAGCACACCAATAATAGTCAAGTTGCTCGAATTTTCTGTAAAAACATTAAAGGCTTTATCAAAGGCAATACTGGTTTTAGGCAAGAAATTACTATAAATCATTTGTTGTAATTGTTGTCGAGCAGGTTCTAATGCTTTGATTGATGAAATAATCACTAAAAAAACCGTCAGCATAGGAACAACAGCAAACAAAGTGGTATATGTCAAAGACCCCGCTTGTTCACGACAACGATCAGTTTCAAAGCGACGGAGTACAAAAAGTATAAATTGAAACCACATCTGATCGTAAAAAGGGAGTTTTTTAAGTAATTTAAGCATATATCTTTTATCTCAATTTTTTTCAGCATATATTCCACTTTCATGGTCTAGCTTACCCAAAAATCAAGCAAAATACCGTATAGTTTATTTTTCAAATTTGAATATCTACAAATATGCAAGCTTATGTTTTAGTTTTATATTACAGCAAATATGGTTCTACCAAAGAGATGGCGCATTTAATCGCCAATGGAATCGAGTCCGCAGGTGTTGCGACAAAAATCCGAACGGTACCCAATCTTTCAACCGTGGTTAAAGAGGCGCAAGCCAGTATTCCTGAACAAGGTGATATTTATTGTAGTTTGGATGATTTGCAAAACTGTGCAGGTTTGGCGTTAGGCTCTCCAACACGATTTGGTAATATGGCTTCTGAAATGAAGTATTTTTGGGATCAAACGACAAGTCTTTGGTTGAATGGTGCATTACACGACAAACCTGCTTGCGTTTTTACCAGTTCAGGGTCAATGCACGGTGGACAAGAAAGTACTTTGCTGACCATGCTTCCGCCTTTATTTCATCATGGCATGATGATCATGGGTTTAACCAATGCCAATCCTGCATTATCCAATACCAAATCAGGGGGTACGCCGTATGGTGCAAGTCATGTGAGTGGACCTAGACACGATCTGGGCTTGAGCCAGGATGAAAAGGTTTTGTGCGAAGAGCAGGGGAAACGTTTAGGAGAAGTGGTTAAAAAATTGATAGCAGGGATGGTTTAATTTTTTAACTTAAATAGGTTAGATATTGGTATTTAAACATCAAAAAATAAAGGCTTTATCATATTATATAGCGATAAAGCCTTTATTTTTTATTGATTTTATTCAGGTTTTTCTACGCTTTCCACATTAAAACGATGTTTACATTTTTTACATCGGTAATCAAAGAAAATATTCTGATCAACAATTTCGCCCGCTTTTTTACCAAACCGTCTGCCGAGGAAACCGCCTGTAATCCCAACACTGATTGCACCCACAAATGTGCCTACAGTACCACCCACAATGACGCCTAAAGGACCTGCAACTGTTCCAATCGCCGCACCAACTGAAGCCCCTGTAGCAGCACCACCGACTGTTCCTGCCGCCGCTCCCGCTGAGGTGAGTAATACGCTACCTGCTTTTCCAAGAAGTTGTTCGTGGTCACTTCGTTCTAGGTCGGTTGAACCACATTTTGGACAGCTTACTGTATTTTCTTTATCCATGAGGGATTTGCCTTTGGGGTATATTCCGTTAAAAATTCACAACTTGTTTTATGATGTAACGAATGATTGAATCATCATAATGCGATTACTTTGTTTGATTTTAGACTTGAGTCAATCAACTAAGTATCTAGATATTCTTGTATTTTAGCTGAACTCGAAATGAAAATATTTATCTGACTTGTAACCTGGTTTGCTCTTGATTGAGCTTATGAGGTGAAAATAATTTAAAATAAACAAAAATCTAATTTTAATTAAAAATAATGTTTTTCATTCAGCCAAATAAATTTGATTTCTGCCCAGTTTTTTAGCGCGATATAAGGCTTTATCTGCACGTTTAAAGACACCTTCTATATCTGCATCATGTTTTTTGACTTCAGCAACACCTATACTGACAGTAAAACAAATAATATTGTCATCATAATGAATTTGCATCATTTCAATGGTTGCAAGAATTCGTTTAAAAACTTGAACCGCTTCTGTGCTTAAACAGGCAGGCAAAATAATCGCAAATTCTTCACCACCAATACGTGCCAAGAAGTCATTGGCTCGTAAAACTTTCTGAATATGTTCAGACATAAGTTTGAGCACATAATCACCAGCTTTATGACCATAACAGTCATTGAGTGTTTTAAAATGATCGATATCTAAGATCCCAATACTAAAGGGAATATTTGATTTGAAGAATTGCAACATGGTTTGGTTGCTTTCTTGAATAAATACACGTCGATTAAATGCGCCAGTTAATTCATCTGTAGATGCCAGTACTTCCATTTCCTGAAACTGTAGATGTAACTTAATATTCATGGCTAACCAATTGGCGAGACACTGTAAAAGAATTGCTTGTTGTTCGCTATAATAATATTTTCTTTCATCTGCAACGTTTAATGTCCCAATGCAAATATCGTTATGAATCATGGGGGCATCCATGCAAGTACCCATGCCATGCTGAGTAAGCATTTGGCAGTCAAGTTCATCTGACTGAGATAGATCATCGCAAATGATCAGTTTTGCTGTGGCAAAAGTTCGACCAACAAAGGTTTGCTTGATGGGAATTTTAAAATCGATAGGAATAGCTTGATTTCCAGAAATAGAATAGAGCTTAAGATATTCTTCATTTTCTTGGAGAGTAATACTGACTCGGTCGGCATCAAAAACATGTGATATCCAAAAAGCAATTTTATCCAGTAGATCTTGTAAAGATGCTGCCTTGCTTAGATCATGAATAAAGTCTACGGGAAGTTGAATATAATGATCTTCATCCAAACCCGATAATTGATTTGGATCGAATATCCGTTCAGTAAACTTTTTTTTATTTATCATTAGATTAAGTTTCTCAATAAAAGTTTTGGCTTAAATGCTATTTGTTTTAGAAAGTATAAAATCGATGGGATATCTTTTGAATTTAATCACACCCATGGATTAGCGATTTCTCTCTAGGATATAATGAAATTAAATAATATTCTATTCTCGTGATTATTCGTGATAAAAATAATTGCTAATCAGGGTAAATTTGGTCTTTTAGTTATGATTTATGACGATAAATGATAAAAAAGAGCACCCGAAGTGCTCTTTTTTTGTCATACATATTTGTACAGGTTTATTCCTGTACAAAAGTGACTGTCCCATTTGCCAATGATTCAACACGTGCTAATGATTCAATGCGATAACCTTTTTCA
The DNA here is from genome assembly GCF_003611475.1 of Acinetobacter rongchengensis. GTDB lineage: Bacteria > Pseudomonadota > Gammaproteobacteria > Pseudomonadales > Moraxellaceae > Acinetobacter > Acinetobacter rongchengensis. The sequence goes on along the minus strand of NZ_RAXT01000033.1, from coordinate 16,421 downwards.
AGGAGTAAATCACGGCCAGGTTGGAATGATTTTTCAATCACAATACCAATACCCACAACTTCAGCCTCAGCTTGATGAATTAAATCCGCTAAACCTAAAGCCGCTTGACCATTTGCTAAGAAATCATCAATGACCAAAACTTTGTCGCTTTGGTTGATATGTTTCTTAGAAATCGCAATCGTACTTTCAACTTGTTTAGTAAAAGAGAATACTTTAGAGCGATATAGATCATCTTTTAAAGTTAAAGATTGATATTTACGAGCAAAAATAACAGGGACACCAAGCTCTAAACCTGCCATGACCGCAGGTGCTATACCTGAAGCTTCAATCGTAATGATTTTGGTAATGCCTGCATCTTTAAAAAGACTTGCAAACTCTTGACCAATCAGTTGCATCATGACTGGGTCAATTTGGTGGTTTAAAAAAGAATCGACTTTCAGAACTTGATCAGATAGAACGATACCTTCAGCTAAGATTTTCTGTTCTAGTGCGTGCACAGGGAGAATCCTCTAGGAGCAAGGTGCTTTTTCAAGCAAAAGCGTATTTTAAAAAGCACCCAAAAAAATGCAAGCTGAAATTGACTAAATGGTGAAAAATCTCTTACTTTTTGTAACTTGTTAAGGTCAAGTTATAAGATGTTTTACCATCAACATGTGACATTTTTACAGGTAAATAGTCCAATTGTGGTGCTAACCAAAATATTGAGCTTTTAGAACCATTATCATGGGTTAAAACCACTTTAATTGTATTGTAACTACCTGCTGGTGTTTTTATCGTTTCAGTACCTTGTTTTACAAAACGACGTGAATCTAAGCCTTTAGCATCTGCAATTAAGTAGTTTGATTTAAGTCCTGATCCTTTTAAATCTTCACGAACTTGTAATTCAGCATTTAACTCGTCCAAAGCACCTGCTTTCCAAGCAAAAGAACGGGCTTTATCTTTTTTCTTGGTATTAATGGTTTTGGTACTTGGATTAAAATTAATCGTCATTGTATCGTTATGTACTAAAACTTTACTGGTACGACTGAAACTGCTTGAGTTAATTTGACCATTGCTAAAACTAAAACGGCTTGTTTCACTTGCAGATGCAATCGCTGCGGCCTTAGCTGCAAAAACATAAGTCCAATTGTTGCCATTTTTACTTAAAGTACGCGTTGCTGAACCTAGATTTTTTCCATTATAAGCAAAGTCATAGCTGGCTTGGAAAGGGCTCATGGCAAGTGCATTGCTTGAAAATGCAGTGAATAACACAGCACTTGAAAGGGTTGTCGCAATACTGAATGTTTTAAATAATGTTTTTGCCATAATTAAATGTCCTATGCATTTAAAAGTATCATTTATATGTTGTGTTCATTATGCAACTCAATTGCGAACAAAATAGCAAATTTTCCATTTAAACTGTGAGTTTATGTATAAATTTTGAATGCTACACCTTGAAATATTGTGCTACTTCTTTTGTTGAATGGGGGTGACTTCAGCTTCAATATAATCATCGGCATCATCATCCCAGTCTTCTACACGGTTTTCTCTAAACTTACTGAGTAAGGCTGCAAGATTGACATTGCCTAAAATGACCAGTTCAGTTTCACGCAATTCAGCATGATTGACATGTACTTTAGCTAAAGTATCGATAATAGAACGACTTTTGCCTAACCAACGATTTAAATCGAGATGTAATAGATCATCTTGGACTTTGATGACATTGAATTTTTCTAAGATCATGCCCAATGGATCTTTTTTGAGAATTTTTTGGTAGAAGAATAGAGCACAGGTAACACCCATTTTATAGCCAATATTTGGGTAACTTGCTTCAATAACTTGAGTGTCGCTAATTTGTTCGAAGACAATAAGTTGCATGTCTTTATTCAGTTCCATCTGCACCAATCTTAGGTCAACAGAGAGGACCAAATGCATGCCTTTGACATTGATTGTTGCATAAAGTCTGAGCCAATCATCGTGTAAATCTGCATGTAAATCTTCTAGTATTTTGACATTGTCTGTGACATAACGCTTAAATGTGGCGTTCAGGAAGACTTGAGACACGGGAAATTCACGCTCTTCTTCTATAAAACCTTCCGCTTTTTGGTATACTTGTCGAATTCGTTTGGCGATGTTAGAAAGCAGCGTCGGCATAAGTATTGTCCCAAATCATCATCATATTAAGGCGATAAACTTGTCGATTATTAAAAGAAACCAAGTTTAACGATTGCAGTTTAACAAAAAACATTGCACCATTTTGAGTGGTTTGAAATTTGGTTGTTTTTATCATGAATCTTGTCACATTATTGATGATAAATGTAAGAATAACTGAATTAAATGAATTATAGATTTGGCGATTGGGGAATTTTGTCGGATTAATGTCATGATAAAAAAATTATATGCCAATACAAAGCATTTTGAATCTTGGTGGCAAGACCCATTATTCATCGGGGCTGTGTCTACAGCTGCGATTGCCCATGCATTATTTTTATCAATGCAATTTGGCATGCCTCAAGAAAATGATGCAGCAACAAAAGAAATCGCTGTAACTTTGCGTCCAAGCGTAGATAAAGTGAAAGAAGCAGATTTTTTAGCACAAGCAGACCAACAAGGCTCTGGAACGTTTCGAAAAGAACATCGTATGTCGAGTGACATGCCTGCCCAATCTGCGGACCAAAGTGCGGGAGATCAACAACTTGAAACTTTGGAACAAATTCAGCAAAAGCGTGAATTAAATTTTGAAGAAAAGGTATTAATGACCGTTTTAAGTTGGCAAAAACAAGCTGAACAAAACGATCGTAAAAAAGCCATGGATGAAATGCAGAGTCAATTTCAAGCCAAAGCTGCAATGGTGGCAAGTTTGGAAGCTCAATATTTACAAAAACAGCAAAATTTCAGTAAGCAACAAAAAATTAAAACACTAGATGGTATTCAAGCAAAACAGGATGCCTCGGCAGGGTACTTGGATAAGTTCCGTGAAAAAGTAGAAATGTATGGTAACCGTTACTATCCCGATTTAGCCAAACAGCAACGTCTTTCAGGCGAAGTACGTTTGATGGTGATTTTAAATAATGAAGGTGGTATTCGTGCGATTCGACTGATAGAAAGTTCAGGTCATAGCATCTTGGATGAAGCTGCAAAAAGTTCCGTTCGTAAAGGTGCGCCGTTTGGACGTTTTGACGCTAAAATGAAGGACATATCAGAATTACGTATCATCCGAACGTGGCGTTTTGACCCTGCTGAGGCTGAGTTTGAAGTGCGTTGAAATTGAGTCAATACGGTTAAAATATGTATTTCTAAGTTGAATACGCTTTTAAAACCTCACAAACTTCAACACTAAAACTCTCGTACCAACGCTGTTTACCTAGACGCTGAGCGACTTGATGTTCAGCATCTTTATGCCAAGCTTGAATATCTTCAAGTGAATTCCAGTAAGACAAAGCAATTTCAAAATCATTTTCAGCAACTGCTTCAAATTTTTGACAGTTAAACTCAGTTAATGCTTTTTCACGTAATTGATTGGCTGTGTCAAAATATTCTTGATCTAGAGATTGTATTTTTGCTTTGAAAATAACAACGTATTTCATAAATTTTCTTTATCGGTGAACTGTATTATTAGTGAATTGTATTCGGTCTTATATTGAATCGTCCCATCTCATGAAGACGGGAACTATTCTTGATTAAAACAATCAGCTTTCTTTGATCGTATAAGGATTTTCAAATCCTAATTTTTTCAAAACTTCTATTTCTAAAGCTTCCATTTCTTCTGCATCTTGGTCAGATGTTTCATGATCATAACCCATCAAATGCAAAGTACCATGCACTAGCATATGCGTGAAATGTTCAATCGGTGTCTTTTGCTGTTCAAGGGCTTCTTGTAAAACAACAGGGATGCATATCACCAAATCACCAATCGGTAAGGCATCCAGCATTGGTAAAATTTCTTCTGGAATATCGCTTGGGAAAGACAAAACATTGGTCGATTTATCTTTTTCACGGTATTCGAGATTAAGCTTATGGCTTTCATCATGATCGACACAAGCAATTCCGATTTCACAGTCTTGATCGACATCGATATAACGTAAAGTTGTTTCAATGACTTTTTTCAAATAAGCACGTTTGAGCACCAATTCAGGTGCTTCAAACGATTGTTGTAACGAGAGGCTAAGTTTCAAAACCAGTCCTTAAACATTTTCCTGACTGCGGGTTGTTTGCTCAGTATGTTGAGCATCAGCTGCCGAGTCATTTTCAGAAATTAAGGCTTCTTGACGTGCTTTACGTTCGGCACGTGCTTCGGCACTTAAACGATGTTGTTCACTGTCCCATCCTTCATAAGCTTCGACAATTTTTTGTACCAGCTGATGACGAACGACATCACGAGAATGGAAGCGAGTGATGTGAATTTCTTTAATTTTGTCGATGACACGTAAAGCATGTGCCAAACCAGATTGTTGACCGCGAGGTAAATCAACCTGTGTGATATCACCTGTAATGACTGCACGAGAGCCAAAACCTAAACGTGTAAGGAACATTTTCATTTGTTCAGGTGTGGTGTTTTGTGCTTCATCCAGAATAACAAAAGAATGGTTGAGGGTACGCCCACGCATATAGGCGAGCGGTGCAACTTCAATCACTTGGCGTTCAATTAATTTTGCAACTTTTTCAAAACCAAGCATTTCATACAAGGCATCATAAAGTGGGCGCAAGTAAGGATCGATTTTTTGGCTCAAATCACCCGGTAAGAAACCGAGCTTTTCACCTGCTTCGACAGCAGGACGTACCAAAAGAATTCTTTGAATTTCATTGCGTTCTAACATATCTACGGCAGCGGCAACCGCAAGATAGGTTTTACCCGTACCCGCAGGTCCGATACCGAAAGAAATATCACTTTGCAGAATGCGTTGCACATAACGCTTTTGGTTTGCACCACGTGGGTTAATGCGGCCTTTACGCGTTTGTAGCCAAACTTCGTCTAAGCCGGTGTGTTCATTATCGGAAAGGTCTTGTTGTAATTCACGGTCAGTCTGGCTACCCTGAATCATCAAATGAATGGTATCTGCACTGATTTGCTGAGAGAGTTCAGCTTCAGCATGTAGTCGCTGCAATAAACTCTCTGCTCGCTCAACAGCCTCTAATTCACCATCGAGATAAAAACTATCTCCACGGTGAGAAATGCTGACCTCTAAACGTTGTTCAATTTGTTTCAGATGACCATTATAAGCACCTAACATGCTTTTTAAACGCTCAACTGAAATGCCCGGAAAAGCTACTGTACGTCGAATCGCTGCAGTCAAGAGATATCCTTCTTTGAAGTTTAGTCTATACCCTTACATTACGCCACGTCAGGCTCAAGATTCAAGAGTTCTCCGTAAACTAAATTTAGGGTCTTAATCTCTGTAATCTCAATCTCTGCAAAGCGTCCGACCCAAGAGGCGTCACCTACAAATGTTACTAAACGTGTATTATCAGCAGTACCGACCAATAAATTCGGATCTTTGTTGGAAACATTCTCAACCAAGACACGTTGAATTGTTCCTAACATTGCGTCTGTTTTACGGATACTTGATTGTTTAATCCAATGTTGAACTTTGGCTAAACGTTCTTTTTTCACATCATCCGTTGTGTCATCTGGCAGGTCTGATGCAGGTGTGCCCGGACGTTTTGAATAAACAAAACTATAAGAATGATCAAAGTCTAAATCTTGGATAAATTGGTAGGTTTCTTCAAAATGTGCATCGGTTTCACCCGGGAAACCAATGATGAAATCTGAAGATAAATGCATATCAGGGCGAACTTTGCGTAGTTTTGCAATTTTTTCGATATACACATCAATGGTATGGTTACGTTTCATGGCTTGTAACACGTCATTTGAACCGCTTTGAACAGGCAAATGGAGGTGTGAAACCATTTGAGGTAGGTCACGGTAGCATTGAATTAAATCATCGTTAAATTCAAGTGGATGTGAGGTTGTGTAACGTAAACGGCCAATTCCCGGAATTTCTGCAACAAGACGTAATAAATCTGCAAAGGTACAAATTTCACCTTCAAAAGTTTCGCCACGGTAGCCATTTACATTCTGACCTAAAAGCGAAATTTCACGAACGCCTTTTTCAGCTAAACCTGCAATTTCAGCCAAAACATCGTCCAATGGTCGAGAAACTTCTTCACCACGGGTATAAGGCACGACGCAGAAAGAGCAATATTTTGAACACCCTTCCATGATTGAAACAAAGGCTTTATAACCTTCAACACGAGGTTCAGGTAAAAAGTCGAATTTTTCAATATCTGGGAATGAAATATCCACCAGTTTAATTTTATCTTTTTTAGGTTTTTCAATTTGATCTACATGCTGATCAAGCATTTGTGGCAAACGGTGTAAAGTTTGTGGTCCAAATACCATGTCGACATAAGGCGCACGTTTTTGAATGTTGTCGCCTTCTTGGGAAGCGACACAACCACCGACGCCAATCACCAAATCTGGATTTTTTTCTTTCAGTTTGCGCCAACGACCTAATTCAGAAAAAACTTTTTCTTGCGCTTTTTCACGAATCGAACAGGTATTCATCAGTAAAATATCTGCATCACTTGGGTCAGTTGTGAGTACATAACCGTGTGAGTCGCCTAAAAGATCTGCCATACGATGACTGTCGTACTCATTCATCTGACACCCTTGCGTTTCGATATACAGTTTTTTAACTGTACCGTCGGCTGGGGTGTGCTGTGGCTGGGTAACAGTGTTTTCTGAGGCAGCTTTGGCACCATTGGGAATGAAGGTTTGAACCGTCATAGAGGCGTTTATCCTATAACTAAAATAAGGGAATTCTAAATTTAAGAACCTGTTATTTTATCAGGCTCATAAATGGCGGACTATTTTACAGTATTTCACACAAGCTCAGGAGAAATATTTATTTGTTATAGTTTTGTCTTTGAAAATGATCAATAAAAAATACAAAAGAATATTGATGGTGAATCATAAGGTTACATAACACAACAGTAGAAATGGATTAGAATACTTAAACTAAGCACAAATAAGTGCATCAGCTAGTGAAAGGCAAGTCATGCAGGGTGAGAGAAAAACGGTGTTAAAGCAACAATTTAAACAAAATAAATTCAAGATTTACCTTGCAGGAATGATGGCATGTACAGCTTTGCAAGTCGCTCATGCAGCAGAAGAGCAATTTAATGATGCTTTACGCAGTGCAAATGATTCAAGTACTTTAGAACAATATCGTATTGCGATGCAAAACGATGCTTTGGGATATTACCCTGAATATTGGTCACTGAATTCCAATCTCGCTTTTCAACCCGCTGCAAATATTGTTGCTTTTGCACAACGCTACCCACAATCTGCGATGGCTGAAAAACTTGCTGCAGATTATGTTGAAGAAAAAGTAAAACAAGCTGACTATGCGAGCGCACAACCTGTATTGCAATATGTAACCAATGCCGATCAAGCTGAGAATTGTGCAGTTGCCCAAGTCAGAGCAAAAACAGGCGATGTTTTGGTTTTTGCAGAGTTTAAAGACGTATGGTTGGCAACCAATGCGCAACCAGAAGCTTGCAATGGGTTAGGTCGCATGATGTTATCAAGTCCATTGATGACGACTCAAGATCGTCAACAACGTTTATATGCGCAATTGAGAGCAGGTCAGTCGGGGCAAGCCATTACGACTGCGCAATCTATAGGCATCAATTTATCATTGGCTCAGCTCAATCAAATTCAAGCCAATCCTTTGAATTACTTGTGGTCAGCCCCTAAAACCAATGTCTCGGATTATGCTTATTTGGTCTATGCATTGGGGCGCGCGGCTGATACAGATTTAACCAGTGCTTTGCAATCTGTGCCTAAATTGGTTCAGGACGTTCCTGCCGATGTACAAAAATACATTTATCGTACAGTGGGTTATATCGGTGGAACCACGGTAATGAAGAATAACTTTAACCGTGAAGTTTTACAAAATTTTGATGCGAGTTATGGTGTGCCGTTTAGCGCAGAAGAAGCAGAAATTTATGCACGACAGGCGATTCGTTTTGGTGCTTGGGAAAGTGTAATTCGTGCGATTGACAGTATGAGTGTGACGCAAAAGCAAGAAGATCGTTGGCAATATTGGTTAGCACGAGCTTCGGAACAACGCAATGACCCGCAGTCGAAGAAGGCAGCAAGAGAAATTTTTCAGCGTTTAGCGATGGCGGGAGATGATTATCACAACTTATTGGCAAAAGATCATATCGGGCAAAAATATAATGCACGTCTTGATAATGAACAACCTTCAAGTAGTGATCAGCAACGTTTAAATCAAGATATTCATTTCCGTCGTGCTTTTGCTTTACGCAATATTGATGCACCTGCGGTCTATACCAATCGTGAGTGGAATTGGGCAGTCCGACAAGCTTATTTAAAACATGATGATGGTTTGTTACTTGCTGCTGCAAAACGAGCTACAGAGATGGGTTGGTATGATCGAGCCATTTATGCAGCAGATCGTACTGAGAAAAAACACAACTATAGCTACCGTTATGCAACACCGCATCAAGCAATGGTGGTAAGTCATAGTCGCAATGCAGGCATAGATCCTGCTTGGGCTTATGGTTTAATGCGTCAGGAAAGTCGCTTTGTGACAGCTGCCCGTTCGCATGTCGGCGCAGGTGGTTTAATGCAAATCATGCCAGGAACGGCAAAATTAGTCGCACGTCAAATGGGGGAAACTTATAATCCTGCCGCTTTGAGTGATGCCAATACCAATATTCGTTATGGTACTTTTTACTTGTCTATGATTCATGGGCAGTTGAGTAATAACCCAGTATTGGCAACAGCAGGTTATAATGCAGGGCCTAATCGTGCAAAACGTTGGCAACCTGATGATCAAAATTTATCAGCAGATCAATATACCGAATCTATACCGCTGAATGAAACACGTGACTATGTTAAAAACGTTATGACCAATGCCGCACATTATGGAATTTTATTAGGACAAGGCCCTCAAGCGATTGAAAGCCGTATGCCCATGATTCCAACACGTGCGACACAGTAGTGAATAATTTGAACTGAATATAGAATGCTATTGGTAGGCCAATGATTTTCAAACTTTTGCGTAAATTGAAAAAACGGGCAACAGCATGGGTTTTATGCTGTGCAGGTTTCTTTCTGTTTAATTCTCAGTTGATTGCTGCTCCGCAATTGCAAGGTTATGTGATGCAGGTGCAATTAACACCAGCAGTGTGTGCTTTGGATTCAAGTAAGCAAAAACAACGCAAATGTTTGGAAGGTTATTCTCTAACGATTACAGGGCTATTGCCTGAAACAACTGAGCGAGGTTGTGCAACCAATAGTTCTGCGAGCTTGTCACCTTTACAAGCCAAAGTGGTCGCAAGAGTGATGCCAGAAGAAAATGCACGGATTCAGTTGTGGCGTAGCATTGGTGGTTGTGTGCCAATGAATGCAAGCCAATATTTTAGGACAGTCATTAATTTGGCAGATAAGTTAAAAGTTCCAGCAGATTTGACCAGTTCAGAAAATAAAAACGTTCAATATAATGTGTTGAAAAATCAATTTGTAAAATTAAATCCTGGCATGAATAACAATAGCATTCGTTTTACTTGCCAAAATCCATTGAGCAACCCTGTTTTGACAGAGGTTCAAGTATGCTATCGAGTGAATGGGCAGTATAAACAATGTTCGAATCATATTGTTTCAAATTGCCCAAATACATTCTCGATTAAAGGAACTTATTAAGCTTTTTTATATATTTTATTTATATTTCCTATCATACTTTTGTGGAAAAGCATTCCCTTTTACATGCAACGTTCAACAGATTGGAGTACAATCTTTGCCGTTTATGATAATTCGATTAAAACGGATTTAAACGTTTAATCACATTAACGATCCTCAATTGGAGATAATTACATGAAGCAACCTGTTCGCGTTGCCGTTACTGGTGCAGCTGGTCAAATTGGTTACAGCTTATTATTCCGTATTGCTAGCGGTGAGATGCTTGGTAAAGACCAACCTGTTATTTTGCAATTGTTAGAAGTTCCATTTGAGAAAGCTCAAGCTGCGCTTAAAGGCGTAATGATGGAATTAGATGACTGTGCTTTCCCATTATTGGCTGGCATGATCGGTACTGATGATCCTAAAGTTGCATTTAAAGATGCTGACTACGCGTTATTGGTTGGTTCACGTCCACGTGGTCCTGGTATGGAACGTGCTGACCTGTTAAAAGTGAACGGTGAAATCTTCATTGGTCAAGGTCAAGCACTGAATGAAGTTGCTAGCCGCGATGTTAAAGTACTTGTTGTAGGTAACCCTGCAAATACAAATGCTTACATCGCAATGAAATCTGCTCCAGATCTTCCAGCGAAAAACTTCACTGCAATGTTACGTCTTGACCACAACCGTGCGTTAACACAAATTGCTCAAAAAGCTGGTGTTGCTGTCGCAGACATCAAAAATATGACTGTTTGGGGTAACCATTCTCCAACAATGTATGCTGATTACCGTTTTGCAACTGCAAATGGCGTAAGCTTAAAAGACAAAATCAACGATGCTGATTGGAACGAAAATGTATTCCTTCCAACCGTTGGTAAACGTGGCGCTGCAATCATCGAAGCTCGTGGTCTTTCTTCTGCTGCTTCTGCTGCTAACGCTGCTATTGACCATATGCGTGATTGGGCACTTGGTACAAATGGCGAGTGGGTAACAATGGGTATCCCATCTGACGGTTCTTATGGTATTCCAGAAGGCGTGATGTACGGTGTTCCTGTAACTTGCGAAAATGGCGAGTACAAGCGTGTTGAAGGCTTAGAAATTGATGCATTCAGCCGTGAACGTATGGACAAAACACTTCAAGAACTTGAAGAAGAGCGCGCAGCAATTGCTGATATGCTTAAGTAATTAAAAGTTAATCTTCTCAAGATTAATTTTGAAAGCACTCCAAATGGGTAATGTCCAGTCAGTTAAGAGTAATTTTATTATTACTGATTGATAAATCTCCCCTAACCCCTCTTTACAAAAGAGGGGAACACTCATGAATTCAATGTAGTATTGAATCCACGATACTCCCTCCTTTTTCAAAGGAGGGTTGGGGAGGATTAAAAATGTTTAACTGATCAACATCACCCCAAATGGAGTGTTTTTTGTTTTGTAGACTAAAACCAATCAACAAAAAAATAACAAGAATAAATCAAGAAACAGTTGGAAAAGAAAAGAAATATCGATAGTTTAAAATCTAATCCTAGGTATTGAAAATAAATAACTTGAGGGAAATAAGATGTTTGATGAACAACCAACTTTAGAACTTTTATTTGAACAATTGGGTTTGGGCTCAGACCAAACGTCGATCGACAATTTTGTAGCATCACACCAATTACCAAAAGACGTGATGATGCATCAAGCTGATTTTTGGAGCCTTTCTCAACGTGAATTTTTAAGTAGTCACTGGCAAAAAGATGATGAATGGGCGATTGTGATTGACACATTAAATGAATTGTTAAGCCAAGATTTACAGCGGAAATAAAAACGTAAAGTATTTTTGTACGGTGGAAAAATCATCACAAATTGAAACAAGAAAAAATAGCCCAAGGGCTATTTTTTTTTCTGATTTTCTTATAAGTTATTTGCATAACCAATGACAATTATATTTATATGAGGAGTGTGCCATGCTCAGGACGAACAAACCATCCTTAGAATTATTGTTTGCGCAGTTAGGATTAGCCAATAGCCCTGCAGCAATCGAACTTTATGTGCGTACACATCAGCTTGCAGCCAATCAAAATTTACACGACGCGCCATTTTGGAGTCGTTCTCAACGTGATTTTCTGATCAGTCATCTAGTTCAAGATGATGATTGGGCAATTTGGATAGATGAATTAAACCAACAACTTCATATGGATGCATACAAATTACAAATTGCTTAACGTTTTTTCATTTTCCCAAGTGCAACAAAAAAAAGATGGCTATTATGGCCATCTTTTCTATTGTGCTATGGATTGTTATGATAACAATAAAACTCTGAAGCGATTTTGAGTTTTTAGCTTGAATTTTTAACTTAATGCAATTTATTTTGAATTAATTGCATAAACCAAGCTTCATGACGAACAGCATTAAAAGCAGGGTGTTGCTGATATAACTCCAAATCAAATGCATCAGACTTCACATATTTACTTAACCAGTGGCGAGTCAGTGCAAAATCTTTTTTACTGACTGAAGCATAAGCCAGCATGAAATAAATATCGCCATTTTCATGTTGCGTCATTGGTTTTAAAATTTGCTGAGTTATCAAAGCATAACGAGCTTCCTTAGTCAGTTCGAAATAGATCATATAGGCTTTGGCTAAGTGTAAAGACAGCTTTATATACAATGACATCGGCATTTCATCATATTCAATTCGTGCTGTTTCCAGTAAAACAATCGCTTCTTGCAGAAAATGAACTTGCTCCTGCTTAGAGTTGCTAAGGGTGACCAGTTGTAAGCGCAAATCGCCACGCTCAAGTGCGAGTTCAGGCGTATTGTTTGACAAATACAATTGATCTGTTTCCCCAATACGCGAGATGATTTGTTTTGTATTTTCAAACATGTGCTGAATCCTCTTTATTTATATTCATATTATGCAGGCTATTTTCATAATTTAAAGGTTAATACATTGATATTCAGCGTTGCAAAAATGAAACTCAATACAGCCTATTAGATAATGTTTTGATCACTTCTAAGCCAAGCAGTAATCGAGAGACGTTGATGCTTTGCTTGAATGACTTCGTGCAATAAATCACTTTGAAACATTGCAATGCGATTAGGTTTGGGTTGTATAGTGTGCCAGACATTCTTTTTATCTTGTAAATGAAGTTCTCCGCCCCAGCTCTCTTGCCACTCTTCATGCAAATAGTACACGGTAGAAATTATTCGGCCATTTTTGTTTTGTGGATTATCACGATGTAATGCGTAAAACTCCCCTGTGTTATAACAGGCGAAATGTGCTTCTACATCGTTAATGCCTAGATAAAAATGACGATTTAACAACTGAGAAAGTTGTTTTAATGTATTGATATGATGTTGTGCAATGTGTAAATTTTCATCGATCCATAAAATATGGTCACTACGAACATTACTGACGACGCCATTCTGAATTGCAGCTTCACGGAAGCAATTTAAATTGGAAATACATTCTTTAACCAGTTGATATACATAGTGATATGAATAAACATGATCAATCACAGCAAATCCTTGTTGATCTAAATCATCTAAGGTTTGATCAATATTCCATGATTTTGGGAGTGTTGTTGCTTCCATAAATGTCCAAAAAAGAGCAGATAAAAATTATCGATCTATCTTAGAACAAACGATGGGCAGTGAAGAAATATTTTTTCGTGCTAAAATGTCTGTTGAACTCAGGAATGATTTGAAACATGAATTACCGTCACCATTACCATGCAGGCAACTTTGCCGATGTCATGAAGCATGTGTTATTGCTACAACTTTTGACACGTCTAAATGCCAAAGACAAACCTTATCGCTATATAGATACACATGGTGGTGCGGGTAAATACGATTTATCAACCTCAGAAGCACAAAAATCAGGTGAGTTTTTAACAGGTATTCATCGTTTGGTTAAACTCGATGATTCGATTAAGCGTAATGCCCCTGAAGGTGTTAAACAGTATCTAAAAGTTGTTGAAGATATGCGTGCAACTTCAGGTAAAGGTGCTTATCCAGGTTCACCTTGGTTTGCATTAGAAGCTATGCGTGATATCGATAAAGCAACGATTTTTGAAATGCAACGTGATGTATTTCAACAGCTTTATTATAATATTCGTGACAAGCGTGCAGGTTTGCATGAGCGTGATGCATACGAAGGCTTACTCGGTGTGATTCCACCAAAAGAAAAACGTGGTTTGGTGATGATCGATCCACCTTATGAATTAGAGCGTAAAGATTTTCCACAGTTGGTTGAACTCATTGCAGCTGCACATAAGAAATGGTCAACAGGTGTTTTTGCAATTTGGTATCCAATTAAAGATCGTGCCATGATTGAACGTTTTGAAAAGAAAATGATCAAAACAGGTATTCGCCGTCAATTGGTGTGTGAAGTTTGTGTCTGGCCAGATGACACACCTGTAGGTTTAAATGGTTGTGGTTTATTGGTCATTAACCCACCTTGGAAATTTTCTGAGGATGCAGATGAAGCCCTACAATGGTTGTTCCCTCATTTACGTATGAGTGAAAATGGTGGACATGCTGCAGTTCGTTGGTTAGTGGGTGAATAAACCAAGTAAAAATTGATCGACGAATGAATATGATCAAACATGTGAATGACAAAATTTAGATCAATAAAGGATGTCATTCATATGATTTTACTTAGAAATAAACGCTATAAATATGAGTTGGAATATCAACAGCTCTAACTGAGCCATAGATAGGATTCAAAAATGACAAATATAAATAAACCAGAAAGCCCTAACACTTCAGATCAAAATCATGCTTTTGATGGCATTACTTTTGAAGTGGAAGAGGAAGAGCATACGCATGAAGGGCAGAAGGTGAAACGTCGAGGAATCTATTTATGGCCGAATTTGATCACAACCTCTGCGTTGTTATCTGGCTTTTACTCGATTATTGCCAGTATGAATGGTGATTATATTCAAGCCATTTATGCCATTTTTCTTGCTGCTTTATTTGATGGTTTAGATGGTCGTGTAGCACGAGCGATTGGTGCACAAAGTGCTTTTGGTGAGCAATTTGATTCATTATCAGACCTATTGGCATTTGGTGTTGCACCCGCAATATTGATGTATAGCTGGAGTTTGCATGATCTAGGTCGTATCGGTTTGGCGGCTTGTTTTGTTTATACCGCTTGTGCCGCATTTCGTTTGGCACGTTTTAATGTTCAAATAGGTGTTGTGGATAAGCGTTACTTTATTGGTGTTGCGAGTCCATTGGCTGCAATTATCATTATTGCTTGGGTTTGGGTTGGACAAGACTTCCCTTATATTTTTGATTTAAAAGATAAGGCAATCCAAGCTTTGAACGCCGCAGCAATTGTTGCTGTTGGTTTGTTGATGATTTCGAATATTAAATATTATTCATTCAAAACTGTCGATCGTAAACGCGTTCCATTTTTTGTATTACCAATTGCTGTATTTATTTTGGCTGCGATCACGTATAACATTCCAGTGGGAATATTGGTGATCTCGATTATTTATGCAATTTCAGGTTTTATTACCACCTTTTTGGCTAGAAAAAATACCATTAATGAATAATAAGAGATGACTTCATAAGAAGTTCGAAGTAGGTAAGGAGCTTGATATGCGATTGTTTCAAGATTTCTTAGATCAGTCTAAACAGCTGAATCAAGCTCGCAAGCCTGTCGAACTTTTTTATCATCCACCGAAAGATAAATATAAAATTATCCATCAGAAACTAGTGATTGCAAATTTACCTGCACCATTACATTACATAAATTTCTTTAGTCTTATTGGGCAGCCGAATAATCCTGTATTTTGCAATCAAAGTGAAATTTCAACTTTTGCCTTAGACACAGTCACGACTTTGAGTAGTTCGAGCCCACATATGGCTGGGCAACTCAACGCATATTCAATCAAAAAACAGTGTAAATTCCAAATCGATCAAAATAACAATACAGATTTTAAGTTTGGAGATAGAGAACACGTCCTTGGGCAATTTCCAGATTTTAAAATACAACGTCAAGACAATGAATTAAGCCTAGATTTAAATATAACCACGACGCCATTATTATCACACTTCGTGCATCTCAAATTTGGTTTTGCAGAACATTGGTCTATAGTTGCGCATTGCGAAGGGCAGATTACATATAAAGATCAGAAATTTGAAATAAAGCAGAATGGTGCATTTGAATACGCTCGATTGGTTAATTTTCCGTATTTGCCTTATGCCTTATATGTTTACCAATTGATTCAACTGACTGATGATCGACAAATGATTTTGATGCACAGTCGTGATCAGCTCAATAACATTCTACATTCACGAATCTACATTCGAGATCTACAGAATAATGAATTGAGCATGTTAAATCAGCGCGTATATTTTAAAATTCATCGTGTATTTCCAAAAGTTAAAACTGTAAACCAGCAAGAAATGTATTTGCCTAGAGAGTTTGCATGGCAATATCAAGATGAAAATATTCAAATTGATATCCAAGCACAAAGTCGAGGTGATTATAAATTTGGATTAGCTGCGGGCTATGTAGGAAGTTTTAGCTATCAAGCAAAAATTAATCAAGAATGTTATGTAGGGGAAAGTGGCTATTGTGAATATATCGATTGCCGCCCTTTGAAATGGCAAGAAATAGATAAAGAAAGCCAAGCATCAAATAAAATAACCAATCCTGCTCCAATAATGCTCAAAAAATAGATGAAAAGTTTTAATTTGCGGAATAAATAAACAGTTGTTGAGTTTTTTTGAAAAAAAATAA
>NZ_RAXT01000032.1 GCF_003611475.1 Acinetobacter rongchengensis | reverse complement strand
TCGCTTTTAATGATGGTCATGTGTTTGGTGATGAACATGCTGAACATTTCCACATGCACATTATCCCACGTTATCAAAATGAACCACTTAAACTTGATAAGCGTTGGGGTGTCATTAGCGAAGATTAAGCATTTTATTCATGCTGGTTTAAAAGGCGCTACGGCGTCTTTTTTATTGCGTTCTTTGTCAATGCTAATCATCCATCGCTTCAAATCTCCAAGCAGATTTGGATTGTTGATAAAATACAACTCAAACTACAACACATTTCGCTATACTAAGCTTTCAGCTCTTGCACATACCTTTCTCCCTGACCAATATGTCGAATTTCTCCTTTTCAGATGCCTTACTTACTTGGTTCGATCAACACGGACGCCATGACCTACCTTGGCAGGTCGCAGATGATCCATATAAAGTATGGGTCTCTGAAATCATGTTGCAACAGACTCAAGTTAAAACAGTACTGCAATATTTTGACCGTTTTATGCAACGCTTTCCTACTGTCCATGATTTAGGCAAAGCGTCGTGGGATGATGTTGCACCCTATTGGGCTGGGCTAGGCTATTATGCTCGTGCACGGAACTTACATAAAGCGGCAACAATCGTCAGCCAACAAGGCCAATTCCCAAAAACTTTGGCAGAATGGGTTGAGCTCCCAGGTATAGGTCCTTCAACAGGTGGCGCATTGATGTCACTGGGTTTACGTCAGTACGGTGTCATTATGGATGGCAATGTAAAACGTGTTTTAGCACGCTTTTTTGCCATAGAAGACGATCTCAGCAAACCTATTCATGAACGAGCTATGTGGCAACTGGCGGAAAGCCTTTGTCCAGTTGAACGAAATCATGATTATACTCAAGCCATCATGGACTTGGGAGCCACCATCTGTACCCCGAAAAAGCCACTCTGCTTATACTGTCCAATGCAACAACATTGTCAGGCGCATCAACAAGGTTTAGAAACAGAACTCCCGTATAAAAAACCCAAAAAACCTGTACCAGTAAAAACGGCGAAAGTCCTATTACTACGTTCGAATGCACTATTATCAGATCCATCAGATGAGCAATGGTTATGGCAACAACGGCCAAATAGTGGCTTATGGGGTGGCTTGTGGAGTTTACCTATCATTGAGGAAGATGCTGAATTCAATCAGCTTTGTCAAAGACTAAAACTGGTTTCCACTATAGCCCCTGTTCAGATTTCACATAGTTTTACTCATTTTACGTGGATATTAAATGCACACATTTTCCAAATAGAGTTAGATCAAAAAGAATATTTACAAGCTGAACTTGGTGGAGAATGGTTAACGCCACAAAAAGCTACACAAATGGGTATTCCAACAGCAATGAAAAAATTGATCTCTGCAGTAGAGATATGACATAGTCAAACGAGAATGGAAATTTCTAAAATTCCATGCATTCAAAGGGCAAAATTTATAAAACAAGGATTCCCCGTGTCTCGTAGTATTCATTTGAGTTTGATTTGCTTATTTATATTTTTTTTAACGGCATGTACAACAACACCTAAAAAAACAACACCTTTACCGCAAAACATTATTATGCGACTCAAAGCCATGCCCTTACCTAGTCAATTACCAATTCCTGTAGATGGTGTAAAAGCACAAAATCTAAAAGATACATGGGGTGCTTCACGTAGCCAAGGACGTCCACATGAAGGCATAGACATCATGGCTTCAAGAGGTACAAAAGTGTACAGTACCACTGAAGGGGTGATTGCCAGTTTAAAAAGTAACAATTTAGGTGGTAAAGTGATCTGGCTGATTGGGCCAAGTGGTGCTTACCATTATTATGCGCATTTGAATGACCATAAACGTGGTTTAAAAGAAGGCGATTATGTGAAAAAAGGCCAATTGATTGGCTATGTTGGTAATACAGGAAATGCACGCCACACTGCCCCACATTTACACTATGGACTATACTTAAGCGGTAAAGGTCGTGGCGCAGTCAACCCCTACCCATATTTACGATGAATTAAGTTAAATTTTAGGAATATTTCATGTCAGAAGCTTTGATTGAGCGTTTAGTTAAGTTTGCAGAATCAGGCAATCAGCAAAAAATTGTTCTCAATGGGCAAACTCATCAAGGTTGGATAATGGAAATTACTGAAGATGCCCTCTTGATCAGTACAGGATTTGCAGATAAAACAGGAAAGGATATTTGGATCAAATTTACAGATTTGCCCCAAGCCGAACTGTCTTACTGGGATACCCAAACAGATCAATGGGCCCATTTTCAAATCTAATCAATGATTAAAAATAAGGAGCATCATTCATGTCAAATAAACGCTGTGGTTGGTGCTCGGATGACCCGCTTTATATTGAATACCATGACCATGAATGGGGAAAACCTAGCCGAGACGAAAAGCACTTATTTGAAATGCTGTGCTTAGAAGGACAACAGGCTGGACTATCTTGGATTACTGTATTAAAAAAACGCGAAAGCTATCGAGCACATTTTTTTAACCATCCTATTCAAAGCATTGCTAATTTGAGCGATGATGAACTCGCTGAAAAATGTAAAGATGCAGGTTTAATCCGACATATTGGCAAGCTAACGGCAATTCGTGACAATGCCATCGCATGGCAAAACATGAAAGCTCAAAACATCGACATGGTGAATTGGTTATGGGATTTTGTCGATCAACAAGTACAAATAAATGATGTCCCTGATTATAAACAAGCCCCTGCACAAACTGAAATCAGTCTTAAACTTTCAAAAACCTTGAAAAAGAATGGTTTTAAATTTGTTGGCCCAACCACGATTTATGCCTTTATGCAGGCAGTTGGTATGGTCAATGACCATGAAAATGATTGCGCATCTCGTTAAATTTTAAAAGAGAAGAATAGGAAGGATTCAAATGTCTGAAAATACCATCCAAGCCTATGCTGCCCTAGAAGCAGGTGCAGCGCTGGTCCCCTATCAATTTGATGCAGGTGAATTACAAGCACATCAAGTCGAAGTCAAAGTCGAATATTGTGGGTTATGTCACTCCGATGTTTCTGTAATCAATAATGAATGGGGCAATGCCGTCTTCCCCGTCGTTGGTGGTCATGAAATTATTGGTACGATTAGCCAACTGGGTTCTGAGGCCAAAGGCTTAAAAATTGGACAACGCGTAGGTATAGGTTGGACAGCTGAAAGTTGTCAATATTGCGACCCATGTGTCAGTGGGCAACAAGTGCTTTGTACAGGTGAAAAACAAGCAACCATCGTAGGTCATGCAGGTGGTTTTGCAGACAAGGTTCGTGCAGGTTGGCAATGGATTATTCCACTTCCTGAAGATTTAGATCCAGAAAGTGCTGGGCCGTTATTGTGTGGTGGTATAACAGTCTTTGACCCGATTTTAAAGCATCAAATTCAAGCTGTTCACCATGTCGGTGTGATAGGTATTGGTGGTTTAGGCCATATGGCGATCAAATTGCTCAAAGCATGGGGTTGCGAAATTACCGCATTTACTTCCAGTCTCGATAAAACCGATGAGTTGAAAGCCATGGGAGCTGATCACGTAGTCAATAGTCGTGATGCCAATGCTCTCAAAGCACAACGTGGAAAGTTTGATTTATTATTGTGTACCGTAAACGTCACTTTAGATTGGAAACTTTACCTCAATACGCTTGCGCCAAATGGTTCAATACATATGCTTGGTATGGTAATTGAACCCATGGCTATTCCAGCCGGTAGCTTGATAGGTGGCGCAAAATCGGTCACTGGCTCTCCAACAGGTTCACCTTTTGCCTTACGCCAACTTTTACAATTTGCTGCACGTAAAAATATTGCTCCGCAAATTGAGCTTTACCCAATGTCGCAAATTAACGATGCTTTAGAGCGCCTACATTCAGGCAAAGCCCGTTATCGCATTGTGTTAAAAGCAGATTTTTAATTCTTTTTACTCAACTTGCTATTCATAATTTATATTGTGAATAGCAAAATTCAAAAACAATAAGACATTCACTTTTCTTAAATCATACCTTTTTAATCGATTAAAACAATTAAAGTAACAATATTATTCAGTTTTTCAAATTTATAAATTCGGCCTATAGTCAAACTCAAAATAAATCACCACTTTGAGGAACTGCTCATGAAAGATCAAAAACGTAAAGTTGAAATGATTCGTTCCATTGAACAACTACAACTTTCAAATCAATTAATTCAAGCGTTGGATGATGCCCAACTGGCTGAAAATGTTGTTAACGCGATCAATTGCTTAAAACATATGTCCAATCAATGGCACTAAACCTAAAGCAATAATCCTGATATCGTATGAAGATTAAAAATAAGTTGGATCATTGATCTGACTTATTTTTTAAAGTTTTTTTTATAATTTCTTACATTTTTTTGAACTAAATCACAATTTCATCATTCAGCAGCATGCCTTATCATATCTATCATTGGGATAGATCTTTATTCAAATAAAGAAATATGTTCTTATTATGTCTGTATTTTTAAATGAAAAACTGAACTTTCTTCACAGTTTCTCTGCAATTAAGCAGTACAGTAGTGGTGTGAAAAATCTACACATCAAAAAGCGAGGGCTCTTATGAAAAAGACTTTAGCGATCATCGCAATCTCTTTATCAACACTGATGACAACTCAGATCAGCAGTGCAGCCCCTCATTTTGATAACGGTCGTGGCTTTGATCGTAATGAACGTGGTAATAAACCTGATCGTGGCGATCGTGGACGCCAGTTCCGTGAAGATGACGATGATATTCAAGAACAGCGTCGTGAACGAGAAGAACGTGGTGTAAGACGCTTGCAACAACATCGTTGGCAAACAGGTTATGTGATGCCACAACACTATCGTGGTAATAGTTATAAAGTCGATTATAAAGACAGTAATCTTCCAAAGCCTTCTCGTAATCAACAATGGTACAAAATCAATAATGACTATATTTTAGTCGATTCTGACAGTAATAATATTGTGAGTATTCGTGGCATGTAATCATAGATTGGCCTAAATAGTAAAAGCTCAAACTAAGTTTGAGCTTTTTTATTATTGGGTATGCTTTTTCATTCATATTGAGAATATTAAAGGCCGTTACATTCCTTCATCAAGTCTTCATACATTTCACAATTCAACTAAATCCCCCTCACCGTTTATCTCAAATTATTCAGTAAATTGATTTCATCAAAGGACAAAAGTTCAATTCAGGTGAATCAAATGAAAAAAGTATTAACAGCGATTACATTATCTTTAAGTGCGCTTGTTGCAACATCTGCAATGGCGGCTTCTCATGACTATCATCAAGAGCGCTATGATCGTTATCAACAAAATCATTGGGATCATCAATATGACAACCGTTGGAATAACAATGATCGCTATGATAAATATGACCGATATAACAACCGAGTGAACCCAAGTCGTGAATGGCGTTCTGGTCAATATTTACCGAACCAATTCAACTCATCACGTTATCATGTCAATTATAAAAACTACCGCCAATTACCAAAACCAGGCCGATATCAACAATGGTACAAAGTAAATGGTGACTACGTTTTGGTCAATGAACGTAATAACCGCATTATCCGTATTATTGGATAAGCGTTGAATCATTGAATAATGACTACTCTTGTATCAATCCATTCATTTTTCAAAAACTCAAGCCCAATTTTTATTGGGCTTTTTGTGTTAAATCTAAGTTAAAAAATAGAGACTTATCTTTTTATTATTTGTGATGAAAAGAACAAATTGCATTTTAACCTCCATCATTTCTCTATAATTTTTAACTAAATTTATTCTATCGAAACACAAGAAGATCAAATTTTAGGTGATGTTATGAAAAAAATGCTTTCTGTAATTGCTGTTTCTACTGGTCTGATCATGGCGGCTTCAACAACCATGGCAGCGTCTCAAGATCATGCACATCAACATGATCAAAAAATGTCGACACAGCATCATAAACAAGCTCAGCAACACCCTGATAATCATGGTTCAGATGTTAAACGTGTTGCAACTCAAAATAATAAAGCTCATCACAATTGGCGTGCTGGAAATAAATTTCCGAGTGAATATCGTGGTGTAGGCTATAAAGTGAATTATCAACACAATAAAAAACTCAGTAAGCCAGGTAAAAACCAACAATGGTATAAAGCAGATAATCAGTATGTATTGGTTGATACCACCAGTTACGCCATTCTTAAAGTACTCGGTCTTTAAATGACGATGCACTAATATAAACTGAAAATCGAATACCCTTTTGCACTAGTTCTCCCACGTTCTAGTGCTTTTTTTATTTTTTCTATTCTTCATCCCTATTTTTTGTTTAGAATCTCTTTCATACACCATCAATATTGAGATTGGCATGCAAACTGACATTTTAGAAACTTCACAAAGCACAACTCAGCAATATGTGCATTGGTTTCGTCATTCTGCACCGTATATCAACGCACATCGTGGTAAAACATTTGTCCTGATGTTTGGTGGTGAAGCTGTACAACATGAAAATTTTCAACATATTATCCATGACATTGCTTTACTGCATTCGTTAGGAATCCGCCTAATATTGGTTCACGGCGCTCGCCCTCAAATTAATGAAAATTTGAAAGAAAAAGCCATTCAAAGCCCAATCCATATTAATCGTCGTGTAACAACTCGCGAGTCTTTGCCCTGTGTGATGAATGCTGTCGGTTCCATCCGTCTCCAAATCGAAGCACTGTTATCGATGGGATTGGCAAATTCACCGATGTTTGGTGCACGTATTGATGTCGTATCGGGCAATTTTGTCACGGCAAAACCCTATGGCATCCGTGATGGTGTAGATTTTCAATTGACTGGAGAAGTTCGCACCATCGATACCGAAGCGATTCAACGCCATTTAGACAGTCAAAATATTGTCTTGCTTGGGCCAACAGGTTATTCCACCACAGGCGAAGTATTTAACCTACTCGCTGAAGAAGTCGCGACTAAAACAGCCATCCATATTCAAGCCGATAAGTTAATTTTCTTGGGGAATCAGCAAGGTCTAATGGATGAATATGGTCAATTGTTGCGTGAAATTACCCCATTACAATTAGACCAACATATTGAAAAATACCAAGACTCAAATTTTGAAATTGCCTTACATTTACAAAACGCCAAAGAAGCCTCTTTAAAAGGCGTACATCGTGTACATTTGCTGTCTTATGCCTACGATGGTGCATTGATCGAAGAGTTATTCACCCGTGATGGCCATGGCACCATGATTACCGATGCACATTATGAAGATGTGCGAATGGCGAATATTGCTGATGTGGGTGGGCTGATTAACCTGCTCCGTCCACTCGAAGAAGATGGCATTTTGGTTTATCGTTCTCGGGAACGTTTGGAGAATGAAATCGATCAATTCGCTGTGATTGAACGTGACGGGACGATTCTCGCTTGTGCTGCTTTATATCCAATACCTGTCACTGGCAATGAGATTAAATCGGCAGAAATTGCTTGTGTTGCCGTCCATCCAAGTTATCGTAAGTCCAATCGAGGCAGTCAAATTCTGCATTTCTTAGAAGAGAAAGCGCAACAACTGAATATTCAACAACTCTTTGTCTTGACCACACGCACCGCACATTGGTTCATAGAGCATGGCTTTATTACAGCCAATGTGGATGATTTACCAGAAGCTCGCCAAGCTTTATATAATTATCAACGTAATTCAATGGTGTTTAAAAAACAGATTTAAAAAGTCTAAAATAACCGATGCATTATCTTATTTTTTGCTAAGAATATTCGCTATCTCTATCGGAAAATAGAATTTATTCTTAGCAAAATCCTGTCTAAAATTATGAAAATTTAGAATAAAAATTATTTAATATAATGATTTCAGTGTATTAGGATTTTTTGAATTTAGCGAGTCCGTATTTTCTATTGCACAATTTTAAATAAGTTTCACAGTTTTAATTTTATCTTTTTTTTTCATTAGCAATCATCGAAAACTTATTTTTTTGAAATTACAAAGCCTTCTAAGCTGATGCTCATTCACTTTTCATCCTTTAAAGTTTAGGAGCAACAAGCGTCATGGCAAGTCTATTTCAACCTTCATGGAAAAAAGTCACCTTTCTCAGTGCGAGTCTTGCCACAATCATGTTGCTCTCTGGTTGTGCGAAACAACAAGAAACCACGACGTTAAATATTGGCTATCAAAAATACGGCTTGCTGCCGATTATCAAAGAGCGTGGTGATTTAGACAAAGCGCTAAAAGAAAAAGGCGTCAATATTAAATGGGTCGAATTTCCTGCTGGGCCTCAATTGCTGGAAGGCCTAAATGTGGGCAGTGTATCGTTTGGTGAAGCAGGTGAAGCACCACCGATTTTTGCTCAAGCCGCCAATTCAAATTTGGTTTATATCGCCAACCAACCAGCTGCGCCCAAAGCAGAAGCTTTAATCGTTCCAAAAGACTCAACTATTCAATCTATTCAAGATTTAAAGGGTAAACGTGTTGTATTGAACAAAGGCTCAAATGTTCATTATCTTTTACTCAAAGTTTTAGAAGCAAATCATCTCAAACTTGAAGATATTCAGGTGGTGTATTTACCCCCTGCCGATGCACGTGCAGCGTTTGAAAAAGGTGCCGTCGATGCATGGGTGATTTGGGATCCATTCTTTGCTTCAGCAGAAAAACAGCTAGGGGCTAAAGTTTTAGCTACAGGTGAAAACCTTGTCAGTAATCATCAATTCTATTTAGCTGACCGTAAATTTGCAGAACAACATCCCGACCTTTTAAAAGCTGTGGTGAATGAATTAAACACCACAACACAATGGGTGTCTCAACATCAAGCGGATGCTGCAAAACTGTTAGAGAAACCGACAGGTTTACCTTTGGATGTACTGAATACATCTATTTCACGCATGGGATTTGGTGTTCAACCTATTTCCAATCAAGTTGCCAAAGAACAGCAATACGTTGCAGATGCGTTTTATCAACAAAAGTTAATTCCAAACAAAATCAATATTCAAGCAGCCATTTTGGCCAATTAAAAAGACCTAAAACAACCCGATTAGATGAGGAAATAGAAATGAATTCAAACATTGCACAACACAAAACACCCACATGGTTCAACGCAAAAGGTCGTGGCATGACCGCTATGCTTATCGCTTGTGCAATGTTAGGTTCTACAGCTGTTTGGGCGGTAGATCCGAGTGTAAAACAATTACGAATCGGTTTTCAAAAAAGCTCTATTAATTTTGCGATCGCAAAACAGCAAAAGCTGTATGAAAAAGAATTTCCAAATGCCAAAATTTCTTGGAATGAATTTCCAGCTGGCCCACAAATTTTAGAAGCGCTTGCTGTCGGTTCTGTGGATGTTGGCGTTACAGGTGATACACCGCCCGTTTATGCACAAGCAGCCAATAAGCCCTTGTATTACATTGCTTATGAAGCAGCGAAACCTTTGGCTTCAGCAATTCTCGTTCCTAAAAACTCACAGCTCACACAATTGAGTCAACTCAAAGGCAAACGTATTGCCCTACAAAAAGGCTCAAGTGCGCATTACTTATTGGTACAAGCTGTACGTAAAGCAGGTTTGCAATGGTCTGATATTCAGCCAATTTGGCTTACTCCTGCCGATGCGCGTGCAGCATTTCAAAAAGGTGCTGTAGATGCTTGGGCAATTTGGGATCCTTATTTTGCTTCAGCGCAAATTGAAGACCAGGCTCGTGTTTTGGCCTCAGGTAAAGGGCTTAGTCCAAATTACACCTTCTATTTAGCTTCACCTGAATTTGTCAAACAACACCCTCAAGCAGTGAAAAGTATTATTCAACAGCTAAATGTTGCCGATAAATGGGTACAAGCACATCGCCCTGAAACAGCGCAATCCATTGGGCAAAGTACAGGTTTAAAACCACAAGTCAGCCAAGTCTTTATTGACCGTCGTCCAAGACCGTCTGGTGCAGCCGCACTCACAGCAAAAGTTATCGCAGATCAACAACAACTGGCTGATCGTTTTACTGAACTTAAAATCATTCCAAACAGCATCAACATTAAGCAAGCCGTTTGGACAGGCAAATAATTTAAATACTTTCTCAGGATTGAATGAAATGAAAATTTTCTGGTTTATTCCCACTCACGGTGACAGTCGTTATTTAGGTACCAGCAAAGGAGCTCGCCAAGTTGACCATACTTATATGAAGCAAATTGCTGTAGCCGTGGATAATCTAGGTTATGAAGGTGTACTCATTCCAACAGGACGTTCATGTGAAGATCCATGGATTACCGCGGCAAGCTTAATTGATGCAACCCAAAATCTGAAATTTTTAGTCGCATTACGCCCAGGTGTAACAACCCCTGCGCTCGCAGCACGTATGGCAGCGACTTTTGATCGTTTATCGAATGGTCGTGTGCTCTTAAATCTTGTCACAGGTGGCGATGAGCAAGAACTGAAAGGGGATGGTTTATATGAAGATCATTCAACACGTTATAAAACAGCTGCGGAATACACCACCATTTGGCGTGAGATTTTAAAGCGTTCGCATACTGGTGAATCTTTTACTTTCCATGGTGAACGCTTAAGTGTTGATGATGCCAAACTGCTTTACCCCCCCGTACAACAACCTTACCCACCTTTGTGGTTTGGTGGTTCCTCTGATGATGCGATTGAGCTCGCCGCTGACCAAGTCGATACCTATTTAACTTGGGGTGAACCACCTGCAGCCGTAAAAGAAAAGATCGCTGTTGTAAAAGCCAAGGCCGATGCCAAAGGTCGTCAGCTTAATTATGGTATTCGTTTGCATGTGATTGTGCGTGACACCAATGAACAGGCATGGCAAGCAGCCAATGAACTGATTCAATATGTTGATGATGACACGATCGCCGCAGCACAAAAGAAATTTAAGCAAATGGATTCAGTCGGTCAGCGCCGCATGGCTGAACTGCACAACGGTGATCGCAGCAAACTGGAAGTATCGCCTAACCTTTGGGCAGGTGTTGGTTTAGTGCGTGGCGGCGCAGGCACAGCATTGGTAGGTGATCCTCAAACCGTTGCAGACCGTATCCAAGAGTATGCTGATTTAGGAATTAACACCTTTATTTTCTCGGGCTATCCACATTTGGAAGAATCGATTCGCTTTGCAGAATTGGTCTTCCCTTTACTCCCGCTCGAAACGCGGAAAAAATTAGCTCAACCGAATTTAACAGGGCCATTTGGTGAAATTGTTGCCAACAATTATACGCCAGAACAACACAAAGCTCCGCTTAAGGAGTCGGCATGAGTGCAACACAAAAAAATATCAATAGCTCCCAAGACAATCTAGTTTCACGTGGAACAAAACAATTCGGGCAGCGCTTGCTGCCATGGATTGTTCCTATTTTACTGATCGTTTTTTGGCAAATTGCATCCAAAAGTGGTCTGCTAGAAAGTCGTGTTTTGCCTGCACCTACAGCTGTTGTTTCTGCATTTTGGACATTATTGCTAAGCGGTGAACTTTGGCAACATGTCAAAGTCAGTGCAGGACGAGCTTTGTTGGGTTTATTGGTGGGTGGTGGTTTGGGTTTACTGCTTGGACTTTTGAATGGTTCATCTAAAGTGGCCTCAAACCTACTCGATACGACCTTGCAAATGATTCGTAATATTCCAGCGTTGGCACTCATTCCTTTGGTAATTCTATGGTTTGGTATCGATGAATCAGCAAAGTTATTTCTGGTCGCTATAGGCGTATTTTTCCCCATCTATATCAATACCTATCATGGGATCCGCGCTGTAGATCCTCAATTGATTGAAATGGGCAAGAGTTATGGACTGAGCCATTGGCAATTGTATAAAGAAATTATTTTACCAGGTGCGATGCCTTCCATTTTAGTCGGTTTACGTTTTTCACTGGGCTTGGTTTGGGTGTTGTTAATCGTGGCTGAAACCATTTCCGCTCAGTCTGGTATTGGTTATATGACCATGAATGCACGTGAGTTTCTACAAACAGATATCGTTTTAGTAGGCATTTTGCTCTATGCCTTTTTGGGTAAATTGGCAGATGTACTAGCACAATACTTAGAAAAATATTTACTGCGCTGGCACGCAGGTTATCAGAAATAGGAGTAGACCATGACTGACTTAAGCATTAGCCAATATGCAAATGATCTGATTCCTGTAACAGAATCTCAAAGTAATGATCAAACTCAAGTTGGCGCAGAAATTTCAATAGAACAACTTTATAAATACTATGGCGATGTCAAAGTATTAGAAGATTTAGATTTAAATATTGCAGCAGGAGAATTTGTTGCAATTGTCGGTCGTAGCGGTTGTGGTAAAAGCACCCTACTCCGCTTAATTGCAGATTTAGAACAAGCAAGTTACGGTGAAATTAAATTTAAATCCTTACACAATTTTC
Organism: Acinetobacter rongchengensis; assembly: GCF_003611475.1. Lineage (GTDB taxonomy): Bacteria > Pseudomonadota > Gammaproteobacteria > Pseudomonadales > Moraxellaceae > Acinetobacter > Acinetobacter rongchengensis. The sequence continues at coordinate 25,132 of NZ_RAXT01000032.1, read as the reverse complement.
GTGAAGGCATTACTTCTGATGATATTCGGGTCATGTTCCAAGACCCGCGTTTACTGCCGTGGAAAAGTATTTTGCATAATGCACAACTGGGACTAAAAAAAGATCAACTTGCTAAAGCTGAACAATTATTAGAAAAAGTCGGGTTAAAGGAAAAGTCTAAATTATGGCCTTCCCAACTTTCAGGTGGACAACGACAACGTGCAGCTTTAGCACGAGCTTTATCACATACCCCTCGAATATTATTATTGGATGAACCACTCGGTGCATTGGATGCATTGACCCGTTTAGATATGCAAAATCTGATTGAAAAACTATGGTTAGAACAAGGCTTTACCACCATTCTAGTGACACATGATGTGAGTGAGGCGGTGCAATTGGCAGATCGCATTATTTTACTTGATCAAGGACATATTGCGCAGCAGTTTCGCATTGACCTACCACGACCACGTCAAAAAGGAAGTGCTTTTGCTGAACTTGAACAACAGGTTTTAACCGCTGTACTCGCAACCTAAGTTCATAGTCGATTCGTTTGATGAAACAACAATATGTACAAGTCCTTTAATTTCAATTTAACAGTGAAATTAAAGGATTTTAACATTATAAACAAGAATAGTTATTATTAAGCTCCGTACGGCTTGATTATCATGAGTCACAATTACTATTTTATTTCAGCTTAAAAGTGGCATAGAAATTCAAACTGTCACAAAGTGAAAATAATGCGTTTTAAATGACAGAATTTAATCAATTATTATGCGCTAGTTTAGTGCAAAACAATTAAAAAAACCAAGAATCGACTTATTAGTAATACTTCATCATAAATTATCACAAATATTTCAAAATAATGCTGCTTTCTGTGCACAAATCAAACGTTTTACCGTACAATTTATGAATCATTTATTTAGTTCAAAGTTGCGATGGAACAAAAGAAGAGTGCTCAGAAACGGCAGCAATTACTCAATGCTGCACTAGATGTATTTTCTGTATATGGTTTCAATGGTGCAAGTTTGGATGAAATTGCACAACTGGCAGATATGCATAAATCTAATATTTTCTATTATTATGAAAATAAAGAAGCTTTGTATGTCGAAGTATTGACGACCGTCATGCAGAAATGGCTTGCGCCATTACAATCCCTAGAAGCTGAACTAGAACCAGCCGAGGCTCTAGCGCATTATCTTATGACAAAAATTGAAATTTCTCGTGTGCAACCGAAAGCTTCAAAACTTTTTGCATTGGAAATTATTCAAGGTGCGCCCCATATTTTGCCTATTTTAAAAGGGCCACTTAAAAAACTATTTAAACGTAAAGCCAAGGTTATTTTAAACTGGCAAGAGCAAGGAAAAATATCCGATAAAATTGATGCAGAATTATTGATTATCAATATTTGGGGTTTAACTCAAAACTATGCTGATTTTAGTACCCAATTAGAAATGGTCACTGGGAAAACTTTACGAAATAAAAGTATGTACCAACGTGCAATTGAACATACCGTACATATGATTTTATATGGTGTAATCCCTCGTAAAGAGTAATTCAATAACTCAGGTTATTGGTTATTTTGGCAACCGACCATAGTGCCCTATGGTCGCCAAGAGCTTGATTCATCAATATCTAAATAGATTGATATAATTTTAATAACTTTTGCGCACCCAATAATAAATTTTCTTCCCAATCCAAATGCGCCGTATCATTTGCACCATCGGTAATGTACTTAATTGAGATCAATCTCACATTCAGTTTTTTGCATACTTTAGCCAAGGCATAACCTTCCATATCAACCAGATTACAACTCACTTTGGGCTGCCCTGTTTCAAAACTATCTCCTGTACCGCATATCCCTTGTGGAAGATCTAGGAAATAAGGTTCAAGTTGAATCTCATGTGGGAAATGAGTATCCATTGGTGTTACACCCACCTCAAAGCCAAGCGGTGAAACGTCCATATCTCTTTGCACAAACGTTTTCACTTCAACTAACTCATGTGCATTAAAAAAGGAACTCCCTGCCGTACCCAAATTCAAAATCGTTTTACAGCCTGTTTTTTGAATAACATCGTAAGCCGTAAATGCAGCATTAATTTTGCCAATACCACTATAATGAACAGCAATCTGTGCTTGCTCAAATAAGCCTTTTGATTCGTTTGGTAAAGCCATAATTAGGGCAAGATCGTTTTTCATATTCAGACCACATCAGTTTTTAGCCATTAAAATTGAAAAAAAGATCAGGATCAACCACAAAAATGATTTATTGACACACCATAAAATACGGACAAAAGCTTAAAAAATTGATTATTTTTAGATAAAAGATATACAAATCACTACGATATCGATGAAATGATTTATTCATAATGATTAAAATAAAATCATTGAGCAATAAACTATGAATATTCAAATCATTGTCGGTAGTATCCGTGAAGGTCGTGTTGCAATTAAAGTCGCGGACTGGTTACTGAGAGAGATTAAAAAATTAGAATTTAGCACGCTAAATGTAGATATTGTTGATCTGAAAGAATGGGACTTACCTTTCTTTGCAGGAAAAAATCCTCCAGCAACGGGTATTTACGATCAACCTAAACAGCAAGAATGGGCTAAAAAAATCGCATCGGGAGATGCTTTTATCTTTATTACACCCGAATATAATCATGGTTATAGCCCTGTGCTTAAAAATGCAATTGATTATGTGTTCAAAGAGTGGCAAGGTAAACCTGCTGCTTTTGTCAGTTATGGTGGAACAAATGGTTCACGCTCTATAGATCAAATTAAGCAAGTATGCGCCTCGATTGGCATGATTGATTCAAATGCGGTAATTGAGCTTCGAGACATCGGACAACGTAATAAAGCTGAAATCTTTGAAGGGAATCAGTTTGATAATAAAGCGGTCAATTCTATCATCAATAAACTGATTCAATACGCCAATGTTTAAGCTCCCAATCTGCTTTGTACGTTCTAGCTTACAACGATTATTTACTTTGTCTTCTTTTATACGTTTCAAAACTTCCTTATTCTAAACACATAGGGAACAGGACGTTTCCCAGACAAAAAACAACAATAATCGGTCTGAGTATCAGGAGCGTGAGATTAGACAGGAGTCAAATCTAACTAACCCATACAAAGAAACCCCGTCAGGATGATGGGGTTTCTTTTTATCTATAGGTTTTCAAACTTTTCTAATTATCCCCAACCACTAAATGTTGATCACCAATACATTTACATCCACAAGACAACGGTGAATTATGCACTGCAGCAGGTTTTCCCATAATAATCATATGATTATCACCAGCAAGAATTGTTGCAATACATTTGTGTTTTGGACATGTCGCTTTGTCTCCAACACATGCTATGGCTTTACCATCTATGATAAATGATGAATCGCCTGAAATTATTTTTCCACCACCCGTTGTTGGTGAACCTAAAGTGATATACGGTGTAGCCATATTTATTTCCTTTATATTTATCATGTTATCGATAATTAAATAAAATCGAATTTATAAAACATCAAACTCGATACGACGATTCTTTTTACGGCCTTCTTCTGTAGCATTGTCTGCTACGGGCTTTGTCGCACCAAGCCCTTCCGTCGTTAACCGTGTCGCTGCAATACTTTTGGCAATTAAATATTGTTTGACAGCTTCAGCACGTTGTAAGCTCAATGCCTGATTCTTTTGCGGATCACCTTGACTATCTGTATGTCCAACAATTTTTATATTCTTATTTTGTACTTTATTTAGAGCAACGACCATCTCATCTAAAATTTGTGTACCCACTGGTGTCAGTACAGCTTTGCCTGACTCAAATTCTATAATCCTGTTTTTCAATGCATTATCAACCACTGTTTGTTCAGCTGCATTGATTGTAATTTGAGAATTAAACCGATAAGGCGGTTGAACCAAAGATTGGAATAATAGGGTTGTGGGTTGAATTTCTGCTTGTACTCCCATTGTCCCAGTTAAATCGACTTGAGTCCCGCGTACAGATAATTTACCTTGGCTGATCTTCTTCAAATCAGGTGTGATCACTCTTGTGACTGATTCACTCCAACCATTTGGTGCAGATACAGGGCGAATTTGGATCTTATCAACCACTTGGTCTGCACCATAGACAGCTCGAAGCTTTTCTAAAATTGCTTGTTTAGCCATATCATTAGGTACGACACCCTCAACAACAATTGGGGCAGCATAAATATGGAATGAACAAAATAAACTAGAAATAATAACCAGTTTTTTGATTAACCTTTGTTTTCTCATTTTCATCTTTTTATTCTTCTATAAATGTTTGTCTAAACAGTTTCATGCCTTGAGATAAACTCAACTGGCGCTCACATAAAGCTTGCTCTAATGCCGCTAAACCTGCATTTTGTTCTAAATAAGCATCAACCCATTGTGGCTGCACCAATGAAACCCAATGTTCATTTTGCATACTTTGCGTGAAAATATCACTTAATGCCGTAATATCTGCACCTTGAAATCCAAACATTAAGATGGGTGAATCATGGTGTAATATTCCGATCAAAATCTCTGTATTGTTTTTCCCTAAAAATCGTCCTATTAAATTGACCCAAAATGCAGAAATTTCATAACAATAACTGTGATTATTAATCGGTAGAATCAGCACTTTAGATAATTTACTCGTACCATGTTTCAGTACTGGCTGCAGTAGCAATCCTAAAGCAAGAATGCTTTGTGCTAACGCATACGGAGTAATTTTCATAATCTGGGCAAACGAATACATGGTGTGATTTTCAAAGAAATCTTGGGCCTTTATTTCAGATAAAACCTGTATTTCACTGTCCATTCCGCCCAATTTGGAAATAAGGGTTTCAGGATCATTAATCGTGCGAAATACCCTATTCTTTTGAAATAAATCAATCAACACAGGTTTATATTTATAGGGAGCGTAAAGTAAGTTTTGATAAGGATTTTCAATTTCAAGTAAATGACTCAATACCATGGGAAATTGACGTCCAGAACTGTCTTCACTGGCAACCATATTTGCAACAAGAAACATCTGCTCTTTGGGATTTGCAATAAAGAAATCTAAAGGAGCAAGAGATCGATAAGATTCATTAAAATTTGGATCCCGCATCGCGATTTCCAAAGCTTCTGTAATCCATTGGTCGATCACTTGAATCAGGGAATATTGACCTTTGGTCTTTAAAAAATCGCCACGTGCTGGGCATTTTCCATAATACAGCGGTGTAGATTTTATCGTTTGCATAGGTTTATCCCTCGCACAAAATTGTTCCATTTAGTCATTGTGCTGTCCCTCTTCCAGTCGATGTAGCGGAAGGGCTCATCGGTGTTGTTGTGGGAGTCGCTGAGCCTACAACTGAAGCAGTAGAATTCGTTGTTGGTCCTGTTGTCTGTTGTTTTAATTGAGCCGTATTTGATGTTACTGATGGTGATGCAGGAGACACCTGTGGATTTGATGTCGCTGATGCCTGTTGTGCTGCAACAACCAGTGCTGCTTTCGGACTCGTGACACGTTCAACCAATTTCAAACCGACATATCCACGGTTAGATCCGATTGGATTGGACGCATTTCCGCTAATTAAACGGAATTGTAGTTTGACAAACATGGATGGATTTTGTTGGCTCACCCACGTCATTTCGTAGCTACCATTCAACTGTTTACGTTGTGCTCTATCAATCAGTTTATTAATTCCATATTCACCAGGCTCTTCAAAAATGGTATGCGTTTGACCTTCCAAATCAATCGCTGTGATTCTTGCTCCAGGAATGGCATTTGGATTTGGCCATAAAAAATTCACCCATTGCTGAATACCATTTTCATAAACAAGGCGCTGCCCATCAATATCAAGGGTGTATGACAATAGATTATTGTTTGGGATCGGATAAAATTGGAAGTTGGACTGATTTGTCGCTGCTGGCGCACCTGATGTACTGCCTGAGGCTACCCCATTAATCGGAGTTGTGTACTGTTCAAAATTGGTCACAAACTCAGGATTTAAACCGATCCCCATATTTTTCCAAGTTTTTGATGACAAGGTATAACCACGGCGGATTACAAATGGATCAAGTGTCTCTTTTACAAATTTAGAAATACTGCCGTTGTCACCAAAAATTTGACTGATTTCGCTACTGGTTGCTTGGATCGTACCTGAGGAATTAAATGGTACTTTTTGCGATAAAGTTTGGTTAAAGGGTTGATATGCCTGCAAAGCCCACAGCTTATTTATTTCATCCTGAGCAGGTGTTAATAAACTATCAAAAGATTGTGTTAATGGACTAACCAAAATCTTTTGGATCATTTGCTGATCAAGTTCATTTAAACCAACGATGAGCTTTTCATCTACCACTTTTTGGGTTGTATTAAACACAGAGGTTTGATCGTTAATCGTAAGTTTAGCTAAAGCCAAAGCATTTGGACCAAAATCACCTGCACTGCGTAAATCATTTAATTTACTTCTGACTTGCGCCATATTTTGAAAATAGTCATCCAGAAGTGACTGATTTTGTAAGTCATCACGTTTACGTACCAATTGATAGAATATTTGGAACTGCTGAGAAATCTGGCCTTGAGCCTGATTTGAAGCCCGCTGTATATCTTCAGATTTACCCTGCCCTAAAACTTTACGTTTAAACCAAGCAATAAAACCTGTTTGTGGTGCAGCAAGTTCTGCCTGTACAACAGGATTATCCCAGCTGGTTTCTTTCGCAACACGATCTATATAAGTACGAATTGGCGAATTTTGTGGTTCACCCAACACATCCATTATTTTAGTTTGCTGAACAAAATCAGCCCCTTTCGCATAATGTGTTGCATTGATGAATTTTTTCCATTCAGCAATGTATTCTTGCTTATACAACTGCGTTAATTGTTTTCGGATTTGATCTGGACTTCCACTGAAGGTTAAATCATCCGATTGTGTACTATTCAGCACCCAATCTTTGGTATCTGTTGGTTTATTTGCAGCATCTTCAATCGCTTTATCAACATATTCATCCCATGCCTTTTGCGTGAATACACCTGGTAAAGCATAACCACCCAACATCACACTACGATTTGTCTCCCCTACTATTTGCACAACTGTTACAGCAGGGAATCTTACCGCAGCACGCATCTTAATTTCGTTATACACACGATCACGGGCAGGCATACCACGAACCACAGACAATAACACTTGACGGGTTTGGTCAACTAACTGCGCATCAGACTCTAAAACAGGGAACGTTTTATCATTAGCTAAACTCATTGAATAGCTCAAGATTTTCTCTGCCTTTTGAATCATTTCTCCACGTGGCATTTGCCCGCGATTGGCATCCAACCATGAACGCCAAAAACGTGTGACTTGGTCACTTAAATGACTTGAGTCCATGTATTGAGGATTACTCATCATCAAGTAAGCTTTCAAAGCATTGTAAGCATCTTGTGGGTTTGTATCTAAAGGTTCCGATGCAATTTGTGCTGATGATGTTTGTTTAATTTCTACATTGACATGATTTTGTTTTAGTGTTTGCTCATTACTTTTAACTCTTTGTAAATATTGAGCAATATTTTGCTGACTTGGTATTAAAACAATTTGTTTTACACCTTTTAAGTATTCAACTTTTAGTTTTTCTCTTAACTCATTGCCTTGATATAAACCAAACGAAAATTTCAAAGGGCGATGCTGATCAAAATCATCCAATTGCTCTAAACGTTGTTGCAAAATCAACAAAGCATCTATCTGTGTTGCTAGCTCTTGCCCCGAAACCTGTTCCATTTGCACGACTTTATTTAAATCGGCCTGAACATCTGCAATGAGCTGTTGATTATTCCGATAAGACCAAACCCACAGCCCAAGAATAATGGAAACCCCCAACAAAGCAGCAATAAAACCTAAATAACGTCTGCGTTTGGTTGTTGGGTTAATATGTTGTTTAACTAAATTTTTGTCTTTTAAAATAACTTCTGAAAATAACCCTTTCAAAAAATAACCATGATTTTGAGAAATCGAGTTTTGCGGAACACCATGCTCACTATTCGGTATTTTTGCGAGTTGGAAATCCTCAACAATCTGTTCCGTCATTGGGCTTTCAATGACACCTTCTTGTAAAGCACTGGTAAAATAAAAACCACGGAATACAGGTTTAAATTGATAAGGATTTTCCTCAAATAAAGTCCCAATAAATGTCTTTAAAACAGGTTTTAATGTTTTAAATTCTAAAGGGAAAGTCATCACACTTGGAGAAATATTCTGTGCATGGCGACGACTCAAATGTGTTGTACTTACCCCTTTTAAGCCATCGTATAAAATACTGTAATGTTTCTCAAAATGCTCAACTGCATTTTGTGATGATTCAGGATCATAAGGTAGCGTCGCTCCCCAAACCTGATCAAACTCAGCAGCTTCATAGCACTCAAAAAACTCAGTAAAACCTGCAATTAAATCCATTTTAGAAAACACCAAATAAACAGGTGCAAAAATTTCTAATCGCTCAGTTAGGTCTTGAATACGTGCACGTAAACTCTTGGCTAATTTAATTGATTTTTCAGGACTTTGACTGACGAGCTCAGCTACACTCACAATCACAATCAGGCCATTAATCGGTGCTTTTGAACGATTCTTTTTCAAAATATCTAGAAAACCGAGCCATTCTGAATGATCTTCTGAATAAACTGAATATCGTCCAGCAGTATCCAGTAAAACCCCTTCTGTTGAAAAAAACCAATCACAATTTCGAGTTCCACTCAGTCCAGAAGATACAATTTTCTGATGTGATTCTTCAAAAGGAAATTTCAAACCTGAGTGATAAATGGCCGAACTTTTCCCTGCAGCAGGATTACCAATCACCATATACCAAGGTAACTCGTACAGCGCCGCACTGCCCCTTTTATCTCCCAATTTAGACTTCCGAATCAATTGAATTGAATCTTTCATCTGCTGATTAATCAGTTGTAATTCTTCTTTGTCTTTCTGCTTTCCATATTCAGCAGTATTGTCTTGTTGAATAGCCTCAGCTAAAGCTTCACCTTGACTGGTATGCTTCCTACGTTGAATAAACCAAAAAATTGCATAAATGATTAACCCGAGTATATAAGCTGCAACCATCATGATAAAAATATGGCGAGGAACAACGCTATACGAGGAAATCAAGGCGACAAGAATTGAAAGCGCAATGACCGCCTTGGGATTTGTTACATATTGCCAAACATAACCTAAAATTGTATGTATCATTTTCTCTATTTCTTTCTGTATTTATATGTCAATTCTATGCATATATTTTTATGCAAATTCGGTCCCAACAATCACTTGGGTCTGCTGATGTTCAGCACTATATACATAGCCGTACAGCTCATCTTTAAAATGCAAACCCAGCATAAATCCAAAAATTTTGGATAGCGTCTGTGTCTGTCCTAAGCAACTTACGCTATAAAGGTAATGCTGTTCTTCAATCATACTTTCAGCAAAATTTAGCTTTAATTTTTTAGCCAATTTAGCTTCAGTTGGATCATCTAAAATCAAGACAAATGGTTCATCTTGGGTAAACTGAGGTGCTTTTTCTAAACTCAAACCTTTTAATGTTTTTACTGCTTGATCTGCATTTAATGCGATTCGGATATTTTTAATCGCGACTAAATTCTGTAATTCGACATTTGTACTGGTAATACAGCACGTACTGGCATATTCAGATGGAATATATTTTTCAAATCCCCATGCAACATCTGCAATGGTTTCTGAATCAATTTCAGAGTCTACAACGATAAAAAAAGAGACTTCGGAATCTAAATATTGGATTTGTTTTAAGAGCTGAATCCAATCTTTATACGCTGACTTCCCCCAATAATGATATTGCGTATCTAAATGTTGAGGAATAATCCCAAGCCCAGTTAAAAACTCATTCACCATTGCAGAAGGAGAATCCTCATCCCAAAAATGAAGTAAATTTTCGGCTAAAATAATATGGATATTTAAACGGTTTAATCTTGGTACAGACTCAACAACCTTTTGTTCGATTTCCTCATCCTGATGTTCACTATTAGGATTCATCCATGCTGGATGCATACGGTATTCGTGTGCCAACTTAACATCATAAAACAACGCTGAATTTTTCAAATGTGCTGCAATTTGAGATAAAACATCAATATTTTGCTCAAGTTGTTGCTGGATCAGCGCAACGATTCGCTTTCGACGGGGTGAAAATATCGCTAATTCAGCATCATTATTTACGGCATTATCTATTTCAGCGATACGAAAAGAAGTTGTCGGTAAGTTAAAATGATTAAAAAGTTGTTGATCAAGTTGTGGGCTAATAGGATTTTGAAGAAGCTCAATATGTGCTTCATTTTCAGCTATTCCACTTAAGCTGGTTACCGAAAATACTTGTAATTGAACCCAATCAATCTGATCACTCTCTTGCTTCTCAGCAGCGATTTGCGTTTCTGATGCTTGTTCAGCTTCAGCATTCTTTTGCTTTTTCTTCTCTTGATGACGCTCGTAAAATTTTTTGATGAGCATTGGCATTAAAATCAAGAATGTAATTGAAAGTGGAATTAACCCAAAAAATATTAAAAAATCTTGCCTGCTCGGATCATGCTTAATATCACGCCAATAAAAAATGATACCTGTAATCACAAGTAACAAAACGCCAAACAATGTGGTTAAAATAATTTTGATCATTTATGACACTCCAATGAGTGCATAACAAGTTTCATCATTATCCATTTGCAATTTAGGCATAACAAAAGCTCCCCGGGCCAAACCTATACGGTTTGTTGAACTTAGTTGCAAAGCTTGAATGTCTTCTTTGGCAAGTATTAGACGCAAATCGATAAGCAAAGTCGGACTACACCAACTCTGTAAAATATGTTTAAGTTTATTGCTCAATCTTTGTTTTGGTAAAAACTCTAAATATTGTGAGTATTTCAGTGGACCTATTTGGATCTCAATTTTCCCATCAATTTGCCGAATCGTGTCTCCGCAAAAAGTATTTACCCCGAGCAAAGATGCATTCTCTCCACCTAGAACCGTTTGTTGTTCCTTTGCCAAACTAAATTTTTCAACAACATATTCTTTTACTTCAACAGATTGGTTGAATACACAACTCAACATTGTTTTTAGTGCATGTGCAGTATTATTTTGCCCCTGCATCAATCCCGCAAATTCTGCAAAATAATCATCTAAATCATGTTGTTGATGTTGAGCCTGAATATAACCATTCAATGCATGTAAGATTTCAAGATAGTCGTTTTCTTTTTCAATTTCATAGCGTACTGGCAAATTGTAGCTCAAGCTCGCTTCAACAAATTGTGCTGTTAATTTATGATTAAATAGGCCTAAAAATTTCTGAATTTCAACACGTTGCTTACGAGGAGAGCGTTTGACTTTATTGGTATAGATATAGGGCATTACACCCTGCATACCTGTTAGCCCTACCACTAAATTTGTTAAATGAATACGTTCATCTTCTTGATTCAATGACTCAATTTCATTCTTTGGAAAATTCAAGTTTAAAGAACTTTCAAAACGAAAATCATCAGACCAATTTTTTAAAACTGCTGATTGAGGTGCATGCCTAAAAAGGCGTGTTGTTTGAATAAATTCATATGCTGTAGGGGTTTTAAACAGCGCATCAATTACAGAAGCTTCTTGCCACCAACGTTCTGCACGCATTGGTATAACTCCTGTTTACTATTGATATCTCTAACAAAAACATCGACAAAGCTATTCATTTGTACTTTTAAGTTAAAAATATGAGAAATTAATTCACTGAAAATATATAAGCTATGGCCACGAAATATTTGAGCATCAACACACATCGAAACTTTCACACCACGTACAAACATCGGAAAAGGTTTTGCTTCGACTAACTTATGGATGATTTCAAAATCAATCGTTTTAATAGCATCAATAACCAGATGATTTTCCTTTGATTTTGGTAAATTATAGAGTTCCAATAACTCCTTAATATGGCTTACCGCATCGCCTTTCATTAACGCCAAAGTATTGAGTGAAAGATGAGAAATTATTCGCCATTGTTCTTTTTTATTTTGTTGGAATTGAAAAGGTGCCGTTGGTCTTTTCAAAACCAATAATCGACGAGCAACACCACTATCACTCAGAGTCAACACGTTATTATTCTGTCCAAAGGACTCGTACGGCAAATCACGGTTTGAACAAAGCAGGCTACAACTCACAAAATCCGATTTAATACTTTGTGGCTCAAGATGCTTTGAAATAATCGAATAACCTGTTTCAACAACTTGATTTTTTAAAATCGTAGGATTTAAAGCATAAAAAAATTGAACATCATCTCCATGATAGTGACTCATCGCAAAAAATGGCAAAATCGGATAAACCACTTGATCTTGATTGCTTTTTTCACGAATCAAATTCATATTAAGTATGGAATAAACTTGATAAAGCTCAGGATGATGGGCATCGGTAATTAATGGATATTCTAAGTTTTTATGATTTATTTTTTGAGGTTCTGCCTGCTTTTCAAACAGGTTCACAACAGGACTCGTGAATAATTTAAAATTCGCAATATTCAATTCTGAATAATTTCGAATCACAGCTTGATCATTCAAATTTAATTTTAAATGGATCTGTATCTCAAAATGCTGAACTGCGGTCTTTAAATATTTTAAAAAAGCTAGATTTAAGTTGAGATAGCTAAATTTCTCAGGAAAACAAAAAAATTCCATCAATAATCGATAAGCATGATGAGTATGCTGATCTATAGGCAAAAGACTTTCTTGCTCACTAAAGCCCATTACTTCAAAAGGGTTTTCAATTTCAATGACTTGCTGCTTAACTCTAAGACTAAAACTGGTATCTTGATGAAAAATATGGTCCAAAACTTGGAGTGGGAAATTTGAGATTGCATCTAAATAAATAGGTAATTTCTCGTTTTCCAAGCATTTTTGCGCTGAATTAAATAAATCAAATTTTAAACTTAAAGTTGCATTTTGATTCAAATGAATATGTGCACTTGGGTTGGTCTGAAAACGTAGACCTTCCAACTGAATTGGTAGAAGTTTTACATCAGCACTGGTATTAAATTCACACTGGACACCTTTAATACTTCGAGACTTTAAAGTTGTACCTTTAGGAATCAAATGCGCATCAGTCAATTGCTTTTGTTTATCAATATCCTCAAAACTGACCACTGAACAAGCGGGAAAATGTCGCAAATATTGAGGAAACATAACTTCAAATAAAGAACGCGTAAAAATATCGTAGCTATCCACTAATTTTTTATCGATACGGGCTGCAATTAATGAGAATGCCTGAATCAAACGTTCGATATGAGGATCATCGATTTGTTCTTGATTTAATGAAAGCCTTTGTGCAATTTTTGGGTATTTATCTGCAAATTCACGTGATTGTTGTCCAAATTCTTGTAACTGCTTTTCATAATACGGTAAAAGTTCTTCTATCACGGCACACCTACTTTATTTTAAGATCGCGCAGAAATGACATATTGCTGTGTCGTTGGCTTAAGTAAGGCATCAAAAATTACAGGTTCATAAAGTGGGTGGATGTTAAAAAAAGCTTGGATACTTAAAGACAAAGAGCCAACATTGAGTTCATCCAACTGCATCTCAACTTTTATTTGTTTTAAGCGTGGTTCATGTGAAACGATGGACTGCTCTATAGACTGACAAATAGTTTGACGATCGGTCGGATTAGCAGTAGATAAACCAACAAAATCAATGATTCCGAATTGCACAATCGACTGTTTTGCCAAAGCATATTCATCAATATCTAAATCAAGTTTAGCGATACGTGTATTCAGTAAGTCTTCTAAATCTCGAGCTATTGATTCCCTCAATTCATGAATTGAAAGACCTTTATCATCTTCAACAATTAGACGATCAAACAGTGTAGATCGAAATCCATAGGGGTAAAGTTGATCTAAATTCATAAATTAAGTTCTAATTATTTAAAAAGGATAGAGACGTAATCGTCTCTATCCATCTCAGCAAATAATTATGCAGCGTAAGATGCAGTATTATTTGAAAGAGACCATTTCTTAGTAACGGCACCTTTAGCAGAACCATTAATATCTTGTTGGTTGTAAGTCCACTCAACTGCAGCATATTTCAAACCAAATGCTTCCGTTGGTACACCTTCTTCATTGACCACTGGAGTTACACTTGAAACCAAAACATGCTTCAACTTGATTTGTAAATATTTGATACGTTTATCGCCATTAGCACGATAAAAATCAATTTGTACTTCATCAAATGTATAACCCGCTGAGCATGCTTCCCAAAGTTTTGGACTCGTTGCATCCAAATCTTTAACAAAAACCATATCCGAATGCTCAACACGTTCAGCAGTATGACCACCAACACTTGAAGAAGTTGCAGACTTAGGTTGACGGATGTTATGAGACCAAGAATTAACTTCTAGCCAATTCTTGTGCTCAGAGTCGCGAGACTCACCATCAACTTTATATTTACCTTGGAAGTGAACATATATATCTTTCATTGGAATTACCCTATTTTTTTAAAGTTATTATTTAGCTGTTCTCTATTTTAATTTGAGGACTGAGGCAACTCAGTAACGAGTCGCAATGAAACCGACAACTCATCCAGCTGGAAATGCGGTCTTAAAAAAACCACAGACTTGTAGTGCCCTGGCTCAGCAGGATTTTCTACAACTTTGACAGAAGCTTCACGAAGTGGATACTGTGCTTTAGCTTCTTGAGAAGCGCCATCATCAAGTAGTACATACTGAGATAACCACTCATTGAGGAATACTTCTACATTCCCAGCTGAAGCAAAACTTCCAACTTTATCTCGCATCATTGCTTTTAGGTAATGAGCGATACGAGAAACAGCCATAATATATTGAATCTGACTTGACAATGATGAGTTTGCATTTGCACTATCACTGTCATATTTTTTTGGTTTTTGCGTAGATTGCGCACCAAAAAAAGCAGCATAATCTGTATTTTTACAATGAACTAGAGGAATAAAACCTAAATCACTAAGCTCTTTTTCACGACGATCTGTAATGGCAATTTCTGTTGGGCACTTAAACACAACTTCACCATCATTGGTCTTAAATGTATGGACTGGTAAACCTTCAACCATGCCACCACCTTCTACACCACGAATTGCAGCACACCAACCGTGCATATCAAAAGCATTGGTTAAACGTGTTCCAAAGGCATAAGCAGCATTCATCCATAGATATTCATCATGGTTTTCACCCGAAACTTCTTCGACAAAGTTAAAACCTTCAGTTGACCAACCCTCTTTAGGATCATAAGGCAAACGTCCCAATACACGTGGCATAGTCAAAGCCACATAACGAGCATCATCACTTTCACGGAATGAGCGCCATTGAGCATATTCTGCAGTTTCAAATACTTTAGAAACATCACGAGGACGATCAATATCTGTAAAAGACTCTAGTCCCAACATATTACTGCTTGCCGCAGAAATAAAAGGTGCATGTGAAGCAGCTGCAACATGTGAAATTTGTTCTAAAAGGTACATATCAGATGGTGTACGATCAAACTCGAAATCACCAATCAAAGTTGCATATGGTGCACCACCAAAAGAACCATACTCTTCTTCATAAATTTTCTTAAACAAGGTGCTTTGATCGAAATCAGTCGCTCCTTGGAAATCTTTCACCAACTCTTTTTTCGTTGTATTTAACATACGAATTTTAATTAAAGGATTGGATGGAGACTCCTGACAAAAATAATGTAAGCCACGCCAAGTCGATTCAATTTTTTGAAATTGTTCATGATGCATGATTTTACTCAATTGAGTCGAAATCAAAGCATCTATTTCTGCAATCCGCTTATCAATAGACAAAGACATATTTTCTGAAACAGTAATTGTTCCAGCCATCACTTCTTTTGCCAATTCGCCAATTAAGTTTCTAGCTCGGGCATGTTCTTCATCATTTCTTGCTATTCGACTGCGTTCAACAATTGAATCAAGTAGATTCACTTCTTCAGCAACAAGATTAGGGGTTGCATTGGCTTGTAAATTATTCATTTTCAGACCCCACCTCAGCACTTAATTTACGTATTTGATCCGTATTTTGTAGTACCTCATCTAACAAATCTTCCAAACGTTCACTATTTGAAATTTTATTTCTTAAATCGGTTAAACGCCCACGTGCTTCAACTAGCTTTTTCAAAGGCTCTACCTGCTGCACAACTTGTTCAGGTCTGAAATCTTCCATTGCTTTGAAAGTTAGATCGACAGACATATATCCACCGTCTTCAGTCAATGTATTTTCAACTTGATACGCAGCCCGAGGAGATAAAGACTCCATAACTTCATCAATGTTATCAAGATCCACATTGACAAATTTTTTATCTTTAAGCTTGGTTTTTTCTAATTCAGATGCGGCAGAAAAATCACCTAACACCCCAACAACAAAGGGTAATTCTTTGACTTCTTTACCATCACCAATTTCAACATCATAGGTAAGTTGAACCCGCGGTGGTCTGATTCGTTGTAATTTCTTTTGTACACTTTCACGTTTTGACATTTTTTATCCTTGACCAATATGAGTTGAATTTATAGTTCTTTATAATTTTCCAAACGGATTCTGATTGGCTGAATTCGTCGTTGGTTTAGGCTTAACCGGTGCTGTCGATTTTGTAGTAGGTGTTGCTACTTTAGCTTTACGTACGGTTTTTGTCGGACGAGCTGATCGAACAGGCCGAGTTGATTTGCTCGTTTTTACATTCGTTGTATTCACTTCTTGTTGTTTCTCAACCAAAACACTGGATGGAGCTGCTTGTTTGATTGCATCCGAAAGGCTCTTTGCAACAGGATAAGTACCATCCTCTGACAAATAACGCATTTCGTTATTTCTCATTTTATTCAATGCATCATGAGCCAGACTAACACCAGACAAAAACTTCACATCTGTCAGCTCATTACTTTGTATATTCTGTGTTTCCAAATAACTCACAATTTGCATTGCTTTGTTACTTTTACCCATTTGTTGAAATTTCTGTGCTGCTAAAATAAGAATACTGTTCTTATTATCTTTATTTTTTTTATCACATAGCTGTGAATAAATGGATAAAAGCTCAGGATTAGACTCACCAACCACTTCTGGATAGTCCTTTAAACATGATTTTTTAAGCTTTATTTCATCTCCAGCATGGGTCAAACCAGTAACCGATGCCATGAAAACGAAACCACATAAAATTAACTTTTTCAAAATCCAACCTCAATATTTTCTTGATTCACTTTTCTGAATATAGCTACGCTTTTTTGATAGATTAAGTTTAATTTCAAAAATCTTAACTGTTATATAATTTAGAAAATTTTAATAATAAGACTAAAAAACCAAAACACTGTCAAGTAGGATTTTTAAAAACCACCATAATTCATTAATTTATATAGATATTTTTTTTATTTATCAAAACTAAACAACATCAATCTTCACAAATCTTTTTTTTTATGTAAAATATTTAATATATATTTTAACAAAACAAATAAACATTTGATTTAAATACATTAATTTTAAATACAAATTAAAGCATATGTGATTAAACACATATTACCGTGAGATTAAAGATGACAGATTTAAAGGTTTTAATTAAGAAATTATCCATTCCTTGCCGGACTGCCTTAGAACAATCTGCCAATTTGTGTGTAAACCATCACAATTTTGAAATTGAGATTGAACATTTTTTTGTCAAACTGTTAGAACAGCAACCTATTAATGATATTGAAATTTTACTTAATAAATACAATATCTCCAAAGATGCACTCTTATCAAATTTACTCGAATGTATTTCCCAACTTCCTAAAGGAAATACCCGAACTCCCATTTTTTCAAAATCTATTGTCCGATTACTCGAACAATCATGGTTGTTAGCCTCAGCAGAAAAAATTCCGCTCATTCGAAGTGGTCATTTATTGGTTGCTCTATTAATCTCCTCAGATCTTTATCAAATTGCTATCCGTGCATCAAATCTATTTGATCTATTTCCTATCGATACGATGAAACATAAGTTCCTCGATATTTGTAGTAAAAGTTCTGAAAATATTCCACCTGTAGATAGCTATGTCGATCCTGATTTAAGTCAAAATTTAAATCCTGTAGATGGTCTAGCTTCTGTTGTGCAAAAAACACCTGCTCTTGATCAATTTACGATTAACCTAACAAAAAAAGCTTTAGATGGTGGAATCGATCCTGTCATCGGTCGTGAGTATGAGATTCGTTTAATGCTCGATATTTTAATGCGCCGTCGTCAAAACAATCCTATTTTGACTGGTGAACCAGGGGTCGGAAAGACAGCTGTAGTAGAAGGATTAGCTTTAAAAATTTCTCAAAATCAGGTTCCTGATGCTTTAAAAAATGTGCAAATTCATTCACTTGATATGGGATTATTGCAAGCTGGAGCGAGCGTCAAAGGAGAATTTGAAAACCGTTTAAAACAGGTCATTCAGGAAGTACAGCAATCCGCTCACCCGATTATTCTCTTTATAGATGAAGCACATACTATGATTGGCGCAGGAGGACAAGCTGGGCAAAATGATGCAGCAAATCTTTTAAAACCAGCGCTCGCTCGTGGCGAATTGCGTACAATCGCAGCAACGACTTGGGCTGAATATAAACAATATTTTGAAAAAGATGCTGCTTTAAGCCGTCGTTTCCAAGTGGTCAAAGTTGAAGAACCAACTGAAAAAGTTGCGATTGATATGCTTCGTGCCATGATTCCAGTCATGGAAAATCATTTCAATTTACGTATCGATGATGAAGCAATTATTACAGCTGTTCACGCTTCTCACCGCTATATTAGTGGACGCCAACTCCCTGACAAAGCGATTAGTGTTTTAGACACCGCTGCAGCACGAGTCGCGCTCACGCAGAATGCCCAACCGGTAAAACTAGATCAACTCAAAGCGCAGCAACATAATTTAATTTTAGAACTCAATATTTTAGAAAACGAACAACGTTACAATCCGATTCATACAGATCGTTTAGAGCAATTAAATTTATCTTTAGAAGCCCTGAATCAAGATATTAAAAACACCGAACAACAGTGGCAAATAGAACTCGCTTTAGTGCAAAAAATCCAAGGTCTTGAAAATCTTGAAAATGCCCATGAGCAATCAATAAAAGCAGAAATCCACAGCCTTCGAGACCAATTAATTTCACTTCAAAATCAAGATGCTTTAGTTTTTGAACGAGTAAATGCACAAATTATCAATGAAATTATCTCCGATTGGACTGGTATCCCAGTCGGCAAAATGGTTCATGATGAAATTAAACAAGTTTTAAGTTTAGAAGATAAACTTGAACAACGTGTAATGGGGCAAGACTATGCATTACATCAATTGGTTCAAGGTATTAAAACAGCAAAAGCACGTTTAGAAGATCCCAATAAGCCTCAGGGCGTATTCATGTTAGTTGGCCCAAGTGGGGTCGGTAAAACAGAAACAGCGCTAGCCCTTGCCAATGAACTCTATGGTGGAGAGTCGCATTTAATTACAATCAATATGTCTGAATACCAAGAGGCACATACGGTTTCATCCCTTAAAGGAGCACCTCCAGGATATGTCGGCTATGGGCAAGGTGGTGTGTTGACTGAAGCTGTTCGTCGTAATCCATATAGTGTTGTTTTATTGGATGAAATTGAAAAAGCTCACAGTGATGTTCAAGAGTTATTCTATCAAGTTTTTGATAGAGGGATGCTGGAAGATGGCGAAGGACGCATCATAGACTTTAAAAATACAACCATTTTGCTTACTTCAAATACTGGTTCCACAACCATTATGCAAGCTTGTATTAACCAACCTGTAGATGAATGGCCAACTGCAGAACAACTGATTGAACAACTCAAACCTAGCTTATATAAACAATTTAAACCTGCATTTCTTGGTCGTATGCGAATCGTTCCATATTTCCCTTTGCACGATGATCTTTTGGTTCAAATTATTGACCATAAATTAAGAAAAATCACCGACCGATTAAAGCATCAATATGAAACTGACGTTATTTATGGTGATGATTTAATTGAACTTATATTGAGTCGTTGTATTGAAGTTGATAGTGGTGCACGTAATATTGACAATATTTTAAATTCCTCTGTTCTTCCAGCCCTAGCCACTGAAATA
This sequence comes from Acinetobacter rongchengensis, assembly GCF_003611475.1. Classification (GTDB taxonomy): domain Bacteria; phylum Pseudomonadota; class Gammaproteobacteria; order Pseudomonadales; family Moraxellaceae; genus Acinetobacter; species Acinetobacter rongchengensis. The sequence continues at coordinate 5,071 of NZ_RAXT01000032.1, read as the reverse complement.
TTGGTTGCATTAGCTGAACAAAAGCTACCAAAAATTATTCAGATTGATGTAAAAGATGATCAAATCACTTATCTTTTGGATCCAGTGCCTAAGCAAATAAAGAAAAAAACAGCAAAGAAATCAAAAGCTGTGGAAGCATAAATATTTTCAATGAGTATTAAAATGGATATAAATTTAGAAGCTTTACTTGAACCAATTTCAAAAGACTCTCCTTGTGGTGAAGATTTATCATTTTCTACAGAATTTCATGAAATTAAGAAAGCGAGAATTCATGATGATCCTCTCTTAGATCAGGGAGATTGGGTTTCTGAGCATAAACAAGCTGATTGGTCGTTTATTGCTGAAGAATCAGTACAATTACTCATGAAGAAAACTAAAGATATTCGGTTATTAACATGGTTAACTGAAGCTTGGTCTAATGTTTATGGCTTCGAAGGTTTATTAAAAGGGCTTGAATTATGCCATAAAATGTTAGAACAATTTTGGTTAAAAATTCATCCTGAAATTGAAGATGATGACCTCGACCAACGTTTAGGTTTATTACAAGGTTTTACCTCACAACTTCCAAAGCTGATCAAAAGTGTCCCTTTAATTAATATTCAACCTTTTTATTCTTTAGCTCAGTATGAAAAACTTTTACATATACAAAACAACCGACGTAAACAAGCCGAGGATAATGAAAGCGTTGAAGCCTCTTTAGAATTAGAGCAATTCAATCAAGCTTTATTCAATACATCTCGGGATTTTCAGTATCAAAATTTCCAGTATTTTAAAGACATACTGGAGCAATGGAATATTATCAAGCAAGTTCTAGACTCACTGATGGAACTTGAAGCACCTAGCTTCGCAGCCATAGATTCCCAACTTGAAGATATTCAAATAAATCTTAAAAAAATTTATAAAGCAGATTCATTTAGTACAAATTTGAGTGTCTCAAATACACAAATAACTACTCCACCGTCTCCCCCTATCGTTCCAAGTACAAATCCATCGAATATTACTCCAACAACATCTTTTCAACCGCAACAGCAAAACCATTTGCAAAATCGTGAACAAGCGATGCAAGTTTTACAAGACATCGCTGACTATTTTCAAACCAATGAGCCACATAGCCCCGTAAGTTATATGCTACAGAAAACGATTAAATGGAGTCAGATGCCGTTACATGAATGGCTTGCTCAAGTGATTAAAAATGAAAATCCCCTTGAATCTATTCAAGAATTATTGGGGTCAAATCAAAGTAATGAATCTTCAGAATGGTAACCATTAATGTTTAAAGCAGAAAAAGTACTTTGGGGTGAAGGCTTATTTTTAAGACCGCAACACTTCCAACTACAAGATACTTATCAAGAACAACGATTAAATCATACAATTCGTTCAACTGTTCCTTATCCATACGGTATTAAAAGTATACGCTTCGATGAAACGCAGCTGAGCACACATATTTTGGCATTAGAACAAATTGATATGATTTGGCAAGATGGTGAAATCTACCAAGCTCCAGCAAAAGATTTACTTCCCAATCCCATTTTATTGGATGAATTAAATTTACGGGGTGAAATGCTCATTTACTTAGCATTACCTATTTTGCAACCCAACCGAAAAAATATTTCAGATGATCAGGTTAAGCAACCGACTCGCTATCATTCTTATCTTAACGAAATACATGACCTCTATACAGATGCGACGCCAACAGAAATTACACTGCTAAAGCGTTGTACCGAGTTTAAGCTGTTTGATACTCAAACTGAGCCTAATCAGGATTTAAATGGTTTTTTATATTTAAACATTGGTAAGATTAGACGACTAAGTTCTGGTCACTTTGAAATTGATTCAAAATTTATTCCACCGATCCTGCATATTCAATCCAATGAAACATTGCTTGCCAATCTCAAACGAACATTGAACGTTATTCGAGCGAAAATTCAGACCATTCAATCAAATAATCGTGAAAATGAGCAAAAACTTATCGAATTCCGTTCTGGTGATATTGTATCTTTTTGGTTAGTCAATGCATTAAATACAGCTCATGCGACATTGAATCACTTATTACAGAATCCTCAAATTCATCCAGAAAAATTGTTTTTTGAATTATTACGTTTAACAGGCTCTTTGCTGACGTTTTCAACCGCTTATGATGTAGAAAATTTACCGCAATATCAGCATCATAATCTTCAAAATAGTTTTAGCCAGCTAGATAAAATACTAAGAGAATTATTAGACACGATAATTTCCAGTCGTTATATCAGTATTACACTGAAAGAAATTCGTCCATCCTATTGGGTTGGAAGTTTGGAAACAGACAAAATTACCAAGGAAACTCGTCTGTATATTGCTGTTTCAAGTAGCATGATGCAAACACACGAGCTCATTCAAATTGTTCCGCTTCGTTTTAAAGTTGGAAATACGGTGGATGTAGAACAACGCGTTGTCGCTGCTTTACCGGCCATTCCAATTCATCATTTGGTGCAAATTCCAACTGCAATTCCTGTACGTTCAGGGGTAAGTTATTTTGAAATAGAACCCCACCACGAAATGTACCAACGTATGCTCGATTCAGAAACAATTTGTATTTATATTCCCGCTGGTTTCCAAGATATCAGTATCGAACTAATTGCTGTAATGAACGGATAAATTAGAGAATAAGAAATGAGTCAAAATAATATCGCCCCATCACTGTTTGATGATGGACAAATTGGAATAGGTTCTTTACCACAACAGTCGAAAGTTAATCAGACGACTAATTTAGTGGATCTTTTACATGACGGCTTTTATATCGTTTTCTTATTAAAAAACCAATATGTTCCAGATAATGCTGAAAACTTTAAAGAAAAAATTTTAGATTTGCTCAATCGCTTTGAGAATCAAGCCAAAAAGCTTCAGTTTTCTGCCGAAGATATACATGATGCAAAATATGCATATTGTGCTTTACTCGATGAAACAATTGTTACACAGCAAGACTCTTCTTTTTTTAACCTTCAAAATCAGTGGTTAATTAGCCCATTACAATTAAGTATCTTTGGTTCACAATTAGCAGGCTATCGATTTTTTGAGTTTTTAGAAAAAATACGTAGTCGTGGAAAAGAACGATTGGCTTCTTTAGAAGTTTATCATTACTGCTTATTACTTGGGTTTCAAGGTAAATATCGCATTGAATCGCTTGAAAGTTTAAATCATCTCGTTGCACGTATTGGCGATGAAATTGATTTTCTCAAAGGAAAGAAAACTGCATTTTCTCCCTTTTCGGCTTTACCTGACCAAATTAAGAATATCATTCACAAAGAACTGCCTTTTAGTTGGATTTTATTTTTCTTATTACTTTTCGCCTTACTTACATTTTCAGGTTTAAAAATATTATTGGATAAAAATCAAAACTCATCTTTGGCAAAATTTAATAATGTCATTACTACCCCAGCCGAGCAGGCTCATATTACAATTCACTTGCCTTAATCAGGTAAAATTATGACTCAAGAAAAACAGAACTCGATCCGTATATTACAAAATAAATCAGCTAAAAAACCTCTAAGTAAATCAATTGTTTTTTTGCTCGGTTTATTTATTGGTTTCATTGTTTCTTCTATTTTCTTCTTAATATTCTTTAACACCAATCAAACAATCAAAGTTGAGGAAAATTCATCCGAAATTCTTCATCAAAATGACTCAGAAAAAGTAAATAGTTTTCCTTCTGAGCCAAGCCACGAAGATGATGATTCGATTACGTATAGGCAGCATGTTAATGAAAAGGATCTAAAAAACCTTTTTAAACATGAAAATAAAAACCAAGCTAATCATAGCTTAAACACAACATCACCTTTCGAGCAAATGGATGTATCTGAAAAGAAAAATACAAAAACTCAGCCTCCTGTTATTAAATCAATTGCAAAAGAAAAGGCTATTGAAGCAAAAATAAAGACAGTGCCTACAAAAGCTGAAGAAAAGCAAACCACTACTACCAGCAAAGAGATTGAAGATGTAGGTCCCATTGGTTCTGTTAAAGTTTCAATTGATCGTCGACCAATAGAAAATAAGCCATGATTTTTTTAATCATTTTATGCTTTACTTTTTTGGCATTTTGTTTAGCTTTTTTAATGTCTTATGAACTTAGAAATAAAGCTTTAAATTACTCTAAATCACTCCTTCCCCAAAGTAAAAAGAAATTGGTTTCCGCACGAAATTTTGCCGAACAAATGAATCAAGCAGCTTCAGCAAAACAAACTCAAACCCATTGGCATTTACAACAATGGTGGATTTTAATTGCAGGTTTTTTTTTACTTTCAAGTATTTTAGTTTTTGCTATTACACGTCCAGTCGACCCTACTCAGATTGAAGCAGAATATTTAAGAAAGACTGATCCGCAAATATATTCTTTACTCAATGGTGAAGTTTTGAGCCCACCACCTGCAGTAGAAGACAGCTTAATTGATGCTGCAATTGTTCAAGCTCAAATATTGGAAAGAGAAGGTTCCAATCAAAATCATCAATTTCCAACGATTAGTCCATCAAGTATTGACCATGAAGAATTTGGAGATCAACGGAGTAGTTTTGATACAGTGATGATTGATCGTAAATGGGACAAAATGCATCCGAGTTATAAACAACGTTTACTTATGGTTTTTAAAATCATGAAAGAACGACACGGTTATGAAATGATACTTTTAGAAGGTTATCGTAGCCCTGAACGTCAAACACGATTATCTGGTAATACAGCTACTACCTTGGCTAAGGCCTACCAAAGTTATCATCAGTTTGGTTTAGCTGCTGATGTTGCTTTTAAAAGAGATGGAAAGGTTGTCATTTCTGAACGAGACCCATGGGCTTGGAAAGGCTATCAACTTTATGGCGTTGTTGCTGAATCAGTTGGTCTAACCTGGGGTGGACGTTGGACAAGAATTCATGACTATGGTCATACTGAATTTCGTATGCCTGGTCTAAGAAAAAATCGTGAATCAGCAGAACGTTTAATTGCTGAAGCACAAGGTCAAGGGCTTATGGTTAATAATATTAATTTAAATAATTGATTTATAATATTATAATTTTTAGAGTCATATTATTTACTTATAGTCAACATTCA
>NZ_RAXT01000031.1 GCF_003611475.1 Acinetobacter rongchengensis | reverse complement strand
ATTAAAAATCTAAAGCTGTTATCAGTCTGATAATGAAAAAATCCACGATTAAAAATCTAAAGCTGTTATCAGTCTGATAATGTAAAAAACCACGCCAAGGGATCTAAAGCTGTTATCAGTCTGATAATGAAAAAATCCACGCCAAGGAATCTAAAGCTGTTATCAGTCTGATAATGAAAAACACATAAGATATGGACACATGTTAGGCATATAGATTGAAAAAGTTGAAATATATTAAAAATAAAGTGAAAAAGTATTTTAAATATTTTTCAAATATTGTATTGTTTGACTTTACTTGAAAGGTGATTGAAAAATGGAAAAGAACTCAGGAAAAACTTATATTTGTACAAGCATCCACTTTAAAGGTGGTGTGGGCAAAACAACATCTACGGTGAATTGTGCTGCTAAGCTTGGAAAATTAGGTTATACGGTTTTAGTAATCGACTTAGATAGCCAACGTAATGCAACAAAACATATTTCAAATGTTCCAGATATTAACGATATAGATGGCACTCTAAAAGATATTTTTGAAAACTATAAAACAATTAACATTCACGATGTTATACAAGGTCCAGATAAAACCAACTTTGAAAATGTGTCTTTGATTGCTTGTGCTAATAACATTCGTGATGTTGAAATCAATATTCAGCGTTCTAGTCCAGTTCCTAATGAAATTATTAGAAGTGTATTAAGAAAGATAAAAGGGGATTTCGACTTTATTTTGTTAGATTGTCCACCGCGAATGGAAACTCTAACTTTTAATGCTTTGTTAGCATCAAACAGTTTATTAATTCCATTACAGGGTGAATACAGTATTCAGGGTTTGGAAGATATACTTAACTCTATGGATGACTTAGAGACAAGCAATCCAGATTTAAAAATTCTATCGCCAGTACTAAACTTTTATAACAAGCGTAATACAGTGGATCTTACCTTGGCTGAAGATATTCGCAATGAATATGCTCAACCAAAATTGCAAGAAAAACTGGTAAATAAGGAATTAATCTGTATTCCAAATGCTACGGTTTTTAGTCAAGCATCATATGTTAAGTGTTCCGTATTTGATCTGGATGCTGGAAAAGAAACACCAGCAAAACAAGCAATTAATCAACTTGTAGATCTAATGGTTTCTGAATACAAAAAATTATAAGGTGCTGATATGAACTTTAAAGATAAAGTAAAAAGCATGAAAAAAACATCTGTTGCTAATGCAACAGGGAGTGATGCTCAAGTTACTGATGTAAAAGAAAATACAGCGACTCCAACCATAGAAGAGGGGAGTCTTAACCCACTAGCTAAGCGAGAAACAAAAAATATTGTTAGCGGATCTCATTTAGAATCAATCGACATTGATTTAATTGATCCATCACCTTATCAACCACGTATCATGAATAAACGTGTATATGAGAAGTTGCCAATTTTGGCTGCTGATATAGAAACTAATGGACAAATTAACCCGATTACAGTTCGACAGAAGGGTAATCGTTACGAGTTAATTGCTGGTGAGAGACGTTTTAGAGCAATTAAAGAGATTTTAAAGCTCAAGAGAATTACTGCTTTAGTTAAAACATCTATGAATGATGATAAAGCTGCTATAACAGCTTTATTGGATAATACTGCTAGACAAAATCTTTCAGATTTTGAAAGCATATTAAAAATCAAGCAATTATGTGAAGAGTTTGGTTATCCTTTTGAAAGTTATGAATTTGTTACTGAAAAATTTGCGATTGATAAGTCGAAGTATTTCCGTCTCAAATATATTCTAGACTTACCTGAGTTCATTTTGGACTCTTTGAACGAAGATCCTGAGCTAATTTCTGGATATATTGCTCAAGAAGTGAATACCGCAATAAATAAAGCTTTAGAAACTAAAACTGAAAAAGCAATTTTCGACTTGTTAAGACCAGAATGGGATAAATACGTTGAAGAATTTAAATCCACGGGCAAGCGTCATAAAGGATTTATAGCTATTTTGAGTGAAGAAGAAAAAGCAAATAAGGCGACTAAGCCTGAAAAAACTGAAGAAGCTACTACTGAAGAACAACCGAGTAAGATTAAATTCGATTTTAAGACAGATAAGGGCGTTAAATTTGGTTCTATGAGTTCTGAATGTGGTACCAAAGGTAAGAGTGTACTTAAGTTGCGAGTAGCCTTGGATGCAGATATTACAGAAGAGAAAGCTAGAAAAATTGAAGAGTTTTTTAAGAGCTTGAATGATTGAAGTTTCAAAACTTTGAATGAAAAAAACCGGCATTGCCGGTTTTTTTTATAATAGATCTGGATTAAAAGTCTGGTTAAGCCAATCCGAACTACTTGGATTGGTTACTGGTTTTGATTCAGATACGTTTTGACTTGGTTTAGCATTGTTAATTTCGGACGTTTCGGTATTTTGAGATGTTTCAACGGTAGGGGAGTGGTCCTGAATGTTTTTATGTTCAGTATGTTTAGCTTCCTTTATCTTAACTGCTTTTTGAACAGGAACCTCCTTGCTCTTGATAGAATTAGTTACGGGCTTTTTAGGTGATTGTTCAATTTGCTCCTTACTACTTTCTGGTATTTGTATGGATATATGATCAAGATACTTTTTTTCAAGATATTCAATATCGTACACATAGTAAGCAGTATTAAACTTGGTGTATGTTTCAACACAAGTACTTAAGCCAAACCTTAATAGGAAAGAATTGACAGAATATAGGCTTGCCATATCCTCATTAACTTCATACAACTTATAAAGGTATGAAAGCTCAATTAGAACCGCTATACCAGCATGTAAAACAGCAGTTATGTAATTTCTACGAAGCTTTCCTTGAGGATGTTTTTTAATTGAATTAAATAGTTTTTGATTTGCATTTTTATCTATTTTCATTCGTACAGGCTGTGCAAACGTCTCGTCTATTTCATTTTGCACTGGCGCATTTAGAAAAATCTTCTGCTTGTCAGTACAAAAGATAAATCCTAAATACAGCAGACTTAAACTAAAAGCGTTTAAGTCTAGACCTGGTAGATTTCTATTAACATTACTAATCACATCAAGATCTTCTCTTGTTAAGTGAATTAATTGATAGGATAGTTGTATGTAGTTTGAATCTGTCATTTGATTTCTGCGTACATTTTATACATGTATTTAGCTAACTTATATAAACCTTTAGCATTGGCGTACTCTGGTGATTCAGCGATTCTTACGTTCGGTAAGTCGTACTTTTCTTTAATCTCTTTTTCAAGAAAAGCTGCACCGCCTCCACAAAATAATACTAATGCTAAATCATCGCCTCCACCGATCTGTTTAGAGATAAAGTTATTTAATTCGATCATGAATTCGTTTTTAGCTTGCTGAATTAAACCTGTAATATCTTTGGCTTGAGATCCTATACCATAAGTTCCAGATTTTAGTGCGAAATCTAGCCAGTTAGCGTTAACTGTTTTATAGCCAGATTCAAGAATTAAGCTAGTGATTCGTTCATAGATGGTAAGAATACCAAGGTTACGTGATGTAGAACGATGGCCATCAAGCATGTTTCCTCCATCTAATGTGACTACAATATCAGTGGTTTTACCGCCAATATCGATTACAGCACATTCAGAACTTATTAAAAGATCACTATCTTCTGAACCGTTTCCGTGTACATCAATAATCTCATTAAAATAAGCTGTTTGAGCTTCACATTTAACAATATGTCTTTTAATGATATTAAGCGGTTTACCAGCTTTATGATCTTTTAAGTTGAAGCAAACATCACCATTGAGTAGAAAATTAGTTTTCATATCAATAAGTGGCATGTTTTTGGTTTTTTCAGGTGTGTAATAGCGACTAACAGGAAGTGAAGTAGCGATTGCAAACGCTCTACCATCATATGTTCCGATATGGTCAATATAGGCCTTAATTGCCTGGTGTATTAGTGCCTTGTTATATTCAGATGTCGGGTATTCGTCTGTTCTGGTATCCAGAGGAACACTACTATTGATCTTCTTACCAACTGTATAAAAGTTTTCATTTACTTTAACCACATAATAGTCAGTAGAATCCTCTTCGCCAGTGAGGACTTTTCCTGAATAAGCAATACTAGGAATAGTCAGTTTGATTTCATTTCCATCTTGATCTAGACCAGCATAAAGCTTTGTACCGCCATGTCCATCATCAATACCTAGAACAATATAACGTTCTTCAATCGCTGGTTTTTCATTTTGAGTATTTTTCATAAGTTTACCTTTCAATTTTTCAAGATTTACAACGAGTAACGTCTTCTACCGCGTCTAGTGTATTTATTGCCCCCAAAAACTAAGCGTCTAAGAGCAGAGGGGATATAGCTGTATTTGTATTTAAATACTTTTTCAATAACCAATGTTGCTACTATCAAGCCGATGAAAAGCATAAGTTTGAACAAGGAAAACTTAATAACAACAGCTAGAAAAGGTATAAACAAATATCCGTTTAAACCGCCCCATAGGATTAGATTTAATCTAAATTGCGACCAGTGTGCATATTGATCATCCATATTCGCCTCTTAATAAATCAGTTTGTAATAGTAGTCTTCATGCAAACGACCAGCTTTGAGTAGATCGTCAGCTTGTTTCCTGAAACTCTTACTGATGTTTGGATCTGAACCATCAGAATTAATCATTAACTCTCGAATAAACTTCTGTTGAGCATGAATATCATCAATTAAAAGCAATTCTTCTTTCAGTTGAGGTGATAAAATTAAGTGTTCCCTTACAGCAAATACCTTGCCGTTCACATCTTTAACAAGACGTTGAGCAATCAATGTATAAACTGAACCAATAATGTCAGCTGCAGCCTGAAGATGTTCTTCATGCTTAAAGCGCTTCAACATACGTGGAATAATTTTGTCTACGGTGGTTGCGTGAACCGTTGCAAAAACAGGGTGGCCAGTTAAAGAAAGTTCTAGAGCTGCAGAAATTGTTTCTTTATCTCGCAATTCACCGATTTCAACTGCAGCAGGACGTCTACGCATCGCCTCTCTATTTGCATCCGCAAAAGTCTCGAAGTTATTGGGGATTTCGCTTTGACTAACAATACTGTGTGTGCTTTCAATTGCGTCATACTCGTATTCGATAGGCTCGTTGTGAGTCAAAATATTTCCACGAATATGAGTATTATTTTCCAACACATAGCGAATATTTGAAGCTAGTGTTGTACTTTTACCAGAACCAGTGATTCCGCCAATGATGTAGCAACCATTGTGAGGTAGCGATCTTTTAATGAAATCTTCATCTAAACCCACTTTTGAAAAGTGAGGGGGAATGCCAGAAATTGTACGTAACGTTATCTGAAAAGAATCTCCAGATCCACGATACGAAGTTCGAGATACGTTCACACGAAAGTTATAACGAGTTTCCTTACCTGAAGCGTCTTTCTGCAGAATACGATATGCCTTATTAATAAACTTATTATTAATAAGGACTAAGTAGGCATTTTCATCAGCAATCGTTCTTAGGATGTGTAGAGCTTCATCACGATTGATAATACGGTGTGTTAACGAATATAACTCCAAGTCTTTCATCATTGTGATGGGGCGATCTGGACTAATGAAAATATCTGAAGCACCATGAGCTAATGCTTCATATAGAAGACTTTCAAATTCATCGCGACTTTTAAACCCTTGTTTCGGATCTTTGTATGTCGTTATGGCTGTTAATGTAGCCAAACCAAAACCACGGCTAGAATCGTAGTCTTTGCGAATGTCTTTGGTAGCTGTCAGAATCTTATTTTCAGATCCTTTAATCTTGTTAACATCAAATAATGCAGATTTTGCTTTTAATGTCGAAACCTTCATTTGCATTTAAAACTTCCAATTGAGTTAGCGAACTTAAGGTTCGCTAACAAGGTTAATTTTTGGAATTTGATAGCTAGGTGCAATTTGTTCAGGTTGGAGAATTGGTTTCCAAGTTTCAATATTTGAATTGAACTGCGGTAATTGTTGGATTTGAAGCAATTTCATATCAAGAGCAATAGTGTCTTGTGTAGAAGAAACAGCCAGTGATTGACTGCTAATTGCTGGCATTGATAACTTGCCCTCTAAAACAAACTTATGGAAAGTAACCATCCCCAAATAATCTCGTTTAAGACGATCTACTGCATCTTCAACAATATTTCGGCCCTCAACTAAACCCATTTCATAAGACTTAGCAGCAGTCTCTTTCCATATTTTTCGTTCTTGTTCGTTAGCTGGTAACATTTCTTTCGGAATGAAAGTCACGTAATCAACATTGCTATCAAGTGTAGGGAAAACAAGGTACTGACGCCAATCAGGTGCACGAGTACTGAAACGAGCTTGTTTCAAGATTTTATAAGTCTGCTTAGTCGTCTTGTACGACATGGCATTAGGTGTCTCAGTTACATCTTTTGATTCAATAATAACCGGGGGAACAACAACATCTTTGATCATGTAAGGTTTAAAGTTAAAGATTGTATCAAGGTTACGCTCTTGGCTTTTGATGACCTCACGAGCGTTGCTTAAATAAGTATTGATCCCTAACTTAATACCTTTTTGCTTAACTAATTCAAGCATGGCTTCATAACGAGCTTGCTGTTCAACATTACTAACATGAACTTCTAAAGAAGACTGGTTAGATGGGTTTAGTAGCTCTTGTAATGAAGCATTATTAGAGTAGTCCATAAAAACTCCAGATATGTATAAAAGGATTTAAAGGGTATTAGTTATAAGTCAATAAAATACTTTTATTTTGATGATCTAGAGTTATCGAAGCAGTATTTAAATATGCAGAAACATCGCGTAAAGCTTCTACACCAGTAAGACGCTTTTTATTAAAATTAACAATTGGAAGCTCATGAGTAGGACCAGCTTCTACAAAACGGTATCCGTATTGGCTAGAAATACTTTTAATTAAAGGTATTGGATCGCCTATGTAGTCGATATTTAAAAGGTCATGGTTGATGCTACCTTGTTTCTTCTGAACAGTTTGCATTTGAATTGCAGAAGAGTTCTTTAAGTTCTGTTGTGCAATTAAAGCCTCTTGAGATGCTTCAGATATAATAGATAAAGGGCTTGCTACGTTTAATTGCGTTACATCACGACTAGCACACCCAGACATCATTAAACCAATTGCAAGAACGCTTAAAAGCTTTTTATTGTGCTTCATTTTTACTCCGGATTAAGTGGGTATAAAGACAAAATGATTTTAGTCTAAAAACTATTAAAATGCACTTTATTAATTATAAAAAATCCCTTAAAAGGTATAAAGCCGACTTTTAGGCACTCGCTTAAACCTAATTTATAAGCTTTAACGCTTATCTAAGGGCGTTCTTCAGGCAGTCGTACCTGGCCTAAACAAGACAAATCTGTAAAAAATACTCTTTTTAAGTGCATTGTCTGTCCAAAACAATGCTTTTTTTTAGTAGTACCTATCTGAAATGGAAATACAACGTACTTTTTTCAATCAATTATAGAGAGTAAATGAGCTCTTATAGTTTGCTGGACGTCTTTTATATTCCTTTATAGTCTTATTCTTTCTTTTTATTATCTTTTCTATTCTTTTTTGTTCTTTTTTTAGAATATAATTTATACAGAAAATAACAAAGTACATTTATTCTTTTTTTAATTAAAATATTGTTAATACTGTAATTTATATTTTACAGTATAGAAGTATATTAATAAAGATGTTAATATGCTTTTTTTAATTAATATTAAAAATATTATTGGTGATAATGTAATTTATTTATAAGCCAGCTTCTTTAATATTAAATAAATTGATAAAAACTGTTTGAAGAAAAAATGCATCTTGGTATATACCATTCCTAATTTAAAAGTTTAAAGACATTAAAGCTGCTACTTTTAAAAACCTACCTTATGGTTTAGTGCTGTGCATCTTAAATATAAAGATTTGACACCTTAAACACCAATTAAACTGCAATAATGATAGGCTTAGAGTCGTATTTTTCCCTAAAAATTTAAGGCATCGCAACTGGCAAAAGACTATTGAAACTATGCATATCAAGCACTTCACTGTAAAAAAGGTCCACTGTGTTTTTATGATTTATCAACTTCATTTTTTTGATTTTTCCACTGTACTAACAAGAGAGGAGTCAAAAAAGACATTCGCATTTATTGGGCTTAAAAGTGAAAAACATTTTGCTTAAAGTGAAAAACGTTTTAACGAGTACTTTTAGAAAGGTGTTTAACGTTGTAGTATGTGCTCATGTTTTGCATGTGGATAAAGGGTGGTAGTGGTGAGCAGTTTTGAGAATCCTAATAGCTATCCAAAGACATTAAAAGAATACACAAGTCGTATAGAGGATTTTCCGTATTCTACTAAGACCAAATATGATATTGAGCTTAAGCAAAAAATTGATAAACATTTAGATAGTTCAGAGCTAGATTTAAAAATGTTGTATGAAAACATATATTCTGAATTTAAAACTAAATCTGAAAATGGTTATTACGCGGAATCTACATTTAGAACATATCGTGCATATTTAGTGTATGGAATCGGTCTAAAGCTTAATGAGCTAAATAATGGCTCTATTAATGATGAAGATATAGATGCTGGTTTTGATGAATATTTTTTAGAAGAATTATATTTAAGAATCATTAACACAAAATATACAGCTAATAAGGACAAACCTAAGCGTACTTCTGAGCTGAAAACAAAGTACTTTGAACGCACGTTTTACAACTACTTGATAAGAGAATTCGAGCATAAGAACGAGAGTAACACCAGGGTTAGTGAGTTTGATCGGATGATGGTTGCTTTTGTTGATGCCAATCTTGTTGTTGGATTGCGTCCTGTTGAGTGGTTTTCCGTTTCATTCTGTTGTGCAGTAAAAGGACCAAAACTGATCATGATTGTGGAAAATGGCAAGGCTACACATGGTCGGGCTAATGGACTTAAAAGGTATTTAATACTTGATGACCTTAAACATGAAGATCAAGAAAAGATATACCTTTATTGGAACTTGCTAAATAGGTATGTGAGAAAGGTATCTAGTTTAAATAAAAGTAGTGGCTATACCTTTGGATGGGATGAAAAACAGACTTTTATTAAAATACTGCAAGAGCGTTTACGTTTAAGTTATATCAATTACTTTAAGCTTAGAGGCAAGGTTTTAACTAATGAAGATCAACGACCTACTTTATACAGTACAAGGCATCAATGTATTGCAAATGCTAAGGTAAAGGGTATTGATAAGTTTGTGATAGCTGGTGCTTTTGGACATGCTGGTAAAGATACTGCTTCTAACTTTTATGGGCGAAAGTGGAGAGGCCATAGTGGTTTTAGTATAAAGCCTACTTTAGATTCTATTGAAAACGTTAATGGTAGCCATGAATTTGTTAAAACACTTTTAGCTAATAACCTAGATACCTTTTATTATTTTGATCTTAATATAGCAAATGAGTTTAATACCGACTATTATAAGGACGAATTAAAGTCGGGTTTAGTGATTGACTAAATGGATAACTCTAAAACTAATTTGACTACTTCAACATGGGGTTCTCCTTACGCTGAAGTATCAATAATAGGTAAAAGAAAATACGCAAGGCTTTTAAGAGTGTTGGTTAGTACGTTTGCCTCATTGTGCATTTTAACCGTTTTAACAACGCTTAGTTTTGTAGCTTTTAAACTCACCACAACAGATTTTGAATCTTTGGTTTTTGATGACGGCACACCAGTTAAGTGTGTGCTTAGCTCTAAATCAGATCGTCCAATTCCATCTGTTATATATCAGCCAGCGAAATAGGAGTGCTGTTGTGTCTAAAGACAAATCTAATGAAAACGCTGAAATAGGTTCTTGTGATCCTAGTCTTTGGCTCAGAAAACAGGTGGATGAAAAAGATAAGGAGATTGCAAAGTTAAGACGATGGCTTGTTTTCGTGTTTTTCGCTTTTATCGTGAGTGCTGTTCTTGCGATGATTATTTTTGCTGCCTTTAATGCATACCCAAAAGTCAAAGCTGTTCAAACAGTAGATAACTCGGTTATCTGTCCAATCGAAGCATCAAAAAACCCTCGCGTTACTGACGTTGTTATTTCTGAATTCGGTAAGAGTGCAATTCTTTCTGTCTACAACTTTGATTTCTTGAACTGGCGTGACGTTATTAACAATGCTGGTTCAATGTATTTCACTGAGGGCGGTAAAGATTCATTGATGAAGCAAATCGCTCAATCACAAACAGTTGGCACAATCGTACAAAACAACCTAACGATGCGAACTACTGCTACTGATGTTCCACAAATCGAAAACCGTGATTTACATGCTGCAGAACCTAGTTGGACTGTTCGTGTTCCTATCACTACTCAATTCTTCTTAGGTGACAAACAACCTAAAGAGACTCACCGCTTCATTGCGACAGTTACTATTGTTGAGCATCCACGTTCTTATCTGAACTACAACGGTATTGCTGTTAAGACAATTACGTTAACTCCAGCGCGTTAATTGGATGATACTTATGAAATTGAAAAAATTATCTTTGGCTCTTTTTGCTTCTACTGCATTAACTACAATAGTTAATGCTGCTGATATGCCTCCGAATACTTTTGCGGATGCTCAATCTCCTTTGGTTGCACCTGAGGTAGTTGATACAGCATCGGAAATTGACAGACAGGTTCACAATCTTGTTGGTTTGCAGTTCACACCTGAGCAAACAAAAATAGTTAAAGGACTTTTGTTGCAACAAAAACGAAGCCTTTCTAGTCCTTATGTAAATACGCCACAAGCGAAAACCCGTAGTTTGGGTATTTCATTAAACCCTGGTGAGGAACCGCCAGTAATTCGTTTAAGCGCTGGCATGCTATCTACTATTGTCTTTACCGATTCTTCAGGAAATCCATGGAACATTGAAAAGATTTCTTTGGACCGTGGACGTTTCTCAGATGGCTTAGGTGAGCAAAACGAAAAAGAGCCAGACGAAATCCCTGAAACTAACATCCTTTCAATCGAACCATTAGATCCAGCTGCTTTCGGAAACGTAACGGTCACATTAAAGGGATTGGGTGCTCCAGTAATTTTGATGTTAGCTACTGGCCAACGTGATTTAGATGTTCGTGTAGACGCACGTATACCTGGTCGAAGCCCAACAGCCAAAGCTATGTATTCAACAGGCAATCAAACATCGATTATTCCAGATGGTGTGAGTTTGCAATTTATGGATGGCTTAGCGCCTGAGGGTGCTGTTGAAATGCGAACCGATAGTCCTAATGTCCGTGCTTGGAAGTTTGGTGGCTATATATATGTGCGTAGTAACTTTGGTGTTATTCAACCAGCCTTTTTGAGTTCTTTCCGCGCTAACAACGGTATGAAGATCTTCCGTTATGAAGATTCTGAAGATCTGAAGTACATCACATTTTCAACGACTGGCGGTACACCTAAAACTGTTTACCTCGAAGACGCATTTTAAGTCATTAAGTGAGAATTAAAAATGGATTCAACGAACCAACAAAATAACCCGAATGACATTGAAGAGAATTCTAGTCGTAGCACTGAAGTAGGTACTACCGATGAAACTATTATTTCTGCAAACCAAGTTCATTCAGAAGAAGACCAACCTAAAAAACTGAAAAATACAAGTATTAAAACTGCTAACAAAAAACGTGTTTTTGCAGATACGCGCTTTCGCGTTGTTGCAATTATTGGTTTGGTAGTAGTTGGTGGATTAGGCTTTTTTATGTTTAACCCAATGGGGAAAAGTGACCAACTAGCTTTAGATAATCAGGTTGCTATTGCTACACCAGAAATCCAAGGACAGGGTACAAATGTTATCCCTCCTGAATATGTAGAATATGAACGTCAAAAACAAGCTGAAGAAGCTGCTCGAGCTGGCAAAAATGGTGAAAGCTATTTGCCCGAATTTAAAACAGTTGCAACACAAGATCCAAACGGCGATCTGAACGATCAGAATTTTATTACAGGTCCAAATGGGCAACCTGTAAACGGTTCTGCAACAGGTGGTACACCAAATATTACGCTTGAACTTGACCAGATGGCCAGAGCTAATATGGCAAATCAAGGTGGTGCATTACCTCAACCAACTAGCGGTGGTCTACCACAACAACCACAAACACAAAACGGTGCTAATCAAAACGCACCGATTTATCAAACTAACTACGCGCAACAATATGAACATGCTTCATCTGCTGCTAATGATGTTGCTAGTGTATATAGCCAACAAGCAGCTGCTTATGCAGAACGTAATGCTGCAACGCGTGAATTAAGTCAAACTGCTTTTGTTGATCAACTTGCTGCGTTTTCTAATACAAAGAACAAGGTCAACGGATATTCAACATATAAATATTCACACAACACTAAAGCATCGGAAGGGCAACAAAACCTTGGAAGCTTGAACGTTGCGAATACGACTAGCGAATCTACTAAAGGACTAGCAATCATTAAAGCTGGTACAACAATGAAAGCGCGTTTAGATACAGGTGTGAATACTGATAAAGGTAAAAACCTATTTGCTACTGTTATTGGCGGTAAATTTAACGGCGCAAAACTTATTGGTACTGTTGGTCTGAATACTGCGGATATTGAATTTAACTTTACCCGTATGTTGTTTAAGGGCGAAGAGTATGCAATCCAAGTACGAGCTTTAACTCTTGGAACAAAACAATCGGGCATGGCTGATAAAGTCCAAAAACACACTTTGCAAAAGCTTGGCGGTATGGTTACTGCTGGAATCTTTGAGGGTTACGGACAAGCCTATCAAAACATTGGTACAACCCAAATCACAAATACTGGCAATGTTGTAAGCACGAAGGAAGAGCCAAACGATAAAGAAATTGCCGGGAACATCATTGGTAACGTTGGTACGGAAATGGCGAACATGGCACGTACATCAACAGTTCGACCAACTACGTATATCGTTAACAGCGGAAAAGTATTTGAAGTCTTTTTTGATGCTGACGTAACAACACCGAAAAGTAAGGGGTAAGCGAAATGTCTGATAATCAAATGACTGCTGAACAGGCAAAGAAAAATCTAAAAGATGCTGAAGGCAAACCCCAAAAAGGCGAAGGTAGTGCGAAGGGTGGTATTCCTCCAAAACTTCTTATTGTTATTGGTGTTATTGCCTTAATTATGATTGGTACTTTCTTTTGGATACAAATGAGTAAACCAAAAGACGTCAGCACGGCAGTTGCTCCAGAACAAACACCAGAATCCATTGATACTGTTGGTCAAGGCATTCAACAAACACAAGCAACATACAACCAAAATCAACAACCTTTAAAGGACAATAGTATTGCTGATGATACGGCGTTCATTGTTGATGAAAATATTGTGTTTAAAGATCCTACCACTGGTCAATACATGATTATGTACAAATCCATGTCGTATCCGATTGATTCTGATCTAGGAATAGAGGCAGTTAACTTCTATCAAAGTCAGGGTACGAATGCACTTATTTTATTACAACGTTTGAAAGAAAAAGAGCAAGCGCATGGGCAAGTACAAAACGGCGAACAAACTGCAGTTGCTCAATCAGAAACCATAATCAAAAATGAACAACTGAAAGCTGAAAATGACGATCTTAAAAACCTTGTTGAATTGCAAGAACAGGCAATTAAGGAATTAAAGACTAGTTTAATCAAAATAGCTAAAGACCAGACTAAGCAAAAGGCTTTAAGTACATCGGGATCTAAAACCTTATCAATTCCAAAAGGTGCAAAACGCTTGGATGCTTTTGCGGTTGTAGGCGATCGCGCTTGGATGACAGATTCTCAAAACCATACATATACAGTCTATGTAGGTCAGAAGATGCCAGACAATCGCACGGTCTATGCTGTTGACGAAAACGAACAAGCCATTTGGGTGAAATAAGGAAAATAGCGTGGATGCATTAGATATAGTTAAAGCGATATTAAACATATACGGTCCACTACTAAGCTTTATACGCATTTGCTTTGTTGTAACGGGGTTGGTGATTACTGGCACGGCGCTTTTTGACTTAGTGCAAGCATCATCACCTCAACAAAAGTTCTTTGGTCATGGAATGAAAGAGCCTACCACTGGTGGGGCATTGTTGAAGGTTCTTATCGGTGGTGCTTTTGCATCACTTGGATATGACGGATATATCATTGGTGCACTAGGTTCTTCATTGTTTGGTGGTAATGGCATAGAACTTGTAACGGTACAAAGTTACTTGCCTAATGCTGGTGCTAATGATTTAGGTGCATATATCGTTACGGCGGTTGTAGGTTTTACGCAACTGGTAGGGATTATAGCGGTAGCTCGTGGCTTATATGGTTTTGTAGAGAAAATTGATGCTCAAGGCAATGCGACATACCGCAAAGCATGGGTTTTAATTATAACAGGTGTATTATGCGTATACGTTCAGGACGTACACAATGCCTTTGTTAATACCTTTGGAACACAAATAGGAGGTACCTTTTTTACAATATTTTAAACAATCTTCTTAAAATAGGGTGAGAGTTTCTTAAAAACCTTGTATAAGATATTGAAGATATTTAACGAGAAGTTTAAAATTAAGCAACTTAAAGCAATAGGGTTTTAAGAATGTTTAATTACAGTGCGGAGATTAGCTCCCGTATATTAAATAAAAGGAAAGTGACAATGGTATCATTAGTAAAACACTCAGTTCGCACTGTAAAAGCGACTGCATTCCGCGCAAAAGTAATGTTTTTAGCTTTTGTTTCTGCATTAATGGGTCAAGTTGCATATGCAAACACTGGCACATGGAACCCGGGTGGTTCAGCTTACGGAAAACACGCTGCTGGTTCTGATGCGAATGAAATCTTAGGCCGTGGTGAAACATTAGGTCAAAACGTTTATAAATTCTTAATCGTAGTGTTCATGGTGCTTGGTTTAGGCTTAGTTGGTACTGGTTTGTATATGATGTATACATCAGAAGAAGATCAACAAAAGAAAAAGAAAACTGCTTGGATCTGTATTATTGTAGGTGGTGCGTTATCAATCGTAGGCTTCATCATGTTCTCTGCTGCGAACACTATTACTGGTAAAGCGTAATATAATAATAAATAAGTTTAAAAGCGTGGCTTAGGCTGCGCTTTTTTTATTTTAAAAATAGTATATACATGTTTTAATTAGACCTTACTTAATAGTATTAAGGGGTTTAAGTGAAACATATAAACCGTAAGTTTGGTATTTTAAGACCTATTAACGGCGTAAACGACAAGCAAGAGATACGTCAAGATAAAACTATCCATGATGGTTTTAAAACCAATGAGACAATAAAGCAAATAATGTCTTCACAACCAGCTAAATGCTACTTTTGTGATTTCTATGACGAATACTTTTTAGAGCCACATCACTTAGACGGCGATCATAGCAATCATACGGCTGAGAACATTGTAGCGGTCTGTACGCTATGCCATGCACAAAACCACATCTTTGCACTATCACTGGAAAAGAAAGCTGAAATATGCGTATTGAGTACGAACATACCTCAAGAGATCTTTAATCAATATCAACGTTCATTACTGGTGTTATCGCATAAGTCTGACAACCAAGATCCTGAGCTTGCTAAGTTCGCACGGCGACATCGCCAAAGCTTGCTTGTAGAGCCGTTAAAGCGCCATCAACGCCCTAATCCTACAAAGATGTCTGAAGCAGAATACGCACGTAATATGTTTGAGGATATACAGGCGTTTAATGCGATTAAGACACGAGCCCAAAGCATTGATACCCAACTGTACTTCACGGACATTAAGTTCAACACAATGGCTGAATATGAAGAAGCCAAGCAAGAAGATATGTTGGTAGCGAACGTTGATTACGTAGACCAGCTCCGCAAGTACAAAGAGTGGTATTTGAATGCCATCAAAGAGAACAAAAACTTTTCTTTGTATCAACTCGCAAAAGCTTTGGAAAAGGTATCAGACGAAGCATACGAGAGCTTTAATCTGCCAAACCACTACATAGTATTTTCCCCGAATATCTTTACTGACGAGCAGTATGAGTACTACCAAACACTAGATGTATTTAAGGGTTTGGGTGATAAGTGAGCTCACAAAAATGACAGAATGCTTAGCAGATACCGAATACATAGATATGAGCTTAGAAGAGGTTATATCGGGCATAGTGTTACAGCCATTTAAGCCTGACATAGTGAATGATATAGCGGTATTGGATAGCGTATTTGAGACGGACATATTGAATGATGATGAATACTCATTTATTGGTCCATACATCTACAAACATTGGGAACTTGGGATAGATGCACTACCAAAGGAAACGCACGATCAGCTATCGATATTTCGCTTATGCGTTATAGGTACTGAGGCTTTCAACTTCCTGAACGATTTGTATATACCAACGACACGGGACACTGGCCATACATCTAACACGCTATTGCTACTCCATGTTGTACATATAGCGATAGGGAATCAGACAACAACTGGTGAAGACACAACGGGGCATTTTCAAGATCCACTGATTAAAGCGCTACTGTTGATGAATATCCCCGTTAACAGCGATTGTTTGCTGTTGGATGACACTTTGGTACACCTAAACAAAATAACGGCGCTGAGTGGCTTAGACGTTGAAATACAGGTTAAGCAAAGTGTGAGTGTGAAGCATAAGAAATTACTGAGCACCAACTTTGGATTTGACAATCCATTATCAATTATAAGCGTTTTGGAACAAAAGAAACTGTCTGAAGAACTGACACGCTACTTTCCGATGATACACCTACCAACGTCCGTAGAAGATGCGACAAACCAGATAGATACGGGCAACTTAAAAATGAGTTCGCTGCAAACTTATTGTATATACCAAAACTTAAAGCTATCGGTGTCTAAAGTTTTCCACGAACAGGGCTTATACCAGAACAAAGAGATCTACATAGAGCTTGATAAGGTTCACTTCCAACTTAAAAATACAGGTTCCTTAAACTTCAAGGTGGGTACTTTAGGGGAAAGCCAAGAGGTTTTAGAAACGGTGTTTTGGCAACTGCTTAATAAGGGTTTAGTGTTTGACCTAAATAGTTTTAAGAAGTATGTCGAATTAAAAGAGGACGAAACCGTTAAAACTGATGTATTTACTAATTCAAAAAATGATAATATCCATTTTAACAGTACCTACTATGAACTTTTATTAAGGTTGGTTTTAGATATAAGCTTAAAACCCTCTGTTAAAAGTCTTGAAGACGCAATTCAAAATAAGGATTTCGACAGTGCGATTAACGTTTTAAGAGAATTACCGTTTTTTAGTGCTTAATGCTTAAAGGCATGTCTAATCAAAGATAGACGTAGAAAGGTGAATTAATAAAGGTGTTTAAATGAGTAAGAAGAAAGCTGAGAAGTCTGGTTATAATAAGACTGGTTACTCCAAGATTGAAATTATATTGATGTTATTCCTACAAAGCATGAAAGCTGACGTAGAGGATTATTGCGATTTAGAAACAGTATCGGACGAACATACGTTTGTCACAAAAACTGGTACAATGATTACGATCATCGAATACAAGGGGATTAAGAGTTTAATTAGTGGTGATGCATTCAGCCGTCAAATTGGTTTGATGACGAGCAACATGCGTAACTACTTCAAAGACCGTGGACATACGATTCATCTAGCGTTCAAAGTAGACCATGAGACGCCATACGCGATTCATGACTTGAATGCCATGCAAAAGGCGACCACGGCGCGTTGTGCGATGAATCTAGACATCATCATTGATGAAATGACAGAAACCATTTCAGGCGGTGTATTTAACGAAAGCTGTTATATCGCTTTAATCTCTGAGCCAACCTTACTATCGCCAATCGATAAGGCTCAAGACTCAAAAAACCGTAAAAAGCTACTGTCGCAAATTACAATGCCAAGTACGGTCAATGCTCAAGACATGCTTAAATCATCGGACAGCTTATACGTACACCATGAGTCTTTTGTCTCACAATTCTTAAACTCACTCTCAACTGAAGAATTTCCAGCAATCTATGAAGTATTGAATGTTGTTGAAGCTGGTCTAGCGATTAAAAAACAAATTGCCTCACATTCAACTTCAGATGACTTCACCTTGTCTGTGCCGATGCTGAATACACGCTTACCGATGCGTTGGAAAGAAATACCATCAGAACATGATGCGTCACACGTTTTGTATCAACCGATCTCAGAACAACTCATGACGAATGCGATCTTACCTGGTACAAGTCAAGGTTCATTCTATCCAGTGGGAAGTGTTATCACTGACGGCGTTGTATATGCTCCATTGATGGTAGATATATATCCAGCGAAGACGAATACGTTTGAAACGCTATTCCGCTTATTACACCAGGCCAAAACGCACGACACTAGCGGTAACATCCGTTCTATCCCATATGCGGTGAGTTACTGTATTACTGGTGATGGTATGGCTGGAACCATGATGAAACGCACGTTATCAAGCGTTATTCACTTTATGACGGCACAAAACAAAGCCATTCGTAATGCTGGTAACATTTTGATGGCCACTAAAAATGACCTAGATCAAGTAGACACTGTTGCTGGTCTGCAAATGACCATGATGACATGGGCACCAAATACCGAAGATGGTGTAAACATTCTTGTAGGACGGCGCCAAAAGCTTTGGAAGAGTTTTGAAGCGTGGGGCGGTGCAAAAGTCATGGAACAGGCTGGCGATCCTATTTTGACTTGGGCATCACATATACCGGGCTTGATGGTACGTAATCACGCACCTATTTCACCGGCACCGCTGTTTGATGTGTTCTACATGTTACCGCTGACACGTATTAACTCACCATTCCATAAAGGGCATCAGCTCAACAAAACCTTAGACGGTAAACTGATTATTCTTGATTCGTTCTCAAATGAAGTGACTGTATGGACGACTATTAACATTGGTAAACCGGGTACGGGTAAATCGGTCACAATGAACAAAGGCATGCTTGAGGACATCATGATGCCTGGTAACGAACGTATCCCGTTGACCTATATTGTCGATGTGGGTGAGTCAAGCCGTGGGTTAGTAGAAACAGTGCAAGATTCATTGCCTGAAGAGCTACGTCACTATGCCATCTATAAGCGTATTAAAAACTCAAAAGAAGAAGCGATTAATCCGCTTGAATTCAGTATGGGCTTACGCTACCCGTTGAACTACGAAATGCGTCAAATGACAGCGTTTTTAAGTTCATTGGTAACACCGCCTGAATTGAAAGGGCAACCAGCCAAAAACACTTCTGACGTTATTGGTGCGGTCCTACGCCGTACATTCTATTTTGCTGATGATACGAATGCTGATCATAAAGCACGTAAGTACATGCGCTTTGCAGATCCAGAACTAGATCGCATCATGGAAAAACACGGACTGATTGAGCCACATTCTGAACAAGGTAAGGATATTTCTTATTACGCTCTACGTGATCTTTTCCATTCAATGAATGAGATCCGTGGACGCACGTTGGCTCACCGTTACGCAATGCCGACTATTGGCGATATGATTGAAACACTTTCTGATTCATCAATTTTAGATGTTTGGAGTGATGTTCATATTGATAATGAACGAGCACTGGACTTTTTGGCGCATCAGATTATGGCTGCACAAAATACCTATCCAGCATTCTTCTATCACACTAACTTTGACATCGGTAACGCTCGTGTAGCTTCTATCGACTTAAACGAAGTTGCGACATCATCAGATCCTAAAACTACATCTCTATTCTTCCAGATTGTACGGATGTTCATTAAGCGTAAGTTCGCCGTGAGCCGTGACGATATTCCAAAATTCCCACAAGCTTATCGTGAATATGCAACCCAACTGATTAATGAGCTTCTTGAAGACCGCAAAATTATGTCTTATGACGAATTGCACGTTGCGAAAGGCGATCCAATCCTATTAGAAGAATTGGCTGAAGACGCACGTACATTGCGTAAATGGGGTGCTCGTCTTAACTTGGCATCACACAAAGTAGAAGACTTTAAAGACTTGGTTGGCTTTGCTACGGCGTATGTGATTGTCGATCCTGGTACACGCGAATCTCGTGAAGCTATTCGTGACAGTATCGGTCTAACTCAACTAGAAATGGATGCGCTTGGTTCAGGTAACGTAGGTTTCTCAGATCAAGGCTTAACGTACTTCAGTAAAATTAAACTCGAAAAAATGGAATGTTCGGGCTTATATACCGTTTCACTTGGTCCAATCCTTTTATGGTCACTCAGTACACATCCCGATGAACGTGCGCTCCGTAACTACACGTATGACCTTATCGGTGAACGTGGTAAGGCGTTGAAGGTCCTTGCACAATTTTACCCAAAAGGTGCGAAGAACCAGATTAAGACACGGCGTACCATGATTGAGAAAAATGCCAAAAATAAAGGCACGGACTTTGACGAAAACAAAGCAACTGCTTCAGTGATTTCTACCATGGCACAAGAGATGGTTGTTGAATATCAACGCTATGAACTTGAGCAAAACATGAAGAAAAAATTACTGAACCAACGTAAGTCTGAAGCTGTTTCTTCTTAACTCCAATCAGCTATATAGATTTGCGTTAATTGGTATATACATTGAAGTGCTTGGATATGGGTAAGGTCGTTAAACAACGACTTTGCCTATTATCCTGAAGATAAAAGAGTAGGTCGCAAAGTATGGCTTCTACACAAAAATACGGCACACAAACAAAGTTCAGACCTAGTTCGCTTAAGCGTGATACACGATCAGGCTTAGAGAAAATCCATTTAAAACTTACAGCGCCAGACGGCGCTAATTATTTGGTTGGCGTTCTTGGTGCTATTGCAGTTATTTTGTTTGTTGTTCCGTTTGGCGGTGAGATATTTATAGGGATCGCGTATTACCTATTAAAACGCTACACACATCCGAATGATTACTTTTTTGAGTGGCCATTCCGTGCGCCGTTGCATTCAAACTCACTGGATGCGTCAACTGACATTACATCACGCGTAAAAGATGACGTACTGGACAATCCAAAAGCCTTTTTGGAATACGCACGTACCAATCGCGATAAGCTACAAGGTGAGGGTGTGACTTACCTTGGTCGTTGCCGTGAAACTGGTCTACCTGTTTATGCATCCAACTCCGATGACCGTACACATCAAATTGTGTTAGGTACTACGGGTTCGGGTAAAACAGAATACATGCTAGGTAACTGTGCCAACCAGTACGTACAAAACTCAGGTTATATCTTTGTAGACGCAAAAGGTGATACCAAGGCTCAACAAGACCACTATCGTTTATGTAACCGCTTTGGGCGTAATGAGGATCTATTAACGATCAACTTCATTACCTCAGGTCGTAACATGCTACGTGCACAAACCGACAAGATGACAAACTCAATGAACCAAATGAGCAACACCAGCTCAGGGATGTTGATTGAATTCTTGATCAACTTGCTTGATGACTCAGGCGGTGGCGGTGGTGACATGTGGAAAGGTCGTGCGATGGCCTTTATCGCTGCACTTACACGAGTTTTGGTCTATCTACGTGACAATGGCTTCATTCAGCTTTCACCAAAAGTATTCACGCAATACATGGAACTTGAAGCACTTGAAGAATTGGTATTTTGTCATAACGATAAATACGGGATTGACTTTGAACGTGTGGCTGAACAGCTTCAAGGCTACCTCGTTTCATTACCTGGTTATTCAAGCAACCCTAAAAAGTTAAAGAAACAAGAAACCAAAACCCGTGAGCAACACGGTTATATCACCATGCAGTTAACCAAGGCGATTAACGACTTGACGTTTAACTATGGTCACATCTTTGGTGTAGAGCATGGCGGTGATATTGATATTTTTGACGTTGTACTTAACCGCCGTATCTTAACTGTGCCATTACCAGCTCTTGAGCGTTCACCAGACTCACTCAAAATGCTCGGAAAATTAATCATTGGCTCAATTAAACAAATGATGGCTGGTTCCCTTGGTAACAAAATGGAAGGTTTACGCCGTGCCATTATTGACGCACGACCAACCAACGCCTCTACTTCATTTAAGCTATTTTTGGACGAATGGGGCTACATCGTTATTGTCGGTGCTTCGGTTTTACCAGCTCAGGCACGTTCGCTTAACTTCTCTATTACGTTCGGTGCTCAAACATTTGAAGATATTGAACGTGGATCTAAAGAGGAAGCAGCTGCTACATGGGGTAACACGACCGTTAAAGCCATTGGACGTACTACTTCGGGTGCTGAAAGTACAACATACAAATTGGTTGATGGTTTTGCTGGTGAAGAGTGGCAAGGTAAAGTTAACTCAATCAATATGTATCAAGGTCTAGTATTCAACCGTTCGGTACCACAAACAGAAGTCCAGTTCGCCAAAGAAAAACGTGTGACAATTGAACAAATTGCCGGACAGCACAACGGCGAATTTACCTTGCTCATATCAACTAAAGGGGAAGGTGGTAAAACTTCAGACGTTAAAATCGTATCAATGTTGGCGTTCTATGTGGCTGGTGATCAACCCAAGTACTTACGCTTAAATGACCTTTGCCCAATCTTCAATATCCAAAAATCTGAAATCTACGATCCTACTTTAAAAATTGAAGACTTCATTCATGAGATTGAGGAAAAACACACGCTACTGACAGACAACAATTCATCTGCCAATGTCACGGCGCTTGGTGATTTTGAGATCTGCAGAAAGCTCAATAACACCTTGTACGAAAACAACAACACGGTAAAAGACTTTACTCAAGATTTTGTACATCAGATTCTTGAAGCAAGACGTCTTGAATCCATCACACCTGAAGGGATGGCACCTGGTCAAAGAACAGTAATGTCTTCGTCCACGGCGAAAGGTGAAATCTCCAAAGAACAAAAACACCGTGAAAGTATTGTTTCAGCACAAAAAGAAGCAAACATTAAAGACCAGATTATTGAGAAGCGAAAACAGTTCCAGTACTTCGGTAAAGATTCTGACATTTCACCTCAAGTACAAGCTGGTGCTTACAACAATGCGGATCTTGATGCTGAATTTAATATCTATGGTGAACGTATAAGCGAACCTGAACAGGCTCAACAGGAAAGTGATGTTGAAACTGTGACTCGCGCCGTTATCACACCAATGAACCTAGACAGCTACTATGATGAATTGAAAGAGATCCTAACAGGATATGACTTAACCGTTGCGCCAATTACTGAATATCAGCTTGTTCAGATACCACGCCATGTAAAACCTGAAGATCAGACACAATACATTGCGGAAAACAAAGCCAGTCTTGATCAAGCCATCTCACATAGCACTCAAAATGAAATGGAATTCGTAGAACAACAGTATGCAGCTAAGTTTGAAAAAGCTTTGATGAAAAACCCGTTCTCGCACGAATGCGTTACTTTTGAAAAATTGTTGGTGATACTTGGTTCAAAAGGTTCTTCAGCTTCATTACGATCAGGCATTACAATCAAAAAAAAGGATGACTAAACGCATCCATGTAGAAGACATAAGGCTGGTTATCCAGCCTTTAGTTTTTTTGGGTGAGCTGTTTGTACTTAATACGCCTTAATTCATCACTCGGCATGTATTGGGCTATTTCATATTCGCTCTTATACGGCGTTTCATTGAATATGGCCAATAACAACAACTGCGACAGCGGAATGGCTTCAGGCACCATCATTTCGATTAAGCGAAACTTTTCAGACGCATTCACATCAAATGCAACCAATAGCGCCGTATATGGAATGTGGCGATCTGCAAGTGATAAATCGGGGTAAATAGGTTGGTCCTAGTGCTAACGTTTGAAAGTCATACATATTCAAGCAAGAGATAGCTTTAGGTACATTGGATAGGTTCACGGCGTAAGATTCAATGTTTGAACACATATTGGCATCCAGTTTGGTTTTAACCCTAGTTTAGATGCATTTTAATATAATAACTTAGTTTTAACGTGCGTATTCTTAAACATAACTAAACCACTTCTTAAAACCTTGTTTTGTTTTAGGCTTAATCGGTATATACCATTTCATAAAAAGTTTAATGAACTGTGTTTTACCCTTTACAATCCTTAATACATCAATTAAATTGCCCTTAAATCACATCCAATATACAGGATATAGGCAATGACTAAAGAACAGCTAGACGACTTACAAACACTTGGAATGACTGACTATAAAACACGTTTACACGTTAAAGGTGTGCGAATTGTTGAAGTGCAACAGTACTCAAAGTCTGTCGATAACAACGCCGTACAACCACTTGCAACTAATACCACTCAACCGCAATTCTTAAATTAATTTTCCAAAAAAATACTTATAAGCACTTTCTGTATTAATATATCTTTATTAGTTTTAATAAAGCATTAATCAATGGAGTGCTTAAAATGTTAGACACTTTACTTTCGGTATTTTCAGCAAAACATAAGCTTTATAAGAATCTCAAGTTAAAACCCTTTATTGATACCCGTTTAGTCAATTCTGACAGCATCGCCATGACCGATGTTTTCCCTTTTCATCAAATCAAAGATTCTCTTTGTATGACTGGTATATCTCCTACTAATTTTGTACCAGGCAAAAACATTGTTTTGAATCCACATGCCAAAGATAACGATTCCATCAGCTACCTTGGTCAAGATACGCAAAATCATAAGCCGTTCTACATCTCTACCTTTGCTGAAGAATTGGCTGAAGTATTTAATCCGATTTTTGCAGAAATCATTCATCTTGAAACACCATGCTTACTTGACCTATCTGAAATTGGGGGCTTCTCAAATTCCAAGTCGGATTTAAGCCAGTACCGTAGCATTGATGATTTTGTAAAAAACGCATGCCCTGATTACATTAGTGATGTGAGTATGGAAAATTTAGATCGAATGTTGTTATGGCCAGAAATCCGTTTATTGAACTCTCCAGATACAACCACTGATCAATTTTTTATCTATGGCTGGAGTCCTAAGATTTTTGTTCAAAATTCTGGTGGATCACATCACATGGCTGCTGCACATTACTTGGCTAAGAAACTGAGCCAATGTGTGCCGATTCAAGGCAAAGTAAGTTTGAATCTAATCTCAAATAAAGCACTTCAAAACTTTGATTCAAAATACGCTGCGTTCGCCGTGCCAGATGATGCATTGATTGATATGGGGAATGATTTATCAGAATCAGGGCTTGAATATCAGCTGGTGTTTTTCCGTGAACGTGAAGTTAATTTTATCTTCTTCAAAAAGAATGATCAGAATGCCCGTGTTATTTCGCTATTCAACAATCTGTATGCTTCATTGAATGGTGCATTAAAGACGGCGGTTCAAGCGCAATTCAAAAATGAAGCACTACTCACCATCATGAGTGCTAACCTCTCTGATACATCAGAAGATCAATTCTTTAGCACACGACCTCACTTGGCTGAGATCTACAATCACGTTCAAAACGAAATTTGTTTGAGTGGTCCTAAACCGACTAGCCCGACAATCTAAGGGGTAGGGAATATGGATCACCAATCATCAACTACACCACATGCACTCATTCTCGGTCTGACACTTGAACAGGCCATTTCTGTTTTAGCAAAGAAACCCGTTGATGCTACCCACTACAACTATCTTGAAGATGACGAGTACAACACCTACGTCATGATGAAACCTGAGTGGACTAGCCTCAACAAACACGCCTACCTACATGTAGATGGCTTAACCCATGAGCGTAAATGGATGTTTATGCCGAATGCTTTAGGTGAGTACAACTTGATAGAGGGCTGTATTGACCTGTTTGAACTTAACCAGGCCATCGAACAGCAATATCTTGTGTTTGAACAATTCCTGAATAGCCACGGCACACCGTTCCGCAAAGTTGGTGAGAAGTTTTCTTTTGTCACACAACTGCTCTTTGATGCATGGGTGATAGATCCAGAACGTGCGATTCAAAAACTTCATGAGATGAAGGAAACAAAAATCTCATTACAAGTGCCTTTGCTTCATGGGGATAGTCAGCATGATTGATACGCAAAATACTTATGCAGTAGGTGATTACATTGTTCAGCGAAACATGAACAAATTGCTCTAGATCAACCGAATCACCACTCGCCATTTGTACGTGGACCTAATCAATCCGCACGGTTCCACTTTTTACGGATGCATCGCATATGCCAAGCGTACCATCCGTTTAGCCACTTCAACTGAAATTGAATTACGGAGGTGAATAACAATGAACATGAATGAAAACATTGCTTCAGAAATTGAAGCTCGTAGCGCTTTTGAAAATAAATACGGCGTGGTCGGTAGTCTGTTGGCCAGTGGCAATTATTCTTCTTGGGTGCATCAGGCGAAATGGGAAGCTTTTCGTGATGGTTGGATGCAAAGTGAAGTAGAAACAAAAAAATCTATCTATCAAATGCAAACACCAGCCATCAGCGATGACCAATTGGAAGTGGAAAAATTACTGCAGTTGCTCGATGACTTTTGGAATAAGAAATGGGGCGATTGGAAATCATCTGCAGATATGGTGGCGCAAGGTGAGGCAAATGCCTATGAACATGCGAGAGGATTGCTTGAAACGGCGATAAAACAAGATGAAGCCACATGCCAGTGGTTACGCAATCAATTGGCAACGATTCAAACTGAATTGGATGCTTTTATCACATTCGTTAATGAACACCTTGCTTACCATGAAAGTGATGGTCCAGATTTAATGTCGAAGATCCAGAAGCTCAAACATTTGATAAAGGTTAAACCATGATTACGGTTCAAATAGAGATGTGTGGCTTTGGGATTAAACGGCGTTGGGAGTTTGGAGATCCGCGCCGTGCGCCAATTACAGTTTTAGAAATGGGCTTCATTAAGGTTTGTAAAATGCGTGGTGATAGTAAACTGGTTGAGTTCATGAGGGGTTATGCAGACGACAAAGAATTCAACTGGCATCCCAAAGTACGCATTGCACGTAGAAAAGCAGAACGTAAAGCCTATTCGTACTATGACAACCACTACAAACAGCAGATTAGAGAACTTTTCGATCGCCAAAATGTAGACCGCCAAAAACAATATGAATTGGAACGCCAAAACAAAGCGTTATTGGCTGTTATTGAACTTAAAAAAGAACAATCGTAGGTATATACCATGACGGGAATTGAATATTTTCAGAAATATGGCTGGAGTCACGCCGTCCAGTCCGTTAGTCGAATTCCAAGTGTATACAACGAATATTCACCAGAACTCAAAACTGTTGTTGTAAACGGCAACTTTCGTTATGCGATGGCTGCGGAAATCAGCAAAAAGAAAACTGAAGTCTATGTTACTGAGCTCAAACAAATCATTGAGAGTGAAAAGCTACTAGAAGACTTCTTTAACTTGAATCTGGTTGGTATAGAAAAAGGCTTAAGTAATGCTAAGCGTGAAATGCAAGACATGGAAGAACAGGGGATTGTTGAATTCAACCATCGTTTTGATGACGACCTGACTTGCACCACGGAACGCATGAAACTTGCCATCGCTCAAATAGACCATCTTTATCAAAACAACATTACAAAAAGTGAGTAATGCCCATGTTAGAAATGTTCCAAAATCAAACCATGCGATATATCTCTATTGCCATTGGCGTGATTAGTATCTTTATATTCCTATACCTACTTAAACTCGGTGAGGGGCTTGTCATTAGCCTTATAGTTGCTGTGTTCATATGTGGTTTGAGTTTATTCAAACTGAAAAACTACTATGAAAAAAATAACCCATACATCAATGCAGAACACCTTGCTTGGCTGTATGGTGAATTGCAAGAATATGACCAGGATCTATTCACAACTGTCAGCAATCTGACCAAGAGTACTGGACGTTTAGAATTGAGCCAGCTTAAATCAATCCGTAACCGCTATGCTTCTTCCATGAACGAAACTCAACTACAAGCATTGGCCAGTGAACATACTGAAGAAAGCAAATATCGCTTAGACCAGTACAACTACTCAATTTATGTGATGGATGAAGTCATTAATCAATATTAATGGCTGTATGCAATCTCTATTAACATCGCCGTGTTATATATCTGCTATACGCGGTATCAAATGTATAAAGAGATATAAAACTATTGAAAGGTTTATAAAATGAACACAACTCTACCTATTCTTATTCATAGCGTTATTGGTGGTATTGGTGAACATCCAGATGCTAAAAAACGAAGCTTAGGATACGGCGCTATCATGCTGTATATACCGATTGAACATATGGTCGGTTCAGGTGTACTTAAGCTGATGATTGATGTGAATACACTGTCGATCTATGCGTCTGAAAATCCTAATTACCTAAAACAACCACATACCATCAATGAAGCTTCTCACTTGTGGAATGCATTGCGCTTTGACAGTGCTTCTAAAGCCAGCCGGAAGGTCATTCATGATAATGGGTATGTTGAGTGTTTGTTTTCCATTCCTATGAAGGTTCTTGAGCCATTTATGGATGCTGAATTGATTCAAAACGAATTAGGACTTCCATACATGGCCATCGATCAAACTGACAAGTCGAAATGCATGCCGATTTGGTATGATGATGTCAGTAAATCTACCAATCAATTTATTGATGGCAACTACAACGATTATCCTGGTGTGCAGGCATCTTAAATTTTTAAGAAAAGTTTTTAGCTTTGATGGTTTATTAATATATTTATATCGACCACATTGGCGATGATGAAGAGAACAGACTCAATATGGCCCGTTTAATGGGCCACATTTATTTTTATAGATTAGGGATGCCAACGGCGTGAAAACAAAAATCATTTTAAACATCATTTTGTGGACCTTAACCGTCCTAACTTGTTTTGCGTGGATTGCCTTTACGTTTATTCAACCAGTTGGCTACACCATGACTTTTCTTGTTATTTTAATCTTGATGACAGTAGTGCTCAGCTGGTGCTTGGCAACACCTTATATTAAGACCAAAGACCGAACCAAGCGACTAGACGAAAACTTTATGCTACTTATGCTCTCTGTTGCTGTTGTTCCATTCCTAATGTTTCTACTGTCATATGGTTTTATATGGTGTTTCAAAACGCTAGAAAAGAAACAGTTCAACCATGACCATATTGCTGCGATGGTACCGGGTAGTAACTTCAATCAACTACAAAAGTTTGCCAAGGAAAACTACAACGCGCCACTTGTGTTAGGTGACTTTAACGAAAGTTGGGCTTTAACTTCCTTAGATATACCGCAAGCTTCTCCAGCTTCATTAAGATCTAGTACAGGATATTGCCTGGTGAATATGTCTAAAACCAGCATGAACACCATGTATAAAGAAGCAAAAACCGATGTAAGCTACAACGATTGGGAAATGCTGATATTAGCGCACGAGTTATCTCACTGTTTAGATCGTGCGACCGATGTGCCTGGTGAACTTGGCCAGCCACTTAAAGCATTAAATTCAATTGCGCCGTCTGATCGGTCCAAAGTAAAGATGGATGATGTATCTACCTTTGTAACCGCTGAAAGTAGCGGTAAAACGCAACTATGGCGAGAATCTTATGCGGATCTGTTTGCGGTAGGTTTTATGTCACTTGATCCAAAATACGATACTGCAGCGTTAAGAGAAAGCCTGATTAAATTACGTGAAAAACGTAAGGCACAAGATCCAACCCATAATTCGGTGTGTTGGTTGCAGTATTCTAAGAGTCAGCCTTTCCCACAAAAAGGTTCGGATGTTTTTTCTTGGGCAAATAACATCAGAATTAAAGCGCCGTGCGAGTTGAAATAACTTGTCTTCAGACAAATTAAAAGCCCGAATTTCGGGCTACTTTTATACCAGCTAATTAACAATAAAAGCCAGGGCTTATAGTTGGTGCAGACATATCATCATAGACGCAATCTATACTGACTGCAGGTTTATCAATGTGGCTAAATAAGCTTGGATTGACCAATTGATTTGTTAGCTTAGATTTTTCTATACTAAAGCCAACCAGTTCAACTTCACAATCACACACGTAATGGAATTTTGCCTTACCGTGCAACACAAATACATTAGGTGACTTCTCATACATCTTGAAGTACTCGGCTTGAGTTTGTGACAATGGAACCTCCAGCACCACAAAGCCATTTGGTACGACAAAAACTGCAGATCCATCATTTACTGAGTAAACGATGGCTTGAACATCAGAAGCACGTTCAAAACCCACACTTTTTTTTATCATTTAGATTACCTTTTTATATTGTAGCGAATGAACGTTGTAAAACAGATTGTAGATCTGCTTCATTTGTAATATTCGCCTCGAGCGCAGCGTTTCGTACATCAGCTAGGTTTAACCAATGGCGGTGCTCAGCTTTAGTTTTTTCAATTTTGTGTGGTGTTCTTGGGTATTCCCAACTCCAGTAATGCTTTTTATAAATCTCCTTATCTTTCACAAGATACGCCTGTATAGATTGACTATCCTCATTAGTTGCATAGCCAACGCCAAAGTAAATATCTAAACCTTGCTTTAGTGCAGTTTGATAATCGGCTTCAAATTGAATAACAAGGGATTCAATCCTAGCTTCATGAGAAAAGATACTAGATAGTTTTAATATCACACGGCTCCAAGTTTAAGGCAATATGCCTCGAGATAAAACCATTATAACGGTCAAAATCCACTAAATTAGTTTATTTAAAAAAAATTTCATTAAAGTTAAACCATTGAAGATTAAAACATACGGCGAAAAACTTAGGTTTTTTATTCAATATTAATCAGACTTACTCAAATTTAGTCTAGATGAACTGGTATTTTTAAAATTAAGGCTGCTTCGCGTTCCCATTTGTGAACAGATTCTCATTTTTGAGAATGAATTATATTTCATTTTTTGACTGACACTGGAACAATTAGCCATAGACGAGTAGGGGGTGGGTAAAGCCATATACCACATTTAAGAAATAACGCCGTAGTGGTGTTAATTCATTGTTAATTGAATATGGTTTGAATTAAGGCTTGATGGAAATGCATTAGTAGAATTATGGGTGCTGAATTATCAAAATTAAGTTTTGGATTATTTTAATCAACTAAAAAAACATCGTTTGCGTTTATAAAGCCAGCAGTTGATCAATTAGCTGATCAACGCAAGGGTATTAACCTTTTTTATGGTTTAAATACTTTTGAGTACGTTCTAATAATTTCGGGATGGTTTTTTCTGCTTCTTCTTGGGTGAGATGCAAACCATAAAATTTATTAGTTGTTCCGTAGCTTTCATTAAGTACTGAATGGGAGTGACGGGCACTGGCTGGCAATGTCTAGCAACGGCAGGCATTTCGGCTGAGGGTAAAAGAACTTTCCGCTAAGCGATAGACTGTATGTAAACACAGTATTGCAAGGACGCGGAACATGCCTCATGTGGCGGCCAGGACGGCCAGCCGGGATCGGGATACTGGTCGTTACCAGAGCCACCGACCCGAGCAAACCCTTCTCTATCAGATCGTTGACGAGTATTACCCGGCATTCGCTGCGCTTATGGCAGAGCAGGGAAAGGAATTGCCGGGCTATGTGCAACGGGAATTTGAAGAATTTCTCCAATGCGGGCGGCTGGAGCATGGCTTTCTACGGGTTCGCTGCGAGTCTTGCCACGCCGAGCACCTGGTCGCTTTCAGCTGTAAGCGTCGCGGTTTCTGCCCGAGCTGTGGGGCGCGGCGGATGGCCGAAAGTGCCGCCTTGCTGGTTGATGAAGTACTGCCTGAACAACCCATGCGTCAGTGGGTGTTGAGCTTCCCGTTTCAGCTGCGTTTCCTGTTTGCCAGCCGGCCCGAGATCATGGGGTGGGTGCTGGGCATCGTTTACCGCGTCATTGCCACGCACCTGGTCAAGAAAGCGGGCCATACCCACCAAGTGGCCAAGACGGGCGCGGTCACCCTGATCCAGCGTTTTGGATCGGCGCTCAATCTGAATGTTCACTTCCACATGCTGTTTCTCGACGGTGTGTATGTCGAGCAATCCCACGGCTCAGCGCGTTTCCGCTGGGTCAAGGCGCCGACCAGCCCAGAGCTCACCCAGCTGACGCACACCATCGCCCACCGGGTGGGTCGCTATCTGGAACGGCAAGGCCTGCTGGAACGGGATGTCGAAAACAGCTATCTGGCCTCGGATGCGGTGGATGACGACCCGATGACACCCCTGCTGGGGCACTCGATCACTTACCGTATCGCTGTCGGTTCACAGGCGGGGCGAAAGGTGTTCACTTTGCAAACTCTGCCGACCAGTGGTGATCCGTTCGGTGACGGGATTGGCAAGGTAGCCGGGTCCAGCCTGCACGCCGGCGTGGCGGCCAGGGCCGATGAACGCAAGAAGCTCGAACGGCTGTGCCGGTACATCAGCCGCCCGGCGGTATCCGAGAAGCGGCTGTCGTTAACACGAGGCGGCAACGTGCGCTACCAGCTCAAGACGCCGTACCGGGACGGCACCACGCACGTCATTTTCGAACCATTGGATTTCATTGCAAGGCTGGCCGCCCTGGTACCGAAGCCCAGAGTCAACCTAACCCGCTTCCACGGGGTGTTCGCACCCAACAGTCGGCACCGGGCGTTGGTCACGCCGGCAAAACGGGGCAGGGGCAACAAGGTCAGGGTGGCTGATGAACCGGCAACACCAGCACAACGGCGAGCGTCGATGACATGGGCGCAACGGCTCAAGCGTGTTTTCAATATCGACATCGAGACCTGCAGCGGCTGCGGCGGCGCCATGAAAGTCATCGCCTGCATTGAAGACCCTATAGTGATCAAGCAGATCCTTGATCACCTGAAGCACAAAGCCGAAACCAGCGGGACCAGGGCGTTACCCGAAAGCCGGGCGCCACCGGCTGAGCTGCTCCTGGGTCTGTTTGACTGACGAGCCTGAAGGCCAACGATACCAATCAAAATGCTGCGTTCACAGCGCCGCGGCAGGGATCCGCCGTGCTGGTTGTCGGAAAAGGAGCCGCTAGTGGGAAAGAGGAGGGTAAATTTTCAGCGTTGCTGGCTCCCCGTCAGCCGGATTGGGTTGCATCGCAGGGGTGTCGAAAGAGTCAACTGCGGTCCAAAGCTGTTGGACTTGGGTGAAAAGGGCGTTTATTCTTCCTATACGTTGTCGGCAGCGGGCCAAAAAGGAATACGTCCATGCCCATCGAGGTGAAACCGGCTGTGAGCGCGGGTTCAAGCATATAGCCCGACAGGCGCGTATCCTTGCCGATCACGACACGATGGCGGTGGTCACCGCGACGAAAGACACGGCCAGCCGCCATGCCGACGCGCAAGGCGGTTTCCGCCGTCATCGCGCCTTCGTTGGCTTTGCCACGAATACCGTCTGTGCCGAAATATTTGCGCACCATAAGGTCGATTATCCTGTCGTCGGGTCGCCCTCAAAGGGGACATGCCTGCTGAACCGCGAATATAGAGAAATATCCCGAATGTGCAGTTAACGAATTCTTGCGGTTTCTTTCAGCGCCGCCAATACCGCCAGCCCGTCGCGCAAGGGGCGCGGCTCGTGTGTGCGGATGAAGTCAGCTCCACCTGCGGCGGCGGCAAGCTCTGCAGCGAGTGTCGCGGCCCCGACATCCCCCGGACCACGGCCTGTGAGCGCGCGCAGAAAGGATTTGCGCGAAACAGACAGAAGCACCGGCAAATCGAAGCGCAGCCGCAATTCATCGAACCGCGCCAGCACCGAGAGCGAGGTTTCGGGAGCAGCCCCCAGAAAAAACCCCATGCCGGGATCAAGGACAAGGCGGTTGCGTTTGATACCGGCACCCGTCAGCGCCGCGATGCGCGCGTCAAAGAACGCCGCAATGTGATCCATGATGTCGCCAGCGGGTGCCTCGCGCCGATCTGCCTGCCCGTCTTGCACCGAATGCATAACGACGAGTTT
Organism: Acinetobacter rongchengensis; assembly: GCF_003611475.1. GTDB lineage: Bacteria > Pseudomonadota > Gammaproteobacteria > Pseudomonadales > Moraxellaceae > Acinetobacter > Acinetobacter rongchengensis. Next base: position 4,251 of record NZ_RAXT01000031.1, on the reverse strand, counting down.
GGCAGATGATTTCGCCAATTGCGGATAGAACGCAGCGTCTGGAAAACCGCGAATATCATTGAGATAGGCCACACCACGCGACAAGGCATAGGCTTGCGTCGCGGGTTGATAACTGTCGAGCGAGACGGGAATGCCATCTGCCTTGAGCGCGTCCAGCACCGGCGCGATACGCGCGATTTCTGTGTCGGACGAAACAGGCGCGGCGTCGGGATTGCTGGATGCCGGACCGAGGTCGATCACATCTGCCCCCTCGGCCATCAGCTTACGCGCCTGCGCAATGGCTGCGTCTGGCGCCAGATACCGGCCTCCATCGGAGAAACTGTCCGAGGTTATGTTGACGATGCCGAAAATGATGAGCGATTTATTCATGGGGGCTTCTATAATAATAATAATCGAGCATGAGTCTCATACGGATGCTCGGGTCGAAAGGGAATCCCCAGGCGAGTAACCTGTTTGCGGTGATCCATTAGCTGCAGGAGCAGAAGAGCATACATCTGGAAGCAAAGCCAGGAAAGCGGCCTATGGAGCTGTGCGGCAGCGCTCAGTAGGCAATTTTTCAAAATATTGTTAAGCCTTTTCTGAGCATGGTATTTTTCATGGTATTACCAATTAGCAGGAAAATAAGCCATTGAATATAAAAGATAAAAATGTCTTGTTTACAATAGAGTGGGGAATATATAAGGTGTACATGTCTTGTTCTACTGAGTACAACGTGATGAAGTCAGTCGTATATGAAAACTTGCCATTTTCGCTCTCTAGCTTGATTTGTTGGTGTTTAACGAGCTTGAGTGGTGAAATGCAGTCACCGCCATAGATCGCAACTGTGCCACGCTCTTTGTACAGCTTAATGAGTTTTTTGGTGCATTTTAACGGCTTGCCGTGTTTGTCCAATTTTGGTTGGTTGCGAACAAAGATGTTATAGCGAAGATTCGAGTCACCAAGCATCCCGCTTGTTGTTTCACTGATGGTCAATTGGCGTTTAGACTTCTTATAAAACTCTAATAAGCGTTGCTGTAAATTGAACCGTGAAACACCGCATTCGATGTCAAAATCTAGACCTTTAAAAGCGTTTTTATTACTGTTGTTTCCAAAGTAACAAACTGCATCGTTAAACATTTGCGTTAAGTTTGCAAAAATTAAGAGAAAGTCGTTTTGTGGGTACGGACGTTTTTGATACATGCACCCAAACTCACTGTCTGACAACTTATAAAAATAGGTGCGAACGCCAGTATAACTGCAAAGTGAATCATAAATGCGTGTGCCTTTAATTTGAATCTGAGTAACATAGCTAGATGAAAATTCAGGGGTAGCCCAAAGCATAGGGCTGAACAGGATGTCCTTCACTAATCCATTGTCGTATGCACGGTCGCCAACGCGACTTTTTTGGTTAATGCGGTCGTTTTGGGTGTAAACATGGATGTTCTTCAGCTCCAACGTTTCACGTTTGAACACGGTCTTTTCAGCGGTAGCAGTAGCGGTCGTCATGGTGAAGTTCCTTATCGGCTTAAATACGTCTGTGCAAAAATTGCTTGCATGGTTTTAAAAATTTGGTCTGTTTCAAAGTAGTCAGAAATTTGCTCTTGGAATGGGCTTTGATGGTTGCGAACCAACGTGCGAATCGCAGAACTATTTAAGGTGTCTGAGTTGGTAAAACCATTTTTTAGTACTTTGATCTCAAAATATGGGCTAGTGGATGCAATCACACTGACAATAATGTTGCCGTCTTGGTCTGTCTTAACTGACAAATCAGCAATTGGGCTTAGCTCATGGCGTAAAAAATACATATTGTCGGGGTTATAGATTGCTTTAAATCTGATTCCGTCTTGGCATATAGCGCAAAACAGTTCATTCACCGACTCAGCAGTAAAGATCGCCCCAAACGTCACAACAACAGGCCCGACATTTTTTTGCTGTTTTTCATCATGTTTGATGGTTAGCTCGCAATGCGCTGTAATTAGGTTTTGCATGGTTTATATCCTCAAATGTGATTCAGTGGCATACGCACGTTATCCGTGCGTATGGGTGAATTGAATTAAGAAAGTTCGCGTGACCAACAATCTTCTATACGGTCGTATGCGTAGCCGTTTTGAGCCATTAACGTGCAAATGTCTTCAAGGTTTTTGCCAAAGATATTTACTGAGGTAACTTGGTCGAGTACTGATGTATGACCAAAGTTTTCTTTTAATGTTGCAACATAGATTTCAACGTCCATGAAGAAGAAATTTGTTTTATCAGCCAATGTCGGCATGTGCTGTTGAAATTGAAGTTGAGCATAGTCACTATCCGCTTGAAGATCCGCAAGGGTTAAATCACAGTTGTTGTCGATGTAATCTGAGATTTCATCAAACAATGTTTCCATGTGAGCACCGCTAAAAGTTTTAGGGAAACCGATGTATAAAGTGCCTTGTAACTGTACTGATTGAGCGTTTAAATTTGACATGCTGTTCACTCCAAGTTTTAAGCTTTCTGCTTTTGATAGTTTCATTTTATGGGAAAACACAACCTGGCAAACCTTTCTCGAAAAATAAGATTTTCAATCTTTTTTTAATCAATTAAAAAACATCGCTTGCGTACTAATATGATTTTTCTATTAGCCGTATCGCCGTAATGCATTAAGAATAATTTAACGAGCAATTAGTTAATTAATTAAGTTTAATTAAATTGTTAAGTTTTAAAACATATGAAGATGAACCAGCTCAAGACCGTCTTGTGCTTGAAAACATCACCATTGCTGAAGCGATGAAGTTAGCTGAAAACAACGGATTCTTTAAAGCAAAGTACCAGGTGCTTAAAGTGATTCAATATTTTGATGTTGAATTGGTACTCACGGCGTCTGATGTTGAGTACTGTGCTGAATTACACCAGTTTAGCGGTGGCTATAACGTGACGGTGCTTGCTGATACACCTGAACAAGATCTTATTGCAATTCTCAATTCATTGGGGATATTGAATTAGAGCCATCTCGTGATAAGAGAATGCAGCTCCGAAAAATGGAGTCTAAATTTAAATCTGCCTTTAAGGGATATGATTTATCCCAAGTATCCATAGTGATATGGTCAGTGTATGTTCACCAGTGGCACGATCGCAAAATTAGTACCGTATATATCTAAAAAAAACCACAATAACAATTGATGGTTTTTTAATGAGCTTTATAAAATGGGTTCATCATACGCACGGCGTTTGTGTTTTACATTTGGATCTATGCCAATTTGATTCGGATATAACAGGTTTAATACCTGGTTAATGCGATCAACTACGCATTGATTAAACAAGATATGACAGTTACCGTTTTCGTAGATCTTAATGCGTAATAAATTATCATCAATGCTATGCCAGATACCACGATCTAACCTGAGTTTATCTAATCTAGTGTGGTCTAAAGGCTTGCCAAATAACTGCCTTGCTATAAAGCGTACTTCTTCCACTAAATTATCTCGTCTGCAATAAGAATGGTAGCTATTGTGATGAATGATCACGCACGGGTTAATACCAGCACCAAGATTGGTTTTGTATTTGCTTGATAATTGGCAAAACAATGAATCAACTTTACGAGCATATGCCATGTGGCGCGTAGACCAGATAGATTCTAAAAATACATTCACGTTATCCATCGTGAAATCTTCAATTTCATGACGAGCAATTTTATCTGACAACGCATCATATTCTTTTTCAGATATAAAGTTTCTAAGATTGATGATCTCAGTTAACTTCCTCCAGAAGCATGACGATATTTGTTTTAAAGCAGATTCTTCAGTATTGAATGATGATGAATATGATTTTCGGGTGATTGCACTCACAATCTGGTAAGCATCAAGTTCAATATCTTTGATGCTTTCATAAATAACCTTTATTGACGATTTTGCTTTTTCGCATTGCAAAATTAGCTTTTCGACTTCAATAAAGTCTAATTCAGATGCTTGCACTTCTCTTTTTATATTTACCAACATATTCATAATTGCCCACCTAATTAGCTTAATTGTCTATATAGATATTTTAATAAAAACCATGGTCATTAATTTTTTTTTAAAATTTATAAGCTAACTTTTTCACTATAATTAAATTAAATAAGCACAACGCTTAAAACTTGGTGTAGTGGAATATGGCTCAACCTTTAAAATTCCTTATTACCTCTACTCATAAATGATGATGTCGATATGCTTATGAAAAAACAACATTCAGTTATGTTCTCAACTGATCGAACAAATACCAATGCTATAAAAATCTGTAATGAGGATATTGTTAAATGAAAAA
>NZ_RAXT01000030.1 GCF_003611475.1 Acinetobacter rongchengensis | reverse complement strand
GTCTACAGCGGTGGGTGTTGAACCACGTATTATGGGTTTTGCGCCTGCGCCTGCAATTAAAAAGTTACTCAAACAAGCCAATCTCAGCATTGAGCAGATGGATGTGATTGAGTTGAATGAAGCGTTTGCCGCTCAAGCTTTGGCAGTGACTCGTGATTTAGGCTTAGCGGATGATACAACGCAAGTGAATCCGAATGGTGGTGCGATTGCGATTGGTCATCCGTTGGGTGCATCGGGTGCGCGTTTGGTGGCCACGGCTTTGAATCAGTTGGAGCAAACGGGTGGAACCTATGCGCTATGTTCGATGTGTATTGGGGTTGGTCAAGGCATTGCTTTGATTATTCAACGGGTTTAAAGCAGATTTAAGGATAGCGATCATGAGCCAGTTATATGCCAGCTTATTTTACCAAAACGAGGTAACTGAAATTTTCAGTGATCGCGCGTTGGTGTCTTACATGATTGAGGCTGAAGTTGCCTTGGCACAAGCTCAGGCTAAGGTTGGTGTCATTCCAGAATCTGCGGCAATAGCAATTTTAGACATTGCAGCAACTGCACTTGATCAGATTGACTTTGATGCATTAGCGATTGCAACAGGTTTGGCGGGCAATATTGCGATTCCTTTTGTGAAGCAATTCACTGCAATTGTGAAACAAGCCAATGAAGATGCTGCGCGTTATGTACATTGGGGCGCAACCAGTCAAGATATTTTAGATACCGCATGTATTTTGCAATGTCGTGCAGCAATGACACATGTTGAAGCTTTAATTCAACAATGTTATCGCACAGCTTTGGTTCAAGCTGAACAGTATCGTTCACAAGTGATGATTGGACGCACATGGTTGCAGCAAGGTTTACCGATTACGTTAGGTCATAAATTAGCACGTTGGGCTTCTGTATTTCATCGTGATTTAGTTCGTATTGAAGCCATGAAATCGCGCGTGTTTACTGCTCAATTGGGTGGTGCTGTGGGTTCATTAGCATCATTACAGAATCAAGGCACAGCAGTTGTACAGGCATTTGCAGCACAGTTACAACTTTCTGTTCCAAGCTGTACTTGGCATGGTGAACGAGACCGTATTGTCGAAGTGGCGAGTGTTCTCGCAATAGTGACAGGTAGCTTGGGCAAAATGGCGCGTGACTGGTCGTTGATGATGCAAACTGAAATTGCTGAAGTGTTTGAACCAACTGCAAAAGGTCGTGGTGGCTCATCGACGATGCCGCATAAGCGTAATCCTGTCGCTGCCGCATCTGTATTGGCAGCAGCCAATCGTGTGCCTGTACTGATGTCGAGTTTATATCAAAGCATGGTGCAGGAACATGAGCGTAGTCTAGGTGGATGGCATGCGGAATGGTTGGCATTACCTGAAATTTTCCAGCTATGTGCGGGTGCTTTAGAACGGACTTTAGACGTGTTAAAAGGCATGCAAGTCAATGCTGAAAATATGCAACGTAATTTGGAATGTACTCAAGGCTTGATTATGGCAGAAGCGGTGATGATGGCATTGGCGCCACATATTGGACGTTTACAAGCTCATCATCTGGTAGAGGACGCGTGTAAAACAGCAGTTGCAAAAGGTATGCACTTAAAAGATGTGATTGCTGAATTGGATCAAGTGAAAGCTTTATTTAATACAGCTCAGATTTTAGACATTTTTAAACCCGAATCTTATCTTGGCAATATTCAAGACCAGATTGATGCGGTGTTGCAAGAAGCAAAAGGAGAGGCAAAGTGAATATCACGATGACCAATCGTCAAGGTAAGACTTTATCTGTTGCAATCAGTGGGCAAGACAATGCACCTGTGATTATATTTTCAAACTCATTGGGTACCGATAAAGGCATGTGGCAGCCCCAAATTGCTGCTTTTGAACAGCAGTTCAAAGTGGTGACTTATGACACACGTGGTCATGGGCAAAGCGATGTGATTGAGCAGACCACTGTACAAAATCTTGCAGAAGATGTGATTGATATTCTGAACGGTTTAAATATTGAAAAAGCGCATTTCTGTGGAATTTCAATGGGCGGTATGACGGCTTTATGGCTCGGTATTCACCATTCGGAGCGTTTTCACAGCATTACTGTGGCGAACTCTGCAGCTAAAATTTGGACGGCAGAGGGCTGGAATGCACGTGCTGATGCCGTGACTGAGAATGGTGTAGCTGATTTGGTCAAGACCACCCATACCCGTTGGTTCAGTGAGGAGTTTAATTATCAACATGATGCTTTGGCACAACGAACGATTCAGTCTTTAGCGACTACGCCAGCACTGGGTTATGCAGAATCTTGCCGTGCTTTGGCACAAGCTGATTTGAGTAATGAGATTCATAATATTCACATTCCAACCTTATTGATTGCAGGCGCATTTGACCCAGTTACCACAGTGGCAGATAGCGTTTTTATGCAACAACAGATTCAAGATAGTGAACTCGCGGTGATAAATGCATCGCATCTTTCCAATATCGAACAGCCTGAGTTATTTAATCAAACCCTCAGTCAGTTTATTGGATCGATTCAATAGTTTAAGGATTTTAAAAGGACTTTCAGCCCAAGGAGGTAGGTATGGCGTCTCAGGAATACGTTACTCAAAAAACGAGTATAGACGCACAAGCACTGATTAATGATGCACCGATTAGCAAATATCAGTGGCTTATCGCAATTGTATGTTTTCTCATTGTTTTTGTTGATGGTATTGATACTGCGGCAATGGGTTTTATTGCTCCAGCCTTGGCACAAGATTGGGGGATAGATCGTTCGCAACTGGGCCCAGTCATGAGTGCAGCCTTAGGCGGCATGATTATTGGTGCACTGGTGTCTGGTCCAACCGCTGACCGCTTTGGGCGAAAAATTGTTTTAAGTGTTTCTATGTTGATTTTCGGTGGCTTTACCTTGGCATCGGCATATGCAACTGACTTAAACACTTTAGTGGTACTGCGCTTTTTAACGGGTATTGGTTTGGGTGCGGCAATGCCGAACGCAACCACGCTATTTTCTGAGTATTGCCCGCAACGCTCTCGCTCGTTACTCGTCACTTGCATGTTCTGTGGTTACAACTTGGGTATGGCGACAGGTGGTTTCATCAGCAGTTGGTTAATCCCAACATTTGGTTGGCATAGCTTATTTTTATTGGGTGGTTGGTCACCACTGATTTTGATGATTATGGTGATTTTCTTCTTACCTGAATCTTATCGTTTCTTGATAGTGAAAGGTCGTGACAGCGAAAAAGTCCGCAAAATTTTAACGCATATTGCACCTGAAAAAGTACAGGGTGTTACTGAGTTTCATGTGCCGGAAGAAAAAGCGGAAGGTGAGAAGAAGAAGGGTGTGTTCAGCATGCTGTTCTCTCAGAAATATGTCAAAGGTACGGTTTTATTGTGGCTGACCTATTTCATGGGTTTAGTGATGATTTATTTGCTTACCAGTTGGTTACCAACCTTAATGCGTGAAACTGGTGCGACTATGGAACGTGCCGCATTTATCGGTGGTTTATTCCAGTTTGGTGGTGTACTCAGTGCTTTATTTATTGGCTGGGCAATGGATCGTTTCAACCCTAACCGTATTATTGCAGGTTTCTACTTTGTCGCTGGGATCTTTGCCCTCGCTGTGGGACAGAGCTTAGCAAATCCGACATTACTTGCCATTTTAGTACTTTGCGCAGGTGTTGCGATTAATGGTGCGCAGTCTGCTATGCCAGCACTCAGTGCTCGGTTTTATCCGACGCAATGCCGTGCAACAGGTGTGGCTTGGATGTCTGGAATTGGTCGTTTCGGTGCGGTATTTGGTGCTTGGATTGGTGCGGTATTACTTGGTAATGACTGGTCATTTACTGCGATCTTGAGCTTGCTCATGATTCCTGCAACTGCAGCGGCTGTCGCAATTTTTGTTAAATCACTGGTTGCACATACTGACGCAACTTAATTGAGGTTTCTCATATGAATGATGAACAACGCTATGAACAAGGGATCAAAGTTCGAACTGAAGTGCTGGGTGAAAAGCATGTCGGTCGTTCACTTGAGAACTTGAATGATTTCAATGCTGACTTTCAAAACTTTATTAGTCGTTTTGCATGGGGCGAAGTTTGGTCTAGGCCTGGTTTACCACGTCATACCCGTAGTTTAGTCACCATTGCGGTTTTATTGTCACTGGGCCGTGAAGACGAACTACGTATGCATTTACGTGCATGTTTTAATAATGGTGTGACTAAGAATGACTTAAAAGAGTTGATCTTGCACTGTTCACTCTATGCAGGTTTACCTGCAGCCAATGCAGCCATGCATATGGCAGAAGAAGTTTTTGCAGATTTGGGTATTGCGCCGCAAAAATTGAGTGAACAGCAGTTCAACCAAGAACAAATGAATCAAGAGTAATGGAACAAGATTAAGAGGGACGTCACATGTCACAACTTATTTTAGGTGCTTATGCACAACGTAATACTGAAGATCACCCGCCAGCATATACATCAGGCTATAAAACCAGTGTATTACGCTCGCCAAAAAATGCGTTGATTTCAATTGCAGAAACTTTAACTGAAGTAACTTCACCCCAGTTTAGTGCCGCACAGTTTGGGCCTAAAGATAACGATTTGATTTTGAACTATGCCAAAGACGGTCTACCTATCGGTGAGCGGGTTATTGTGCACGGTTATGTACGTGACCAATTTGGACGTCCAGTCAAAAATGCTTTGCTCGAAGTGTGGCAAGCCAATGCTTCAGGTCGTTACCGTCATCCAAATGATCAGTTTATTGGTGCGATGGATCCGAACTTTGGTGGTTGCGGTCGTATGATGACCGATGCCAATGGTTTTTATGTATTCCGCACCATTAAGCCAGGTCCTTACCCATGGCGTAACCGTATTAATGAATGGCGTCCTGCACATATCCATTTCTCTTTGATTGCTGATGGATGGGCGCAACGTCTTATTTCACAGTTCTACTTTGAAGGCGACACGCTGATTGATTCGTGTCCAATTATTAAAACCATTCCTTCGGAAGAACAACGTCGTGCACTGATTGCCTTAGAAGATAAGAGCAATTTCATTGAAGCTGACAGTCGTTGTTATCGTTTTGACATCACTTTACGTGGTCGTCGTGCGACATATTTCGAAAATGATTTGACTTAATATATGGAGAACAACATGAACCATTGGAATTTTCAGGAATTGCATGAAACACCATCTCAAACAGGTGGACCATACGTACATATTGGTTTATTACCAAAACAAGCCAACATTGAAGTATTTGAAAATAATTTCAACAATCAATTGGTACAGGAAAATACTGCGGGTGAGCGTATTCGTTTAGAAGGCCAAGTATTTGATGGTTTGGGTTTACCCTTACGAGATGTATTGATTGAAATATGGCAGGCGGATGCTAATGGCGTATACCCAAGTGCTGCAGATACGCAAGGCAAGCAGGCTGATGCAAATTTCCTTGGCTGGGGGCGTACAGGTGCTGATTTTGAAACAGGTTTTTGGAGTTTCAATACCATTAAACCAGGTGCAGTGCCGGGACGTAAAGGCACAACTCAAGCTCCGCATATTGCACTAATCATTTTCGCACGCGGCATCAATATTGGCTTAAATACTCGTGTGTATTTTGAAGATGAAGCTGAAGCTAATGCACAAGATCCAGTATTAAAAAGTATTGAATGGGCACCTCGTCGTCAGACTTTAATTGCGAAGCGCGAAGAGCGTGATGGTGAAGTGATTTATCGTTTTGATATTCGTATACAAGGCGAAGAAGAAACGGTCTTTTTAGATATCTAAGCTGTCACGGGCTCGGTGTGGGATGTCTTGCACTTGAGCCCGATAGATAAAAGTTTATATGGGGTGATTGTATGTTCCATTGCATGTATCTCACCTAAGTTTATGGCTGATGACCGAAGTCAGGCAATAGTATTGAAAATACAAGGAACTGTAATGATGATGATCAAAAAATTAGCAATGCAAATTTGCTTAAGCAGTGCAGTTATTGCGGCAATGCCAGCATTTGCAGTTGAAGCGGCTCAATCTAGTGTACAGCACTATATGGTTAAAAACGTCAATATTGGTGATTTACCCGTGAAAACTATTGTTCCTATTACTGCCAAAACTGCTGAACAAGCGCTTGCACAAGCCAAAGTAATCGCGAGTAATCCAGATGCAGATTTGGCTGAGTTCCGTATTGATTTACTCGAATTTGCAGCGGACACGAAAAAAGTAATTGCACTAGGTCAGCAGTTGAATCAGATTCTTAAAGATAAGCCCTTAATTGCCACCATTCGTACCCATAATGAAGGTGGAAAAATGACGGTTTCTGACCAAGACTATGAAAAAATTTATCGTGAATACTTGAAAAAGCCATTCATGCAATTACTCGATATTGAAATGTTCCGTGATCCAGAAAGTGTCGCGAAATTAACCAAATTGGCGCATGATAAACATGTATTAGTGATCATGTCGAATCACGATTTTAATAAAACGCCAGAACAACATGACATTGAAAGCCGTTTACTTAAACAAGATCAAATGGGCGCAGATATTTTGAAAATTGCAGTGATGCCGAAATCTAAACAAGATGTCTTTACCCTCATGAATGCAACGTTGTCAGTGAGTCAAAAAAGTCAAAAACCGCTGCTGACAATGTCGATGGGGCAGTTAGGCACAATTTCACGTGTTGCCACTGCGAACATGGGTGGCAGCCTGAGTTTCGGTATGATTGGTGAGGCTTCAGCGCCAGGTCAAATTGATGTGACCCAACTTAAACAGTTCCTTAAAACCGTGCAGCCTACTCCTTAAGACTTCTAGATATACAAGGATTTGAATATGAAATTATCAACCTTACGTTTAACGACACTGGTTTTAAGTTTGGCTGCATCAGGTTTTGCCAGTGCAGAAACTTATATTGTTGACCGCTATCAAGATGATGGTGCAAAAGGTTCATTACGTTGGGCAATTGAGCAGTCGAATACAAATATTGCACAAACAAATGAAATTCAGATTCAAGCTATAGGTAAGGCCCCTTATGTGATTAAGCTTGATCAAGCTTTACCACCAATTAAATCTTCCGTAAAAATTATTGGTACTCAGTGGGATAAAACAGGCGAGTTTATTGCCATTGATGGTTCAAACTACATCAAAGGTGAAGGTGCGAAAGCCTGCCCAGGGGCTAACCCTGAACAATACGGAACCAACGTACGTACCATGACTTTACCAGGGCTAGTTCTACAAGATGTGAATGGGGTGACACTAAAAGGTCTCGATATTCACCGTTTCTGTATTGGTGTCTTGATTAACCGTTCAAGCAACAACTTGATTCAGCACAACCGTATCAGTAATAACTACGGTGGTTCAGGCGTAATGTTGACAGGTGATGATGGTAAAGGGAATCCAACCTCAACCACCACCAATAACAACAAAGTTTTGAACAACTTGTTTGTCGATAATGGGGATGGCTTAGAGCTGACCCGCGGTGCGGCATTTAACCTAGTAGCGAATAATCTATTTACTTCAACCAAAGCCAATCCAGAGCCATCTCAAGGCATTGAAATTCTTTGGGGGAATGATAATGCGGTGGTCGGGAACAAATTTGAAAACTACTCGGATGGTTTACAAATCAACTGGGGGAAACGTAACTATGTTGCTTATAACGAACTGAGCAATAACTCAATTGGTTTTAACTTAACGGGTGATGGCAACATCTTTGACAGCAATAAGGTTCATGGTAATCGTTTAGGAATAGCCATTCGTTCAGAAAAAGATGCCAATGCCCGTACAACATTGACCAAAAACTTGATTTGGAACAATGGTAAAGATATTAAACGTTGTGAAGCAGGTGGTTCATGTGTACCCAATCAACGTTTAGGTGCTATTGTGTTTGCTGTACCTGCGCTTGAACATGCAGGTTTTGTGGGTTCTCGTGGTGGTGGTGTGGTGATTGAAGATGCGAAACTGCAAAAAACCTGTACCCAGCCAAATGAGCAGGGCTGTAACACTATACCAAACCAAAACATCCAAGCGCCACGTTTAAGCTATAGCAAAGGACAAATTACTGCTGTAGTTCAAGCACAGCCAAATCAACGCTACCATGTTGAATTCTTTGCCAATCATCAAGCCAATGGTCAAGAAGCTGAACAGTATTTAGGAATGCAAGTGGTGACAACCAATGCACAAGGTCAGGGGCAAGCAACGTGGAAAGCATTAAATGGTGTTGCAAGTGCGACAGCGAATGTGACTGATCATTTGGGTGCAACTTCTGAGCTGAGTCCAGCTGTTCGCATTAAATAATAAAAACTGTATGGAAAGCTCATCTGAGTTGAGCTTTCCTCTCAAAAGGATATTTACCATGCAACAACTCTTAAAGCTAGGCGCATTTTCTTTGGCGCTTTTGACGTGTCAATTGGCTTCAGCGAATGAATTTTATTCAGCAGACCGCCAATGGTTATTGGGTGATTGGAACGGTGAACGTAAGCAACTGGAAAATCAAGGTTATAAATTCACCGCATCGATTATGAGTCAGGCAGCCACCAATCTTGATGGTGGTTATAACGATGATAATACTTTGGAAAATGCAGCACAGCTGACTTTGGGTGCTAATTTTGATTTAAACAAAATTGCAGGTTGGGAAAATACCACTGCAGCAATCATGGTAACCAAGCGTGATGGTAATGCTTTAACGCTTGAGCGTATTAAAGATCCACGTGCTAGTACTTTGGGGAATAGTCAAGAAATTTATGGTCGTGGAAAAATTTGGCGCTTAACTCAAGCATGGATCAAAACAGGATTTGACGACAACCGAGTTCAATTTAAAATTGGTCGTATGGGTATGTCTGATGATTTTAACAGCTCGCAATGTGAGTTTCAGAACTTACTTTTGTGTGGTGGACAGCTTGGAAAATCCATCGGTTCAATTTGGTATAACTGGCCTGTCAGCTTATGGGGTACCAATGTGAAATACCAATTTGCACCAGATTGGTCACTTGGTTTGGGGGTGTATGAAGTCAACCCTGACAATGTCAAAACCGGATCAAACAGTGATGGTTTTAATCTAGATATGAATAATGTTCAAGGGGTAACCATTCCTGTTGAATTAGCGTGGAAGCCAAAACTAGCTGCATTTAATGGTTTAGCGGGTGAATATAAAATTGGTGCATTGTATTCAAATGCTGAAGCCAATGATGTTAAAACCGCAGGCAAAGTCCATGACGGCAAACATAGTTTTTGGTTGAATGCTCAACAACAACTCACACAACATGGGGCAGATCCGAAGCGTGGTTTATATGTCAGCTTCAATGGCGTGGTGAACGATAAGGCCACAACATTTGTAGAAAGTACACAACAATTGGCGCTTTGGTACAAAGGTCCTTTCGATAGTCGCCCTAATGATTCTGTTGGTTTTGGTTTAGCCAATTATGTGGTCAATGATCGGGCGAAAGATCGTCAGATTGCCACCAATGAGGCGAATGGTTATTACGACTACGATGCTTTTGCCAATGACTATGTTCCAATTCAACGAGATGAACTAAACGTTGAATTAAATTATACCTATCAATGGTCACCAGCAGTCATGCTGAGACCGAATTTGCAATATGTTTATCAACCTACTGGTGTGAAAGAAGTGGATGATGCATGGGTTGCAGGTTTAACCATGAAAGTTAATTTTTAACAGCATATTAGTTTGAATTTGATTAAAAAATATACCACTATGTAGTTATATTGAATTATTTTTTAAGTCATCAAAGTAAACGATTTGCATAGTAAAACTTTCATATGTGATTGAAAATGATAATTAAAAATGCAAGTGGTTAATCATTTAAGTTCACAATACTTGGAGTAAAATGTATGTCTGAACCTCATACGAAGTCTCAGCCCATATTCAAAATATGGTGTTTTATACTGGGACTTGCCCTGTTATTAACAGGTTTATTTTATGTGATTGGTGGTGGGAAACTCATTAGCCTTGGTGGTTCATGGTATTTCCTGATAGCAGGACTATTGACCCTTGCATCAGCAATTTTTATTTTCCGAAAAAAAGCGCTGGGTGTATGGATATTTGCATTGGTCTTTTTAGGTACTATCTTTTGGTCATTGTTTGATGCGGGTTGGGATTTTTGGGCCTTATTTTCCAGACTGATGTTTCCTGCAGGCTTGTTTGCAGCATTGGTTTTGACTTTACCCTCTATTCGTAAATATCAATTTCAAACAGCATTAGCAGCACCAGCCTATGCCATTGGTGGTCTTACTGTTTTAGGAATGTTGGGTGGTTTGTATGGTATGTTCATTCCACATCCAACGGTTAAATCCAATGGTCAGGAATTACCACTTGTTCCAGTCACAGCTGAATCTCAGCAAGTGAATTGGTCTCACTATGGTAATGATGCTGGTGGAAGTCGCTTTGCTGCACTGGATCAAATTAACCGTAATAATGTGTCTAAGTTAAAAGAAGTTTGGCGTTATCAAACAGGGGATTTGAGTACAGGTTCAGGCAATGGCGCCGAAGATCAAATGACACCTTTGCAAGTCGGTAATAAAGTATTTTTATGTACACCGCATAACAATATGATCGCGTTAGATGCTGATACTGGAAAACAAATCTGGAAGGCTGAAGTAAATTCTAAAGCAGATGCATGGGAACGTTGTCGTGGCGTGGCTTATTTTGATTCGACGCAACCATTACAACAACCGACTTTGGCAGGTGCAACACCAGTCATAGCAGTAGCGAACAATACAGCATGTCCGCGTCGTGTGTATACCAACACGCCTGATGCGCGTTTAATTGCGGTGAATGCGGATACAGGTGAACGTTGTGCAGACTTTGGTGTAAATGGAACTGTAGATTTATTGACAGGTTTAGGCGATGGAACTAAGGCGCCTCGTTTTGAAGTTACCTCTGCACCAACGATTGCTGGTACCAGCATTATTGTGGGGAGCCGTATTGCCGATAACGTGGCAGCAGATATGCCAGGTGGAGTGATTCGTGCCTATGATGCAATCACTGGACAATTACGTTGGGCATTTGATCCACGTAATCCTGATCCGAACTATGTTTTAAAACCAGGTGAAATCTATAAACGTAGTTCTGCGAACTCTTGGGCAGCGATGTCTTATGATCCACAGATGAACACTGTATTTTTACCAATGGGGAGTTCATCGGTTGATGTATGGGGTGGAAATCGTCAGCCAATTGACCATAAATACAATACTTCTGTCTTGGCCTTAGATGCGACGACGGGTCATGAAAAATGGATCTATCAAACGGTTCATAATGATCTATGGGATTTTGACTTGCCTATGCAACCAAGCCTAGTCGATTTTCCATTGAAAGATGGTACGACGAAACCAGCAGTGGTTATTGGGACAAAATCAGGTCAGTTCTTTGTCTTAGATCGTTTAACTGGTCAGCCATTAACAAAAGTGATTGAACAGCCTGTTAAAGTTGCCGATATTCCGGGTGAACAATATAGTAAAACTCAACCTCGTTCAGTTGAAATGCCGCAAATTGGTAATCAGACTTTGACTGAGTCTGATATGTGGGGGGCAACGCCATTTGATCAATTAATGTGCCGTATCAATTTCAAATCTATGCGTTATGAAGGTTTATTCACTGCTCCAGGCACTGATATTTCTTTAAGCTTTCCTGGCTCTTTGGGTGGGATGAATTGGGGGAGTATTGCATTTGATCCAACGCATCGATATATGTTTGTGAATGACATGCGTTTAGGCTTATGGATTCAACTGATTAAACAGACACCTGAAGACCTTAAAGTCGAAGCAAATGGTGGTGAGAAGGTGAATACAGGTATGGGTGCTGTACCAATGAAAGGCACACCGTATAAAGTGAATAAAAACCGTTTTATGTCCGTATTTGGTATTCCATGTCAAAAGCCACCTTTTGGAACGATGACTGCGATAGATATGAAAACGCGTAAAATCGCTTGGCAAGTGCCTTTAGGTACAGTGCAAGATACAGGGCCAATGGGTATTAAAATGGGGCTTAAAGCTCCGATCGGTATGCCAACGATAGGTGGGCCTATGGCGACTCAAGGTGGTTTAGTCTTCTTTGCAGCTACTCAGGATTATTATCTACGCGCATTTAATTCTTCTACTGGTCAAGAACTATGGAAAGCACGTTTGCCTGTGGGTAGCCAAGGAACACCGATGAGCTACATTTCACCAAAAACAGGTAAGCAATATGTCGTAGTTTCTGCGGGTGGTGCTCGTCAGTCTCCTGATCACGGAGATTATGTGATTGCCTATAGTTTAGGGGATTAAAACGTTTTGTTCTAAGGGAAGCTTGTCATCATGATAAGCTTCCTATTTCTCCAATGTTTTATATTGTCTTATTGAATTTTTCGGGGCGGAGCCAGTCGCATCAATAATTGTATATCGCATGAAGCACTGTGGATTCGATCTTATCTCATTAATTAAAGTATTTAAACAAAGATGTAGATATACATTGTCATTACAATATATCGTTTAAAGGTATGAAAAGTTTTAAATACCTGCATTATCCTAATAATTTCCCCTAAGCAATACTCTGTATCGCCTTATTTTTCATAATCATTATTTAAAATCATAGTGGTAGTCTTTATCTCTTATTGAATAAACCATGATATTCGTAGAATTATCCTGATGAGTGAATGCGGAATTCAATGCATTGACAACCGATTGGTGTTTTAAAGAGACATTGATTTTTATCCTATCGTTAGATTAAGTAATAAGCACAACCCATCAATACTTAAACCTTGATTTAATCTGAAAACTTATTTCATTTTGCAAATGAACTTGCTAGCATCGGAGTGACGCTTTTAATGATGTGTAGCAGCAAATGTCTTCAGGGCAACAAGTTTTACTTAAACTAAGAAAAATGATTATTTCAGGAGAAATTGAGGGCGGCGCTAGAATCGCAGAAATACCGACTGCTGAATCGCTTGGGGTTTCTCGGCAACCTGTTCGAATAGCATTTCGTTTGCTTGAACAAGAAGGTTTGCTCATTAAAAATCCAACTCGTGGTTATACTGTTCGTGAAATTTCAGAAGAATTGGTGCATGATGCACTTGAAGTACGAGGAGTTCTGGAAGGATTGGCTGCGAAAACTTTGGCAGAACAAGGTTTAACTGATGTACAGAAAAACACGCTACAACATTGTATCCAAGAAACAGAAAAGCTCTTTAATGGAAAAGATGAGTTTGGTGATCTTGAATTAGAGCAATATCATCATTTTAATGTTATTTTCCACGACACCATTATTGAGGCTGCACAAAATGTCGCACTCATACAAGCTTTAGCCAAAAATAACCAGCTACCTCTAGCCTCTGCTCAAGCGATTACCTATGATCAAACTCAAGCTTTGTCAGAATATCGCCGTCTGCATTATGCACATTTACAGCATTGTTCGATTTATGATGCATTGGTGCATCGTCAGGCAGGACGTGCTGAAACTTTAATGCGTGAACACAGTAGCGTTGTAATATTGGGGGAAACGCTAAGAAATGTTTTAAGCGTTTAAGGCTGATAAAGTTCCTTTAATGTATTCAATAAAGGAACTTAAAGCGACTAAAGTTCGATCACAAGGTTTTTAGTTTTTGCGCGAGAACAACAGGGCGTAAACTGGTTGTTAAGCGCATGTTCTTCTTGGGTCATATATACATCTCGATGATCTGGTATCCCATCGACGACACGAGTTATACAGGTTCCACAAACACCTTGTTCACATGAAACAGGGATATCAAAACCATTGGCAATTAACGCTTCAGTAGCAGTCTGCTCTGGTAATACTTCAATTCGGCGGCCAGTACCTTTAACTTCAATGGTAAAAGCTTCATCGTTAGAATTATCTACTTTTTGAGCGACAAAATGCTCTTGGTGTAATTGTTGGTTATGCCAACCTGCTTCCTGCGCTGAACCCATTACAAATTGCATAAATCCTGTAGGGCCGCATACATATAAGTGTTTGTCTGGTGAACTTTGCGCCAATACCTGTGCCATATTACATTCAGTGTCTGGTTGATCTTGAATGTGAAAATGGACTTGATCAGCAAAATGCTCAGTTAAATTACCATAAAAAGCAATCATTTCATGACTACGTATAAAATAATGCAATTCAAAAGGAATATTGGCCGACTTAAGCCGATATGCCATCGATAAAATAGGGGTAATTCCAATACCGCCAGCAAATAAAACAGCCTGCTTTGTATGCGGGTGAATCTCAAATAAATTACGTGGTTCGCCAATCTTTAAATGATCGCCTTCACGATATTCAGTGTGAATACAACGTGAACCACCGCGTGAATTGGAGTCATGTAAAACGCCAATCACATAACGATGTTTTTCACTACAACAGTTTGAAATTGAATATTGACGGGTTAGGCCATTTTTAAGATGCACATCAATATGTGCACCAGCTTCGAAACTCGGTAGTTCAACTCCATTTGTTGCAACTAATTCAAATGCACGAATTGTGGGAGTGAGCTGATGAATTTTTTGAATAACAACGTCCATGTCTATGCTCCTTTAAATAATCCGAATATTTGGAAACTTTTGTGAGGATGTTTCAGGCGGTGTTTTATGTTCTTCAGCCAGTAGTCGATCAATTACTTTACGAGACTGTACGCCACCTGCATCGATATTGAGCATCAGTAATTTACGATGTGGATTGTTTAAAATATTTTGCTGTTGCTGCTCAAGCATTTCTAAATCTTCGGTAAAGATTTTGCCTTGGCCTTCACGAATTTGATCAGTAAGTTCCTTATTGTCTGGTTGAAAATTACGTGCCATACCCCAGAAATACCAGTGAGATGTTTCTGTTTCAGGTGTAATAAAATCAACAACTATAGAAGAAACTTTTTTCTCCTTTGGTGCGTTATATCCACCATGTCCAGCGTGTGCCACACCGACTTCAATATGTACATTACTCGGAGCAAAGAAATGACAACGTTGCCAACGATCAACAAGTACATCATCTGCAAGATGGTTACCACGGAGTGCCATTTGCCAAAATGGTGGTGCAATAACATTTTCGATATAGCGTTCAGTAATAACATGATCGCCGTCAACTTGTGTGACTGGTAAAGCTTCGTCAATCTCTTTTTGTCCAATGCTACTTGAGTGAACATAAGTTTCATGTGTTAAGTCCATGAGGTTATCAACCATAAGACGATAGTCACATTGAATATGGAACAAACCTCCGCCATAACTCCATTCAGGATGATCAGCCCACTCTAAAGTTGGTAACTTCAATTCATCTGCTAAAGCTTTATCGCCCGGCCAGACCCAAATAAAACCAAATTTTTCAACGACGGCATATGCTTTGTTGCAAGGAAAACCGTTTACACGTTGGGCTGGCATTGAAACGGTTTTTCCGTCACAGCCCATGACTAAACCATGATAGCCACAGACAAGATTTCCATCTTCTACATAGCCAAGTGAAAGTGGGGCACCACGGTGGGGACAAAAATCTTCAACAGCAGAAACTTGGTTTTCTTTACCACGGTAAAAAACAATTTTTTCACCACAAATGGTGCGACCTAGTGGTTTGTCTTGGATTTCTTCAGGACGGCAAGCAACATACCATGCATTTTTAATAAACATTTGTGATGACTCCTTATCACTTATTGGATCCAATTTATAATAGGTTTTAGGTTTGGTCAATGGATAAATAGGGTTAAATAGCTGTTTTGCTCTTTAAAATTGTATTTTTTTATTTCATTTTTAGAGTTCTGATTTGGGTTTATTTTTATAAATGGATCCAAAATATAGATTGTAGGTAGCTTAGATGGTGGTGTTTGTTGTGGAGATTTTGCGTCATTTATTTACTTCACTTCAATTATATTTGGTGTTGTTTTGATATTTCTCAAAAAGACGATAGTTTTATTTTGGATCCATATATTAATGAAAAATAATCATGGTTATTTTATTTTTTTAATAAAATTAATAATTTAATAAAAAATTAATATAAATTATAAAAATGTATTGATTTTTTGGATCCAAATATTCAGTATAGCAAATGAGCAGGATGCTCCAAAAAACGTTTAGCGCATTGGTTTTTTGAAAAATAAATATTTCTTTAGTTCATTATGGATACGGATATGCATAGCCACTTAATCGCTCCTGTAAGCAATGTCGTGTGTATGTCTTGTCCACATTGGGAGATACACAAATGGAAAGAGATGTTCTAAGTGAGATTAATCAGAACAATATGAGCCGTTACCAATGGTTTGTTATTTTGATTTGTATTTGTCTAAATATTATTGATGGTTTTGATGTGATGGTCATGGCATTTACTGCACCATCTGTATCGGCAGAGTGGTCTCTCTCAGGAGCACAAATTGGTTTATTGCTAAGTTCTGGGCTGTTCGGGATGGCCGCTGGTTCAATTTTTTTAGCACCTCTAGCAGATAAAATCGGTCGTCGGTTACTTATTTTAGTGTGTCTAGCAATTGCAGGACTCAGCATGTTGGCATGTGCTTTTGTACAGAGCCATAGTATGTTAGCTGCGCTTCGATTTATTACGGGTATTGGTGTAGGCGGGATTCTGGCTAGTAGTAATGTTCTAGCAAGTGAATATGCTAATGCACGCTGGCGAAGTCTTGCAGTCAGTTTAATGTCTACAGGTTATGGGATTGGTGCAACACTCGGAGGTGTACTATCACTCGCATTGATTGAGCATTTAGGCTGGCGTTCAATCTTTTTAGCAGGTGGGATTACAACTCTTGCCATGTTATTGATAAGTGTATGGTTATTACCTGAATCTTTAGATTATCTATTGGTGAAAAAACCTAAACAGGCACTAGAGCGTATTAACGCGACGCTTTATCGTATGAACTTTAATGCTTTGCAAGTTTTACCTGATTATAGTCAGAATGATGCAAAAAATAATGGTGATTTTAGTAAGTTATTTGCAGGGCAGCAGGGGTTTCAAACACTTTGTCTATGGTTTTCATTCTTCTTGGTGATGTTTGGTTTTTACTTTGTCATGAGCTGGACGCCAAAAATTCTTATTTCAATGGGAATGTCACCTCAGCAAGGGGTAAGCACAGGTATTTTAATTAGTATTGGTGGTATTTTTGGTGCAGCCATTATTGGTTTACTTGCATCACGTATGAAAATCTTTTATGCCTTGAGTTTATTTTTAGGACTTACTTCTGCTTGTATTTTTCTGTTTGTAGCGGTTTCTGCTCAAGTGAGTGTTGCACTTCTTGTGGGGTTATTGTTGGGAACACTCATTAATGGTTGTGTGGCAGGTTTATATTCTATTTCACCAACGATTTATGATGCAGGGATCCGAAGTCGAGGCGTTGGTTATGCCATTGGTTTTGGTCGTATAGGTGCAATCTTTTCACCTACTGTTGCTGGTATTTTTCTTGATAAAGGCGTAGCACCCGCAACACTTTATGCTTATTACGGCATAGTTTTTATTTTAGCTATTTTTCTCATTTTAATTTTGGGTAATGCTTTCTACAAAAACAAGAAAGAACCAAATTATTCTCTTAAAACAGCACCTTGAACCATTAGAAATTAGACAGTTGAGTTGAAAAAATGAAAAAGATATTGTGGTTAGTAGGTGGTTGCTTGTGCCCATTATTTGGTCAAATGACGCATGCTGAATTTATTTCAGACAGTAAAGCTGAACTTACACTCCGAAATTTTTATTTTGATCGAGATTACAAGAAAGATCCATATCCATATACTGCTGCAAGAGATTGGGCACAGGGTTTAATTTTTAAGGGTCAGTCAGGTTATACCGAAGGTACAGTGGGTTTTGGTGTTGATATTTTGGCAATGGCGGGTTTTAACTTAATGGGTGATCGAGCAGATGACTACGCACGTAGTGGTTTGTTGCCGGTCAATTCGGATAACTCTCGTGATGATTATTATGGAAAAGTTGGAGTTACAGGAAAAGCTAAATTCAGTAAGAATGAGCTTTTTGTGGGAGATTTAGTTCCACAATTGCCGACGATATTTTCATCGCCTGCTCGCTTATTTCCTCAAACTTATCGTGGTGTCCGATTTGTGTCCAATGAAATTCCGAATCTGCAATTAGAAGGATTTTATGTCGATGAGGTGCGTCAGCGTGATTCAATCCACTATACCGATGTTGGAACGGATAATGTCAATCGTCGTTTTGATAAAGCAGCAACGACAGATTCTTTCTATACTTTTGGAGGAAGTTATAAGTTAAAGGATTATCGTCTACGTGCTTATCAAGCTGAACTTAAAGATATTTACCAACAGCAATTTGTGGGTTTTAACGGAAAACAGCCTTTGAATGAGCAGCTTAATTTTTTAAGTGATGTACGCTTTTTCAATAGTGAAGAAAGTGGGAATAAGAAAATAGGCGAGGTGGATAACCGTCATATCAGTGGTTTATTTGGTTTGAACTACCAGAATCATACGCTTTCTTTGGGTTATATGCAGTCATTTGGTTCAACAGGTCTGCCATTTTTATCGGGAACAGAAAGTCCAGTTGTACTTGATTTTATGAGTTCGGATTATTCAAATAAAGATGAAAAAGTTTATTCTGTACGTTATGAATATGACTTTAAAAATGTCCAATTCAATGATGTATCCTTAAAGGGATTACGCTTTATGACGCGCTATGCAAAAGGTGAGGATATTGATTTATTGCAATATGGCGATCAACGTTTTAAAGAAGAGTCAATGGAGTTTGATTTAGGCTATAAAATCCCTGAAGGAAAGTTGAAAGGGTTGGGAATGCGGGCTCGTTTTTCCCATTATCGAAATGATATGCCAACTCATATGACTTTTCATTCTGTAAATGAAGCACGTTTCAATATTGACTATAGCTTTAATTTTTAACAAATAAATATTTTCTAATGGCTGTTTTGTTTAAAAAACAGCCATTATTTTTAATTGATTTTAGACAATCGGTTGTTTAGAAATCATGATTTAAGCAATCGAAAGTTGTAAATTCCAGCTATTAAATTTTAATTCTGGTGTTTATCTTATTTATATAACTCTCACATAAAATAAAAAGTTTTTTAGTGTACTAAATATCTATTGTATTCCTATTTTAATGTATTGATTTTTTGTTGTAAGTAATTAATTTTATTGTTTTTTAAAATATTTCAGTGGTATAAATTTTTGGTTTCAACGATGACAATGTCTCAATCGAGTTTTTTCTTTGGGTTATTTCTTTTCTAAATTAATGAATCCTCCTACATGGGGGCGATTCTTCGCGTGGATTTTCTGATGTGGGATAGTTCGACACTAAATAATGTCTGATATGTATATTAATAACATAAATACAGCAACAATTGATCTGTAAATCTAAAGTATCAGGTCGAGCCTTTGCAGATAGACAGTGCTTTAATTTGACTCATATAGCATTAAAAAAACGGACTAAGTCATGCTCGCGAACTGCTAAAAATTGAGCATCGTAAGCTTTTGAATCAATATATCTTATCTTTTAATAATGCATGTAATTTCAGAAAAACCTTGTTTTAGAAATAAACAATTGACGGATTTTTTTGATTTATGGAAGAGGATTAATATTCATAAATGCTATTTAAAGTGATTTTATATATTATATTAGTGAAACTTAACTCTATTTATTAAATTAAAAAGACAAGTGTTTTTATAATGAATAAAAAATTAGTTAAGTCTAAATTAATATCATCTCATTTAGTAAATATGAGAATGATTTTTATATTCATTTGGTCTGTATTGTGTATTTTGAATATATTCTAATTCTAAAATAAATTGTTGTTTTACATTAACTTATATTTTTAAATGAAAATTTTTCCTATTATTGTTGTTTTAATATTTTTTTTATCAGATGGATATTACATTTTTATAATTTATAAGGTAAAAATAATATAAATTATTCTGTAATTTTTTAGTTTTTTAATGTGATTCATATGTTTTTTCTAAAATAAAATGTTAATATTGTCACGTTTTATGGGTGTGGCTATATGGGGGAATTGATGAAAGAAGAAGTAAAAATTGCTATATTTGGCTTAAGTCTAAATGTACTTGAAAATATTAAGCAAAAAGTTCAATCACTGTATGATGACGCCTTGAAAGTAAGTTGGGCAAATATTGCTGATCCTCATCTAGATATTCTTTTAGTAAATGACATGTTTTTTAGCTCGGCAACTATTCAGAACTTAGTTGGCGCAAAAAAAATCCCATATTTACGTCTAGTCAATAAAAATGAAAAATCAGGCATGATTGAAGGCGATAAACTGTATTTGCCTTTTATGGCTACCGAAGAGGTTCGACAATGGTTCAAAGATCGGTATCTACGTGTTCCTGTGAATAATAAAACTGAAAGTTTTGTGAATAAAATTTCACAAAAAATGGATTTAAAAAAAGTTGTTCCTGAGTTTTTTAATGAAAGAAATGGGAATGTTCAGGTTTTTGATTCAAAAGGTAATATTGCATTAATGAATATTCGAACCCAACAGGTTTGGATCAATGAAACAAGAAAACTACAACGAACAGATTCTTCTTTAAACTATACCTATGCAACCATGCAAATGGCTCAGTCAGTCAGTTTAATGCAGGGTGAAGATTTAACATCGTGGCTTTGGAACATGTTATGGCATTCTGAAGATTTAGATTTTAATCAAAATCATCCAGATTTTTATAAATTAAAGTTTTGGCCACAACCTGATCCTCAAAATGAAAGGAAAATGGTGTTTAAAATAGCTGCCTGTTTTGAACAGGGAGCAAACCTGAAGCAAGTGGTTCAAAAAACAGGATACAGCTCAGAACAGATTAATAAGTTTGTTTCGATTGCCGTATTGTGTAACGTGTTGCAAAAAATACCTGCAAGCGATGCAAAATTGATGGTGGAAGAAAAAGAATCATCTGGTGTACTTCGCGGATTTTTTGGCAAGTTGAGAAAGAAATTAGGTCTGTAAGCTGAATCAATAGATAGTCGTTTTACACATAATGTCAGTCCAGTCCAAATGATAAGCTTTGTGTGTAATTCAAATGAAATTTTATAGTCTAGTCAAAATGAAATAAATTCAACAGGTGATGAAGTGATTCTACAGAAATATAAAATTGTATTTGGCGGTAAGATGGGGGCAGGTAAAACTGCGGCAATCAAATCATTGTCTGAAATATCGGTTCTTTCAACTGAAGCACATAATACGGATGAACAATCACATAGCAAGGCGTTGACGACAGTTGGAATTGACTACGGAGAAATCAAACTAGATGACGATGTCGTTGTAGGTTTGTATGGAACGCCAGGGCAAGATCGTTTTGATTTTGTTTGGTCTGTCATCTGTAAAGGTGCAATTGGGGCTATTGTATTAATTGACCATTCACAAAAGGATGCGATTGAAGATTTAAAGTTCTATTTTGAAACATTCAAAGAATATTTGAATAATATTGTGGTTGGTGTGACTCATGTAGATGAAGACCCACAACATTTATTAAAACCTTATAAAGACTGGATGCATTTGAATCAACAAACGATGCCTATTTTCGCAATTGATGCTAGAGAGAAAGATGATGTTTTACTTATGGTTGAAGCATTGATTGCGAGAGCTGAAGTTGAATTTGGTTGATTTATTGATGGAATTTACATCTTATTGAGTTGTATATTTATTTAATTGTAGTTTTTCAAAAGCGTATGAATGAATACGCTTTTTTTATTTTTAAGTTAAATCTGAATACGTTTAGAAAATAAGTTCAACTAATGCAAAATAAGCACCAAATTAAAACAAATATTTAGTGGTGCACAAGATTGGTGCATTAAAATTGTGCATTACAATATAAAATTCGTAAGTGTGTTTGAATATAGTGCAATTCTAAATACACTCAGTATAATAGTGAGAAATTAAAGGTTGCTAAGCTTATTTTCTAATAAAGAATTCAATATTTTAGCAACTATTTTAAGAGTTGGTACGGTAATTGCTATATAAACACCAACTACTAACACGCACTTTGTAAGTGCAACAAAAATGCATTGGAGCAAATGAGCATGGCGAACAAGGTCCTTCAACTCATACAAGAAAGTGGCGCAAAATGGGTCGATTTTCGCTTTACGGATACTAAAGGTAAAGAGCAGCATGTAAGCTACCCAGCAGATACTATCGATGAAGATACTTTTGAAGATGGTAAAATGTTTGATGGTTCTTCAATTGCTGGTTGGAAAGGCATTGAAGCATCTGACATGATTTTACGTCCAGATCCTGAAACTGCTTTCCTTGACCCGTTCTTTGCTGAAGCAACTGTCGTTGTAACTTGTGATGTTATTGAGCCATCAACTGGTCAAGGTTATGACCGTGATCCGCGTTCAATTGCTCGTCGTGCTGAAGAATATCTAAAATCTACAGGTATTGGCGATACAGCTTTCTTTGGTCCAGAACCTGAATTCTTCGTTTTTGACGAAGTTAAATGGGATATCGACATGTCTGGTGCTCGCCATACATTGATCGCTGAAGAAGCTGCTTGGTCAACTGGTAAAGATTACGAAGCGGGTAACTCAGGTCACCGTCCACGTGTTAAAGGTGGTTATTTCCCAGTTCCTCCAGTTGATTCTTCACAAGATATGCGTGCTGAAATGTGTGCTCGTATCGAAGATATCATGGGCCCAGGTCGTGTAGAAGTTCATCACCACGAAGTTGCATCATGCCAGTTAGAAATTGGTGTAAGTTTCAACACAATGGTACGTAAAGCTGATGAAGTTCAACAGTTCAAATATGCTGTTTGGAACGTTGCGCACCAATATGCAAAAACTGCGACTTTCATGCCTAAGCCAATGGTTGGTGATAATGGTTCAGGTATGCACGTTCATATGTCGATCTCTAAAGATGGCAAGAACTTGTTTGCTGGTGATGAATACGCTGGTCTTTCTGAAATGGCGCTTTACTTCATTGGCGGTATCATCAAGCATGCTCGTGCGTTGAACGCAATCACAAACCCTTCTACTAACTCGTATAAGCGTTTAGTTCCGCATTTTGAAGCACCAATTATGCTTGCTTACTCAGCACGTAACCGTTCTGCTTCTATCCGTATTCCTTACGTTTCTAGCCCTAAAGGCAAGCGTATCGAAGCACGTTTCCCAGATCCAATGATGAACCCATACTTAGGTTTTGCAGCATTGTTAATGGCTGGTCTTGATGGTATCCAAAACAAGATTCACCCAGGCGAAGCTGCTGATAAAAACTTGTATGATCTTCCTCCTGAAGAAGAAGCTAAAATCCCAACAGTTGCTCATAGCCTAGACATGGCACTTGAAGCACTTAAAGCGGATCAAGACTTCCTTCTTAAAGGTGGTGTGTTCACTAAAGAAATGTTAGATGCATACATCGAACTTAAAACTGAAGATGTTCGTCGTCTTAACACGACAACTCACCCAGTTGAATTTGATATGTATTACAGCTTGTAATTCGTTTTCGAATTTAAGTAATCAAGAACCCGCCTCGTGCGGGTTTTTTATTATGGATTTATCTAAATAAGATAAAAATCATCATTTTATAAAATGAATGATCAATAGGAAAATATTCATCTAGATGATATATTCTGCGCTTAATCTGCTTATATCTGATATTTTCAGTTAAACTGCGTATTTATTGAAAAATAGGAGAGAACATTGGCTCAATCATGCAATAGTCAACAAAGGCTGATTCCTTTAGAGTTAAAAACATGGTTGTATGCTTCAGGTTCTCTTACTCAACAATTGACTGATGTTGCAGGTGGTATTTTTAGTGTTCAACCTATTCAAGAACATTATAAAAGACTTACTTTTATTGATAGTCAATGGATGAAAATGCCGCATCAACATACCTCATGGGTGCGTGAAAGTTATTTATTTGGTTGTGATGAACAACCATGGGTAAAAGCAAAAAGTATTTTTCCGATTTTAAGTATTCATGCGAAGGCTCGTTTATTTAAACATATTCGAAACAAGCCAATTGGCAAATTTCTGTTTCAACGTACCGATCCACAATGTGAACGACGTGTATTATTTCTTGAAGACGGTTGGACACGACAAAGTTGTTATACTTGGCACGGTTGTAAGTTTATTGTTCAAGAAACTTTTCTTCCTGCCTTTGAGCAATTTTTAAAACAGCAAAACATGTCGAAATAAGTATTGAAGGATTGTTATGACGATGATGCAGCAGATCACATGGCAGCAACGTTTAGAAGCGTATTACTATTTATGTCGATTTGATAAACCGATTGGTACAGAACTGGTTTTTTGGCCGACCATGTGGGCAATGTGGATTGCAAATAAAGGTATTCCTGAAATGGGTGTTTTAATCCCCATGATTTTAGGGACAATTTTTATGCGTGCAGCAGGGTGCGCAATCAATGATTTTGCAGATCGGAAAGTGGATGCTCATGTAGAACGTACAAAAACGCGTCCTTTAGCGACAGGTGTGATTAGTGCTAAGGAAGCTATTTTTGTCTTTTTAGCCTTAGTTGCTGCCAGTGCTTGCATGTTATTTTTCCTGCCAATTGAAACATTTTACTGGTCATTTGGTGCATTGTTCTTAGCTTTCATTTATCCGTTTATGAAGCGATATACTCATTTGCCACAAGTATTTTTAGGTGCAGCATTCTCATGGTCAATTCCAATGGGTTATAGCGCTGTGGGTGTTGAACCTAATTTAACTTGTTGGTTACTGTATTTTGGTAATTTGGCTTGGACAGTGGCTTACGATACACAATATGCGATCACAGACCGTGAATATGATTTAAAAATTGGGGTGAAATCTACAGCAATTTTATTTGGTAAATACGATATTGAAATGATTTCAATACTTCAAGCTTTGAGTATTGTGCTCATTGCTACAGCATTTTACCTTGAAAATATTCTGATTCCATTTGGGTTAACCGCTTTGTTATTGGTGTGTGCTGATTTTATTTATCAATGGACAAAAACCAATGATCGAGATCCACAGCGTTGTTTTTGGGCATTTCGTCATAATCGCTGGGTGGGTTTAATGATTTTTATAGGAATATTTGTTTCGTTCATATAAATTTTTGAAGAAATATGCATAAACGTATTCTTAAGTATTTAAAGATCTTACGTACAGTATAGAACTGAAAATAATGAATATTTTAATGTGAATACGGTCATAGATTGTTTAAAGATATTGAATTTGGTTAGCTTTATGAATGAAAGCGCACTGGCAAGGTGCTTTTTTTTATGTTTAATTATAAAAAGACATGAAGTCTGTAAAAATACAAGACAAATACAGGGTGATTTATGAATATTATACTTAAACGGACATTACTTGCTATTACATGTAGTACGACATTATTCCTTGCTGCATGTAATGACGATGATAATGATAATAATCAGTGGTCTACCAATAAAAACTATGTTTCAGAGAAGCCTTATAATTTAGATAGCATGACATCGGCAGCCTCAGTCAAAGTGATGACTTATAACATGCCTAATGTTTTGGGTGAAACCAAGAAAGCCACTGCAATGGTTTTTGTACCTAAAACGACCCGCCCTGCCAATGGCTGGAAAATTGTGGTCTGGGAGCATGGCACAGTTGGGGTGGGCGATAGTTGTGCACCGAGCAATAATGCATTTAATCCACGCTTTAAAAACATGGCTGAAAGTTTATTGGCAGAAGGCTATGTTATTGTTGCGCCAGATTATGAAGGCTTGGGCACAGCGGGAATGCATCCATATTTAAATTTAAAAAGTGAAGCAAATTCTGCTATTTATGCAGTAAAAGCCTATAAAGATCATTATGGTAGTCAAATTAATGGTCAATGGATGTCAGTTGGTCAATCTCAAGGGGGGCATGCATCTTTGGGAACAGCTGAACTTTCTAATAACGATTCAAACTTTAAAGGTGCGGTTGCTGGTGCACCTGCTTCAAGTTTAGGTTACATTATTTCCGTTGTTGCTCCGCAAGCCATTCGAGGTATTCTTCAACAAGAACAAGAGGGCAAGCTACCTGTAGGAACTGCTGTTGAAGTCTACGCAGAGTTATTGGCTTATGCTGCTTATACGACAGTGGGCGTTACCGCTTATGAACCTAAATTTAATTACCGTGAGGTTTTCCAAGAGCGTTCAAGAGCAATTGCAGAATTTGCTGAAGGTACTACAGGTGAAAATGGCTTATGCTTAGATGACTTGCATAATAAGTTTGCTGGGGATATTCGTGATTTCTTAGTCAATAATTCGGGTAAAAGCGTCTTGGATTACCCAGGCTTAGCAGGGGACTTCCAAGAAAATCCAACGGTGAAAAAGTTCTTAGTTGATAATCAACCTGCAACCAAGAAAATTAATAGCCCTGTAATGATCATTCAAGGGACTGCGGATATGGCTGTGCCTTATCCTGTGACCAATGCTTTACAACAAGGTTTAAAAGATTTGGGTACAGATGTGACATTCTTACCTGTGGTTGGCGCAAGTCATACACAAGCCATTGTTGAAATGAACCCGCAACTGGTTGCATTCATTAAACAAAAAATGCCTGCAACACAATAGTTAAAAATCAAAAGGAAGAGCTTCGGCTCTTTCTCTTTTCATGATGAAAAAATGCTAAAAAAGCAAAATTTGTATATCGAAAATCTTCTGTTATATTGATCAGCCAAATTGGTATTGATTGATGTAAATTCATGACGCAGACAAGTTCGAAAAAATTTCCTAAAGTTTATATTCTTGCCTCACTCGGTTTATTATTTCCAATATTTTTGGTTGGAATGGCGTTTGTTGCTGCTAAAAGTGATGCTGAAACGAAAAGAAAGTATGATCAAATGCGTCAACAACATGCTGAAAAGATGGAGTTGAAAAAGCAACAAGAACAACAAGACAAACCTGTCTTGGAACAATCTCAAAAAGATACTGTCGAGTCTTAATTTAATTGATCAATATTTTATGATTAAAATTCTGTCATAAAAAAAACCGCCATTGTTGGCGGTTTTTGCATTCGTTCTAATTAAACGAACTTATTTGTTCTTATCTTTTAGTTGAGGAACAGCAGAGCCTGTACCTACTGCAAGTAATCCAGTATTTGTATAAATACCTAATTTTGCACGTGTATCGGTAATATCGAGGTTACGCATAGTCAGCTGACCAATACGATCCATTGGCGTAAACATTGAATCACCTTTCTCCATCGTTAAACGCTCAGCTTCATAAGTGAGGTTTTCAGATTCAGTGTTCATAATGGTATAGTCATTACCACGACGAAGTTCTAAAGTCACAGTACCTGTAATAGCTTTAGCCACCCAACGTTGTGCAGTTTCACGAAGCATCAATGCTTGAGAGTCGAACCAACGACCTTGATACAATAAACGGCCTAAACGTAAGCCGTTAATACGATATTGTTCAATCGTATCTTCATTATGAATACCCGTCACAAGACGTTCATAAGCAATATGTAGTAATGCCATGCCTGGTGCTTCATAAATTCCGCGTGATTTTGCTTCGATAATACGGTTTTCGATTTGGTCTGACATACCTAGACCATGACGACCACCGATACGATTGGCTTCTAGAATGAATTCAACTGGATCTTCAATACGTTTACCGTTTAATGCAATAGGGAAGCCTTCTTCAAACGTTACAGAAACTTCTTCCGCTTCAATTTTAACGTCATCTTTCCAGAAAGCCACGCCCATGATTGGATCAACGATTTTGATACCCGCATTCAGATATTCTAAATCTTTAGCTTCATGTGTCGCACCCAACATGTTTGAATCTGTTGAATAGGCTTTTTCTTTCGACATTTTATAGTCAAAACCATTGTCGATTAAGAATTGCGACATTTCAGCACGACCGCCCAATTCATCAATGAATTGTTGGTCTAACCAAGGTTTGTAAATTTTAAGATCAGGATTGGTCAATAAACCATAACGATAGAAACGTTCAATATCGTTACCTTTATAAGTTGAACCATCGCCCCAAATATTTACATCGTCTTCTTTCATTGCTGTAACAAGCATGGTTCCTGTTACGGCACGACCTAAAGGCGTTGTGTTGAAATAAGGAACACCACCTGTGCTGATATGAAATGCACCACATTGAATCGCAGCAATACCTTCCAATGCAAGTTGTAAGCGGCAGTCTACTAAGCGAGCTTTTACAGCGCCGTATGCTTCAGCTTTACGTGGAATTGCATCATAGTCATCTTCATCAGGTTGACCTAGGTTTGCTGTATAAGCATAAGGTTCTGCGCCTTTTTGCTTCATCCACAATAAAGCTGCTGAAGTGTCTAGACCACCAGAGAAGGCGATACCGACTTTTTTGCCTACTGGTACATTCTGCAAGATCGTTGCATTATCAGTCATTGTGAGTCCTAACTATTTCGAAATAGGCACCATATATTTTGGTAGCCGAAGAGAATTTTATTAACGCAGCATTATAACACCCTTCAATACATTTTTTAGGGTGTTGAGGCTGGAAATATTCTTTTTTCATTTAAAAAATAGATTAATATCTTAAAAATATAAGCTTATACGATAAGAATGAGGTGATCTAACTCAAGACTAGATCAAAGGATAACGTAGTAGCAAATAACAATAATCAGATTTTTATCAATACCACATTGGATTATCGTATTTATTCTAACTTTGGATTTGATCTATATATTTTATAATGCATTGATTAATCATACTGCATATTTTTTGGGTGGTTTTGTAGGAGAAATGGCCTTTAATCATGGTTCTTTTCTTGTGTGTAAAAGACTTAAAGTCAGCTTATACAGCGATAAAATAAATACAGATGATGTGGATTAAAAACCGCTTATTAGACTAAAGTTTAATGTAGCATTGTAAAAAAATAATCACTTGAGAAAAATAAGTAAAAACAAACCATTTCATTGATCCCTTGAAAAATAGTTTGTCTAATGCACAGATAGCAATTATAAAAATATCTTAAAATTGGTATGACCAATAAAATTATTTTCATTCTTGTATTGATCTTTAAATCATCAGAAATTACTATTAAGGCGAAATTAACAGATTTTTTTTACTTTATTGTTTTATTGGTCATACCAATTTAACTAAAAGATGAATAACTGATCTGACCATATGATACTTTCCTGAAAGCATTTCAAGGAGATGACAATGCTTCAACAATGGCAACAAATTTATGATCCTATGGGCAATATCTGGATTTCCAGTTTGATTGCTCTGATTCCGATTATTTTCTTCTTTTTAGCCCTCGCTGTTTTTCGTATGAAAGGTAGTGTTGCGGGTACAATTACGGTTGTATTGGCACTTCTTGTTTCATTATTTGCTTATAAAATGCCGATGATGATGGCATTTGCTTCAATGGTTTATGGCTTTTTCTATGGTTTATGGCCCATTGCATGGATCATTATTGGCGCAGTATTCCTTTATAAAATTTCAGTAAAAACAGGGCAGTTCGATGTTATTCGTTCTTCGATTCTGTCGATTACTGAAGATCAGCGCTTACAAATGCTTTTTGTTGGTTTTGCATTTGGTACTTTCCTTGAAGGTGCGGCAGGTTTTGGTGCGCCAGTTGCAATTACAGCAGCACTGCTGGTGGGTCTTGGCTTTAAACCTCTCTACGCAGCTGGATTGTGTTTGATTGTGAATACTGCACCTGTTGCATTTGGTGCAATGGGGATCCCGATCATTGTTGCAGGGCAGGTTTCAGGTGTTGAAACCATGGAAATCAGCCAAATGGTGGGACGTCAGTTACCATTTATGGTGATTATTGTGTTGTTCTGGATTATGGCGATCATGGATGGTTGGCGTGGTGTAAAAGAAACTTGGCCTGCAGTTATTGTTGGCGGTGGTTCATTTGCATTGGCGCAGTATTTAACATCAAACTTCGTTGGTCCTGAACTTCCTGATATTACAGCTGCTATTGCTTCATTGGTTTCATTAACGATTTTATTGAAATATTGGCAGCCAAAACACATTTTCCGTTTTGCCAATGAAGATAGTAATATCGATGAAAATTTAGCAGAACAAAAGCAAAAGAAATATTCAATTGCTCAGATTGCTAAAGCATGGTCACCATTTGCAATTTTAACGGTGATGGTCACCATTTGGAGTGTAAAACCATTCAAGGATTTATTTGCCAAAGATGGTGCATTGCACGATATGGTGATTTCAATCAAAGTGCCTTATTTGCATCAACTTGTGCAAAAAATGCCACCCGTTGTTCCTGAAGTCAAAGATTATGATGCGATTTATAAGTTTGACTGGTTCTCAGCAACGGGTACAGCGATTCTGATTGCAGCGATCATCACCATTATTTTCTTAAAAATGAAGCCAAAGGAAGCTGTAGTTACTTTTGGTGAAACTATTAATGAATTAAAAATTCCAATTTATTCAATTGGTATGGTGTTAGCTTTCGCTTTTATCGCGAATTATTCAGGAATGTCTGCAACATTGGCCTTAGCGCTTGCACATACAGGTCATGCATTTACTTTCTTCTCGCCATTCTTAGGATGGTTAGGTGTATTCCTTACAGGTTCAGATACTTCTGCAAATGCTCTATTTGCGGCTTTACAGGCTACAACTGCACAGCAAATTGGTGTACCAGAAGTTCTACTCGTTGCAGCAAATACCAGTGGTGGTGTGACAGGTAAAATGATTTCTCCACAGTCTATTGCAATCGCTTGTGCCGCAGTTGGCTTAGTGGGTAAAGAGTCTGATCTGTTCCGTTTTACAGTTAAACACAGTATAACGTTTACAGTAATGATCGGTATTATTATTACCCTACAAGCCTATGTGTTCCCATGGATGATTCCATGACACTCGATTGATGTAACTGAGGAAAGCAGATGAAAGTCTCCGATAAAGTCGTACAAAGTCTTCGCATGTTAATTGAAGAAAAAAATATGCAAGTTGGAGAGCGATTACCTGCTGAACGTAAACTGTGTGAGCAACTTGGTGTTTCTCGTTCTTCTTTGAGAGAAGCACTTTCACAACTGACCAGCTTGGGTATGCTGGTCAGTAAAGTTGGAGCGGGAACCTATTTGCAACAATTGCCAGTAAATTGGTCTCAGTATCAAATTGTTGAGCCGTTGAGTAATCTGATTGATGAAGATCCTGCATATCGTTTCGATGTACAGGAAGCAC
Source organism: Acinetobacter rongchengensis (assembly GCF_003611475.1). Taxonomy (GTDB): domain Bacteria; phylum Pseudomonadota; class Gammaproteobacteria; order Pseudomonadales; family Moraxellaceae; genus Acinetobacter; species Acinetobacter rongchengensis. Next base: position 7,853 of record NZ_RAXT01000030.1, on the reverse strand, counting down.
GTACAATTTTAGAAGGTGGCTCAGCATGGTATGCAGCACAGCGTGCAACCAAAGAAGATATTGAAAAGATTCGTTATTACTATGACCAGATTACTTATTTTCAGTCTTTAGGTGATGATGATCAGGCATCGAATGCAGATGCAAAATTTCATTTAGCTATCGCGGAAGCATCACACAATTTAGTGTTGATTCAGATGATGCGTGGGCTGTTTGATTTGTTGCAATTTAATGTGGTTTTGGGACGTCGCAAAGTCTACTCCGAAGCTCGCCGTTTTGATCAATTGCATGATCAACATTTTCAAGTGATGGATGCAATTGAACGTCATGATCCAGATGCTGCACGTGATGCAGTGTGTGGACATATAGAATTTGTAGTACAGCAAGTACGTATGATTGATGAGGAAGAGGCTCGTCGTCAACGTGCAAGTCGATTGAACAGGATATAAACATGATTATTTCTTCTGCAAATGACTATCGTGAAGCCGCACGACGTCGTTTACCGCCATTTCTTTTTCATTACATCGATGGTGGTGCATATGCGGAATATACACTAAAACGCAATGTGGAAGATTTATCAAAAATTGCGTTAAGACAACGTGTTTTAAATGATATGTCACAGTTGAGTTTAGAGACCAAGCTGTTTGATGAAACTTTGTCTATGCCAGTTGCTTTATCACCTGTAGGGCTTACAGGAATGTATGCACGTCGTGGTGAAGTACAAGCTGCTGTAGCTGCTGATAAAAAAGGGATTCCTTTTACATTATCAACAGTTTCAGTATGTCCAATTGAAGAAGTTGCACCTGCGATTAATCGTCCAATGTGGTTTCAGTTATATGTATTACGTGACCGTGGTTTCATGCGAAATGCCTTGGAACGTGCGAAGGCAGCTGGTTGTTCAACATTGGTATTCACTGTGGATATGCCTGTTCCTGGTGCACGTTATCGTGATGCACACTCAGGGATGAGTGGGCCAAATGCAGCGATGCGTCGCTATATGCAGTCATGTTTCCACCCACATTGGGCGTGGAATGTTGGTCTGTTAGGACGTCCACATGATTTAGGCAATATTTCTAAATATTTAGGTAAACCGACTGGTCTTGAAGATTATATCGGCTGGCTTGGAAATAACTTTGACCCTTCTATTTCATGGAAAGACCTTGAGTGGATCCGTGAGTTTTGGGATGGCCCAATGGTGATCAAAGGAATTCTTGATCCTGAAGATGCAAAAGATGCTGTACGTTTTGGCGCAGACGGTATTGTGGTTTCGAACCATGGTGGTCGTCAGCTCGATGGCGTTTTATCTTCTGCACGTGCACTTCCGCCAATTGCAGATGCGGTGAAAGGCGATATTAAAATTCTAGCGGATTCTGGTATTCGTAATGGCTTGGACGTTGTACGTATGCTGGCATTGGGTGCAGACACATGTATGTTGGGTCGTGCATTTGTATATGCCTTGGGTGCGGCAGGCGGTGAAGGTGTTTCAAATCTGTTGGAGTTGATTGATAAAGAAATGCGCGTTGCAATGACTTTAACTGGTGCGAAAACAATTGCCGATATTACTTCGGATTGTTTAGTGAAGTTAGAGAAAGGGTTGGTGGGGTGATTCCTACTTTATAAATAAATGTTTCTCATATAAAAGTATCGCTATTCATAGATAATCCCTCCTAACCTCCCTTTAAAAAAGGGAGGAGCTATACCAACTAGGAATAGTTTTAGGTGAAAAGTCCCCCTTTGGAAAAGGGAGATTTAGGGGGATTTGAATAATTGGAAATAACAACGATGAACACCCAATCCTCTACTAAACACATCATTCAAAAACTCATTAATATTGTTGGTAAACAACACGTTTTAATTGATGACAATGATACTCGGCTTTATCGTCAGGGACGCCGTTATGGATCAGGTCAAGTGCTTGCTGTTGTTGTTCCAGGAACTTTGCTTGAGCAATGGCAAGTTTTACAAACTGCGGTAAATGCAGATTGTGTCGTGATTATGCAAGCAGCAAATACAGGTTTGACAGGGGGGTCTACGCCATTTGGTGATGATTATGATCGCCCTGTGATTTTAATGAGTACACGACGCTTGGTGGGTATTCAAGTGATTAATCAAGGTCAGCAAGTGATTTGCTTACCGGGAGCGACACTGGATCGACTTGAAAAAGAATTAGCACAATTTAACCGTGAGCCTCATTCTGTGATTGGATCTTCATGTATTGGTGCATCAGTTTTAGGTGGTGTGTGTAATAACTCTGGTGGTGCATTGGTTCGTCGTGGTCCTGCATATACTGAATTGGCGCTTTATGCACGTATAAATGTGTCTGGTGAATTAGAATTGGTGAATCATTTAGGTGTAAATCTAGGTGTGACTCCAGAAGAAATCCTAACCAAGCTTGAGAATAAAAATTACCAAGCCAATGATGTGATTAACAATTCAGAGTGTTGTGCATCGGATCATCGTTATGCGCACGATGTTAAACAGGTCGATGAAAATACTCCTGCACGGTTTAATGCTGATCCATCACGATTATTTGAAGCATCAGGCTCAGCAGGGAAAGTGTGTGTCTTTGCTGTTCGTTTAGATACTTTTGAGAAAATACCCAGTCAAGTGTTCTATGTCGGTACAAATTCACATGATGATTTGACTGAAATTCGCCGTTTTCTACTCAAAGATTTACCACGCTTACCGATCGCGGGGGAATATATTCACCGCGTTGCTTATGATATTGGTGCGGAATACGGTAAAGATACCTTTATGTTTATCGAGAAATTTGGTACAGCCAAAGTACCTGCTGCATTTGCGATGAAAGATAAAGTTGATGGATATTTGGAAAAAGTAGGTTTACGTGGTTTGTCGGATAAGGTCTTACAACTGATCACCAAATTTATGCCAAGCCATTTACCGAAACGTATGAATGAGTTTCGGGATTTGTATGAGCATCATTTGGTGATTCGTATTGAAAATCAGGATGTTGAACAGGTCCAAGCATTTTTAAAAGATTATTTCCAAAGTAAAACATCGGGTGATTATTTCCACTGCACTGACGAGGAAGGGCGTAAAGCATTTTTACATCGTTTTGCAGTTGCTGGTGCTGCAATACGTTATCGAGATACCCATCGTTCAGAGGTTGAAGATATTGTGGCATTAGATATTGCCTTACGCCGTAATGACCGTGAATGGGTAGAAACTTTACCTCAGGAAATGGATGAGTTAATTCTGCACAAATTGTATTATGGTCATTTTCTATGTCACGTATTCCATCAGGATTATATTGTCAAAAAAGGGGTTGATCCTTTAGCAATGGAACATCAAATGTGGCATTTGTTAGATCGTCGAGGTGCAGAATATCCAGCTGAACATAATGTTGGACATTTATATATTGCCAAGCCTGCTTTAAAAAATCATTATCAAAACTTAGATCCAACCAATAGCTTTAATGTCGGAATTGGCCAAACCAGTAAATTAAAATACTGGAAGTAGTTTTATGTATTGCCTCGCGATAAGTGAGTGCTTATGAATGAGTAGATTGATCAGCCATATTGAGTATGGCTGATTTTTACTTTTGTTGTCCTAATTTTGAAGAAATAAAACCAAACACCATTGCGCTGATTAAAAAAACCAAAACAGCATAACGTATGGAATAGGTCGTAAACCAAACAACAAGAGTAATGATCACCACAATGCTGGTACAAATAATGAGGATCAATCCTGTAGATTTGGCTAGATTTAAAGATTGGTTTTCTTGTAATGGGTTTACTTTATTTATGGGTTCATAGATGACGTTATTGTTTACTCCATAAAAGAAATAAGGATGATCATCAAAACCCGCTAAATCTGCTCTTTGAAGTGCGAAAAACTCATCGTGATTGCTATGATCATATTGAAAATTTTCAATATGTTGTAATGGTTGAATTAAAAAATTTGCATCATTTGAATGGATAGGTAATCCACTGGTTCTTAATAAAATATATTGCGGATAGTGTTGTTCAATCAGTGACTTAAACTGTTCAAAGTGAATGTTATTCTCAGTTCCAAAAATCGCGGTAAAAATGGGTTGATGGTTTTCTAAGTTAATTAAAGCTTGTTTTTGATCTATCACCAAATAAGCATAATAATGATCACCAAAGGTATTTTGATAGTCTTTTAAATCATCAAGTGACCGTTCATCATTTATATCTAAATCATCTGTGTATTTTGCCCATAAAATATTATCTTGTTTAAATAGCATGAGCCATAGAATAGGAATAAAAGCATTTGCTTCAAGTTCAAAAGATGCAGTTTTGAAAAAATTAGCCCATTGATTTTGACTGCCTACAGGCATATGGTTCAAATGTGAACTTGTTAAAAATATAGGATGGTTCATATCGTTAATATGCTCAATTTCTAAAAGTTTTTAATAAGCATATTTCAAAATTGCTTGGTTGAATTCTAGAAATTGTTGTAAAGCTGTATATAGAGAATGATTGCTGTAATCGTTAAATGCCATATCTATAGGCATGATTGACTCTATCTACGCTGAAAATAACAATAAAAGTCATCCCAAAAATGTTAAAAATAGATAAAGTAGTATGCAACAAGTTGCAAAGCCAAATATTAAAGGATTCATCATGACAACTCGCTATGCAAATATTTTAAAACCGCTTCATTTGGGATTTACGACCATTAAAAATCGTGTCGTGATGGGTTCGATGCATACGGGGTTAGAAGATCGTTTTTACAATTATCCCAAGCTGGCTGCATATTTTGGTGAACGTGCAAAGGGTGGTGTTGGGCTGATCATTACAGGCGGTATTTCACCGAATCGTCAGGGATGGTTACTTCCTGCGGGCGGCACAATGAACACTTTGGGGGATATTGCACCACATCGTTTAGTCACACATGCTGTACATAAGCATGGCGCAAAAATCCTCATGCAAATTTTACATGCAGGACGTTATGGGTATCAGCCATTTGTTGTGTCAGCAAGCCCAATCAAATCGCCTATTTCAGTATTTAAGCCACGCCAAATGAGTGAGAAACTTATTCTTGAAACGATTCAAGATTATGCTGAAACGGCGAGTCTAGCAAAAAAAGCAGGCTATGACGGTGTAGAAATTATGGGTTCGGAAGGCTATCTTTTGAATCAGTTTTTAAGTCTTCATGTTAATCAACGTGAAGATCGTTGGGGTGGTCCAATTGAAAACCGTATGCGTTTTGCCGTTGAAATCGTAAAAGCGATTCGTGCTAAAGTCGGTGAAAAGTTTATTATTTGTTTCCGTTTATCGATGTTGGATTTAGTGCATGATGGCAATACCATGCATGAAGTTATTACGGTTGCTCAAGCTTTAGAAAAAGCTGGAGTGACCTTGTTAAATACAGGGATTGGTTGGCATGAAGCACGTGTTCCTACTATTGTAACATCCGTACCACGTGCAGCCTTTGTAGATTACACGGCTGAAGTTAAGAAGCATGTGTCTGTTCCTGTGATTGCATCTAACCGTATCAATATGCCTGATACCGCTGAAGAAATTTTGGCTTCTGGTAAAGCAGACATGGTGCAAATGGCGCGTCCATTATTGGCAGATGCATTTTGGGTGAATAAAACTGCAACTAACCGTGTTGATGAAATTAATACCTGTATCGCATGTAACCAAGCTTGTTTGGATCATAGTTTCCAAAATAAACGTGCGAGTTGTTTGGTTAACCCGCGCGCCGCTCATGAAACAGAACTGGTTTATATTAAAACCAAGAAGCCGAAGAAAATTGCTGTCGTTGGTGGTGGTGTTGCAGGAATGTCTGCAGCAACGATTGCCGCTGAACGAGGCCATCATGTGACATTATTTGAAGCGTCAAGTGAAGTGGGTGGTCAGTTTAATTTAGCGAAAGTTGTTCCAGGAAAAGAAGAGTTTCATGAAACCATTCGATATTTTAAAGTGCAGATTGAAAAAACAGGTGTGGATTTACGTTTAAATACCAAAGTGAATCGTGAACAACTTGAACGTGAAGGTTTTGATGATGTCGTGGTAGCAACCGGGGTTATTCCGAGAGATCTAAAAATTGAAGGAAGTGATGCACCCCAAGTTTTATCCTATGCAGAAGTTTTACGTGGTGCAAAAGTAGGACACAGTGTCGCTGTAATCGGCGCAGGGGGAATTGGTTTTGATGTCTCTGAGTTTTTATTAAAACCAGAGCATCAGCCACAACCTCAGCCTTTGTCAGATTGGATGCGTGAATGGGGTGTTGATCCCAATCCAAACTATATGACTGAAGGTGGTTTTGTTCCAGCAGAAGTTGAGCCACCCATTCGTCAGATTTATTTAATGCAGCGTAAAACTACGCCTTTAGGTATCGGTTTAGGTAAAACCTCAGGTTGGGTACACCGTGCGCAATTGAAAAAGCATGCAGTAAGAATGATGCGAGGTGTGCAGTATAAAGCTGTGACGAATGAAGGTTTATGGATTGAAACCAATGGTCATGATCAACTTTTACGTGTTGATACGATTGTAGTCTGTGCAGGACAAGAGTCTGTGAAGGATTTAATGCCAAGAGAAGGTGAGTCGACATTGGCCAATTATCATATTATTGGTGGTGCGAAGCTTGCTGGTGAGCTCGATGCAAAACGTGCAATACGTGAAGGGGCTGAATTAGCAGCTAAACTTTAAGCAAAAAATGCAAAATTGATGAAACAATATGCATTTGAATAGTTTAAGTATATATTTCTCTTGTCAGAAATAAAAAAGCTTAGTATTCTTGCGCACATGGAAGCGTGGCAGAGCGGTTTAATGCACCGGTCTTGAAAACCGACGAGGGTGTGAGTCCTCCGTGAGTTCGAATCTCACCGCTTCCGCCAAATTCTTAAATAAGCCCTTGTATTTGCAAGGGCTTATTTTTTATCTAGATGTTTACCCCTCATCAAATGCTGGATCTAAAAAGTAAAAACAAGATGATTTTGGATAGGATAGGAAATGAGTATAAAAAATGTTGGGGCTTAGGAAGTTAAAGAGAGTCATTACGGAGTAATTTAAGCAAATCGAGGTATAAATTACTATGCCGATGATTGAAGCAATACTCCGTTTCTTTAAGATGCAAAAAAACATCTTTTTGTCAATTCCGTTAAACTTGATGAGCCTTTTTTTAGCATAACCCCAAAATGATTCTATGCCATTAATATGACGTTCTCCACAGGCAAATTCATTATCACCATGATTCACTCTTAAATGCTTGTCAAAGCCAATATCAACCAAGCCATCATAGCCTCTCCAGCCATCAGTATTGATCACTGAATCAAGCTCTATATGACCACTGATAATCACTTTTAGCGTGGCTTTGGAACAATCAGGCACAATTTCTGTATACACATTTCCATCCCGTTTGAGTAGCCCAAATACAATGGTTTTTCCTGATGCACCATGTCTTCGTTTCCCTCGAACACGACGAGCACCAAAGTAGGATTCATAGAGTTCTACAATGCCGTTAAAAGGCGAAATTTCTTCACATTGGACGGCAATTTTTCTGCGTAGCGTAATATAAATTGTATTGATAGAACGTACAGAAATATGGGTGAGTTTGGCGGTATCTGATGCAGTAAAATACATGGCAAAAAAGCGAATGATCTACCTGAATTTTGCTTCGGTAATTCTTGAACGGGAATAGTACCTATTTTTGCTTTCATAAAGGGAAGTTACTATACTTTTTGATATGCTTAACTTCCAAAGCCTCAAATTAAATAGTAAAAAATTTGAGCTGTTGATTGGATATTTTCAGAAAGTCTCACATTAAATTTAATTTCTACAATTCTTTTAGATTTTTTATTTAAAATTATATAATTATCTTAAGGTGAGTAGTCGTATTGAACTGACTTAGTTTATGCATTTTTT
>NZ_RAXT01000003.1 GCF_003611475.1 Acinetobacter rongchengensis | reverse complement strand
ATTTGGAAAAATCGCAGTGATTAAGAACAAATATCTTTTATAGGTTTAGCACTTACTCTGATTCATATTACAAGGCTAACAGCCCTTTTGGTTTAAAAGGGCTGCAAAATGATTAGTCTTTAAAATGTACAGGAATCCATTGATAGCTTTTTTCATCCGCTGAATAAATATGTCCAATTCCCGGGAATGGTAAGTGTGGTGCTGCGATGGTCTGCCCATGCTTTGCATAATCAGCAAATTGTTTTAAACGTGTTTGTACGGCTGCTTTGGGATCTATATCATAATCAATCGCCGTTTCAGGTCGATCAAACTGAACGGTATGCGAATGTACAATATCTCCAATAAAGATCACATCTTCATCAGATGTTTTTAGCTTGTAGCTAAAGTGACCTGGGGTATGTCCTTGCGTACTGATGACTTCAAAACCATCAATTGTGTCACCCAGTTTGAAAGTCTTAAATTGCTTCTTGGTTTGGTATGGGGCAAGTGCCGCTTTAATTTTAGGAACAGTACCCGTATATTTTGCTTGTTGATCTTTCGGGATTTTTTGTAATTGTTTTGGATTTAACCAGTAATCAGCTTCATTTTCAGAAACATAAATCGTGGCATTGGGATAATTTGCAACGCCGTTTTTACTCACACCACACGAATGATCAGGATGTAAGTGCGTCAGTAAAATGGTATTCACTTGTTCAGGTTGATAGCCTGAAGCTTTTAAATTCTTCATTACTGAACCTAAATGCGCTCCAAAGCAATCTGCTGTGCCACTGTCCACCAATACCAGTTTATTGCCTGTATTGACCAAGAAAGCATTCACTGAGGTTTGTACGCCTTTGGCTTGATCTACATGATATTTCTTTAGAATTTCTTGGACTTGTTCTGTGGGAATATCTTTGAACAAAGTCGGTGACATGAAGTTTGTACCATCTAGCAAAGTGGTGATTTGTGTATTTCCAACTTGGTGTTGATAGTAGCCTGCGACTTGGGGTTGTTGGTTTATCACCGTTTGGCTTGTTGTATTTTCTGCTTGTGTAATGATTGGAGTAAAGCAAAGTAATGATATTGATAATGTTAAGGCTGTTTTTTTCATCGATATATTTATCTTTTAGCTGAAATTGATTATTTTTTATCATAAGTTTTGATGTTCGTGGGTTTTTTAGTTATGAAAAAAAATCCGCTTTTGTAAGCGGATTTTTTATAAATTATTTTTGGCATTCAGGTTGAGAACGATCAATGACTTGTGTACCTTCGACGCGATAACCAATTTGACCGAAAATAAAGGCGTGATTAAGTTGAGTAATCACAACATCAGAAAGAGCAACAGCACAACGATCTTTTTCAATAGCTTTGTCAATAGCTGTTTTAAAGTTTGGAATTCCCAAAGGAAATAATACAACAGGAACTTTATCTTCACCTGTTACACGTTGCCCTTTTACAAATTGATTGGAATTTAAATTGTAGTTCTTTGTTGAAGCAACGGTCATATCTGCCATACGAATTGAACAGCCAGAAGCTGCCAAAGTTGATATTGTTAATAGAGCAACCATTAGTTTTTTCATCATAGTCCCTAGATAATGATTAAGTTAAAATAGGAAATGATTGTAAATATATTGCGTGAAAAATCAATAAAAATACCATTAAAAAATCCACTGTTATAGGTAATATTAATAAGTTTAATATTGCTTTTATAAGCGGATTTTTTAATGCTTAGTATAGATTTCTTAGAATTAAGAAACCTTATCACCCGCTTTAGCGCCAGTTTCAGGTGAAATCACCCAAACACCTTCGCCATTGCCCGCAGCGAGTACCATACCATTTGAAATACCAAAACGCATTTTACGAGGTGCAAGGTTAGCCACCATCACCACCAATTTACCTTTTAAATCTTCAGGTGCATAAAACTCACGAATACCACTAAACACATTACGAGGTTCAGCCTCGCCGACATTTAAAGTAAGTTGAAGCAGTTTGTCCGAACCTTCAACATGCGCTGCTTCAAGGACTTCTGCAACACGAAGGTCAACTTTCATAAAGTCTTCAATGCCAATACTGCTTGTGTTAAGAGCAGCCTCACCGACTTTAGGTTCAGGCTTCTTCTCAACCTTTTTCTCTTTCTTCTTCTCAGCCTTTACAGGTTCAGCCGCAGCAGCCAAAGAATCTTTAGATGCATCAACCATAGCAGCAACTGCTTTCGGGTCTACACGTTGCATTAATGGTTGGAATTGAGCAATTTCATGATTGATTAAAATGGTTTTCGCTGAAGCAAAATCAAAGCTTTCGAGTTTTAAGAAGTCTTGAACTTGAGCCGCTAAAGTCGGTAATACAGGTGCTAAGTAAACTGCCAATTGACGGAACAAGTTAATACCGACAGAACACACGTCATGTACTTGTTGTTCTTCGCCTTCAACTTTCGCTAAAGCCCAAGGCTTTTTCTCATCAATATATTGGTTGGCTTTATCTGCAAGCGCCATGATTTCACGAATTGCAGCAGAGAATTCACGCGCTTCATAGGCTTGAGCGATCGATGCACCTGCGTCAATAAAGCTTTGAACCAATTCAGGTTCAGCGCAGTTTGCACTTAACTTATTCTCAAACTTGGTATTGATAAATTTTGCACAACGACTGGCAATATTCACGACTTTACCCACCAAGTCTGAATTTACTTTTTGTACAAAATCATCGAGATTCAAATCTGAATCTTCAACTTTATCAGACAGTTTAGACGCAAAGTAATAACGTAAATATTCAGGATTTAAGTGCTGTAAATAGGTTTCAGCTTTGATGAACGTACCACGTGACTTCGACATTTTTTGACCATTTACAGTCAAGAAACCATTCACAAACAAACCAGTCGGTGTACGGTAGTTTGCACCTTCTAACATTGCAGGCCAGAACAATGCATGGAAATACACGATGTCTTTGCCAATGAAGTGATAAACCTCATTTTTAGAATCTTTTTTCCAAAAATCGTCAAAGCTCAGTTCTGGGCGTTTGGTTTTGATGTAGTTTTCAAAACTTGACATATAGCCGATTGGTGCATCAACCCAAACATAGAAATATTTGTTCGGTGCATCTGGAATTTCAAAACCGAAATACGGTGCATCACGAGAAATATCCCAATCGTTTAAACCATTATCAAACCATTCATCTAGTTTGTTGGCGATAGAAAGAGGCAAACGACCTTCATCACGTGTCCATTTCTGCAAATATTCTGCGAAGTTCGGCAGTTTAAAGAAATAGTGATCAGAGGATTTTTCGACAGGCGTCGCACCACTTAAGGTAGAACGTGGGTTTAGTAATTCTGTTGCATTGTAGGTTGTACCGCACACTTCACATGAGTCGCCGTACTGGTCTTCAGATTTACATTTTGGGCAGGTACCTTTAATGAAACGATCTGAAAGGAACATGCTTTTTTCAGGGTCAAATAACTGTGTGACAGGGCGAATCGCAATATTGCCTGCTTCACGGTTTTTGATATAAATTTCAGAAGAACGGTTTTTATTTTCTTCGCTATTGGTTGAATCATAGTGGTCAAAATGTACACCAAAGCCATCAAAATCACGGATATGTTCTTTTTGAACATTGGCGATTTGTTCTTCAGGTGTAATACCATTCGCTTCTGCACGGAGCATGATCGCTGTACCGTGTGCATCATCCGCACATACATAAGTCACGTCATGACCCATTGCACGCATGGCACGAACCCAGATATCTGCTTGGATGTAGCCGAGTAAGTGACCCATATGAATTGGACCATTTGCGTATGGAAGGGCGTTAGTGACTAAAATATTTCGCACGGATATAACTCTCTTTCTCAAAGTTAATGCAAGGGCAATGATTTTACCTGATCAAATGTAGAATACAAAGGAAAGCTTTATCTTAAATCTATAATAACCATAGTGCACTTAGACTAAATTTTATAAAAATTGAAAGAGGTATTAAAAAATAGGGAAAAATCTAAAGTGTTACTCATTGTGAAATTTAAGATTTTGTTTTTTGGCTCTTCTATACTTTATAAAAGAGTCAGTTGGAAAACAGATATGACAATGAGTGATATTGCATATGAAAGAAGTTGCCGAATTGCTTTAGAGTGTGGTTATCGAGAAGTCATCACACATGAGAACGACAAAAGAGCATACAGAGGTTCTTATTTTGTAAAAAAAGGGAAATTATGGATACATGATATTCATTATTTGATGTCATCTTTACATCAGAGAGGATATAGAATCGATTCTGATTTAGATCTTGAAAGATTCCAATACAATGTTTCTGATTATTATAATTTTAACGATACTGAGATGGATCGTTATATAGAACAGTTGGAAATGTGGAGGGTGCAAGAAGAATTAGCGCGACAAGATCAAATAGGCGAAATATGTCGTAATGAACATATTAATCAAGATGAAGTTGACGATATCAATGAATATTTAGAACAACGGGGCTATGATCGCTTTTCATTGACAAAAAACCAAAGTAAACGTGATCGGGATGAGCTTGAATTGAATGTTCAAGATGATGATATTGATGATGAACTTGAATTGAATGGTCAAGATGATGAACAAACAGTAGTTAATTTGGATGAAAATACAATTTATGGTTGGAAAAGCCAAACAACGTTAGACAAGATGATTGAAAATAAACTTCAGAGAAGATTAGATGCGAAACAATGTAAAATTCATTTTCCAAGAAAATATAAAGTAAGTTTTAAGTAGCTAATTTTTTAAGACTTGAATTTCTATGATTTAGAATAACATACAGATTGCACAACCATGAGTGACAAATCAATGATTGATGATGAATATTTTCAAGATGACCAAGCTGTAACCCGTATTCCGCAAAATCAGCAGTCTAAAAAGCGTGAGAACAATATTCTCAAAGCAGCAGGAGATTATCTTGTCGAAATTTCTGAGAGCGAACATCAATACTTAATTGAGACATTACAAACACTTGCACAAGAAGAGCCTTATTTTAATGTGCTTGCCGATGAATTAGACCAGCCAGTAGGTGCGAAAGTTGCCAATGATGCTTTGAATTTATTACATTTTTGGCAAGAAATTCATCGTTTTGACGATCCATCTCAGTTTAATTTGTTAGACGTGATCAATGCTGAGTTTTTCCAAACAGAACTACTGAATGCTTTTGATGCGTTAGAAATAGGTAAGTCCAAAATACAACGCCGTCAAGTGATAGAACAAGCATTAAAACTCTATGAATTAAAGCTTTTTGCAGGTTGTGTCCCACTTTTATATGCGCAATTGGAAGGTTTACTGACCGATGTATTGCTTCAAAATGGTTATTTAAAACAACATGAAACCAAGTTTGTGGATGTTTATAAAATCGTACCCGGTTTAAAAGGACATGAAATTAAAAGTTTGTGGCATAAGGCCAAGATTGCCAATGAGTTGAATCATTATTTTCTAGAATTAGCGGCTTATAAAATGGATAGCAGTTCTACAGTTACCATGACTCGTCATAACATTTTACATGGCACCGATATGGATCATTTCAATCAAGGACGTAGTTTTGTATTGTTCATTTGGTTGTTTGCTGCAATCAGTTTTATGAGTTCGATCAGGCCGTAAAATTTTTATCAATGCCGATACTTTAAAACTTCACCCAAATTTCACATAGACCTCTCTCAAATCACATTTTAGCTTTAGATAATACAACCAAGATCGGAAAAGGAGAATATCATGCGATCTTGGGTTTTATTGCTTTCAGCAATCAGTGCAAGTTTAGCCTCAGTATTTAGTTTGGTTTTACCATTTGGCTTGTTTCTTCACCTTTACCATGGAAGTTTATTGGTTAGCGCATCGGAACGAGTGTCGAGCCGTGCGATTGAAGTACTGTTGTATCTCACACCATTTTTAATTTTGTTCGCTTTCTTTGTTTTTCTAATCATTTTGAGCGGTTTAAAAGCTCCCAAGAAAGTATTTGAAATAAAACAAATATTCAAAGCTATTGTGATAGTGGGTTTGAGTTGGTTTAGTTTTATATTCTTAATTCAATTTTTAGATGGTGCTGTCCATAATTTCGCTGAAAGTCTATTTTTTGGAATGATTGCGTTGCTGCTTATGTTACTGCCTTTGATCGTCGGCATAGTCAGTGGAAATATGATGTATCTTATTGTCAATAAAAGATTATTTGATCGCTTTGGATATAATAAATTGAACGGTAATAAAATGAATAAGCTTAAACATTCTCCACTTTGACCTGTAAATGATTGCATGTGTACATAAAGGAAAGTATTCATTTACAACGTTTTTGGCGATTGATGTAATCTTACATTTTCAAGCTGAATCAGTGCTTTAATTTTAGTGGCTTTTTCAAAATGATTCAGTTGATGGGTTTTAATCCACCATTCCGCTGCTTCCATAAGTTGCACAGGATCATCATTTTTATTGGTAAAAAATGCGTAAAAAGAAACACCTACAGCATCACCTTTTTTGGCAATTTTTTCGTTGCAGATTTGAATGATTTTGTCTCTTAAACTTTGTCGCATATTTACTCTTTAAAATAAAAACAATCATGCAAAATAAACTATACATTATGTCGCTGTGTAGCTGGATTGTTTCAAATTGCAGTTTTTTAACTTTATCATGGCATCTCTTGCTATAAATAACGTAGGGAATAGACAAATCTCCTTCCCAAGTAACTCAATTTTGAATAACAGGAAAAGCCTATGACAAAATTAGATGACTTAAAAAATAAAGCCTCAGAAGTTGCAGATGATTTGAAATTAAAGGCCAAAGAAGCAAAATTAGGTGCTGAAAAAGTTGCCGATGATTTAAAGCATAAAGCTCAAGAGGCGCTGTTAAAAGGAGAAAAAGCGATTAACGATTTGAAACACAAGAAAGATGATGATCAATCCAACTAAGTGGAACTCGCAACATAAAAGCCTTTCGTACATATCACCTAAGGCTTTTATTTTTATAGCGATTTAGTTTTAAGGATCTTTACGAACCCATTCAATTTTACGAACCTGATTATTGATCACAGTAAAAGTGTACAGAATATTATCAATATCATAGGTATAGTTAGAGGCGGTTACAGTAAGATCACCTTCTTTCATTTCATAAGAATTCATTGAAACAGGAGATTGATTTATACGTAGCATCATTTCAGAAGCGGTATCGCCAATGTTGACCATTTGGCCTGAAGCCGTTCGAACAGCGCTGGTTGATGTGCCTGCAATCGCAAAACTAGAAATGAATAAGGAGAGCGATAAAGCGAAAATGCGCTGCATAAGTTCACCTTTTTATTGTTAATAGTAAATATTTAAAGAAGTATGAAAATAATATAACGCAAGCTTAAAACGGCTGTGTAGCAAAATTGTTGTGTAATAAATGCATGTATTCATGTGTGGTAAATCAATAAAATCCAACTAAATAAGTAGGATAAATAACAACATTCAAAAAGCTGAATAGAAGTTGGCTTAACCTAAACACAAATTACAGTTAAACTATCCGTTTCGTATTATTGATTTTGCAAATTTGGAGCAAATCTATGTCGTGGCTTTCTTCACTTAAATCGGTTTTTTCTCCTGCACAGGAGGTGAAAGAAGAAGAAATCCAAATGCTGCTTCAAAATTATATTTTGCCTGATTCAAACAATCGATTAAAAGACCGCATTACTCAAGTGAATGTGGAAGGGCGAGTCTTACAACTGACCATCAATACTTTTCCAGAAGAAGCAGAGCACTTGCAAAAAATCCATGATGATCTTGCAGATGCATTAGAAAAGTGTGGTATCCAAGAATTGAATATGCATGTGATTCAACAAAAAATTCAACATGATCACAGTTGTTCAAGCGAGCAACATGGTCAATCTGGACACAGTTGTTCATCAAAACCAAAAGCTGAAAAAGCAAATTTACCTCCAGTGGTTGATGCTTCATCGCCAGCGACACACACGGAAGAAGATCCAAATAATCCACCAATTCAAAAAGCTGCACCACAACAACGTGATATTCCGAAACATCCACGAATTAAAAACGTGATTCTGATTTCATCGGGGAAAGGTGGTGTAGGTAAATCCACCACAACGGTCAATATTGCCTTGGCATTGCAAAAACTGGGTTTGAAAGTTGGCGTATTAGATGCAGATATTTACGGGCCAAGTATTCCTACCATGCTAGGAAATGAAGGGCAAACCCCGAAAATTGAAGGTGAAAATTTTGTTCCATTAGAAGCTTATCATATGGCAGTGTTATCTATTGGGCATTTGATTGGTAAACAAAATACTCCAGTGGCTTGGCGTGGTGCAAAAGCTACAGGTGCGTTGATGCAACTGTTTAATCAAGCACTTTGGCCAGACTTAGATGTCTTGGTGATTGATATGCCACCAGGGACAGGGGATATTCAATTGACCCTTGCGCAACGTATTCCAGTCACAGGTGCTGTGATTGTCACGACACCACAAAACGTTGCCTTGATGGATGCTGTAAAAGGTATTGAATTATTTAATAAAGTTCAAATTCCAGTGATTGGTGTGATTGAAAATATGTCGACACACATTTGTTCAAACTGTGGACATGAAGAACAAATTTTTGGTACAGGAGGTGGAGACCAGCTTTCACAGCAATACGACATTCCATTGCTTGGACGTTTACCGCTGAATGTACAAATCCGTGAAAATGCAGATGCAGGTAAACCTTCTGTTATTGCCAATGATGATGCAGCAGAAAGTTATATGGCGATTGCAGAAAAAATTGCGCAGACATTACCAAAAGTTGAAAAAGATCCACATCGAATTTTCTAATGTGGATTGATACAAAAGCACTTTGAATAATTCATGCTAGTCAGTTAAGCGTAATTTAGTCGTTACTCATCTAAGAATCTCCCCTAACCCTGAGCCATTTATGGTGCAAGGAAAAAGAGGGGGAACTACTGAGAATTTAAAATAATTTTAGATTCCTTGCGCAGCAGTGCTGCTCCCCCTTCCTTTGAAAAAGGTGAGGAGCATGCTCGGCAAGGGGAAGGATTTAAAAAAGGCTTAACTGATCAGCATTACTTTAGATAAGGACTTTTGTTCTTTCTAGAAGAAAACAGCGTTTAGAAAAAATTTTTGGTTTTAAAAATCATATATTTATATTGAGAAGCCTATTTTCTTAAAATTCTTTTGCGGCACGTTCACGCCATTTCTTCACCACACTCCAGCGCCAATACAGACGAGTCGCAATAAAAAGAAGGGAGGCAAAGATCATTGCTTCAATCAATAAACCCGTTGCAAGAATTTTGGCTAAACTTAAATCGATATGTCCATGACCAAAGTTTTGAATCCAATGAATAATTTGATGGAACACACCTAAAAGCATGTCTTTATTGATCATATGGACATGATAAATTTTTGAACCGATCCAAAAAGCAAAAAATAAAATCGGGACAATGGTGAGTGGATTCATAATCCAAGCTAAAATTAAGCCTATGGGTAAATTGGCCTCAAAGAGAAGTACAGTAAGTACGATCAAAACGGTGTGAAAAGGGATGGGTAAAATTCCCCAAAATGTACCAATAAACATGGCCTTAGAAATGGATTTTCGATTGACATACCAAAGCTGTGGACTTAAGGCTCTATCGCCAAAAATCTTCATCAATTTCAAACTGTTGACTTTTTCAGGGGAAGGAAGCCAAGACTGAAAAAAACGCTTTGCCATAAACATAGAAAATACAAGAAAGGTATCTATTGTGCCTCAAAAGCGGTTAAAACGACAGCTTTAATCATGTTGAGCCGATGAACACATCAGAAAAACGGCTTATAGAATAAACAATAAAACTGAAAGATTTCTTAAAATATTCATTTTAAATTTATGGACATGGCAATCATGATGGCGCATTGATGTATAAAAGGCATCATTACGATTATTTGATCAATTTACTAAGCGTAGCTTTGATTTTAAAACGGTTATTTAGCAATATTTAAGCGAATTTTGAATATAAAAAACGCACTCAATTGGAAGATGACCTTGCAGTTCTATGACATTTAAAACATTTTAAGTAAATGAAATGTAAATAGAAAAAATATTTATGTGACATAATGTAACACGTTCTCTTACAAATAATTTTTTGCCAATTCATGACAACTGATTTAATCTGCAAGAAGTACATTGATGAGGTCATTTAATGATTTCATGGTTTTTTATTGGCTTGGTGGCGACCATACTTTTGACGCCAGGGCCAACCAATACGCTTTTAGCATCTTCTGGAATACAAGTGGGGATTCGCAAATCTCTCAATCTGATTCCTGCAGAAGCGTTAGGGTATCTAATCTCCATTAGTGTATGGGGATTAATGATTGGTACTGTCGCAAAACAGTTTCCAACAGTACCAATTATTTTGAAATTATTTAGTGCAGGTTATATCTTATTTTTAGCGCTCAAATTGTGGCGCACAGCCAATCGTGATGAAAACTTCAATCAGCAAAATATTCGTGCACGAGAGCTTTTTATCGCAACGTTGTTGAATCCAAAAGCCTTATTATTCGCTTCAGCGATTTTCCCGACCTATGTCTGGCAAAATGCATCTGCATATGTGTCACATATGTTGTGTTTTTTATTACTGATTGTTCCGATTGCTTTCTTTTGGACTTTTATTGGTTCAATTATTTGTAGTAATCAGGTCAGTTGGTTAAATCAACGCAATATGCAAAGAACAGCATCTTTAGTATTGGTCAGTTTTACTGTTCCACTGAGTTATTCAGCATTACTAAGTCTTTAATTGATTGTTAAATTCGTTATTCAGTGCATTGCCTAAGTTGAGTATAACCTGAACTTAGGCATTTCTATTCCTGTTTAAACATTCCTTTCAAAAGCATTTTCAGTTAAAGTACAGCGCAGTATTGAAAATAGATTTTGGGATAGAAAAATGGCAATTAAGTCTGATCGTTGGATTCGTGAAATGAGCGAAAAACACGGCATGATTGAACCGTATGCAGAAAACCAAGTCCGTTATGATGCAAATGGTGAAAAACTCATTTCATATGGCGTATCTAGCTATGGGTATGATGTTCGTTGTGCACGTGAGTTTAAAGTTTTTACCAATGTTCACTCTGCGATTGTTGATCCTAAAAACTTTGATGATAAAAGCTTTATCGATATTGAATCGGATGTCTGTATTATCCCGCCGAACTCATTCGCTTTAGCACGTACTGTTGAGTACTTCCGTATTCCACGTAATGTTTTAACCGTTTGTTTAGGTAAATCAACCTATGCACGCTGCGGCATCATTGTGAATGTCACGCCACTTGAACCTGAGTGGGAAGGTCATGTGACTTTGGAGTTTTCCAATACGACGAACTTACCTGCACGTATTTACGCAGGCGAAGGTGTGGCTCAAATGTTGTTTTTCGAGTCTGATGAAGTCTGTGAAACTTCTTATAAAGACCGTGGTGGTAAATATCAGGGACAAACGGGTGTGACTTTGCCGAAGGCTTGATTTAACTTACTGATAATAAAATGTATTATGAAAGATGAGTGTCAAACTTGTCTTTCATTCATCGGAAAATAACAAAAACAAGCAGATTCTTTTTGCATTTGATTAAATAATTAGCATAATGGAAATTGAGATAAGGTTGGCAAAAAGTATCAATCTTATTATTTAAGTTAAGTGGGTAATAAGTGTAGGGATACCACTTAAATTAAAAGGAATATCTAGAAAAATAAAATTATGGTGCGGAGCATCGTATAAATAGGAAGGTCAAGATGACTACACTCGGTTATACAGTAAAATTTAAAAAAACTTTACTGGCTTCACTTATTAGTTTGAGTGTAAGTCAATCGTGTTTTGCGCTTGAAGAGTTATCAGATGAGAGTTTAAGTGAGTCTACAGGTGAAGGTATTGCGCTTCTACCTGAAAATTTCAGCCTTCGCTTCAATGGTGTAAATGATGAGCTTGGCGGTGGATCAATACGATTGATTCCAGTGGGGCCTATTTCTGCAACAGCTGAAAGTAAAGGTTTTCAAAAAGCTGAAGTATTTGTGAATGGTTTATCTATAGGACAATCGAAAAAAGATTATGGAATTGGGCGTGTAGTATCTGATTGGGGGGTTGGATTTGGGGCTTTAGGTTCTACTGTTGATGATTTTGCTCGGCCAATTACTTCTTGGGGAAGTGCTCAAAATCCTTGGATTTTAAAAACAGTGACTGATCCAGCTGTTCCTTCATTTTCTGGGGTAGGGAGTGCTGTTTCTTATATAACGTTAGAAGCGCCTTTAATGCATGGAGTAATCCCGACTACGGGTGCAGAATCCTCGGCCTATAATTTAAAAATGGGGATGTATGCTGATGCTTTCATGCGGGATAAGACTCAAGCTGAAAGTATTACCAATAAAATGCAAGGTTTATCCAATCGAATTCGTGCAGCTGTGGTATGGGATGGTTTTTCTGTTAATGGTTCTAACTTAAAAATATTTCGAACTTTAGATGGAGTGGGTACTGCTAATGCTGGCGGAACGTATGATGTTTATAAACTGATTGCCCAAAAAGATGGAAACGGTAAAGTTACTGGTTATATCAATGATACTACAAATAAGTTAGGTACTTTTAACTACGGTTTGTCTAAGTCTTACAATCAAACTTTAGGTGTTGCTGGTGTTGTACGTTTAAATAGTGGGAAAACAGATGGGGTTGATGCTCGTGGTTCGGTAACCTTAGGTGCTGTAACGCGTAAAATTTATCAATTAGATTTTTCACGAAATACTGATAATAGTGTGAAACGTGATGCTGCTGGGAATGTAATTTACACGCAGGGTTCAGATGTTACAGCCAATCCGAATACTTCTGCAGGTATTTTACAAACTTATATGCCACCAAATAACACGCAGAAAACAACAACATATGATGGTTTGCCATCTGGAGGCTCGTTTCCTTCAGGAGGACAGTGCGCAAGTCCTGAAGCGCAAAATGGTGCTGCTGCAGGATGTACGATTCAAGAAGGGGTGACAGCACGTCGTTTTGTGGCAACATCGAGTAATACTTGGACTATGCCCGCAGCAAAAAGCGTTTTACGAATAAGTACCCAAGAGTTATCAGGAACTGACGCAACAGGAACACCAGCTTTTGGTGGTGCAATACCCAATTTTAAGGCAAATGCAAAAGCAGAAGGAATCTTTTTATATAACCCAAATATTAATCTAGTATTAGGTAGTTTGGCTCAACCTTTGATATTAGGGACAGATGGTTCTAACTTTTCAATTGAATTAACTCGTATTCCAAACAATGCAGCTGTATATAGTAAGATTTATCAACGTTATTCTGATATTCCAGCAGACGTTGCATTAAGTGATGGAAATACCTATTTAGGAAACACATGTAATATTAATAAATGTGGTGGGACGCAAACTATTAATAATATTAGTTATCAAGATTCTAAAGCAACACATAGCAGTATTACCATAGGTTCGACAGTCTATGATGCAACAACTAATCGAACGACAGCATATAAGGGCATAGAGGCTTTTGGTGTTTCGATTGGTGAATTACAAACAGAAACTAATTTAAATAATAGTCTTTCACAAGATTACACGCAGGTTTGGAAACAAGATCGAACGCATAGTTGTAATTGGTTGGGGGATTGTTCTTTCGGTGGTTGGAGTGGCTGGAATGCCGTGGCTCCTAAAGCAAATGTTGGTGCAAAAGATACTTATGAAACCACTCAGCGTCAAAATATGAATGGTCAGATTTTAGGTATTCAAACCACAATGCCAACAAATATAAATACTACATTACAGAATATGACGCCTGCAGGATCTACACCAAAAAATAATTTTGGCTCAGCTGCAATTGATGGTTTGCTCATTCAGCATTTTAAATTTACCACTACTGGATTATAGGCTTGGAGTATAAGATGAATAAAATTAAAGATATTCTTACAGCAAGCCTTATTGGTGTAATGTTATTGGGTGTAAATACTTTAAGTCATTCAGATCAATTGACACCACTTTCTGATACTGATTTAGCGCAAGTCAATGGTCAGGCAGGTGTAGATTTGAATCTTAAACTTAGCCTTAACCATACAGTTGATTATAAGTTTGATTCGAGTGTTTGTTCGAGTTCACAATTAGAATATTGTCGTTTAGCAATTGCACTAAATAATAGATATGATGATGGTTCTAACGATACCTATAATAATGGAGTGCGTGTGCCTTCTGCCACGGGGAAAAATCAATGGTTAGTGTTTAAAGGTATACAAGGTACAGTGTTGATTGATAAGCTGGCTCTTGATGGTGCTGATGTTACATTTAAGTCAAAATCTGGGACAGATAGTTATCGTGGTGCATTAAATTTTAGCTTTGACCCTAATTTACCAATAAAAATTAGAAATTTTGGCTTTCAATCTCTTTCTATTGAAACGGATACAGCAGTTGCTTCATCAACAAGTAACCAAGAAGGGTTTTTATCCAATACAAAGTATAACCAAACAACAGATAATGCTTTTGATAAATATAATCCAGATACAGGTGTTGCGAGGGAAAAAGGATTTCTTGGCGTAAGTATGAATGGGAATTTATCGCTTGGAGGAAATATAAAAGTTTTCTCTTGTATAGACCACTCTCGTTGCTAAAAAGGGTAAAGTCATGAAGAAAAAAAACGTAATTCATAAAGCTTTTGCACTTTCAGCTTTGAGTGTGAGTATTATTTTACTTTCGCAGCCAGTTTTTGCTTTGGAAGAGCTAACGGATCAAGCATTAAGTAACGTTAATGGTCAAGATGGTGTGGATTTAAGTATTGATTTTGATCGTGCTAATTTCGATAAATTCTATTGGGAAGATAAGGCTGGCTCAGCAGCAGATATAGAACAAAATTTAAGAGCAAATGCAAATAATGTGATATTTAGTGGTATGGGGGGGGCTCAACCAGGCGTTAATTTAAAATTTAATGCAGGGAGTGAGGGTACTAAAACGGGACTTGATGCTCAATTGGTACTTAAACCCTTTACAATGGCTATAGATAGTTGGACGTTATGTGATACGGCAGCAACACCTAGCTGTGGTGGGAGTCTCGGAAGTTTAGGCTTACAAGTGGCTAGTCCACTAAGTATTCGTTTAACTACACCAAATGGAATATTTAGTGCTTCAGAACAAGCGGCACTTAAGCTGGGACTTAATAATCTTAACTTATTTATTGGGCAAAAACAAAACCTTGCAGCTCTAACACAAAACCAATTGTTAAGTAAATTGAATTTTAATTTATCTGGCAAAGGGTTTATTACAATAGATCCAGCAAAAGGGTTGTTAATTACAACAAATCAATATAGTGCTACAACAACTAAATCTCATACGCCATCAGGTACGTTAGGCTATGTGGATTTTGACCGTGTTGATGATCCAAATAAAAGCACGATACCAACAGCTCAGTATGGGACATATGCTGCGACAAATTCAGGGATTAATATAGAACTTTCAACTGTGAAAAATGCTGCTGCTGGAGTTTATGACGCGAGTGCAGCTAAAGGTCTGATACGGGTTGGTGCTTCTGGTCGTATTGTTGATGGTACATTACAAGTACGCGGAATAAGTGCGGCAGGTAAAATAAATCCAACAGATAACAATCTCACTAATACACATGAGCTGAATAATGTATTGGGCTTTGCAAATCAAGGTGCGACAACAGCATCAAACTCAACCGTTATAGGAAGTTCAGGTATCGGGTTTCGTATGCGCGGATCATTTACTAATTTAGGCGATCAAATGCTAACAGGTGCTAAGACAGGGGAGGCAACAACACTTGAAATTGGTGGAGCTGGAAATAATTCCTATGGTTTTGAATTTTCTAATTTAACACCATTAATTTCAGGTTCGACAGAAAGAGCATATTTCGATAGCGGTGATATTTTTCTTAATCTCGCGAACACACAAACGATCAGATTACCAGAAAATAGTGTACTTCGTACGGCACGTTTTGGTGGTATAGCGGGACAGTATTTAACGAGTACGAATGATTATATTCAGAAAATACATAATGATGCTGTTAATCCATATAGTTTGATTTTGGCCATACGTGGAATGAATTTCCAAGCTTTGTCACGTCAAGGTAGATTTACTAGCAGTACAGGTGTTTCTACTGCAAATGCTTTTACTAATCAAAATAATTATTGGGGTTTGGCACTCCCTATTTATAATTTAAATGCGAATTTGGCAACTTATGCAAAAAGTTATACTGGCGATATTTTTGGCTTAACCAATGGTATTGTAACTAAATCAACAGTAACAGATTCTCAAAGACTTGGTTTAGCATTAGCTTTAAGTACTGAGGGACGAGATGCTGCAGGTAGTAAAACAACTTCTATTATGGTGATTGATGGTAGTCCAGTAAGTACTAATGGAAATAAGCCGACAGATTATTATTTAGGCCTACGTAATATTGATATGCTTTTACGTGGTTATGGAAGTATGGGTTTTGAGAATGGTAATGTGAATTTGACTATGCCAGATTTGTTGATGGTCATGTCTGCAGAACTTGCAGCTGGTTATTTACCAGGCGCCAAATATAAAAGTTATGCCTATACTTCACCTTTAGATAATTTTAAATTAACCAACGATATTTTATTGGGTATCAAAATTAAAATGTTGGGGGATATGGGGTTTGCACTGATTCCGAACAATGCAACTGCAGATGGTAATGCGCTTACTATTGTTGGTGACTATAAATTGACAGATGGTGCAATTCAGCTAAGTGACCCTGTCGATGGATCAATGATGGGATTAGACAATATTTCAGGGAAAATTAGATTTAATAACAGTATTGTGATTGGTAAAAATACGACAGATTACACAGTAGATAAGCAAGGCAATGTTGCTTTTAATTATGCGTTGAACTTTAATCCAGATAAAAATCCAAATGAAGTTTTTAGAGTAAAAGATATTAATTTCTATCCACCAAATTCTGCCAATACCACAGGGCAGCGTTTAGGAGAAATGGTGATGACTGGTGGTCGTTTAAGTAGCAGCTTAACGCTTACGCCAAGAAATTAACAAAAGGATATAATGATGAAAAAAATATATAAATCTAAACTTGCACTGGGCATTTTGACTGCAGCTATATCAACTTCTGTTTGTGCAGCCTCTCAAATGCATGAATTAACAGATAGTGAGTTGTCTGAACAAACAGGCCAAGCCTTATTGTCACTGGGTTTTACTGGACCATCAGGTGCGGGTGTTGGTGCTACAACCTCGGATTATGGTTTCTATAAACTCGGTCTTGAGGCAAAAGTAGAATTGAATGCGAATATTAAAAATTTACAACTTGGTTGTGGTGGTGTAAATGGTGTAGGGGCATGTGATATTGACATGTCAAATATATCATTGAGTGGCTTACCTGATGCAAAAGATGCAAGTGGAACACCAACTTGGACCAAAGGACGAGCGAGTACCAGTGCGGAAATTACCAATCCTTTTTTAGAGTTCGCAATCAAAAATCCAAATTCAGCATCGACAAGAGAAGTGTCTGGATTTCGTTTAAGTGCTGAAAAAATAATGGGTTATCTCTCTGCTGGGACTGAAAATGTGCAAAATCCTACGGATGGAATAAAAACTTTTAGTGGATTTCTTAAAGTTGCTCAAACACCAGTCAATGCATTTACGGATCCAGCTTACTTTGGTACTACTGAAGACCAGCGTATTTTTGCAAAAATTACAGCATTAGGTTTATTTCCAAGAACGGTATTTACAGATGCTGCTGCTATGCAGTCTTCTACTAATGGCGGTAAGCCTTGGGGTATACAAGTTCCTAAGCAAACGGTGAATTTTAATTTCCCTGAAACTGTAGTATCTGGTAATCGTATGTCGCAGCTTAACTTGGTTGTTAATGATGTTCCAATTCCTACGATCTCAATTGGCGCGGATAGTGGGGCAATTAAAATGTTATTGGATTCTGCTATTTTAACGGTAAATAATGCGACTTTCTATATGGGGGCGGAAGGAACAACAGCAGCAGGGTGTGCTGCAACTCCAAATGCATCAGGTTGTTCGTATATTAAAAATTTAAAAGCAAATGTCGCGGTAAAACAAAATTTCAGCCTAATTCATAATTTGCCAATTACCAGTGGCGGTTATTTAAGCTTACAAAATGCAGCAGTGAAGTGGCCTGGCAGTGATGCTGCTGATGTAGCACAGCCTGGATGGTGGTTATCTTTTAAAGATCCTTTAGATTTTGGAGCATTGAATCCAACTGCAGGTATTAATATGGATGATGTTTTACCACAAATTGGTACTTTTATTACCAATTATTTATCCCAAAATAATATTAACCTAGGCGCAGCTAATACATGGAATGCACTAACTGGCGCTCCAATTTATCAAGGTATTGGTTCAATTACCCTTGCAGACAATGCCCGTGCGGTGATGACATTAAATAACTTGCTTTTGGATAATAACCAAAAACCAGTCAGTAACTGTTATGGTAGCTTAAAATTCTGCTAAAAATGACACTTTATCGAAATGTATTTGCGGCTGAATGTAATTTCACCTAAAGTTAATCAAACAAAATTGTCTTAAGGATTAGGGCAAATGAAAAAAATAAAAAGATATTGCTGTTGTATTGCAGTTGCAATGAGTCAGTCAGCATTTGCTTTAGAAGCAATGGATGATGCAGATTTATCTGCATCTACAGGACAGGATGGTTTTAATATAAACCTAGGTGTAAGTAGGGTCCAAATCAATCAGGCATCTATTATTGATAGTAATGGATTACCAGCAGATCACTTACTAAAAACTAGTGCAAATTATGCTGGGTCGGCATCTTATGTATTAGCTGGAAGTGCTGCAAATACGCCTGTGACGTTAGATTTTATAGGAGCCAGTGCTTCTCCAACAATACAAATATCTTTAGATACGGATGGTAATAATGGTCATCCTTTTAGCAATATAAACTTTAAATTTGGTCAAAATATTTCTGGGATAAGTTTATCTCCTTTTGCAATTTATCTAGCAGGAGCAAACTCAACATCAACACCTACTACACAAAAACTAATTTATACCGGTACTGTTCTAAATTCAGATGTATATAAGTTATTAACAGTGGGGAGTGCATCCAATAAATTGGATATTCTGTTTCATGATACAAATAAGCCGTCTATGAATATACAATTAGGTAATGCACCTCAAAATAGAATGTTTCTTTTTCATGGAGCAATAAAAGCAATTTGCTCGACCAGTTGTCCTATAAGCTTGGTATCAGGAAATACAAGTGCTGCTTTTGACTTCAAAATGACTGCAACGAATCCAACAACAGGTTTTTTACTTGATAATTTTTATGCGGGTTTTGAACCATCAGGTATGGTGATTGGTAATGTTGGAACTTCAAGTAAAATGGATATAGGTATAAATAATCTTATGCTAGGTGTCCAAGGACAGACAGATACTAGTTTTGCTGGTTTAAGTAATAGTACGATGGGATCGTTTGGATTGTCGGGTGCAAGTGTGACAAATTTAAAAACGACAATTAAAGGAATGTAATTTACTTCATTATTGTATTAGGTGAGATGATTGAAAATATCTGTCTAGAATTATGAGATAGTTTATTTAATTATACTTGATTAAAAAGGTTGTAAAAGTTAAAAGTAATAATTAAGAGTGTGAAGTAATTATTTGATAAATATGATTAATTTTAATGAGATAAAGCGAGTTTGTATTGTTGGAGCAGGAACTGCAGGTTGGTTTTCGGCTCTTCAAATGAGAAAGAGTTTAAAAGAGAATGTTGAAATTTGTGTAATTGCGACTCCTGACATTCCAACAATTGGTGTGGGTGAAGGGGGAGTTCTCAATTTTATGAGTAGCCTTATTCGTTTGGAAATCCCTTTTCTTGAATTTATGCAAGAAACAGGTGCTGTACATAAATTGGGTTTTGTATATGAGGGGTGGCGAACAGGGAAACCAGATGATATGTATTATCATATGTTTCCTTATTTGAATAAGCATGAAAAAACAAAAGGTTATTACCCAATATTATCTGTTTTAGCAAATCATAATGTGCCTGTCTCTAATATTGTGGATTCGATAAAACTAAGAGAGGAAAACACCTCGCAGCAAAATATTACAGATATGTTTGTCAATATGAAAGATCATAATTTTTTGTCATCTTTTCATTTTGACACTTATAAGGTTGCACAATATTTAAAGAAAATTGCTTTGAATCGCAATATCAAATATATCGAAGGAAAGGTCGATCAAATTTTTGTAAATGCTCAAGGTGGAGACATCGAATTTTTAGAAGTGAATAATCAAAAAATTAAAACTGACTTTGTCATAGATGCTTCAGGTTTTTCTAGAATTTTTATTAGTAAACATTTTAATAGTGAATGGGTATCCTTGTCTGATAAATTAGTGATGAATACTGCTATACCATTTCATTTGCAACACAGTCTAAAGAATCCTGAACTGGTCACGCGATCTACAGCCATGAGTAGTGGGTGGGTATGGCAAATTCCTCTACAAGAGCGGATAGGTGCGGGTTATGTTTTTAATGATTCTTTTATTAGTCCAGAAAAAGCTGTTGATGAAGTGGAACGGTGGTTAGGCTACCATATTGACCCAATTAAAATTATTAAGTTTGAGGCGGGGTATTACGAAAATATTTGGATCAAAAATGTGTTGGCAGTTGGGTTAGCATCAGGTTTCGTTGAGCCATTAGAGGCAACATCGATTGGACAAATGCTTTTACAACTCGAAGTTTTCGACCAAATTATTTTAAATTCTGCTGGTATTGTATCTCGAGATCTAGTGAAATTTTATAATCAACAAAATCAAAATTCTTGGCAAGGTATCGCAGATTTTATAAGAATGCATTATGACACTCAGCGTGCTGATACAGAGTTTTGGAAATCTACAGTCAATATGCCAATGTCAGAAAAATATAAAGAATTGAAAGAGATTTGGAAATACCGGACACCACGTGATTATGATTTTATAGAATATCAAATGGATTTAATGCATCATTTTGGAACATATAGTTGGTTAGCGATAGCACAAGCATTGGGGCATATAAAAGCCGAAGTGACAGTGCCTGAATTGATGGATTTAACTTCTCAGCAGCGTCAAAAATTAGCTAAGGAAATTAACGATATATATCAACGTTTGGGTTTGCAGCCTAGTTAATAGGTATTAATTGCATCAAAAAACCCGCACTCAGCGGGTTTTTTGATGGATAAGCTGAAAGTTTATTTCACTAATTTAGCCAATAATTCTGCTTTGCTTAAATTAACAGACTCAGCATCTTTACGACCTTTATACTCGAAAGTACCAGCATCTAAGCCTTTTTCACCAATCACGATACGGTGCGGAATACCCGTAAGCTCAAGATCAGAGAATTTAACACCAGGTCGTTCATTACGATCATCTAAAAGTACGTCATAACCCGCAGCTTGCAATTCAGCATACAAAGCTTCTGCTGCTTCAACAGTACGTGGAGATTTGTGAGCATTCATTGGAACAATCGCAACTTCAAAAGGCGCAATAGCAGCTGGCCAAATGATGCCCTTATCATCAAAGTTTTGTTCGATTGCAGATGCAACAACACGCGTTACACCAATACCATAACAACCCATCGTCACAACCAATGGTCTACCATCTTCACCCAAAACTTTACAGTTGAGTGCTTCTGAGTATTTCTGACCCAATTGGAAAATATGACCGACTTCGATACCACGTTTAATTTGAATTGTTCCTTTGCCATCTGGAGACGGATCACCTTCAACGACATTACGTAGGTCATATACTTCAGTAAACTGAGCATCACGCTCCCAGTTGACCCCAACAGCATGTTTATCTACTTCATTTGCGCCAGCAACAAAGTCAGATAGTACAGATGCAGCACGGTCAATGATAACAGTTAACCCTTTTTCTACGAGACCTTGAGGGCCACAGAAACCTGTGACTAAACCATTGTCTTGAATTTGTTGTTCGGTCGCAAAAGTTAATGGGCTTGCAATTAGAGGGTGCTTTTCAACTTTAATTTCATTGAGTTCGTGATCACCACGCAGAAACAAAGCAACAACAGGTATTTTACCGTTTTCATCTGCAATACCTTGAACCAATAATGCTTTTACTGAATGGGCGGGATCAGCGTTCAAGAACGCAGAAACGTCAGCAATGGTTTTTTGATTTGGTGTATCAACAATTTCAAGCGGTTTTGTTGGCGCAAGACGCTGTCCCACTAATATCGCTTCTGCCATTTCGACATTGGCAGCAAAATCTGATTCTGTAGAGAATGCAATATCATCCTCACCACTTGATGCAAGTACATGAAATTCATGTGAGCCTGAACCACCAATTGAACCTGTATCCGCTTGAACAGGACGGAAATTTAAGCCTAATCGAGAGAAAATACGGCAATAAGTGTCATACATGACATCATAAGTTTCTTGTAACGAAGCTTGATCAACATGAAATGAATATGCATCTTTCATAATAAATTCACGTGAACGCATTACACCGAAACGTGGACGAATTTCATCACGGAATTTGGTTTGAATTTGATAGAAATTTATTGGAAGTTGTTTGTAACTTTGTAGTTCATTACGTGCTAAGTCAGTAATGACCTCTTCATGCGTTGGGCCAAGCACGAAATCATTGCTATGACGATCTTTAAAGCGTAATAGTTCAGGACCGTATTGTACATAACGACCAGACTCTTCCCAAAGTGACGCAGGTTGTGTAACGGGCATTAATGTTTCCAAAGCGCCTGCACGGTTCATTTCTTCACGAACAATCGCTTCAACTTTATTTAACACACGTACACCCATTGGCAACCAATTGTACAACCCTGATGCCAATTTACGAATCATCCCAGCACGTAACATCAGCTGATGTGAAATAACTTCAGCATCGTTTGGGGTTTCTCTTAACGTTGCAAATAAAAAGCGACTCGCGCGCATGGAAACTGTCCTAAAATTCTTAGATTTAAAGCAGAGATTATACGATAAAAAAATCAGCTGAACATTTATAATCTTGGCTTGATTTAAAATAACCACCGCTGTTTATTTAAATTTACTGTAATTTTATTGTGAAGAATAAGATTTAAACTATTCGACTGACTTTGGGTTGTGTTGTCTGATTTTCAAAAAAGTAAGAAATTGAGCATTTTGAGCAAACAATATTGCAAATATATTTATTAGAATATCTTAAATATATGGTTGATTAATCCTGTTATTTTTATAGTTATATTTTCATTATTCTAGCCTTTTTAAGCGGTTGATAATGTCATCATAGTAGCTTTGTGTACTTTGATAATTGTTTTGTAAATTCCCAATATATTCTTTGCTTCGGGCAATGTTTTCCGCGTTGTATTTGATTCGGTCTTTTAAAATGACGGGCACGGTATTCCCTTTACGGTAATACTCCATTTCTTGTCTTTTTAATATAATTCGATCGTTTTGTAGTTGCTTAAGATTTTGATTTTGCAAATTTATTTGTTGCTTGATGTTTTGCAAAATTTCGTTTTTCTTATTTGTCGCAACAGTTGAGTTACCATAAGCACGTTTTAAACGCGCGTCTTGTTCTAATTTTCGAACTTCTGATGCACGTGATGTAGATTGTTGTAAGTCTCGTTCTACACTATAGGCTTTGTTACGTTTAATCACCTGCATGTTGCGATCTAAAGCTTCATATCCATATTTGATATGGGCGGGTGTAACAGAAGTACTAATATTAGCAACTCCATTTTTATCGTAATATCTGTACCATTCTGCTTTCGGTTGTTGCTCTGCATGGATCATGGTGCAAGTACAAAACAGAATAGTCGATAAAAACATGTGAGTTATTTTTTTTGTTGTTAAACCTAGATTTTGATAATAGATTTTCTTATCCATTTAACGCCTACCATCCCCCAAAAAACTAAATTGATTTACTTGGTTTTGAAATCAGTCTATGATCATCTTATGTGTTTACAAAATTTTAATAAACAATAAAGTTATAAAACAAGACAGAATGTTTTTTTTAATGTGAGCTTTACTGTGTTTTGTTCGTGTAATGCGATTTATGACAAGAAATGTTTATTGGTAAAGTGCGTTAATATATGTTAAAAAAAGCTGATTAATTGTAAAAATAAATCTGTTCAGCACAATTCAATCCAAGCTAGCGGAAAGGGGCATTAAATGGACGATAAATTTCAAAATCTAAAAGTCATGGTTATCGATGATTCAAAAACTATTCGTCGTACTGCTGAAACATTATTGCAAAGAGAAGGTTGTGAAGTTGTGACTGCTGTAGATGGTTTCGAGGCACTGTCTAAAATTGCAGAAGCAAATCCCGATATCGTATTTGTAGATATTATGATGCCACGATTAGATGGTTATCAAACTTGCGCTTTAATTAAAAATTCTCAAAATTATCAAAATATTCCAGTTATCATGCTTTCAAGTAAAGATGGTCTGTTTGATCAAGCAAAGGGGCGTGTTGTTGGTTCAGACGAATATTTAACAAAACCATTTAGTAAAGATGAATTATTAAATGCTATTCGCAATCATGTAAGTGCTTAAAGATTAATTTTGGGGAAAATAATGGCGAGAATCTTAATTGTTGATGATTCACCAACTGAAATGTTTAGATTTAAAGAAATTCTAACAAAACATGGATTCGAGGTTCTTGAAGCAACAAATGGTGCAGATGGAGTAACTTTGGCTCAAGCTGAATTACCTGATCTAGTACTGATGGATGTTGTGATGCCTGGTGTAAATGGATTTCAGGCGACACGACAAATTGCACGCAGTGCGACTACAAAGCATATTCCAATTGTGATAGTAAGTACAAAAGACCAAGAAACTGATCGTGTGTGGGGCAAACGCCAAGGTGCTTGCGATTATTTAACAAAACCTATAGATGAGAATCAGCTAATCAATACGATTAAGCAATATCTCCAAGCAGGATAATATATGGCAGCGAATGGATTTATCGAATTACTTCGGTTGTCTAAGCGGGGCAATAAAAATTACGCAGACAGCGATAGTGAAGTAAATCGATGGTCAGGCATTGCGTTTGAAATGATGGGGCAATATTTTGTTGCTCCATTAGGGGAAGTTTCGGAAGTTATATATCCGCCGAAATATACACCAGTTCCAAATGTTCAGGGCTGGGTTAAAGGTTTAGCGAATATTCGCGGACGGTTATTGTCAGTTTCCGATTTGGCTTTTTATTTAACGGGGCAAAGAAGCCAATTTTTACCTACTCAAAAAGTCTTATGCATTAGCCATAATGACCATTATGTCGGTTTGGTCGTAGATCAAGTCTTGGGGATTCAGCATTTTAATAAAAAAGGTTTTTTCTCTAAAAATAATCATTTAGAAGAAAACCTACAATCGTATTGTCAAGGGTATTTCCAACAGCACAATCAAGCATGGAATGTATTCTTATTTAGTCGTTTGTTGAATGATCCTCAATACATGAATGCATCAGAAAAATTTATAAACTAGCTTTGACGCCAACAAATTAAGAGTTAAGCGAATCGGGAGAAGCTGAATGGGCTTTAAACTAAAAAAGAAAAATACAGGGGATACTGCTCAAAAAAGTAGTCCGGGCATATTAACTAAAACGAAATCAAGAATTGATGAGTTTGCTAAGTTATTTGGAGAAAGCGATAAATCGAAGCCTTTCATTCAAATGGCAATCGTCAGTATTGTAATTGCACTGATCGTACTCTTAATTTTGTTCTATACGGTTCCTCGAAATAACGATTTAACGCGTAGTTTGGGTGAGTTAAAACTTTTATCTCAAACTTTATCGCGTCAAGCTAAAGATGCGACAGATTCTGGTTCTAAAGAATCAATTCAAGCACTTGTGGCTTCTCAGAAAAAATTCCAAGAGAACTTAGATGTTGTTAAAGACATTCATGTTTCTTCTAAAGAACTTGCGAATGCTGAAAAAATTTGGGCAAAAGTTTCTGCTGATATCGATCAAATTTCATCACAACAAAAAGTCATTAACCAATTATATGACACCAACATTGCTGTTGCTGATGCTATTCCTGGAATGCAGGCTGAGTACAACTTAATGGTTGACCAGATGGCACGTGATAATATGCCAAGTACACAGGTGGTTATTGCGAAAAACCAAGTATTTATTGCGGAACGTATTTTACGTTCGATCGGTTCTGTACTCGGTGGTTCTGATAATACACGTGCATCAGCAGAAGACTTCAATGCCGATACCGAGACATTTGGTACGTATTTGAATGCGCAGTTAAATGGTAATCCAGATTTAGGTGTAACACGTATTGATAAGCCTGAATTACGTGAATCATTAGAAAGTATTAAGTCTGACTATAATGAAATTGTTCAGTTGGCTTCTACTTCGGTATTAAAAAACTCAGAGCAAATTTTCAAAGTACGTCAAGCTGCTTCAAGTATTTTTGCTGAATCAGACAACATGCTGAACAGCTTAAACCGTCTTTCAATCAATACTGGTGTAGGAACTGTTTTACCTGCATTGGTTCTATTGTTGGCTTTAGGTGCGTTCTTATTTGCAGTATTTAAACTCCTTTCTTTACGTAGTGTGTCGGATAAAGTTCGTGTAACTCGTTTACAGGATGAATATGACCGTAACCAAAATGCGATTTTACGTTTACTGGATGAGATTGCAGACTTGGCAGATGGTGACTTACGTTCTTATGCTACAGTATCGGAAGACTTTACTGGTGCAATTGCCGACTCGATTAACTTTGCGATTGACCAATTACGAGACCTCGTTTCTCGAATTAACGAAACTTCTCAAGAAGTTGCACAATATACCCAAAACACGCAAGAAATTACCAACCAGCTTGCTGAGGCATCTGAGCATCAGGCGCAAGAGATTGCAGGCGCATCTACTGCGATTAATGAGATTGCACAGTCAATCGATGACGTATCTGCAAACGCTGCTGAATCAGCAGAAGTAGCACAGCGTTCGGTACAAATTGCATCAAATGGTGCAAATGTTGTAAACCGTTCGATTGAGGGTATGGATACGATTCGTGAGCAGATTCAAGAAACTTCTAAGCGTATTAAGCGTTTGGGTGAGTCTTCTCAAGAGATTGGAAACATTGTCTCGTTGATTAACGATATTGCCGACCAAACCAACATCTTGGCATTAAATGCTGCAATTCAAGCATCTATGGCAGGGGAAGCGGGTCGTGGTTTCGCCGTGGTAGCCGATGAAGTACAGCGTCTTGCGGAACGTTCAGCGTCTGCAACAAAGCAGATTGAAACACTGGTTAAAACGATTCAGACGGATACCAATGAAGCTGTAATTTCGATGGAACAAACCACTTCAGAGGTTGTACGTGGTGCGAATCTTGCGAAAGATGCGGGTGTTGCACTGGATGAGATTCAAACAGTATCTACTAACTTGGCGAAATTGATTGAGAGTATTTCTGAGTCTGCGAAACTGCAATCTGCATCTGCAGGTCATATCGCAAATACGATGAATGTCGTACAGGAAATTACTTCGCAAACAACAGGTGCTACGTTTGATACTGCGCGTTCGGTTTCTGAATTGGCGAACATGGCGGATTCATTGCGTCAATCTGTTTCAGACTTTAAATTACCTGAATAAAACGATTGGTACTCTATATAAGCAATATCTGCTATAAAGCAGATATTGCATAGAGGAATGATAGCCTTCTAAAGTTATTCAGTCTGACTGAAATTTTAAAGGTTTTAGTCCCAGAGAAGGGAACTAACATAGAAGCCTAAGCTATGAAACAAATATTAAAAAATTTAGTGGAACATGTCACTTTACCTGAAGATGCTTATCTTGATCAGGATGATGAAATTTTAGAAATTTTTGTAGAAGAGCTCGAAGAAATTTTTGAAATGCTAGAGACCTCGCTTGAGCAGTGGAAAACTGGGGATGCGCAGGACGAAGAATTGGTCAACGTTCGCCGTTATTTTCATACGCTCAAAGGGTCTGGTCGTATGGTTGGGGCAAAGCAATCTGGTGAGCTTGCTTGGACTGTTGAAGATACTTTAAATCGTGTTATTGCCAAGAATTTAGAACTGACAACAATAATTCAGCAGTATGTAGATGTTGTATTTAATATTTATAAATTTAAACTCTATCCAGAGTTTTTAAATAAACAATCCCATCATCTGAGTTTGGCACCATTGGTTTATTTGGGTCAGCAATTACAACAAAAACAGAGTTTAGAACCAGCGCTTGAAGATTTATTAACGTTGGCTAAAACATTAAACAATGCTGATGTGATTACTGGTCTTGAGTTAGATGATTCACTTGAAACATCTTCAGTCGAAGAAATTGTGACTGAACACACTACGCCAGTTGAAGTCGTATCAAGTGCTGATGAAGGTTTAGTTTCTGAAACACTGGCGATTTTTGTTGAGGAATCAGAAGATCATTTGGCGGTGATTAATGAGTTCTTACATTTAGAACAACATACGCCTGAACAATATAATCGATTGATACGTGCTTTACATACCTTACGTGGTAGCTCGTCAATGGCACACGTCGATCATGTATTCGAAGCCAGTAGTAAGGTAGAACAACTATTTAAAGTATTGGTGCAGGAAGATACTGAATCTTCGAAAAATGAAAATACCTTACTGACCCATTATGCAGAGTTTGTGAGTGATTATTTACATGTTCTTAAACAAAAAGGCCGTGATGACTTAGAGCTGCAAAGTATTTATCAAAAATTCAATGAAGCATGGGATCGTTACGACTTCCAAAATGAATATCAGCATGAAAATGAGCAACAAATTGGTCTAGTTACTCAACTGGTCGATTTAGAAATTGACTTATTACTTGATGCTGAGTTTGAGTTTGAGAAACGTGCACAAGTTGAATATCCTGAATATTTTCAACAGCTCAGCCAGCAGGCCCAATTACTTGTCGAGCATACAGATAATCGTGCAGCACAAGGCATTCATGCGTTTAGCTTGGCGTTGAAGGATGGCTATGATCAAGTATTACAACAGCATGCGTTGTTAAATACTGATTATGCATTTGAAATTTTCACTAAAGTTCATCAAGAATTCATTCATCTATTCGATACTTTAGCATCTGGGCAACGTGTCATATTAGATGAAAAGACCCAAGCGCTTTTGCTTGAATTACATGATTATTTACATCAAGAAATTGATGCAAGTACATTTGTTCAGACGGAAGAGCCGCAAGCTATCGCTGTTTCAACGCTTGAAGCAAGTCCTGTTGAATCTGTTGGTAATTTTGTTTCGACACAAATCAGTAAAGATAAACAAAATATTGATTCAGAACAGAGTCAAAAATCATTTGATGCGGATGTTCTTGATATCTTTATTGAAGAAGCAGATGAGCTATTGGTTGAGATGGATCAAGACCTAAATACTTGGTCTAGTCATCCTAAAGA
Organism: Acinetobacter rongchengensis; assembly: GCF_003611475.1. Taxonomy (GTDB): domain Bacteria; phylum Pseudomonadota; class Gammaproteobacteria; order Pseudomonadales; family Moraxellaceae; genus Acinetobacter; species Acinetobacter rongchengensis. The sequence continues at coordinate 191,572 of NZ_RAXT01000003.1, read as the reverse complement.
TACAACAGCATTGAATAATTTAATGCGCTATTTGCATACCCTAAAAGGGGGTGCAAACATGGTGCAAGCAACGCATATTGGTCTGATCGCGCATGAATTGGAAACAATTTATGAGCGTGTGATTAAAGGTCAATTGAATGTAACGCCACAGATTGTTCAATCTATTCGTTTGATTCAAGATGATGTTGCGGATCGTATTCAACTTATTCGTGAAAAATCTATAGATTATCCAGCAGATCATATTCTTGCTGTCTTACAGAATATTGATCAGCAACTAGAAACATCTGAAGTTCAAAATACGACAGTACATGCAGAACATCAATTAGAGACTACAACTGCTAGTGATGAGCTGGTTGAACTTGCGCATATTAATGATGATACTAGCGATGTTATTAGAGATGAAATTGACTTAACGATTGATAAACCGCCAATAGATGTAGATCCAGCTGAGCTAATTGCACAAGAAACTTTCATTGAAGAAGCACGTGAATTGATCGATGATGGCTTGCGCATTTTATCTCAATGGTTTGATCAACGCAGTAACCGTAGTTTACTACTTCAATTACAACGTATCGCACACAGCTTAAAAGGTGGTGCGAAAATGGTGAAATTGGATCAGATTGCAGATATTGCATATGAGTTGGAAAATGCTTTCGAACAATTCGGTTTGCATAATTTTAACTCTAATGTCTATGATGGGTTGCTGGAAAGAACCTTTAATTGGCTAGATTCGGCCATCTTTAATCATCATTATGATAATTTTGATGGCTTAAAAGCAAAACTACATAACATTGAATATGTTGATGTTTCTGCTCAACTTCCAGATAAGTTAGCACGTACCAATTTGATCTTTGACACGTCTGAGACTGAATTTGTTCATGGTGATGGTACTGAACCGCCTTCAATGCTGGGTGAATGGGATCATTCTGAGAAAACTGAAACCAGTAATGAGATGATTCGTATCTCTGCTGATTTAGTTGAGAAAATGATTGACCTTTCTGGTGAAAATGCAATCAACCGTTCACGTATTGAAATGGATTTAGGTCAGTTGGGACATACTCTGACTGATATGGAGTTGGCGATTCAGCGTTTGGCAGATCAGTTACGTCGAATGGAAGGCGAGCTAGAGTCTCAAATTATTGCAAAACATGGTGATTTAGGTTCACGCTATGCAGATTTTGACCCATTAGAAATGGATCAATATTCGTCATTGAATCAATTGTCAAAGTCACTTGCAGAGTCGGCATCAGACTTAGTTGACTTTAAGACGACTTTGGCTGAGAAGATTCGTGATACCGAAGGTTTATTACTTCAACAGTCACGTATTCAAGCTGAAATCCAAGAAAGTTTAATGCGTACTCGTCTTGTACCATTCTCACGCTTATTACCGCGTTTACAACGTTTAGTACGTCAAACCTCTTCAACTTTGAATAAACCAACTGAACTTTTAGTGAATAATACTGAAGGTGAATTGGATCGTAATATTCTAGAAAAATTGGTTTCTCCATTGGAGCATATGCTTCGTAATGCGATTGATCATGGTATTGAAGAGACAGAGCTTCGTCAAAAACTAGGCAAACCACTTACTGGTCAAATCGATTTAAACATTACTCGTCAAGGAACAGATGTTTTGGTTTCGTTCAGTGATGATGGTAATGGTATTGATCCAGAAATCATTCGTACCAAAGCTATTGAAAAAGGCTTGATCAGTGCGGATCAGCAATTAGAAGCTGAAGAAATTTTACAGTTCATTTTCCATCCTGGATTTAGTACAGCACAGCAAGTCACACAAATTTCAGGTCGTGGTGTCGGTTTGGATGTGGTACAGAGCGAAATCAAACTCTTGGGCGGACAAGTGACTGTTCGCTCGGAATTAGGTAAAGGCTCAACATTTACTATTCGTGTACCAACGACTGTGGCGGTGAGTGATGCCTTGATGGTGAAAGTGGGTGATCAACAATTTGCTGTACCATTATCGCAAATTGATCGTATTGTTCGAATTTCACCTACAGCCTTGGAAACATTCTTTGAAAGTCAAAATGACCACTTCGATATCGATTTCCAACCCTATAAGTTGCGTTATTTAGGGGAATATACAGCCAATCAAATTGCGCCGCGTTTACACGGTGTTGGACATTCATTGCCTGTACTGTTGATTAAGGGAAGTATGGGACAATCGATTGCGATTCTCGTCGATCAATTAATTGGTTCTCGTTCACAAATTGTCGTGAAGCCAATTGGTTCACAATTTGCAGCGATCAATGTTATTGCAGGGGCGACAATCCTTGGTGATGGTCAGGTTTGCTTGATTTTGGATGGTCAGAATATTGCTCGACAAGTTCAGGCCTCAACACGTGGTCATACACTGAATACGCATCAAGATAAGCAGCGTCATCGTGATCAACGTCGTTTAATTATGATTGTAGATGACTCGGTGACTGTACGTAAGGTCACATCGCGCCTATTAGAACGACAAGGTTTTGATGTGATCACTGCAAAAGATGGTGTCGATGCAATTGAGCAGCTTGAGAATGTTAAACCTGATTTAATGTTGTTAGACATTGAAATGCCACGTATGGATGGTTTCGAAGTGACAAACTTAATCCGTCACCATGAAGTACATCGTGATTTACCGATCATTATGATTACTTCACGAACAGGTGAAAAACATCGTGAACGTGCTTTCAGTTTAGGTGTGACGAACTATATGGGTAAACCATTCCAAGAAGCTGATTTATTACAAAATATTGACGCTTTATTGGCAGTTAAATAGGAGGGTTCATGGCTCAGGATATTAAAAAGTCTGCTATTGATAAAATTAGTGCTCAGGAATTACAACACCTGATTACTGTATCTACTGGTTTTATCGACGCCTATATTATTGACTGCTATAAGAAAGCACCGATGTTGTTACCACAAAACATTGTGCTTTCGGCGCAGGATAGTCCGACGCATGTAAAAACAGTGGAGTGGCATGAAAAGAAATTACCTACATTCAGTGTGAGTGACCCAAGAAAAACCTTAGGTGTAGCTTTAGTCATTGAAGGTGAGGAAGCAGATGAGCATTTTGCTTTGATGTGTAATGAAATGCCGACATCAATTCGTTTACGTATTTCTGAAGTGGTTGATGCTGAAAATAATTCAACGGATAAAACGATTTTGCAACACGTCAAAATCGGCGAGAGAATTTATCATGTACCGAATTTAGATCAAATTCAGCAAGAGATTGGACGATAAATCTGGGTTTTATTGGCAGACTGGTGCATTCAGACTCATGTAAATATACAAAAGGACGCTTTAAGCGTCCTTTTATATATTTGCATGTTGTTTAAAACAAAACTATTTAAAACTATGCAAGTAATTCTATTAAGATTTGTTCATAAATCTCAGCCAGTGGCTCTAATTCATCAATGTTGACATGTTCATTGATCTGATGAATTGTGGCATTTAAGACACCTAATTCAAGCACTTGAGCGCCTGTAGGTGCGATAAAACGACCATCAGATGTACCACCACTGGTGGAAAGCTCAGTTTCAGTTCCTGTCACATTTTTAATAGCAGTCTTTGCTGCATTGACCAATTCACCAACAGGCGTTAAAAATGGCAAGCCTGACAGAGTCCATTTGATTTCGTATTCAAGATTGTTTCGATCTAAAATTTCCAACACACGTGCTTTTAATTGTTCGGCTGTAACTTCAGTTGAATAGCGGAAGTTGAACGTGACTGCCATTGTTCCAGGGACAACATTGGTTGCACCTGTACCTGCATGGATATTCGAAATCTGGAAGGATGTTGCAGGGAAGTATTCATTACCATTGTCCCATACTGTATCGCATAGTTCAGTGATGGCCTTAGATGCAATGTGAATAGGGTTCACTGCCAAATGTGGGTATGCAACATGACCTTGTTTGCCTTTTATGGTTAAAACAGCGTTCAAAGAACCACGACGACCATTTTTGACAACATCACCAAGGGTATGGGTACTGGATGGTTCGCCAACTAAGCACCATTTCATTTTTTCATTACGTGCTTCTAAAGTCTCAACAACTTTGACAGTACCGTTAATCGATGGGCCTTCTTCATCAGAGGTAATCAGAAAAGCAATAGATCCTTTATGGTCGGGGTGCTTTTTGACAAAACGTTCAGAAGCAACCACCATGGCTGCCAATGCCGTTTTCATATCCGCACTGCCACGTCCATAAAGTTTACCATCACGTATTTCTGGTAAAAATGGATCTGAGTGCCATGCATCTAAATGACCTGTAGGAACTACATCGGTATGGCCCGCAAAACAAAAGACAGGTTCTTGAGTACCACGTCTTGCCCAAAGATTATCAACATCCTCAAAACGCATATTTTCAATCTTGAAACCAACAGCAGCTAAACGCTCAGCCATAATGGGTTGGCAGGTGTGATCAACAGGAGTTACTGAAGGTTGGCGAAGCAGTTGTAAACTCAGGTCTAGGGTATCCGAATGATTCATGGATTTCGGTCAAGTAAGTAAATTGAGCAATATAATAGAGGAAGATAAAACTGAAAGAAAATCAAAAAATTCGAGAAGGTTTAAAACTATTATCAATGTAAACTAAAAAGCCCAATCTTTTGATCGGGCTTATTGTGTAACTACAGCGTGTTAAAGTACAGCATTTACAATTTATCTTGAGTTTTTTCAGCGGTGTTTGTTACAACATCACCAACTTTAGATACGTCTTGCCCCACACCTTTAACAGTGTTACAACCTGTTAAAATAAATCCAACAACCATTGAAGCAACTAAAATTTTTTTCATTTACATCTCCAATTGTAATCTATTTACATATTTCCCAAGTTTAAATAATGCAAAGCTTTAGAAATATAGTTCATTATAAGATACTTGGTTAAAAAGTGTATGCAATCACATGAAAAATTACATATTATTTACAGAATAGATGTTTTTGAAGTAAGCAATGCTGCTTGACGAAACATATAGAATTCTTGTGTTTGAATATTGTGATATAGACCATTACACCACCATTCAGCCCGTGTTGAAGATTGTATTAGATCTGGGCAAATCCATTCATGACGTTGTAAACGGTATAAGTGATTATCAATTTGATGCCCCCATTCTCCAACTCTTCTTGTTGGATTGAGCCACGCTGGAAGGGCTGAACTGTGTGTATGGTTCGTGTCAGAAAGTAAGCGTGTAGGGCGTGGAATAAAAAGTTGTCCTTTTATTACTGCAAATTTCTTTTCAATATTCAAATCTAAAGCTTGCGTAAATTGAAACTGTTTGCTTGAAAAGTGGTTGAGTTTACGAAATAAAGTATCGCTACGATTTAAGCCATACCAATGTTCCAAATTTAAATTCGCTTCACCTAGATAATATTTTAAAGCCACTTCCCATTGTTCAATTTGTTGTGTTGCAACGTTTAGAACTAAAAAATCAATTTCACCTCGGGTATTTTTCCCTTCAATAATTTGAATACTGTGTTGAATCAGCTTGAAGTTTGTTTGGGCCTCATCTTGTAGCCAAAACCAAAATAAATATTCAAAGCGCAACCCTAATCGTGTACTTTTTAACTGCTGTAGAAATTCGATTAATGGTTCAGGGTTTGTGTCTAGTTCAACTAATCGATGTTGATAAAGATGATATTGTTGTTGCCAAAATTGTGTGGAATGTAATTCAAAATGATTTTTAATCTCTAATTGTTGCGGAATAGTTTGGATAATACTTGGGCTGGCAATACAGAATGCAAGTTGCCGAACGATTGGATGTTTGTAGCTTAACCAAGGTTCAAAATAAGTATCCATAAGGGTGTTCGATTTCCTTTCTTAAATTTGTGTTCATCGTGTAAATGGAGGAGTGGCAACATCACACGACAACAGTATTTTTTGTCATTCAATTGAGCATAGCATTGAATAGGTCTACGTCATGTATGATTTATCACTGTTCAGATTGATCTATTTTGCTTTGAGTATCCAAAGTAATATTAATCATGTTCTCTTGGGTATTCTAAAATACGTGGAAAATGAAAATCATAGCTGTCTAATGCATATTTATACAATTGCGCAGGACGTTTACCTGCAATTTTAGATTGATCGGTTTCTTCTACTGCACCTGCGTCAATCATTCGACGTCGGAACGATTTTTTTTCTAAACTTTGTCCTAAAATGATTTCGTAAATCTGTTGTAACTCTGTCAGGGTAAATAATTTTGGCATCAAACTTACAGGTAAAGCGGTATAACGTGTTTTATTGCTGAGACGTTCAATCGCCATATTCAAAAGTTGTGCATGATCAAATGCTAAATCTAATTTTTGTGCATCAACAATCGAAATCCATTGACTATATTCAGTTTGCGCAGTTGCAATTTTTTGAAATTCTTTAAAATCAATCAAAGCAAAATATAAAGCGGTAACTGACCAACCACGTGGGTCACGTGTCGCATTGCCGATACTCGCAACTTGTTCTAAATAAGGGGATTGAATTCCTGTTTTCTCAACGAGTTTACGATGTGCTGAAGCCATCAAATCAGGATCTTGAGCCAAATCGACAAAGCCGCCGGGGAGAGCCCATTTATCTTTCTGAGGAAAATTAGAACGCTTAATTAGTAAGACCTGTAGTTGTCCTGCATCTACAGAAAATATTGCCATATCAACTGTGAACAGTGGAGATTCATAATCCTTTTTATTGTAATTCGATAGAAAGTCCTTTTCAGAATTACTCATGACAGTTCGGCTCACTTGATTTTTAAATGAAATGGGTCGTCAGATTATTACAGGGTCATAGAAATCCGCCAAGTAGAAATTTAATATCTGCTTGTAAATGATGATATTCGTTGCAAATACGGGCAATCTCATTCTTTAGCGTATTTCTATCCATATTTATGATTGATGTTAGGTGTAGCCATTTTCATTCAGAGTGAAAATAAATAGTCCCGCTTTAATTTAGAAAGCAGGACGATTTGGCTTGTGATTACGCGTTTAGTCTTTTAAATAAGCATCTATTTTTGCTCGAATTTCATTTAAAGTGCATTTGGTGATCAAGTGTCCATTTTCAAAGACAAGCTTTAATTCGCCTTGTTGTTCCTGCTCAGGGCTTTGTTGGTCAAATAAAACAAAACCATCTTCAGATTGTTCAACACGTAGTAAGCCTTTCGCAGATTTCTTTACACCTGAATCTGTAATAGGGTCTTTAAACAATTCACGCGGAACACCATTCACTTGCCCCCAAGTGGCTTTGACTGCAAAGCCAAAAGTATCACGGGTCAAATAGTTATAAGTATAACTGCCAATCCCAAATACGATATTATTTGATGCAAAACCTTTGGCTTCAAGCCCTTGCAATATTTTTAATGCACGATCTAATGTAATTGAATCACCATAAATTAACCCAACTCGTTCATTCAGAACTTTGTAGCCTTTTTCAGTATGTGTTCCAGCAAAAATCTCCCATAAGCATTGCACTGCGCCTTTGTAGGCTGGGCTATCTTTTTCAGCATCAGGATCACCACAAATGATTTTAACTGGATCACCTGAATCTGGACGAAATACCAATTTCGCTAAGCCTAGAGCATTGGGTTGGCGCGCTAAGATTTGATCTTTAAGTTCTACAGTAAATTCAGTAATGACTCTCCAAAAATCCCAAGTATCGGACACGATACTCACCACGCCAGAAGGATATAATTCACAAATTAAGCGTCTAAACGTATCTATTTCTTTATCTTCACTTCCCATACACATCACGCTGTGTTCAGTTGCTGGGACAGAGACGCCAACCACACCCTCTGCATCGTAGTAGTCTTCTGCATAGTCGATCGCAGATACAGCATCTGTACCGATAAAACTGGTTAAGTGACCGACACCATTTTGTGTTGCATCGTAAATGCCGCTCATGCCACGACTACTGAAATCATGTCCTTGGATTGCTACAAAATCGAGCGGTGCACCAGTTTTTAATGCATATTCAGTGAGAAGACGTTTGTATTCATAAGCAATCGTTGCAGTTGTACAACTTTTCCAAAGTTCTGCGCTGAGTACGGTTTCTAAATAATTGGTTAGCCAAAAAAACTCGGGTAAGGTATTGATAATCGTCAATACGGGTACCCGTACATTGACTCTGCTACCTTCTGCTAAAGCTTTGATACGGATCGGTAAATAGCCTAAATCATGTAAAGCTGCTATGTGTTCAACTGGAACAGCACCTTCGCCTAAAGCATTATCCATACGACGTTTATACGCTGTAATGACTTTGTTTTTATCTTGTTGGAAAAAGCCTTCGTTCCAAGTTTCAATGAGAAAGTGCTGAATGAAACCTTGTAGACCAAAGAAAACGATTTTATCGTCAAAATCAGACAACATATTGGCCAAACGTGATGAGCGAGGTGTGAAATTCGCATATACATATTCAGTTCCAGCAGGGTATTGGCGTCTGTGGTCAGCTTTATAAAAATCGATTGCATTTAAAGGGTTTATTTTAAAGCTCATTATTGTTCTCCGTGTTTCAATATTTGATCATTTTTTATGGGTTGATGTGATTATTCACGATTGAAGTAAATGATATTTAAGTTTTTATCGTGTTGTTGGGTTAGGCTATTGGTGGTAAAAATTTGATCGACAAGTCCATCAAATACCTGCATGCCTTTGCTGAAAATACCGTGAGTTACATATAAGACTACATACGCACAATTAAGCTTTATCAATTCTTCTGCAATGCCAATAAATGTTGCACCGCCATCACAGATGTCATCGCAAATCACGGCTGTTTTTCCAGTCAAATCCGTTGCATTCACTTGAGAATTCATGAGTTTTCCAGTGAGTGGGTTACGTTTTTTTTCACACTGAATGATTTCAATATTTTGGTTACGCAACGGATTGATCGCCGTTGCAAGATTTGCCGTTCTCAGTTTTGCACCTGCATCAGGGCAGACTAAAACGCTATTTTCTGCAATTAAAATGTTCATCAGTTTTGCATCTTGCGCAATAATTTCACTGGGTTGCACATTCTCAATCTTTAAAAATTGGGTATTTTCATTTAAGCGTTTTGCAGTGGTCGCACTGTGTGCATCCCATACAGTGATAGATTTACGTTGTTGTGGAAATTTTTCTGTATTGATATTGAGTAGCTTGGTCATGATATCTAAAGAAAAAGCTTGTCCTGTTGCACAAATACGATCTTGGCGTGCATAAGGAAAATAGGGCATTTCAACATGAAGTTCTAAGCCTTGATTTAATAAAACATTTTCAATAAGAAGGTAATCCATTAAGTCTTGGCTATTATTGATTTGTGCCTGAATAAATATTTGTCCTGCCAGTTGGTTCAATCTTGTCGCATCAACTTGAACATGTCTTTCACCACCTGCAAATTGCATGACTTTGATTTCAACATTTTCTTTATTGGTATCTTTTACTTGGATAGACATGGTTATATCTCTATAAAGTGGCTTATTGCCAATACATATATAGTGTCATAAAGCCTATTTAATTAACAAGTACTTATTTACATAAAATTACATAAAGGATAAAAGTTTCAGAGAGAATCGTCCTGATTAGTACAACATTAACTTTTATTTTTATTTAGAATTTTTATGAAAAAAGCAGATATAACAAGATGATATCTGCTCAAATCGTCATTTGCTGTGAATGCTTGATCTGCTTGAATTATTCTAATTTCAGTATCGTTCAGCGATTAATCCAAAAATACGGTGAAGTTTTCAGCAGGTTCTCGTGGGGTAATAAAACTATTAATGATGTGGTTTGGATCTGCATAGCCCAATGCAACAGTACAGACCAGTTCCTCATCATCTGGCGCATCGAGAATATCTAAAACGATGCTGTGGAAATGATTCCAAGCAGCTTGCGGGCAAGTATCCAAGCCACGTGCTTTGGCTGCGACCATAACATTTTGAATCATCATGGAAATATCCATTTTTGAACCAATCCCCATGGCTTTGTTCACGGTAAAGTACAAAGCCACAGGCGCATCAAAAAGTTGATAGTTACGCAGTTGTTGCGCAGCCATTTTTTCCTTTTCACCTTTTTGAATGCCAAGAAGCCCATAAAGCCCCCAGCCATTTTCACGACGACGATCAATAAAAGGCGAAATCCAAGTTTCTGGATAATAAGCAAAAGATTCTTGATATTGTTTGGCAAGTTCGGGTTGTGTAAATAACTCAATTTGTGCTGCACATACACGTTCAATCATTTCTTGTCGCTTTTCTCCAGTCACGACATAGACTTTCCATGGTTGGGTATTGGTACCCGATGGTGCACGGCAAGCAACATTTAAAATATCTTTTATTGTTTGCTTATCGACCGCTTGATCAAGGAAAGCACGGACTGAATGACGACTAGTAATTGCATGGTCAACTGCTTGAGTTTGCTCAGAACGCATAAAAAACTCCGTTTATATGGTTATTTATATTGTTTGAACTATAATACGATAGTCGTATAAGTAAATTCTAAATGTTTAATAAGATTCGCTAAACTACAGATTATATAACGATTATAGAAATACTAATCTGAAAAAAGAATTGAAAACAATTTTTTATTCGGTAAAACTGATTTTAATAAAGGGGTTGAGTTACGCTAGATTACAACAGTGTAAGAATTATACACAAATTGTTACTTTTGGGTTTTAACTTAGTTTCAACGCTTTCAAAATTTAATAGCAGGCATATTAGTGCAATGTTTTTGAATGTGGTGTTTGAATAACTACTGAAGAAAACAATAAAAATTTAATTTTTTAGCAAATGATTGGGGTTGAAAAATTAAATTGTACGGATGCACAACATAAATAAGACTAGGAGTATTTCATGAGTCTATTCACAAACAGTAAGTCATTTGTCATTAAAAGCTTAGCATTAACCGTAACAGCTTTAATGGTAAGTACTACTCAAGCTGCTACAGACAGCGCAGAAATTCAGCAACTTCGTGCGGAAGTACAAGAGCTTAAATCTTTACTTCAACAGCAACAACAAGTTCAACAACAGCAACAGGTTCGTCTTGCTGAAGTTGCTGCACAGCCTCAAGCATCATCTCCTTTGGCTGGTTTAAAATCTAAATCTGGCGCAGACATCAATATTTACGGTTTTGTACGTGGTGATGCAAACTACATCATCGAAGGTGCGGATGATGACTTCAACAAAGTTGCTGCTTCAACTGGTGAAGTAAAAGATAAGTTACGTGCAACTGCGAAAACGACTCGAATTGGTTTAGATTTCTCTACTCCAGCAGGCGATTCAAAAGTTGGCGGTAAAGTTGAGGTTGATTTTGCAGGAAATGGCGCAAGCGAAAACCTTCGTATCCGTCATGCATATTTGACTTATAACAACTGGTTATTTGGTCAAACAACATCTAACTTCCTTTCTAGCCATGCGCCAGAAATGATTGATTTCTCTACAAACGCCGGTGGTGGTACGACACGTATTCCACAAGTACGTTATTCATATAACTTAGCGCCAAGTACTAAACTTTTAGTTGCTGCTGAAGAAGGTAATAGCGCTGGTACTTCAATTAAATATAGCCTACCTGTATTAACTGCGAAAGTTGCGCATACTTATGCAAACTCAAAAGGTGCTGTTTCAGGTCGTGCTTTAGTTGAAAACTATAAGTCAGGTGCTGCAGAAGACAATAAAACAGGTTGGGGTGTTGCTTTAGGTACAGACTTTAAAGTAATTGATCCATTAAAAGTTTTTGCTGATGCTTCTTATGTTGTAGGTAACAGTAACTATTTATACGCAAGTAACAATGCATTTTCTGTTGTAGATGGTGATATTGAACAGAATGAATTTACTGCTATTCAAGTGGGTGCGACTTACAAAATCTTACCGAACCTACGTTCTACATTAGCTTATGGTACATTATTGGCTGATGATGGTACTGATTTTGCTAAGGCTAACCAAACTGCGAATGAAAAAATTAAACAAGCTTGGTTCAACGTGATTTATTCACCAGTTAAACCAATTGATCTAGGTATTGAATATGTGAATGGTAAACGTGAAACGTTTGCAGGTAACTCATACAAAGATAATCGTGTAGGTTTAATGGCAAAATACAACTTCTAATTTTAGAAAGTATTCTGTTTAAAAAACCGAGGAATATTCCTCGGTTTTTTTATGTAAAGAAAAGTCGAAAATTAAGTTTTTGCTATAAAAACAGAAAAAATTGTAAAAAATAAAGACTTTTATCAAAAAAAATGGATAATAAGCGCTCTTTTTAGAAATGGTTTATTTCTAAAATATCTGCAATTGATATTTTAGATTGCGTGATGAAAAGTTACCCTTTTAATCATCGCTTGGTTTCACAATATTCTGTTATCTCATTATCTGATGGAATGATCTTTTATCTATAATTGGAGCAACGCCATGACTCAACACTTTTTTAAGTGGCTTGAATATAGTATTTCAGTTCATATTTAAGTTGCGTACTTTACTCAATTTTTTGATTTCCCATCTTTTAAGATATCTCTTTTTCTTTCATGCCTTTAAGTGAATATTTAATCGTTCTTGTGTATAAATTGGATCTTTTTTAATATCACAAATTGGATCTTTTTTGGATTACATATTGTTTGTAGATTTAATGATCTATTTAAGTTATTTAAATATAAAACTTAAGGTATTTTATAGCATGGATCAGTTCAATGGAATTTACTTTTAATGCTTTTTATACGCTGATTGCAGCGGTTATTGTACTTTTACTGGGACGATTTTTAGTCAACAAAATAGATTTTCTCCGTAAATATAATATTCCAGAGCCTGTAGCGGGTGGTTTAGTTGCAGCGATTATTTCTCTATTGGTACACAACCTTTGGGGTTATAGCATAACAACCAGTAGCGAATTACAAACCAGTTTTATGTTGGTATTCTTTGCTTCAATTGGTTTAAGTGCTAACTTTGCAAAACTCAAAGAAGGTGGTGTGGGTCTCGTTGTATTCTTGGTCTGTGTTGCATCATTTATTGTCGTACAAAACTTTGTGGGTATGGGCTTAGCGACAGTTCTTGGTTTAGATCCATTGATTGGTTTAATTGCAGGTTCGATTACACTGACAGGTGGTCATGGTACAGCGGGTGCTTGGGGTGAAATCCTTGAAACTCAACATGGTATACAAGGCGCTTTAGCATTAGGTATGGCAAGTGCAACTTTCGGTTTAATTATCGGAGGAGTTATTGGTGGACCTTTAGCCAAGCTATTGATTAATCGTTACCAATTATCTAGCCCTAAAACAAAAAAAGAAGTGGATGAAACCAATCAGCATCCTGCAACAGAATTGGGTGAATACGTTCCTTTTGAGTATCCACATCAAGTTCGATTGATTACTGCTGATAATGCCATTACAACTTTAGGTTTATTTGCAGCTTGTTTGGCTTTTGCTGACTTTATGACAGGTTATAGCAAAGGGCAGTGGTTTGAATTACCGACCTTTGTATGGGCACTTGCTGGCGGTGTGATTCTTAGAAATGTCTTAGAAGGCATACTTCGTGTAAAAATGTTTGATCGTGCAATTGATGTATTTGGTAATGCAGCACTGTCACTTTATCTTGCTATGGCATTGTTATCGCTTAAATTATGGCAATTGGCAGATCTTGCAGGCCCATTGGTTATCATTCTTACAGCACAAACATTAACCATGGCTTTATATGCCGCTTTTGTGACTTTCCGTGTCATGGGTAAAAACTACGATGCTGCGGTTTTAGCTGCAGGTCATTGCGGTTTTGGTATGGGCGCAACGCCAACAGCTGTGGCAAATATGCAAGCCATTACCAATATGTACGGACCTTCACATAAAGCATTTTTAATTGTGCCACTTTGTGGTGCTTTCTTTGTCGATATTATCAATGCGACTGTGATTCAGCTTATTTTAAAATTTGTTGCCTAAAGTAATGTGATATCACATGATGGAGCCAGTCATTTGACTGGCTTTTATTTATTATATTGTTATATAACAAGGGTTAAGTTGACTTTTTGGAAAACTAAAATAATCAATAATGATCAAACCTAGACTATGACAATAGTATTTTTTAAAGATGATTTTGTCTTGTTTTATTCGTATCGTTATAAACCTGGTCGAGGAAAGCAAAGCATTTTTTTAAATAAGATGCTATTACAGTCTCGCTCAAAATGATGATTTTAAATATAAGTATTTTATTTTTATAAAGATAATTTATAGCCTATCGTAAAATGATGACAGTTTAAATAAAAATAACAGCAAGCGATTGCAAATTATGTTTATATACCCAATCGTTTTGGTTAATCCTAAATTTCAGTTTATGTCTTTGCTAAACAAACTTTCTATTGCTTTATTATGCGGTTCAACTTTGGTTGCTTGTGCACATTCTCCTGTAAAAGATTTACAAGGTGAAGTTGTACATTCCCAAACAGTATCTGAAGCGACATCAAAGTTAGATCAAGGTTTTTATCGGTTTAAGCAACTGAGCAATAAAAAACCTGTGATTGCTTTAGTTTTAGGCAGTGGTGGTGCTAGAGGTTATGCACATATTGGTGTCATTGAAGCCTTAGAACAACATGGTATTCAACCTGATTTTATTGTGGGTACCAGTGCAGGGAGTATTGTCGGTTCAATCTATGCCAGTGGTAAATCGGCAGTAGAATTACGTCAAATTGCTTTAGACATGAAAGTTGGTGATGTTCGTGATTTTAAAATCGGAATGAAAGGCTTTTTTGATGGGCAAAAAGTTCAAGATTATGTGAATAAACAAGTCAGTGAAGTGCCATTGGAAAAGATGAAAATCCCAATGTATGTGGTTGCAACAGAATTACAAAATGGTCAACGTACCGTATTTAATCATGGCAATACTGGGCAGGCAGTTCGTGCTTCGGTGTCCATTCCAAGTATGTTTATTCCAACAATAATTCAAGGCAAAGAATATGTAGATGGTGGTTTAGTCAGTCCTGTACCCGTAGATATTGCGAAAGAACTTGGTGCTGATGTTGTCATCGCCGTAGATATTTTGGCACAACCTGAAAATACTGAAACGACCAATGTTTGGGGTTTATTTAACCAAAATATTAATATCATGCAGAACAAACTGGCTGCAGATGAATTAAAAAATGCAGATATTGTGATTCAACCTGATTTACATGAAAAAGCGCATATTTTTGATGTCAAAGGTCGTCAGGACACCATGCAGGCAGGTATTGATGCGGCTAATTTACGTATGCATGATCTAGATGTGGTAATCCAAGCGAAGACAAAAACGAAGTATGAGAATGCACAGTTTCGTGTCTTAAACTAAATCATTTTTTAAGTTGAATGGTTAATCAATATTTTTATTATAGGCTTAAGTGTATTTTCTTATAAAAAAAGCTTTAAGCCGATTTGTGCTAAATCGATAACAGTGGTGTTAACGATGCATTGATAATGCTATGCCAAAGCATTTTGAACTTATGAATAGGTGACGAATGCGCATAGTGTTTTATTGAATCGTATATTTGAATATAAAACCTTGTAGGCGGTATATTCAAACTAAAATGGATTGAAGTTTAAAAAATAGACTATAAATCAATGAAATATATTTAAGATAAATGAAGCACTTTGTCGTTATAAATGTAGAGAATGATCAATTGCCGAATTAAACATGTTTTTTGTATGAAAAGATATATAATAATAACTGTAAATCTCCTGTCCCAAGTAGAGTCTAGTATACGATGTCTCCATTAGATCAAATGATCCGAGCTACAGATGATCAGTCAGAATTAACCATGTCTTTTTTAATGACTCCTGACATGGCAAATTTTTCAGGTAATGTACATGGTGGAACCATCCTCAAGTTTCTTGACCAAGTGGCTTATGCATGTGCAAGCCGTTATTCAGGAAGCTATGTTGTTACTCTTTCTGTTGATAAAGTGAATTTTAAAGAACCGATCCATGTTGGTGAGCTTGTGACTTTTTTAGCAAGTGTTAACCATGTTGGCCGTACTTCTATGGAAATTGGTATTCGTGTTGAAGCACAGAATATTCAAAAGCGTACAGTCCGTCATACCAACAGTTGCTATTTCACTATGGTTGCAGTGGATGCAAATGGTAAACCACAACAAATTCCTGCTTTAAATCTGGATAATGATTGGAAACGTTGTCGTTTTGAGGCAGCTGAACAGCGTAAAGTTGCTCGTTTACAAGAAAATCATCATCCTTCTTGTAGTATTTATAAGAAATCTTCCCATAGCTAAGTGTCGTTGAGTGAAAACCTCCTTTATGGAGGTTTTTATTTGTTCAACATATTATTGTCTTTGCTTTAAGAATTAAGTTGCTTTAATGAAGTCTCTTTAATTGATGTCCATCGACAGTCATTGTCCATGTTCCATCCGCTGTTTGTTGCGGTGCTTGACTGACTTTAAATTCAGTTGAAAGTGAGCCAAGTCCTGCGCTAAAACTCGGACCATTAAACTCGGTAATAGGTGCGGAAACAGAAGTGCTTGAATTGGGTTGTTTATTTTTATATTCCATTCGACCATCATTGTTAATTATTAACCTAATTCGACCATCAGTACTTTGCCATGTACCCACATAGTCTTTTTTGTCTACTGGCAAAGGCTCTGAACAGGCTATGAGTAATATTGATAATAATCCAATGGTGATGATTTTTTTAAACATTGGTATTTTCTCCTTGAATCATATTTTATTCATTAAAAAAATATAACACTTCTACTATTCTTGAAAAATTAGATCTTATAAATATCAAGTATGACGATAGCCTTATTTTTCTGTAAAGATTTTAGATTACAAACAAAAAAGTACATCATAAAAAAGACTGTATCGCAGCAATGATACAGTCTTTCTATGTTAACGATTGCTTTTGAAAAAGCCTGATCAGCTTTTTATCGTGAACGCTCTGGAGGAGTCATCATTTTCACGATAAAGTACTCATCTTTTTAGTCAATCCAGAAGCCAATTACTGTTGAGTTTTCGGTGCAGGTATTGCTGGTGTTTCAGCCGCACTTTCAGATGAAGGTTGGTTGGCATTGGATGAACTTGCAGCAGTTTCTTCTACTGAAGTTGCATCACTTGGCTGCTCTTGTGTAGAAACAATAACTTTTTCGCTGTTTTCAGCAGTCTGAGTTGTTTTTTCAGATGCTGCGAAAGTTGTTGTTGCAGCAGTCAAAGCAAAAGTTGTTGCTAAAAGCGTTTTAACTAAATTCATTGGAGGCATCCTTATTCATTAAAAATAAAACCTATCATGCAAAGTCTGAATTGACTGAGCTACAAGGCGTGAACTCATGCTAAGTGCTGAATGAAAATTCGGCAACCTTATCAACAAAGCGAAACAGTCTGAGTTACCTGTTTAAAACAAAGGGATGTGTTATGTAAGAGTTTTGTGAGAAATCGGCATTTGCCCAATGTTTTAAGTGTATTCAAATATTAAAAAATGACTAAAAAATATACATTATGGTTACTTGGATGAAACAATAACTGCAAATTTTCTTATTTATTTGGATCGTATTTTAGATCAATTGTAACATTTTAACTTCAAAAAAAGACTCATCCCTTGATCTTGTCTGTACAATCTCAACGATAGCTAACAGGCTTTAAGTAAATTTTAATATCAATCTTTCATAGCAAGCGTTGATTGTAACTTGAGTAGCATTTGTGAAAATTATTTCTCGAAAAGTGGTCAAAACCCATATTATTTCTGGCTTTCTAGGTGCAGGAAAGACCACGTTATTGCAACATTTACTACAACAAAAGCCCGAAGGAGAGACTTGGGCAATCCTGATGAATGAATTTGGTCAAATTGGTATTGATCAACAATTATTACCGCAGCAAGGCGGGTATGAAGTCAAAGAGCTCCTCGGTGGTTGTTTGTGTTGTGCAGGACAATTACCCATGCAAATCGCTTTATCTCGATTGATTCAGGAAAAACAACCCGATCGACTTTTTATTGAACCGACAGGTTTGGGACATCCTGCGCAACTTTTAGAACAATTAACAGAACCACATTGGCAGTCTCAAATTAATATGCGAGTTTTGGTTACAGTTGTAGATGGATCTCGTTTACAGGATGAGGCTTGGGTTCAACAAGAGTTATTTCAAGATCAATTAAAAGCAGCACAGATTGTTGTTGTTTCACATGCAGATATGATGACTGAACTTGATCAAAAACAATTAGAACAGTTTAAGAATGAGTATTTGGCTTATATCCAAACATGGCTATTGGCTGAAAATGGCAACATTCAACTTGAACACATTGATGTTGCGCATCAAGGGATACAGCGCAAAATTGTGCCTTTGATTCATATTCAAAAACAACTCAATTCAACTGAAGATTTACCTGTAATTAAGCAATTGCCATATCACTATGTAGAGTCCTCCAATGGTTATACGGTTGCAGGTTGGAAATTTTCCAAGCGTTGGCAATTTGATTTTTATGACTTATTGGATGCGTTATGCGAACAAAAAGACTGGCTAAGAATTAAAGGTATTTTTAATACCAATCAAGGTTGGATGAGCTTTAATTTCAATCCTGAAAACTTAAACTATAAATCGGCTGAAGAAAGTATCGATAATCGTGTCGAAATCATTACACAGCATAATCGTGATTGGGAAAGTTTTGAAACTCAACTTTTACAATGTCGAATTGATCGGTCTGAAAATTCTCAGTAATTCGATTGAAAATCTTATAGACTGAGCGGCATATTTTCGTACTTATTTTTTGGATTAGAGATGGCTTTAAAAGCAACGATTTATAAAGCAGATTTAAATATCGCCAATATGGATGTGCATCAATATGGTGATTATCAATTGACCATGGCCTTGCATCCCTCTGAAACCATTGAACGTTTAATGGTTCGAATTTTAGCGTATGCACGTTTTGCAGATGAGCAGTTGGAATTTACCAAAGATTTATTTGAAACCGATGAGCCTGCGCTGTGGGAAAAAGATTTAACGGGTCAATTGGTGAAATGGATTGAAGTCGGTTTGCCAGATGAAGATAAAGTTAAAAAAGCCGCTGCACGTTGTAAACGCGTTGCTGTCGTTGCTTATGGTTCAGCCGTTGCAGAATGGTATAAGCGTAGTTCAAAGCTTAAAACATTATCCAATGTTGAAGTTTGGCAATTGTCTGAGCAGACGACTGCTGCCATTCAACAATTATGTGAAAGAACGATGCAATTACAATTGAACGTTATGGATGGTGAATGGACATTGATTGGTGATCAAGCTCAAGCCGTTATTGAGTGGACGCAGTTACAATAAGGCTTTTAAAATTTAAAAAGTGTGGGTTTAGTTGATATTTTTAAATCAGTTTGTACTTCAATTGTTGAAAATTTAAGGTGCAACAATCACAGAATTCAGCACTTTTTATTGGACCTGTTTATAATCCACGTTAGAAATTGAAAATTTAGGTAAGCTCTATGTCTAATGAATTAGAAATCATTGATTTAAAAATTGGTGAAGGGAAAGAAGCGGTAAAAGGTGCTTTAATCACGACCCATTATACTGGCTGGTTAGAAGATGGTACAAAATTTGATTCTTCTATCGATCGTGGCAATTATTTTGAAATAGTGATCGGTACTGGTCGTGTGATTAAAGGTTGGGATCAGGGCATTATGGGAATGAAAGTAGGCGGTAAGCGTAAGCTGATCGTTCCTGCTTATTTGGCGTATGGTGAACGCAAAATGGGTAAAATTATTCCAGCGAACTCAAACCTCATTTTTGAAATTGAATTGTTTGATGTAAAAACACGTGATTAATCTGTTTCTATACTGAATCGATTATTATGCTGAAATAGCATTAAAATCTTAAAAATAGAGGTCATAGTGGTCTCTATTTTTTGTAAATTAAAAAAGTGGAAATCTATATTCCAGTTGTTTTTCACTCTTAATTCTTTTTCATTATTCAATATTATAAAAGTGTTTAACTCAATCATTCTATTTTGATTATTTTATTTTGTCATTTAATAATAACTTATTAAACATAACGTGAAACATAGCACAGTATGGTTTTTTCTATGTGTATAAAATGCGCATAATTTAACAATCATCTACAATATTTTTGTTCTAAAAGTGTTTAAATGTCGCGAAGAAATAATTCTGTTCAGAGTTGTTTTTTAAGATTCGTTTCAGCTTTATTCTTTTAAATCATCGTTGTAAAACACTTGATTCAATTCGTCTAGAAAAAGGATTTTTAGTATTTCAATCATGGAATGCTATAGATGAGTTCAGGTCTAAACAATGATGATAGAGTATTAAAATTTATGGTAACTCGTTACTTTCCTGCTACAGCAATGTTGTGCGCATCACTATTATTTTCATCCTTTTTAAATAGTGCCTTTGCTGAAGAAAACCAAACACTGCCAGACACAGCTGTTGAGCAGGATGCGCCTAAAGTTAATTTAGATACGTTGACCATTATTGGTTACCATGAAATCACAGCTGAAAAAAACGCAGTTATTCCAGACTATGCCGTAACGACAAAACAATTTGAATTGCATTTAGATTGGTTGATTAAAAATGGCTATCATTTTGTGACAGTCAATCAAATCATTAGGGCCAAAGAAGGTAAGTTTAAATTACCAACCAAACCTGTATTGCTTACTGTCGATGACGGTTATCAATCCTTTTATCAATATGCTTATCCGATTATCAAGCAAAGAAAAATCCCTGTGGTTTTATCTGTGGTTGGAAGCTGGTTAGAAACCAAACCCAATCAATTGGTGCAGTTTGGTGATGAAAAGCTAGATCGCAGTAAATTATTGACATGGGAAGAACTGAAAACCATGCAAAATAGTGGTTTGGTCGAGATTGGTAGCCATAGTTATAATTTGCACCGTGGGATTATGGGGAATCCACAAGGTAACTCCGAACCTGCTGCAACAACACGTGAGTACGATCCTAAAACCAAACAATATGAATCTGACCAAGCTTATACAGATCGTATTTATCATGATTTAAAGAAAAATAATCAGCTTTTAAAAGCCCATGGTTTAAAAGCACCACGTATTATGGTTTGGCCTTATGGTCGCTATAATATGCAGGCTGTAGAGATCGCCAAAAAAGCGGGCATGCCAATTACGATTAGTTTGGATGATGGTCCAGATCATATCGAAAAGTCATTAGGGCATCTCAATCGAATTTTGGTTGAAGGTGGTATGACCACTGATGCTTTGGCGCAAGAGATTCAAAGTCGTCAAATGGGGCTAACCGATAACAATCGTCCACAAAAAATTATGCATGTTGATTTGGACTATATTTACGACCCAAATCCAGCGCAGCAGGAACGTAATCTTGGACATTTATTAGATCGTATCCGTGAAATGCATGTCACCACGGTTTATTTACAAGCTTTCTCTGACCCTGATGCGAATGGCTCTGCCGATATGGTGTATTTCCCTAATCGTTATTTACCTATGCGTGCAGATCTATTTAACCGAGTGGCTTGGCAAATTCAAACGCGTACACAAGTCAGTCGTTTATATGCTTGGATGCCATTATTGGCTTGGGAATTGCCACAATCCAATCCGGTTTCAAAAGATCTCGTCGTGACTCAACAAGCCAAAGCTGGGGATCACTTAAATATGGGATATCATCGTTTAAGCCCATATTCAGCAGACGCACGTAAAACTATAGAAGGGATTTATCAGGATTTAGCCAAGTCGGCGACTTTTGATGGAATCTTGTTCCATGATGATGCGACATTGTCGGATTATGAAGATGCGAGTCCTGAAGCACTTCAAGCCTATCAAAAGATTGGTTTACCCGCAGATCTTGCTGAAATCCGTAATGATGATGCCAAACTACAAAAATGGACGGCGTTTAAAACGCAAACGATCGATTCCTTTGCATTGGATTTAGCGCAAAAAGTACGTTATTACCAACCCTTCTTATTAACTGCACGTAATTTATACGCACAAGTTGCTTTATCAGCGTATTCTGAAAATTGGTATGCGCAATCTTTAGAGCAATCGATTAAGAATTATGATTTTACTGCCATTATGGCAATGCCATATATGGAGCAAGCACCTGATAAAGATAAATTTTATCGAGATTTGGTGCAACGAGTGAAACAGCAGCCGAATGGAATGAAGAAAACAGTTTTTGAACTGCAAGCGGTGAATTGGCGGAACAATGAGAAAATTCCAACAACAGAATTAACTCAAACCATACAATCGTTGTATCAACAAGGTGTAATTCATGTTGGTTATTATCCAGATGACCCGATTCAAGACCATCCTGATGCCACTGAAATGCGTAAAGTATTCGATTCTAAATCATCACGTTTGATTCCGTAGGCGACCTATGCACTCATTTCAGCATCTGTGGCAATCCATACTGAATTTTATATTTTATTATCCACTGTTCATGTCGTATTTGTGGATGATCGGCGCACTGATTTTCTATTGGAAAGAGCGTAAAGAGCCTCCATATCAACAACCAGAGCCATTGTCTGCATATCCTTTGGTTGCGGTATTAATTCCTTGTTTTAATGAACAAGATAATGCTGTCGAAACGATTACGCATGCACTGAATCTGAATTATCCAAACTTTGAAGTCATTGCAATCAATGATGGAAGCTCGGATCGAACAGCAGAAATTCTCAATGCCTTGAGTGAACAACATGACAAATTACGTGTGGTTCATTTAGCTGAAAACCAAGGTAAAGCAATGGCTTTACAGGCAGGTAGTCTTTTAACCGATGCAGAATATTTAATCGGTATCGATGGTGATGCTTTGTTAGATCAGCATGCTGCGCAATGGATGATTCGCCATTTTTTACACAATCCATCTGTAGCAGCGGTTACGGGTAATCCACGTATTCGAACACGTTCAACTTTACTTGGTCGTATTCAGGTTGGAGAGTTTTCTTCGATTGTGGGCATGATCAAACGTGCCCAAAGAACCTTTGGTCGTTTGTTTACAGTATCGGGTGTGATTACCGCATTTCGTAAAAGTGCTGTACATGAGGTGGGCTATTGGTCACCCAATATGCTGACTGAAGATATTGATATCACTTGGAAGTTACATCGTGCTGGCTGGGAGGTAAGATTTGAACCGAACGCTTTGGTTTGGATTTTAATGCCAGAAACCTTGAATGGTTTATGGAAACAACGTCTGCGTTGGGCGATGGGTGGGGCACAAGTATTAATCAAAAATATTGATGTGCTTGTTAAACCGAAATTGAATTTTTTATGGCCACTGATTATTGAATTATGTCTCACGCTGGTTTGGTCATATTTAATGTTGTTTATGGTGATTTTATGGATGCTGCATTGGATTTTGCCTTATGCAGGTTTTCCGATCGTAACTTCACCTTTACTTCCAATGGGAACAGGAATTTTACTCGGTACGACTTGTCTACTGCAATTTGCGATTAGTAAATGGATGGATAGTCGTTACGAATCCAATTTAGCCAAAAACTTTTATTGGATGATTTGGTATCCGATCGTGTTTTGGTTAATCACAGTGACTGCAAGCATCATCGCATTTCCAAAGGTTTTGCTGCGTGGTAGTGGTAAGAGAGCACGATGGGTCAGTCCTGATCGTGGTATGCGACATGATGGCTAAACCATATACGTCATAGAGAAACAATGATGAAGACTCAAACTTTAATTATAGATATGCGTAATCAGTTGCCTTGGCACAAACGCTATTTATCTAATACCAGTACAGCAATGTTGTGGGGTTTTTGGCTGTTTTTATGGCGCCCTTTAGTCATTTTGATTAGCTTTATTGCGATTCAAAAACCACATTTAATCAAATATTTCTTTGGTACGCTTGCGCATGTGCTAGAGAATGGTTTAACCGCCTTATTGGCTTGTGCTGTTTCTTTATGGCTATGGAGTCATTTCATTCCATCAAAAACCAAAGCACAAGCCAAAGATAAAAGTATTGAAGAATATGCTCGGTCATTTAACTTAGATACCCATGAACTGAAAATGTCGCGTTTACAAAAAGTTGCGACTGTACACCATGATGCAAATGGTCGAATTACGCATATTCACTAAACGTTTGATGTGCAAAAGTCCCACAGGTTGGGACTTTGTTTTGTTAGGAAAAATAGATGTCAGTTAAGATTAACTCAGCAGAAAGCATACGAGGTTTAGCCTGTCTTGCTGTGGTATTTTCACATCTGGCGATGAGTTTTTTTCCATATCTACACCATTTCGATGCCAATGACACGACAGAGCTGGCATGGGTCAATGCACTACATCATTCTCCATTTGGTTTTTTATATTCAGGGGATGCTGCTGTTTTTGTATTTTTTGTGCTGAGTGGCTTTGTGTTGAGTTATGCAATTTTAAAAAGCCCTGATCAAGTGAATGATAAAATTAAAAGTATGATGATTAAACGCTATCCGCGTTTGATGATTCCTGCACTTATTTCATGTTTATTGATTTGGTCGGTTTTTAAAGTCGTTGATATTGATCATCATCTTGTCGGAGGGTGGTTACAGGCATTTACAGCACAAAATTTTAGTTTAAAGCAAGCCTTCTATGAAGGCACAGTCGGTGCATTTTTATTTTCTGACAGCAATATTAATTGGGTGCTTTGGACCATGACCATCGAGTTGATGGGATCATTTATACTGTTTCTTTTACTCTACCTTTATCATTATCAAAAAATTGCATTTTTTCTAGCTTCGTTATTAATCCCATGTTTGGCATATTTTTGGCGTGGGCAAGGCTTTTGTTTTGGCATATCGAGCTTTATTTTCGGGATGTATATTTACATTTATGCTCAACCTCTCAAAAACTATAGCGCAGTAATCATGTTATTGATCGGTTTGTATTTTGCTGGGGCGCATAATACCAGTAATGCTTATTCTTGGATTCATCACATTTTAGGTGATGCAACCTATGACTACTGCAACTTTATTGCAGGTGTTTTGATTGTTTATAGTATTTTAATGAATCCGCTGTTGTCTAAACGACTGGATCATCCTGTTTTAGTTTGGCTTGGAAAGCTTTCATTTTCAATCTATTTACTGCATCTTTTGATGTTATATCTCATCTGTATTCCGCTATTTAATCTTTTTTTAGGTTGGCAGTGGAATTATTCACTGTCCGTTATTGTTTCAGCGATTGCTGCGATTTTAATGACTTTATGGGTAGCGCAAGGCTATAGTCGTTATGTAGATCAGTTTGCGATTAAGGTCAGTAATTGGCTTGCAAATACAGTGTTGCGCAAAGATTCTAAATAATTTGAGTTATTTATTTTTAAAATCGAACTACTTTTTATGCATTGTTCAGCGTATAATTTAATAAATAATCATTCAAGATATTGATACTTCAATAATAAATAACTGAATATTTTGTGATTACACTTAATTTAGAACAAATAAATGAGTCAATTAAAATGCGAAAAATATTGATGCTGAGTGTACTCAGTTGTATTGCTTCATTAAGTTTGGCCAATCCAGTGGTTCAACCTGTGATTCAAGGAAAAAGCTATAATCGTTTTCAAATCACCCATGTGACACCTAAGAAAACATTCGGAGCACCATTAAAAATTGTCAAAGGTGAAGTTGATGAGTGTAATGGTGGACATTTCCCTGACCAATGGGTCTATGATAGTTTTATCGTGTTAGAAAATGGGCGTATAGATAAAGTCTATTTGAAAATGAATAATGCTGTTAAAATAAACAACATAAAAATAGATGGTAAAATAACGGAAACACAATTCAAAAAGAAATTTTCACCGTTTATTTTTGATTTAGAACCACATGTTTATGATCTTGAAATAGCGAAAGATTCAAACGATTCTGTAACATTTTATTTTAAGAATGGTCATTTGGATTACTACCAGTTTAATTTTGATGATTGTTAATACGTTAATAAATGAATATATGAGGGAGTAGTGGCATGATGAAATTTATCTTTTTGATTTTAATCATTGCCACGCTCTATATCCTTTGGAGATGGGGTGCTAAACATAAAATCAATGCATTATTTGACGAACAACATAAAGCACTATCGCAACTGGTAAAAAATGAACAAGAGGGTGATGAGTTACCTGAAAAATCTAAAGCGATTAAACAAGCTCTAGATGCTGAGCGTTTAAAAACGACTGAAGACGTCGATCAATTAGCTGCGCAAGTTTCTGTTGTCGAAATGCCTGTCAAAGAACAAGATCAACGATTATTTGATGAAGTTGCACAATTATTTTTTGATCAGGCAATTCAAGCCAAAGACATTCAACAAGCTGAAAAAATTCAACAAGAATTTTTAAACAAAATGCCGATGAATACGCAAAGCCAAACGGGAAGTTTTGACTTTGGTGAATGGTCAATATTTTGGAGTTATCATGATCAATCACTGGAATATTACGTCGGACGTTATGGTGTTTTTTATGCGCATGTTGATCGTGAAGGGGTAGAACATAAGGCTGAATTTAAAGACCGTTATTAGTTTCCTAACCCACTTTCAGAATGTTAAACTATGTTCAAATAACAACGTTTACTGCCAATATTACACATCTACAAATTTAAGATTACAGTGCCTGTAAAATTCTAGTTTTGACTTGGTCAAGATAGAAAGGATCATGATTCAATCGATACATCAGAATAGCACCTTCATAATCGGCAATACTGATTTTAGCCAAGGCTTGTGCTGAATCTTCATCTAGCCGATGACGGAATAATTGATAAAAAGCCTGTTGCCAATCCTGAAAGATTTCACGTATTTTTTGCATAATTTGTTCTGAGATATTTTCTGACTCTATAGACAGGATACCAACCAGACAGCCTTTAATTTGATAACTAAAAAAGTCTACAGCTTTGTCATGCATTTGGTTAAAGTGCAGCAAAGGGTCAAAGTTATTCAGATCATTTGAGTAAGCAAAAGCAAATACAGATACTTTTAGATAAGCATGAGTATGTTCTAACACTTTGAGCAATAAGGCTTCTTTATTGGGGTAGTAGTAATAAAATGCAGCTTTACTCAGCCCACATGCTTTTGCCAACATATCCATGCTTGTTCCTGCATATCCGTGCGCTTTAAATTGTAAAGCGCAGATATTGAGAATGTGTTCAGGGGGTAATTTTTGTGGGCGCATGTATTTTCACCTAACTATTTAGGGGTGAAGTAAATCTTCAAAAGTGTTGAGCATTTTATCCCAAATCGCTTCTGAACCTTTTCGAAAATAGCCCATATGACCGATTTTTTTTAATCCAAACTCATCAGCTGAAATATTGATGAAGTTCATGGGTGCATGACGATAATGCTGCATAAAAGCGTAGCGTGAACGAGGTAAAGCCCAATCATCATCCAGTGCTGCTACAGCATAAATGGGTGTTGTGACTTGTGCATATTGATCATGCAAATGGTGTTGTTCGGGATCTGCAAAGAAATAAGTTGGATTTTTACACCATTTACGCCATTGTGAATAAACGCCTTTGGGAAGGTCTGCTCCCATATTAAGCTTGCTCCAAGGTAAATAACCCACAGCAGCGACCATAGGTGGAAAAACAATATTCCAAATCACTTGCACTTTTATTTTCTCTTTCAATGGCATATAGCCATGCCAACCTGCACCTGTGCCAAAACAATACATAGCTGTGACTTTATGATGATTTGTCGTCAATCCTAAAGCTTGACCTCCATAAGAATGCCCTACGAGAAATAGAGGTAAATCATCTTGTGCTAAATAATCGATTGCAGCAGTTAAATCGAATTTCCCCCAATCGAGATAAGACATTTGAAAGCCTTTTAAAGTTTTAGGTGCGGATTGACTGACACCTCGATAATCAAAAGTAAAGGTTTGATAACCTAGTTGTGCTGCATATTCAGCGAAACGACGATAAAACGCTTGCGGCACACCTGTCGCAGATGAAAGGACTATTTGAGCTTTCGTGTGTTCTTTGGGTGTGTATAAAGTACCAATCAGGTGATAACCATCCAAAGCTTGAAATGAAATGGTTTCAGTTTTAAACGCTTGTATATCCATGTCTTGTGTATTTGCGGGTTGCTTTAAGTTTTGCATCGTCATTGCTCTATTATTGGTAGCATCTATACTTGTGTGGAATGGTTTATTTACCTTTAAAGTTCGGTGTTCTTCGCTCAATCATCGCCATTACTCCTTCCTGCGCATCTTCAGATGCAAGTAATGGGCTGAGCAAACTTTGTAGGTTACCAAAAGCAACTTCAGGGCTGTGTAAAAAGGCTTGATGTGCTGAATGCAAGGTTGCTTGCACGGCAAGTGGTGCAGCTTGGGCAATACGTTCGGCCAATTCAATCGCACGGATCAATTGATTATTCCCTTCAACGACTTCAGTGACTAAATTCATTTCATAAGCTGTTTGTGCATAAAATAAATCACCAGTTAACACATATTTCATGGCTTTTACCCAACCTGCAGCTTGGACAAAACGTACAGTCGCTCCTCCAAAAGGCAAGATTCCACGTTGTACTTCGATTTGCGTAAATTGAGTATTTTCATTTGCAATCACCATATCGGAATTCAACATCAGTTCGATGCCCGCGGTATAACAATAGCCTTGAACAGCAGTGATAAGTGGTTTAGTGCGCTGGCGACCGACTGTTCCCCACGGATTGACTATTTCATCGGAAAAATTAAATACACCATCAGCGAGTTTCGGTTGTAATTCCACTAAATCTAGTCCGGCAGTGAAATGGTCACCATGTGCGAAAATAATGGCGCAACGTAATTCAGGATTATTTTCATACTCGGTTAAAGCGAGTGATAAGTCATGAATCATATGACTATCAAAAGCATTGCGTTTATCTGCACGGTCTAATCCTATTAAATAAACATGACCACGGATTTCACGACTGACTTTTCCTTGATTATTCGACATTGTTTTTTTCCTTTTGGGTTGTTATTTATATTTTTAAACGATCGTTAGAAAACTGTCAAATCAATAATTATGATTAGATCGTATTCAGTTGCATTCGAGATTCGAACAAATTTGAATTGAATGCTATGGGGGAGGGTTAGATCTTCAATAATATCTTGGCTATTCCATATTTTTCTCTTTGCTTGGTGAAGTAATGCTTTGATTATTTCGTATTTGTCTAACTTATTTTTGAAGGCATTTTTTGACCAGAATAGGAATATTTTGATTTATAACATGTGCTTAGAATATGTGTCATTCTGCTTTACATAACAAGGGAATGGTTCCGCTTGCATTCGGTGCATATTTTTTCATAATAGGCACTTCTTTGAATATATCGTCTAGCCATGTCGCCATTAGAAATATTTGCCGTGATTATTAGTATTATTGGTGTTGCACTCACCATTCAGCGGAATATGTGGTGCTGGTTATTTAACTTTTTCGCTTTTGTTTTATATGCATATCTATTCTTTGAGTTTAAATTGTATGGGGAAACAATTTTACAGTTATTTTTTATGGTGATGAATTTCTACGGATTTTATCATTGGTTAAAGGGAAAGCAGCAAGACCATGAGATTCGAATTGAACCGATCGCATTAAAAATGGTGATCTTGCAAATGGCTTTGGCTGCAGTGGGTGGGCTTTTATTTGGCCTATCTTTACACTATTTTACAGATGCTGCTTTGCCGATGTTAGATTCGCAATTGGCTGCTTTTAGTTTATTGGCAACCTATTGGACCAGCCGTAAACATATTGCGACGTGGGTACTTTGGGTTTTTGTTGATATTGTTTATGTTGGAATGTTTATCTATAAAGACTTATTTCTAACAGCAGGTTTATATGCAGCTTTTGTGGGGATGGCTGCATTTGGTTGGTGGCAATGGGAACAGGTGAAGAAGCAACAGCAAGATAAAGTATTGAATGGTATTTAAAGGATAGCAGAATCAACGCCATGATGATCGATTTTATTGAAATACAAAAGCATAAGTTTGATCAAGTTGTGCAGAAAATCATGGCAGAACCTCAAAAATATCTAGATTTTGAAATTGTTTCAGACTTTTATAAATCTACTTGGTTGGATGATTTACCCAAGGGAACAACGTGGACAGTGTCAGGTTTAGATAATGGGGCAGAACAGTTTGATATCTATATTGAATACAGAAACCATTATTTGTCTATTCACATTCAAGACGTCATCACACTATCGCATGGCACAAAATAACAAAAACAAGTCGCGCGCAGTCAATCAAAAGTCAAAATTAAAATATATAGTGGGGTTTAATTGACGCTAATCAAAATAATTGAGCCAGCGTTTATGGACTAAAAAAACGAGGAAAGGGTTTTATATGGCACACCAATTTACTGTAAATGCAACCATATCAGGTGTATCGCTCAATGATTTCAAACGATTAGCAGCAGATACCTCATTGCATGAAGCTGTTTGCAAAAGGATTCCAGGAGAAAACTTAGAAATTATTGAATCTAAAATTGAAGGGAATACATATACTTTACGCCGAGCTTATAATTTAGATGTAAATATTCCAGATATTGCAAAAAAACTTTTAAAAGATGCGTTTCGTTTAAAGCGTTCAGATATTACCAATTTAGAAGCCATGACATCTAAAGTCGAATTAGGTGCAAACTTACCTTTAGTTGCAAATTGTAGCCGTTCTGTGACAGGTGATGACCAGCAAGTGAATATTAAGCTTGATTGGGATGTGAAAGTTAAAGTACCGCTTATTGGTGGTTTACTTGAAAAACATGCTGAAGGCGAAATTCGTAAATTCACAGATTTAGAAATTGAAATCATTGAAGATGAATTAAAGAAAAATTTGGCAAATCAGAGTTAATGCATACAAGATTGAATATCGCAAGGCCTCAATGAGGCCTTGTTTTTTTCGTTTAAAGAGCGTTATAGAGAAGAATAAATATCATAAGTTTCTATAAATCATCATTTTATAGCAATAAAATAAAGAAATGAACTAAATCAATTTTTAATTTTTCATTCAATATTCATGATTAACACAGTGTTGCGAATTTCAAAATTGAGAATATTTAAATATCTTACTGAATTTATTTCAGTATAGGTTAAAGATTTACTAAATAAATATGATTGAAAAACAGAATATTTTACCAATATCTTGATTACTATTAAGTTTATATAATAAGTATTTTAATTTATATAATGATCGTTGAATCGTAATTTATTAAACTGTAGACTTATTAAAATGATAACATTAAGAAACAGTTTTTTTTGATTATTGATATCATACTTACTTTTAAATCTATCTTTACTTATACTAAAGACTAATAATTAAACTAAAGGTGAAACTTGACATATGTACTAAATCAAACGTATAAAATGATAACCATATCACATTTATTATAAATGTTGAGACTTCTTATTTGATTGGTTTTATTTAATGATTCAAATAGAAAGTTTCTAAATTAACAAGAGATAAGTATATTGAGTAGTAATTTCCCATGAAGCTTCATTTTGTTAAGGTTGTTAAAAACGAATATTCAAAATTCATGAAAGACAGTGTCATCATGAATTGGAGTAACGTTAATAAAAGTATCTTAGCATTTAGTTTGTGTGCGGTAATTACATTACTATGGATTGTGTGGTGGCTCTTATGGGCGACTCTACCTGATTTTCAGGTTTGGATTAATTTTGATTTCTATCCCAATCTTATTACGGTTTATGTACTGTCATTAGTGGGCTATTTGATTTTAATCGTGATTGCCTATTTATTACGTAAAAATCTCTTTGTAGAAAAGTATATTCCATATTTTACAACGTGTTATTTAGGCATAACGCTTATATATGGTGCCTACTGTACGGGTATTATTAGTTTTGCTTCAATCGCTGGTTTTGTGAGTTTAGTTACGGTTGGTTTAGTGCTTTTTCAACCCAGAGAAGTGTATACGGCTGTCATCCCTATTACTTTTTTTATATTGATCGCTGGATATCTTAGCGCAACTGATCAAATTGCTTACGCACCTATTTATAGTCAAAAACTTCAAGAACTTCCCTTACATAATAATGTGTTTTGGGTGAGTAGTATGCTGTATTTCTATATTCCAATATTCTTAATCAGTATCATTTTATTTATTATTTTATTGATTCAATGGAAATATAGAGAAGAGTATGTCGATAAAATGAGTAAGATCGACCCATTAACGTTGGTGTATAACCGTCGCAGTATTACCGATTTTTTAAGCTTAAATCATGAGAAAAAACAGGACTATGTTATTGTTCTTTTAGATATTGATCATTTTAAACAAGTGAATGATACCTATGGACACGATATAGGAGATCGGGTCCTCATAAAAGTTGCACAGATATTGATGGAGAATATTCGTAAGAATGATTATGTTGGACGTTTTGGTGGTGAAGAATTTATTTTTATATTAAACGATCTTGAATTGGAGCAAGCATTTGAAATTGCAGAACGATGTCGGGCTGAAATCGAAAAAAATCATATTTGTTTAAATAATGTAGATAACATCAGGGTCACCGCAAGTTTTGGGGTATCTATGCCATCTGAGTTCACTGGTGATTTAACCAAGGAAATGTTTATACGCCAAGCTGATCAAGCCTTATATTTTGCAAAATTGAGTGGACGAAATCAGGTTCGGCAGTTTGCAGAGTTGAACTAATTTGTTGAAGTTTTTCATAAAAAAACGCCTAATTGATTAGACGCTTTATTCTATAGTCGTGCAGCAGAGCATTATTTTTATTTTATAATAATAAATTATATTTTTTTCCACAGAATATTTTCATCGCTGAAATTGATAAGAAAGGAAAAACCTTTTTCATCTCCGACTAAATATGAAGATGGATTTGTCATCAATATTCTTAATAGCGTTCCTGCTTCAATCGTTATTGGCTCTAAATCATCTTTTTTTAGTGTCACGGGTTCAAGTAATTCAATCACAATTATTTCCAAATCATTTGTAAAACATTAAAGCCAATTATTACACAATAAAATCCAACTTTTGTTGTATATTATCTATTGATTACAATTTTTTTGTATCGTGTAACAAGAATACTTCAATATTTAAATGTCTAAAGCCTTGAAATGAATACATTTCAATTATGATTTATCTGTATTACGACATATTACACATAAATATGGTGGGTATTTGAGTAAGCTATTGCTGTTTTAAAGCTAAAAACTTTGGCTAAGGTACTCAGCATAGCTTGATTTTGAAAGCTCTTAGCAAAGTTAATGGCGATAAATGGTGGGGTGATTAAATTTATTGCGAGAAATAGATTTTGATTAGCTTGTTAAGTTTAAGGCACTCTAAGTGCTTATCTTATAACAAGACTACGCCCGCACTCGCACCAATGATCATTAACCAGACAGGATGTATATTTTTGAATAGGCTTAGCCCCACTGTCAAAATAACAATAGCGACCAACAGCATACTTTGTGCAGAAGCTTGCGCAATAATCCAAGCACTGACTAAAACTAAACCGACAGTGATGGGTTTTAGTGCCTTTTCAAATTTAGCTCTAAATGGATGATCTTTAAAATTATTCCAAAACTTTAAAGCATAAACCGTGATAATCGAAGAGGGGCCGAACTTTGCCAATGACGTCACAAACAAACCTAACGGCCCTGCAACATGCCAACCAACTAAAGGTACAATCATCATATTGGGGCCTGGTGCGGCTTGCGCCATGGCAAACATTGAACTGAATTGTTCCGCAGTCATCCATTGATGTACTGTGACCACTTGATGTTGCATCTCAGGCAAAATTGCATTGCCGCCACCGAAAGCCAATAAAGACAATTGAGTAAAAACCAGTATTAGTGCTAAAAGTACATACATGCGGTTTTACTCCTGATCCAT
Organism: Acinetobacter rongchengensis; assembly: GCF_003611475.1. Classification (GTDB taxonomy): domain Bacteria; phylum Pseudomonadota; class Gammaproteobacteria; order Pseudomonadales; family Moraxellaceae; genus Acinetobacter; species Acinetobacter rongchengensis. Next base: position 157,928 of record NZ_RAXT01000003.1, on the reverse strand, counting down.
TCGACGTTGTTTAAAGGTTAAAACCACCATATTGATTGCCACTAAAATCAATAAGGTCAGTGCCAATGGTAATTTGATCAATAGCATGAAAATGATGGTTAACAGAATAGTGAAATAAGTCAATTTACTTTTCATCATGGGTTTAAGCATTTTAAAACCTGTTGCGAACAACAGCCCAGCGGCCGCAGCGGCTAAACCTTGAATCATGTGTTGTACCATTGGAATTTCTTGGAACTGTGCGTAAAGCTGATACAGTGAAATCACAATGATGGTCGGGGCGAGCATCAAACCAAATACGGCACTTATCGCACCTTTTAGTCCTGCAAAATCATACCCAATCGCAACTGCCATATTGACAATATTCCCCCCTGGTAAGATCTGACAAACCCCTAATAAATCTGTAAATTGCTCAGCAGTAAGCCATTTTTGATCTTCAACAATCAAACGTTGTGCCAAGGGTAAAACGCCACCAAAGCCCATTAAACCGAGTTTGCTAAAGCCGAGGAATAACGCTTTGCAATTGGGTATTGCCAAATGTTGTTCTAATGGCATGGCTTCAGTATTCATTTAGACCTCTTTGAATTGCTGTACTGCTTGACTTGAGGTCATTATCTACTTGTTTAGATATAATGAAAAATGCTATTTTTGCTGTTAGATATATCAAAAAAGTATGCTTTAAGGTGGAGTGATGATTGATATTCATAAACTCAAAGCGTTTGTCGCCGTCGTAGAGGAAAGTAATATTTCACGTGCAGCGGTACGTCTCAATATGCAACAACCGCCCCTTACGAGAATGATTAAAAGCTTAGAAAATGAATTATCGACTGATTTATTGAAGCGTTTGCCTCGGGGTGTTGAAGTTACTGAAGCAGGCAAAGCTTTATATCAAGAAGCATTGACCATACTTGCACATGCGCAAGCGATTCCAAAACGTGTGCAAAATATTTCAATGGGGTTGGAAGGGCAGATCAATATTGGTTTTACCAATTCAGTCGGTTTACATCCATTTTTACCTGCATTGTTGCGTAATTTTCGAGAGGCTTTTTCTGCAGTTTCTATTCAGTTAGAAGAAGATGGAAGTAGCTCATTGATTGATTCTATCATCAATGATAAAAACGATATCGTGTTCTTACGTAAGCCTGCACCTATCGGTTTTGGGCTGGTAAGCTTGCATGTTTTGGATGAGCCGCTTATTGTCGCATTGCCCAATAATCATCCTTTAGCCAACCAAACAGATGCGATTCATATCTTAGATTTAGAGACTTATGATTTTGTTCTTTATCGACGTTTAGCTGGACAAGACCTGTTTGATAATATCTTGGCCAGTTGCTATCAGGCTGGATTCAGCCCCAAAATTGTACAAGAAGCGCCTCGTTTGACCTCAAGTCTGAATCTGATCGCAGCGGGAATTGGATTGTCGATTGTACCTGCTTCGATTCGTGATTTTTGGAATAAGCAAATTGTTTATAAAGATCTAAAAGCAGAAATACCGAGTATTGCGCCGATTTATGCAGTGTACAAACACAATGATCATAATATCCGTTTGGCACATGTGTTGAATCTACTCAAGTGATTTGATCAGCGTGTTTTGATTTTCATCAAAATTATCCAATGATATGCAATTCAGCTTGCTTTGGCTTAATTGTTGCTGCTATTTATAACAGATTGATTTTCAATTTATTTAGCTGGGTTAAGAACACTCATTGAAGTGCCATGAATCATTCACAATGAAACGGTTATTCAAATTTAATGCTGTGAAAATTGCATTTTCGCAACAGATTAAACTTGCTTAAAAGTACAAGATTGAAAATGAACTGCATACGTTTAAAAATTAAAATAGAGGATAGATCTTTGAAATTTGGATTTGTAAAAAGTGTTCTAGCAACAGCCATCATCTCAGCATCAGCGTCATTATGGGCGGGTACGACAGTACAACCTGTACAAACTACATCATCGGCACAACAAGCTCAAAAAAAATCAGGGATAGAAACACAATACTTTGACTCAAGTGTGAGTGAAAAAGATGATTTTTATGACCATGTAAATGGGTTGTGGTTAAAAAATACGGTGATTCCTGCTGATAAATCACGTTGGGGAACATTTGATATTTTACATGAAGATTCGGTTAATCAGTTGCATGATATTGTTGATGAGTTATCCAAACAACAATTGGCAGAAGGTAGTGCGGAGCAAAAAGTTGCGACTTTATATGCTAATTTTATGGACGAGAAAAGTATTGAAGCATTGGGTATAAAACCGATCCAAGCGGAAATAAATAACGTTGATTCTATTAAAAATAAACAGCAATTGGCACAATTGGCTGCACATTTTTCCAGAATTGGTGTAAGTAGTCCGTTTGATGTGGACATTTGGCAAGATATGAAAGATGCCACACAAATGCGTGCTGTACTTGCTCAAAGTGGCTTAGGTCTGCCAGATCGTGATTATTATTTAAAAGATGATGCAAAATTCAAAAAAATCCGTTCGCAATACTTAACGTATATTGAAAAAACACTCGCAATGGCAGGTGATAAACAGGCAGCACAACATGCCAAAGACATTTTAAAATTAGAAACGCAAATTGCCAAAGCACAATGGAGCAATGTACAAAATCGTGATGTACAGAAACTCTATAATATTTATAAAGTTGAAGATTTAGCTCAGTTAAGTCCACAAGTGGATTGGCAAGCTTATCTAAAAGGGCAGGGTTTAGCAGATAAAATTCAAACCATTCAAGTGGTTCAACCAAGTTACTTTAAAGATTTAAGTCCGATCGTAGAAAATAATCGTTTGGAAACATGGAAAGCCTATTATAAGTTTCACCTCGTGAGTGATTTTTCTCCGCTACTTAGCAAAGCTTTTGTCGATAACAGTTTTAATTTTTATAGTGATCAGCTTAGAGAGATTAAACAACAAAAACCACGTTGGAAACGTGGGGTACAGTTAGTTGAGGGTACGCTTGGTGAAAGTTTGGGGCAGATTTATGTAAAAAAACATTTTTCTGCTGAGAAAAAGCAACGCATGGAACAATTGGTTCAAAACTTAATGAAAGCTTATCAACAGAGTATTGATGGGTTGGATTGGATGAGTCCAGCGACCAAAGTTGAGGCACAGAAGAAATTAGCCAGTTTTGCTGTGAAAATTGGTTATCCAAATAAATGGCGTGATTACTCCGCTTTAGAGATTAAAAATAATGATTTAGTTGGAAATGTGATCCGCTCACGTGAGTTCGAACATCAATATGCATTGAATAAGTTGGGTAAACCTGTCGATCGTGATGAATGGGGCATGACACCACAAACCATCAACGCCTATTACAATGCTTCTTTAAACGAGATTGTTTTCCCCGCTGCAATTTTGCAACCGCCATTTTTTGATATGGATGCAGATGACGCCACAAACTACGGTGCAATCGGTGCGATTATTGGGCATGAAATCAGTCACGGTTTTGATGATCAAGGTAGTGAATTTGATGAATTGGGCAATATGAAAAATTGGTGGACAGATGAGGATCGTAAGAAATTTAAAGAAAAAACCGAAGTTCTTGTGAAACAGTATGCCGCTTATGAACCTGTGAAAGGCTACCATGTCGATGGTGAGTTAACCTTGGGTGAAAATATTGCCGATAATTCGGGACTTGCGATTGCTTATAAAGCCTATCAACTGTCTTTAAATGGTCAACCTGCGCCTATTTTAGATGGCTTCACGGGTGAACAACGCTTTTATTTGGGGTGGGCACAAGCATGGCGTTCTAAAATTACAGATGCTCAGCAAATTGTGTATTTAAAATCTGATTCTCACTCGCCCGATAAAGTTCGTGGTAATGCGACATTGCTGAATCAAACACCGTTTTATGACGCCTTTAAAATCAAGCAAGGCGATAAAATGTACTTACCAAGCAATAAGCGTGTGACCATTTGGTAAGTGATTTTATTTTTTAAAACATTCTTTAATTCATTTTTTGCCGAATATTAGCCAAGGTTAAAATTCGGTTTTTTATGCGTTATCGTTATTAGCCACTCTATTATCTAAGTTAAAAAATAGTTAATTAGACATTAGGAATCTGAATTTTGTTTGATTAAGTCTCAAAGTGATGTGAGTTGTGTGTTTTATTTGCTATTTTATTTTGATAAATGGATAATAAAATCAATAGATTAAGTTTGTTATTTTTGGTGATTTCATATATTTTCATTTAAAAAATATAATCGAGAATTGTTACGTGAATTTCAAAACATTTCTATTGTTGGGTGGGGTTGGCTTTGGTTTGCATGGTTGTACCAGTATCAATGGATTAACCTCGGAATCATTTAATCAGTACACTTCGCCACAAGAAGTGATTGATAAAAAGAATATCAATGACAAAAACAGTTCAACGAAAGAGTATGTCTATTATTGGGGGCCTCAGCAAGGCGACAAGGAAATTCAATCTTTATTACCTAAGCAGTATTTAAGTCGGTTTTGTGCGGCCAAAGGTGGAAAATTTTCTCAAGTTCAAAAAAGTTCAATGAGTTTGGTGAAAGACATTTGGTCAAAAAAATTACTCAATACATATAGCAGTGTGAAACAAGGCATTGGTGGGTATCAGTGTAAACAAAGCGATGGTCAGCAATGGTATGTGTCGATTGAGCCTATTTCTGAACGTAAACTGGATCATACTGAAACTCGAGTCGTTCATTTACAAACCAAGCTGGTATCTTTGGATGAGCTGAAAAAACTGTATGCGAAAACCAATACACTTCCAGCGGTACAAGAGAAAAAACCAACTGTAAATAATGCTAAAAATACGGCTTCAAGCAAAGCACCGCCACCAGTAAAAGTGGTTGAAGAGAAAAGGCCAGTTCTTCCACCTGTTGAAGAAGAAAAACCACCTGTAGAGAAAGTTGTTTTATCGCCACAACTGCAACAGATGCAACTGTATGCTTCTGCACGTAAAGATTTAGGGCGAGGGCAGAACCAAATTAACGCATGCAATAATGCAGAGCGCGCTTATGGATATGGGCGCTTGCGTGGAGCTAGTGGAATCAATGTTTATGCAGAGTCAGGTATTTTGGTTGCAAAATGTTTAACCAGTATACCGAGTTATAGTCGTCGTTTTTCGAATCCGCAAGATCGAGCAAAACGTATTTTACAAAATCTATCCACCAATCAGAATCATGCGGTTGCTAAGTATATGTTGAAACAGATGAAATAATGATTGATATGATTAGATTTAAAAATGAATTTTCGATGACCAATAGGTGTTTTACGCTAGTGGTCTGAAGTTATCGTATTTTTATCCATATTCTGCCTGTCAGAATATGAAGTTTCGTTTACAGAGTCATAACAGGTGAATTATTGGCTTTCATGATACAAAGAAAATTATTTTGTATTAGAAGATTGCTTATGTTAAGCCAAGTATTTTCACCTATTGGTCAACGCTTTTCCCGTAGTATTCAGTCTGCTTTTCTCGCCGTGGCTTTGCTTGGAACCACGCAATTTGCTACAGCAGGGCAAACGGTTGATCAATTGAGTGATTGTTTAGTCAAAGCCACCACAGCCACCGATAAAACCACTGTGTTGCAATGGACTTTCTCTGCTTTGTCTGCACATCCCGATTTAAAAGCTTTGAGCAATGTGACAGATGCACAACGAGAACAACTCGATCAAAAGTTTGCTCAGGTTTTGCAACGTGTCATCGTGGAGCAATGCGCTGCCCAAACCAAGGCAGTGATTCAAACTGAAGGTCTACAAGCGGTTGGTGATAGTTTTCAAGCGTTAGGACGCAGTACGGGCGAAGCTATTATTCAAAATCCAGAAGTGAAACAGCAGTTACAAGGTGTCATTCGTTATGTGGATTTGAATAAATTGGTCACGACTTTTTTAACACCTGATATTTTTAATAAATTAGGCATTACCCGATAGTTTTAATTTTATTTTTAAATCCTCTCCTTGACGCAGGAGAGGGTTTTTATCTTTAGTGATCAATGCATTGCATTATAAAAATTTAAAATTGGTGTTGCTAAGTTTTGGTTGGCTTGGTCTAAAGTAACGTGAATATTCATAAAGTTAAAATCGCCGTCATATTTATATTTCGCAATACCATGTGTTTTGCTATTGAAATGGGGAATTTGATAACTAAAAAATGCTGTGGTTTTGGATGGATAAACCAACTTTAATTTTTTATTGGGATCTTTATAGCCTCCAAATTCTGAATCAAGACTTTGTTTTAATAAATTTGGAAAATACAACGTCGCATAGGGTAAGCCACACCCCACACAGAAAGAGGAGTCATAGGCTGTAATCGCTTCCTTTTGATTTGGACTCATGATTAAAACTGAGCCTGTTCCATTGGCGCCTGTTGCCGCAGAGATATCTGTCCAATGTTTTGGAACAAGAATATAACCAAGACTTGGAATTACAACGAGTTTGAGTTTTTCAGCCTGTTTGGCATCTAGTTTAAAGTTGAATGTGCAATTGCTTTTGGTGCAAGGTTCTGTCTTTTTAAGTAAACCATCCTCAACAGGGTTTTCTACCGTTACGCCATAAGCAGGAATTTTGACTTGATTGGAAAATGTTGCTTGTCCAATAGGATAGAATTGGTTGATTTTTTTTCTTTGAACATCTGAGTTTGAAAACTTCGGAAAAGTAGGCTGAAAGCTTTGTATATTCTGCGCATGTGTGGTTATGGTAAAAGTGGATAATACTAAGCTAAAACCGATAATTTGCTTTTTCATTTTTAAAATACGCTGATTTTGATGATTTAAAAATAACATATTGGCGGTGCAAAGCTATTGTTAGAACTTTAGGAAAACTCAAAAAAGTTTCAAGATCGGTTGTGATTTTAGCAGTTGAATCTCCAAAGTTTTAAGACTCTAGACGAACATATCTATTCTTCTGCTCGTCCAGAGCATTTTTAAAAAACGAGTATCTCACATGAAATTTAATCTAAAACTGAGTTCATGAAGGCTTTTTTTCCAAAAGAAACGGAATGGTAAAATAACGCAGTATCGGTAGATGAAGACGGGTCATACCAAGTAATGTGTGGTCATCAATAACACGTAGTTCATCTGTAACCCAGCGCCAAGGGATAGGACTTGGAGCAGGATAACTTAAGGTGATGACAGGTTTACTGTCTATTTTTGATACTGTTTCAGTCACTTTCATGTGTAGCGCATCAATCGTATGATCGCCACGCTTAAGTACATTGGTTGCAGCATTTTCAGCAGTAAACTTTTTACCTTGCCATCCCCATAAACCTGAAAGATAACAGCTGGGCATACCGCTTAGACGTAGCCATAAAGGGCCAACAAAACGTGCATGCCAAAATCCCTGTCGTTGTTCAACGGATAATAGTTGACCTTGCTGGAAGCGTTGTCTGAGTTCTGATAAAGAGATTTTAGAATCAATCTGCGTTGTCATATTTAAGGTAATCCTCTTGTTTTTTATGTATTTTAAAATTTGATTAAGACAGTATTAAATTTATTTAATATTGGTATTGGGTATATTCTTTGATTTTTATATTTTTGACAATGCCGCTTGTCATTTAAGGTTTGTCTGTATAGCCAAGTCATTGGGTTGAAGATCGGTCAGTGTATTGGAATATGATGATGGTGGAGTGAGCTAAGGTTTGATGCGTAAGTGTTTTTGGAAATGGGTTGAGTGTAGCTGAATGCGTTAGGCAGCATGTTTTAGCTATAACTACAGAAATAATATTAAGAGATATTTCAATCTATGGATCAGAAACTTATGGGAGTATAAAGAGCAATTATTAAAAGTTTTTTGAGCAAAAATATTTTAAGAATTTAGAGGGACTTACGCTATATAGGATCAATGAATGATAGGCCAAGTTTATGGTGATATTGCTAAAATTTTGTGCTATTTTTTTATAAATAAAGGACGTTAATAATGCAATAGTTTTCTGAATTTTCTAATCATAAGGGGTGGTTATATGAAAAAAATCTTTAAAACGCTAGGGCTCGTGGCTTGTGTAAATATGGCATTACTCAATTCCGCGATAGCACAAGACGGTAAGGAACCGCTGAGCGGGCAGCCACCTGCAGGATCTAAAGCCTCAATAACGGATTTCGAGTCGCAAATCAAATACCAGCGAGCATTTGAGGCGATGATTTGGTCAATGCCTATGGCTGCTGGCTATGGTTATAGACGAGGTGTGGTTGAAAGTATTGGTTACAAAGACAACGACATCGTTTATATGTCGGGCGGAGCAACGCCGCTAATGGAAACTGCTACATCGAATAGTACTACTCCTTATATTGCTGCGTTTGTTGATTTACGAAAAAATCCAGTAATTCTGGAGATCCCTCCTGCTTCTAAGAATGGAAGTATTTATGGGCAGGTAACCGATGCTTGGCAGGTTACGATTGCAGATATTGGGCCTTCGGGTGAGGACAAGGGTAAAGGCGGAAAATATTTATTTACACCTCCAGGCTATGACAAACCCATTCCTCCTGGATATTTTCACGTTGCGTCTACAAGCAATCGTTTGTTCTTTGCTTTTCGTTCGATTGTGGCACCTGGAAAAACAGAAAAAGATGCCATCGCCTATATTCGAAATCTAAAGGTTTATAACTTAGATCAAGCCGCTAATCCTCCAAAACAAAATTACGTAGATATTTTAAAGGTTCGGATTCCAGCATTGCCTTATTATGATGAAAGGGCGTTTAAAGACATTTATGATGTAATTAATGCAGAACCTGTACGAGAGCAAGATAAAGTCATGATGGGGATGCTGAAAACACTCGGCATTGAAAAAGGTAAGCCTTACAATCCAGATGAAAAAACACTGAAAATTATGAGACAGGCTGCGATTGATGCTTGGTATTACATGCAGCATTGGTTCGATAATATGCCGAAGGATAAATACTACTGGTCAGATAGACATTATGCCTCATTGTTGATGACCGATGAAAACAAGACGTTCACTTGGGTGTATCCTAATTACATTGATCTAGTGCCAAGAGCTGCCCAATCATTTTGGTGCACCAATGTTCCAAAAAAATTAAGTGATGATCCTGCTACTCAATACATGATGGCGATGGCAGATAAAGAGGGTAATCCTTTACAAGCTGGGAAACTCTATAAAATAGATATTCCTGCAAAAATGCCAGTAAAACAATTCTGGGCATTGACGGTATACGACCATGCGACCATGGCCTTTATTTATAGCGATTCTAACCGCACCACTTTGTCGTCTTATGATGTAGATAAAATGAAAAAGAATGCGGATGGTGGCGTAACACTTTATGTTGGCCCCAAAGCGCCAAAAGGCTTAGAGTCAAACTGGATTCCTACAGCGGGTAAACGACCTATTCCTGCTATTCGTTTCTATGGTCCAACGGAAGAGTTTAACAATAAAACATTCAAACTTTCTGATTTCGAATTGGTAAATTAGAGCAGTTTCCATATGAACTGAATCATTGACATGTTTCTTTGGAGGCAGGTTTATGATTCAGATTTCTTACTAATGGTAAGAAATAAGTGTGGATATGACGATGCGGGATTTCAAGGAAAGAGTGGTTATTACTGTCCTGCATTGCTTTAGGGGCGTACAAGGTTTAGACGAAGATGGTTTTCAGGATTTAGTAAAAAACCGTCCTAAGGCTAATATTGATCGGTTAAGAGTAATTTTATTATTACTGATTGATAAATCTCCCCTAACCCCTCTTTACAAAAGAGGGAATGAACAGCATTGCTGTGCAAGGAATCCAATACAGTATTAAATCCAAGATACTCCCTCCTTTTTCAAAGGAGGGTTGGGGGAGGATTAAAATGCTTAACTGCTGAAATTAGTCCTAAGACGGGTTTTCCAAAACCAATCAGTCTTAACCAATCAATTTCTTCATCAATTCATTCACTTGCGCAGGGTTGGCTTTACCTTTTGCAGCTTTCATGACTTGACCAACGAGACCATTAAAGGCTTTTTCTTTACCAGACTTGTACTCTTCGACCATTTTTTCATTGGCTGCAAGTACGTCTTTGATAATCGCTTCAATTGCACCTGTATCGGTTTCTTGTTTCAAGCCTTTTTCAGCAATAATGTCATCCGCAGATTTTCCTTCTGCTTCCCACATAAAGCCAAACACTTGCTTAGCAATCTTACCGTTAATGGTGTTGTCGACAATACGAGCAATCATGCCACCCAATTGCTCAGCAGAAACAGGCGAGTCTTGAAGCTCTAAGCTGGCTTTGTTTAAAGCACCAGAGAATTCACCCATCACCCAGTTTGCAGCAACTTTACCTTGAGCAGCACCGCCCGCAGCAACCACAACAGCTTCATAGAAGTCTGCCATTTCACGAGAAAGCGTCAATACATGCGCATCATACTCAGTCACGCCAAAATCAGCGATAAAACGAGCACGGCGAGCTTTCGGTAATTCAGGAAGTACAGCTTTAGCTGCTTCAATCTGTTCATTTGAAATGATTACAGGAAGCAAGTCAGGATCAGGGAAGTAACGATAGTCGTTCGCTTCTTCTTTCGAACGCATTGAACGCGTTTCCATCTTCACTGTATCGAACAAACGCGTTTCTTGATCGATCTTGCCACCATCTTCCAAAATGTCCATTTGACGTTCAATTTCAACATTGATCGCTTGTTCAATGAAACGGAAAGAGTTGATGTTTTTCAATTCACAACGTGTACCGAATTCATCCCCCGGACGACGTAAAGACACATTACAGTCACAACGGAAAGAACCTTCTGCCATGTTACCATCAGAAATCCCCAACCAACGTACTAAAGTGTGAATTGCTTTGATATACGCCAAAGCTTCTTCCACAGAGCGCATATCAGGCTCAGAGACAATTTCGAGTAAAGGTGTACCTGCACGGTTCAAATCGATACCTGACATCCCTTCGAATTGATCATGGATTGATTTACCTGCATCTTCCTCTAAATGTGCACGGGTTACGCCTATACGCTTCACTGTGCCATCTTCAAGCTGAATGTCGATATGACCCAAGCCCACAATTGGATTGTCCATTTGGCTGATTTGGTAGCCTTTAGGCGAATCAGGGTAGAAATAGTTCTTACGTGCAAACACAGACGCTTGATCGATATAAGCATCGATACCTAAGCCAAAGCGAATCGCAAGATCGACCACTTCCTTATTTAAAACAGGAAGAACCCCTGGCATTGCCAAATCTACAAGGTTGGCTTGCGTATTTGGGTCTTGACCAAAAGTTGTTGAAGAACCTGAGAAAATTTTAGAATTGGTCATCAACTGCGTATGGATCTCAATCCCGATAACGACTTCCCATCCATCAATCAAGTTTGATTTCGGTGCTTTTTGAGCTTGAGCCATTAGATGTTCTCCTCAGCAATTGCCGCACGTTTGGTATGCCAATCTGTATTTTGTTGATATTGATGGACAATCGATAACAATTGAGACTCTGACCAATAGTTACCAATCAACTGTAAGCCTACAGGAAGTTGATTTGCATCAAAACCAACAGGGGCGTTGATTGCGGGTAGACCTGCCAAGTTCACAGCCAGTGTATAAATATCGCCTAAATACATTTCAGTCGGGCTAAGGTTTGCACCGATTTTGTAAGCTGTGGTTGGTGCAGATGGTGCAGCAATCACATCTACATTTTCAAAGGCTTTTAAGAAATCTTGTTGGATTAAACGACGTACTTTCTGTGCTTTGACATAATAAGCATCGTAGTATCCAGCCGATAATGCATACGTACCAATCAAGATACGACGTTGAACTTCTGCGCCAAAACCTTCTGAACGAGAACGTTTGTACAGGTCTAAGATATCCGTAGGGTTTTCGCAACGGTAGCCATAACGTACGCCATCATAACGTGACAAGTTCGATGATGCTTCGGCAGGTGCGATGAGGTAATAGGTTGGTACATAAGCTTCAGTCATGTTGAGGTCAACCTCAACTAATGCTGCCCCCATGTCCTCTAACTTTTTCAATGATTCTTCAACACGTGCTTTAACGTCAGCGTCTAAGCCTTGAACATTAAAGTATTGTTTAGGAATACCAATACGTAAGCCTTTTACACTTGTTGCATTTAAGTTTGCAACATAATCATCTACTTCTTTCTCGACAGAAGTAGAATCTTTGGCATCATGTCCTGCAATGGTGTTCATCAAATAAGCACAATCTTCAGCAGAACGTGCCATTGGGCCACCTTGGTCAAGTGACGATGCGAATGCAATCATCCCGAAACGTGATACACGCCCATAAGTCGGTTTTAAGCCTGTTAAACCACAGAATGATGCTGGTTGGCGAATTGAACCACCCGTATCTGTACCTGTTGCAATTGGGGCTAAATCCGCAGCAACCACAGCTGAAGAACCGCCTGATGAACCCCCTGGAACGTGTTCTAAATTCCAAGGGTTTTTAGTCGCACCATAGAATGAACTTTCAGAAGTTGAGCCCATAGCGAACTCATCCATATTCACTTTACCCAAAGTGACCAAGCCTGCTGCTTTGGTTTTTGCAACCACAGTGGCATCATAAGGTGAGATAAAATTATCCAGCATTTTTGAACCTGCGGAAGTGCGAATTCCTTGAGTACAAAAAATATCTTTATGCGCAATTGGAACACCAGTCAAAATGCCTGCTGTACCAGATTTGAGTAAATGATCCGCCGCATCTGCTTGAGCGAGTGCTTGTTCAGCAGTTACCGTGACGTACGATTGAACACGGTCATCAATTTTTGCAATACGGTCTAAATAGTGTTGAGTCAATTCACGAGATGAAAACTGAGCAGTTTTTAAGCCTTCAGTCATTTCACGAATCGATAAACGGTGTAAATCAGTCATGAGTACAATTCTTTACGATTAATTTTATAAATTAGGTTTAATTGGTTGAATATTATTCAATCACACGAGGTACAAGGTATAAGCCATCTTGTGTTGCAGGGGCAATCGCTTGATATTGCTCACGATGATTGCTTTCTGTCACAACATCTGGACGAAGTGGCTGTGGGTGATCAAATGGGCTTTTAAGTGGCTCAACACCTTCGGTATCAATACCTTTTAATGTTTCCATCATCCCCAAGATTTTATTTAAACTTTGAGCATATTCAGCAGATTGCGTATCATTTAACGACAATCGAGCAAGGTTGGCGATCTGCGATACTGTTTGTGCATTTAACTCTGCTGTGTGCTGAGCATCTGAAGTTGACATGATGTCTCACCTAATTAGTTTCAAAAAAATTCAAAATATCGTGCGTTATAATAAGCGATTGACTTGTTCAAATCATCACATTTAGTTAAAGTTGCCATCTTGCGTCCATATAAAGTTAAAACTGAGAACGACCCGTGATTCCAAAACGACTATTTGGCTTGTTTTCTCCAGATCTAGCCATCGATTTAGGTACTGCAAACACTTTAATTTATATGCCAGGTAAAGGCATTATATTAAATGAACCGACAGTTGTGGCAATTCGTCATAGCGGTTCGGCGAAAATTGTTGCAGCTGTAGGTTTAGATGCTAAGCAAATGCTTGGCCGTACACCAGCAAATATTTCTGCAATCCGTCCAATGAAGGATGGTGTGATTGCTGACTTTGAAATCACTGAAACAATGTTGAATGCGTTTATTCGTAAAGTGCATGAAAAGCGTTTAATTCCACCTGCACCTCGTGTAGTGGTTTGCGTACCATGTAAATCAACTTTGGTAGAACGTCGTGCTATTCGTGAAGCTGTATTTAATGCAGGTGCTCGTGATGTCCGTTTGATTGAAGAGCCGATGGCTGCTGCAATTGGTGCTGGTATGCCAGTAGAGCAAGCTTGTGGTTCTATGGTTGTAGACGTCGGTGGTGGTACCACAGAAATCGCGATTATTTCGTTACAAGGTTGTGTGTACGCAGATTCTTTACGTATCGGTGGTGATGTTTTTGACGAACAAATCATTCATTATGTACGTAAAGCACATGGTTGTGTGATTGGTGAAACCACTGCTGAAAACATTAAAAAAGAAGTGGGTATGGCAATTTCTGATGGTAAAACTTTAGAAATTGAAGTTCGTGGTCGTAACCTTGCTGAAGGTGTACCGCGTGCGATTACTGTAACCTCTGATGAAATTACCCAAGCGATTTCTGATCCATTACAAAGTATTGTTTCAGCAGTGAAATCTGCATTGGAACAAACACCTCCTGAGTTATCTTCAGATATTGCAGAGCGTGGTATCGTGTTAACTGGTGGTGGAGCATTGCTTCGTAATTTAGACAAATTACTTGCTCAAGAAACAGGATTACCTGTTGTTGTTGCTGAAGATCCTTTAACTTGCGTAACGCGTGGTGGTGGTAAAGTCTTAGAATTCTTTGATAATCCAAACCATGATATGCTGTTTGTAGGCTAAATTCGTAGATTAAGTTTAAGGACGAGGCGGTGCAACCGAATCTCTTTTCAAGACAACCGCCATCTTTTCGCTCGTTCATCATTGCGGTCATCACTTGTTTGGTAGTGCTGTTTTTTAACTGGCGCATGCCACAAGTGATTCAACCTGCAAGAGATGTCTTGTATGCGGCATATAACCCGATTTATGCTTTAGCAAGTTATCCTGTATTGTCGAAAGAATGGCTTAATCAGCAAACTAAATCTGAAGCGCAACTGCGTCGTGAAAATACAGCGATGCAGGCTGAATTGCTTCAAGCACAAGTGCGTCTGCAAAAACTCTCTGAACTTTCTGCTGAAAATACCCGTTTACGTGGTTTACTTGATACTCCATTAATTATTGATGGACGTATGGAAATTGCCGAAGTGATTGGTACAGATGCAGATCCTTTACGTCATATCATCATCATTAACCGTGGTTCAGCCAATCAAATCAAAGTGGGTCAAACCGTTTTGGATGATAAAGGGATCATGGGACAAGTGATCAGTGTTTATCCACACAGTAGTCGTATTATGCTACTTTCCGATAAAGAGCATTCTCTATCTGTACGTTTAGAAAGTTCAGGTATGCGTGCCATTGTGACGGGTACGGGCGATTTAGGGCGTTTGAAAATGGAATATGTTCCGACCAGTGCCAATATCAAAGTGGGTGATAAAGTCTATAGTTCAGGCTTAGGTCAGCATTTTCCTGCTGGGTATTTGGTTGGTTCAGTGTCTAAAGTTATGCGTCATAATACGGGTGAATTTGCTCAAATTGAGGTTGTACCTGCTGCACAGTTGGCAGGTGGTCATCATGTGGTGGTATTGTTTTCTGATTCATTAGCGATGGAGCAGCCAAATGTTGATCGCTAAAAAACTACGCTCAGAAAAGCAACGTAAAGACCCCTTATTTATTATTGTCGTTTCAATTATTATTTGTTCGATTTTAGTCGTTTATCCAATGTCATATGTGTTTGCTGGTTGGCGACCTTTATACATGTTTATGATCATGTTGTTTTGGGTGCTGTGTCAGCCGACTTGGTGTGGGGTTTGGTTTGCATTTACCATGGGGATATTTACAGACCTACTTTTAGATGCACCCTTGGGCATGAATGCTTTAAGTTATGTATTAATCGCTTTTCTGACCCGTTATTTTATTCGTGAAAGACGTATACTGACTTTTAGCAATATTTGGATCATTAGCATGTTTGCCATATTGGCACATTTGATCCTTATTTTTGCGGGGCAGGTGATGGCGGGTGTGCATTTTTCATTGGCACGACATTGGCAACCTTTAGTGTCTAGTATTTTGTGCTGGCCAATTCTTTATTATTTATTAAAAAGATGGCGCATTTAATTTTAGCGTCGAGTTCACCTCGGCGAAAAGAGTTGTTATTGCAGGTCGGTTTAGACTTTACGGTCTGTAGCCCTGATATTGATGAATCTGTTTTAAAACATGAACAGATTGATGGCTATGTCGAGCGTTTAGCAAGACAAAAAGCTCAGGCCGTTTTGGCTTTGTATCCTAGTAGCACGGTGATTGCTGCGGATACAAGTTTGGTTTTTGCCAATCAAATTATTGGTAAACCAGAATCTAAACAACATGCTTTTGATATTTGGAGATTATTGTCGGGTCAAAAGCATGAAGTACTAACAGGTGTTTGTGTTGCAAATGCCAAACAATTATTGAGTGTTGTGGTTCGTACAGAAGTTGAGTTTCAATATTTCAGCGCTAAGGATATGGATGAATATTGGGCTACTGGTGAACCGATAGGCAAAGCTGGGGGATATGCAATCCAAGGTTTTGCTGCAAAGTATGTTAAACATATCAATGGTAGTTATAGTAACGTTGTAGGACTACCGTTACATGAAACAATACAGTTACTCGATCAAATACAGCAGGGCAGTTGACGCACTAAATTAACTGCTAAAAAGAATTTTTATAATGTTTTGAGTTTTGTTATGTCTGACGAGTTATTGATTAACGTCACGCCTATGGAATGTCGTGTGGCCTTAATTCAAAATGGTACGGTCAATGAATTATTTGTTGAACGTACTGTTAAGCGTGGATTGGTTGGAAATATTTACAAAGGTAAAGTCGTCCGAGTACTTCCGGGTATGCAGGCTGCTTTTGTAGATATTGGACTATCTCGAACTGCTTTTTTACATATTAATGATATGGTTTGGACACGTAACCAACCAACGCCCAACGTTTTTGAGCTCTTACAACCCGGACAAATTCTGACAGTTCAAGTCATGAAAGACATGCTTGGCACTAAGGGCGCACGTCTGAGTACCGATCTTTCGATTCCTTCTCGCTATTTAGTGTTGATGCCTTATGGTCATCATATTGGGGTTTCTCAACGGATTGAATCAGAAGAAGAGCGTGACCGACTACGATCGATGATTGAACGCATTCAGGCAGAGCATAAACTCCCTGGTTCAGTGATCGTGCGTACTGCTGCTGAAGGAATTGAAGAAGCAGCGATTGCACAAGACATGGCTTATTTGGCGAAGTTATGGCAATACATTCAAGATAAGCAAAAGAGCGTGGTTGTTCCATCTTTAATTTTTGAAGAACTGCCTTTACCACAACGGGTCATTCGCGATTTGGCAAATGAGGATACTGCCAAAATTTCAGTCGATTCACGTGAAATTCATGCCAAGCTACAAGAGTTTGTTTGTGAATTTGTGCCCAGTATGAGCAATCGTTTGATTCATTATCCGGGTGAGCGTCCAATTTTTGATTTGTACAATGTTGAAGAAGATATCCAACGTGCATTACAAACACGCGTTGCTTTAAAGTCTGGTGGTTATCTGATGATTGATCAGACAGAAGCCATGACCACAATTGATGTGAATACAGGTTCTTATGTCGGTGGGCGTAGCTTAGAAGACACAGTATTTAAAACCAACATGGAAGCGACGCAGGTGATCGCTCGCCAACTGAGGCTGCGCAACTTAGGCGGTATTATCATTATCGACTTCATTGATATGCAAGAAGCGCAACATCGTGAAGAAGTGATGAATCAGTTTGATAAAATGCTCGAACGAGATCATGCAAAAACGAAGATTACCCAAGTTTCAGAGCTAGGCTTAGTTGAAATGACACGTAAGCGTACACGTGAGTCGCTCGAGCATTTACTGTGTGAGTCATGTCCAGCATGTCAGGGGCGTGGTTATATTAAAACTGCAGAGACAGTATGTTACGAAATTTTTCGAGAAATACTTCGCTATGCTCGAGCTTATGAATCTCAGAGTGGCTTTACAGTCGTTGCTCATCCTTCGGTTATTGATCGGCTATTAACTGCAGAAGCGCCAGCAGTCGCAGATTTAGAGCATTTCGTGCATCGCGTCATTAAATTCCAAGTTGAAAATTTATATACGCAAGAGCAATACGATATCATTTTAAGTTAAAATTGTAACAGAATATCGTTAAACAGTTGTTACATCTAAAATTTTACTTTGTGCTCTGTTTTCACAATACTAGACATAAAGGTAGCCAAAGACATTTCTCCCTTTAAATCGTCTTAGCAAGTGAGGTTAAAATGAGCGTAAGTGAACAAATAATAAAAAGCGGTATTCAGCATGTATTAGAGTCACAGCCTAAAAATACATGTGTAATGTTGGATGATGATGGTAAAGAGGTAAACATCACCAAAGATATGGTGGTTAATGTTTGTCATCAGCTTCTGAGACAATGCCGTAATGTTAAAAATTAAGGGGCCAATTTAAGCCCCTTAATTTTTTCTGAAATTTGTTGTATCGAGAACATTTTTTTGAATTGATTTAAATGATGACACATTCAACATTTAATCTATGACAGACCAATTCTTCCATCTTTGAAAAAAACCACGATAAATTTAAAGTCATCGCTAAGCCTTCTTTGATAAGAAGGCTTAGCGTATTGGTTTTAAGCAGGTTTTTGTATTTCAGGTGGTTCTACAAGCACTGGTTTGGTATGTGTTGTTGGTTTTGATGGCTTTACATCAGTTGTTTCATTTGCAGCATCTTTTTTTGGCTCTTTCTCCGCAATCAATTGTTCAAACTTCTGAATTTCATTTTCTAAATGGGTGAGTAGATTTTGCAATTTTGGCAATGATTTACGGCAACCTGTTAAGCCCACTTCCAATTTATCCAAATAACTGGTCATGGTGATATTCAGGGCTTGTCCATCTAGCACAATCGAAGCTGGGTAGAGAGCATCTAACTTCGCACCGTTCCAATACAGTGGTTCACGTGGTCCAGGTACATTAGAAATGATGACATTGAATGCTTGGCGTTTCGGCATCATTCCAGAAGCAATATTTAAACCAGCCAAACCATAAACAAAAGCACTGTAGTTCAAGATCTGATCTGAATTCATGCGTTTAAAGCGGGTTTTTGAATTTTGCACACTACGACGAATGATTTCTAAACGTTCTTCTGGTAATTCTTTATGCGTTCCTAGATTGGCAAGAATCATGGTGATTCGGTTGCTCATATCTGAGTCATCATCACGTAATGAGGCAGGAACCATGGCAATTAGGGGTTTTTTCGGTAAAGCGTCTTGCGTAATTAAGTAATCACGTAATGCACCTGAACAGACAGCTAAAACGACATCATTGATGGTGACACCAAGCGCTTTAGAGATATTTCTAAAACGATCAAGTTCGAAAGACTGCGCAGCAAAACGACGTGAAGAACTCACACGTTGGTTAAATAAACTACTTGGTGCTTGAAAACTTGATACATAGTCGGGGTTTTTCCCCATTTCTTTAAAAACAGTTTGGAAAAGTTCTTGGGTCACTTTAGGCGCAGCTTCAACTTGCCCTTTCAATGCACTGAGTATTTTCTTTACTTTACTGATTTTAGGTTCTTTGAAACGTTGAGAACGTTTACCTTCGACACACCAAGGTGGAATAATGGTTTTAGCATTTGGATCTTTCGAGAAAGATTTTTCGACTAAACGCATACCTGCCACACCGTCAATCATGGCGTGGTGGATTTTAAAGTACATGGCAAAACGATTGCCTTCAATCCCTTCAATGATATGACAGGTCCAAAGTGGTTTGGCGCGGTCAATTAATGCACTATGCTCTTGCGAGATATAGACCAATAATTCACGAATACGTCCCGGATGAGGCAGTGCAATATGGCGGAAATGATGATCGATATCAAACTCTTCATCTTCATCCCAAAAGAAACCATTTAAAAGGTTATTAAAGGGAGGAACAGGAATTGATTTTGAGTTACGAATATCTGCAACTAAATCTTGGATAAAAGTAGAAGGTGCATGTTCGGGAATTTCAAATAAGAATAACCCACCAACATGCATGGGTTGTTGCCGTTTCTCTAAATTTAGAAAAATAAAATCGATTGGGTGTAATGGGCGCATGATTTTAGATTGCCTCACTGCAATTTCTACAACAACTCGTGTCTGAGTGTTGTGTTGTTAGAATTATAAAACTTGATACGAGTATAAAACGATTTCAATGCTAAAATCCAAGCATTTCGATGAATGATAGGTCTAGAAAAAAGTCACTATAAATAGTGACTTTTTCAAATAAATAAATTGCTTAGATTATTTTAAATTTCCAGCATGCAGTCCACACTCTTTATGGGTTGCTTCTTCCCACCACCAACGGCCTTCACGTTCATGCTGATTGGGTAAAACGGCACGTGTGCAAGGTTCACAACCAATCGAAATAAAACCTTTTTCATGCAAAGGATTGTATGGAATTTCCATCATTCGGATATAGTTCCAAACATCTGCACTCGACCAATTTGCAAGCGGATTATATTTGATGAGTTGTTTACCGACACCTGAAAAACCAGGATCAGCTTGAATTACTGGAATTTCGGTACGCGTACCAGGACTTTGATCTTTACGTTGCCCAGTAATCCAACCATCTAAAGTCGCAAGCTTTTTACGTAAAGGTTGTACTTTGCGGATGCCACAACATTCTTTATGGTCATCCTGATAAAAACTGAATAATCCTTTTTGATTAACCAGTTGTTGTACAGCTTCAGCTTCAGGGAAACAGATTTCAATTTGAATGCCGTAATGTTTACGGACTGTTTCAATAAATTGATATGTTTCAGGATGAAGGCGCCCTGTATCTAAACTAAAGACACGAAAGGGTTTGCCAAGATTATGCGCCATATCAATCAAGACAACATCTTCAGCACCTGAAAATGAAATCGCAATTTCACCTTGTTGTGACAGTGCCAGTTCTAATATTTCAGATGGAGATTTATCTGCGTATTCAGCAGCAAGTGCATCAACAAGATCAATCGTTGCAATGGTGGTCATATCTGCTCCTGGCAGTTAGCTTGAAGCTATGTTCGATGTCGACGACTTTAATCCTAGCAAATTTAATGTTGTCTAAATATAGATCAGCTTAAAAATGATTGAATCAGACGAAATAGTCATTTGAAATTCGTTTTATTTTAAAGTAAATGAAATAAACTGCTTAGCAGATTAACTTGAATACTTATGAATAAAATAGATTTATAGGGTTAAAAAGTATTTTTAAATTACAAACTTTCAATACAGATATTCTGTTTTTTCAAAAGATTGTATTCAAGTTTATTCCAAATCCCGCTTGTTTTAGTAAATCTGTAATGAAAAATGAAATGACACAGAAACTTTCCGTTAAATTTAAAACTTTAATGCTATCATAGCGCCAAAATTTTAAACCGACATTTGGGAGAACCCATGGAAATCGTATGTCTTGATCTGGAAGGGGTATTGGTACCAGAAATCTGGATCAATTTTGCTAAAAAAACAGGAATCAAAGAATTAGAAGCAACAACGCGTGATATTCCAGACTACGATGTGTTGATGACTCAACGTTTGAATATTCTTAAACAACATGGTTTGGGTTTGAATGATATTCAGGCTGTAATTGCAGATATGGGACCATTCCCAGGTGCAAAAGAGTTTGTTGAATGGGTTCGTACACATTTTCAATTGATCATTCTTTCTGACACATTCTATGAGTTTGCTCACCCTTTAATGAAGCAACTAGGCTGGCCAACGATTTTCTGTCACAAGTTGGAAACAGATGAAAATGGTATGATCACTGCCTATAAATTACGTCAACCTGATCAAAAGCGTGAAGCAGTAAAAGCTCTACATGGTCTAAATTATCGTGTGATCGCAGCAGGTGATTCTTATAACGATACAACCATGTTAGGTGAAGCGGATCAAGGTTTCTTATTTGATGCACCTGAAAATGTAATCCGTGAATTTCCTCAATTCCCACCTATCCATGGCTATGAGGCATTGAAAGAGGCGATTCGTAACGCTTCTGTACGTGATATTCCTGCGTAATTTTGTAGAATCATCATTGTGAAAAAGACGCTTCGTGCGTCTTTTTCTATTTTAGGATGGGACAAATGAGGCAAATAGAATAAAGCTTCTGCAACTACAGCGCTCCTTGAATTAATGGATAAGCATTGTCCAATAAAAGCTTTTGTGCTGTTGCATTCGGATGAATCAAATCTTTTTGCATTAAGTTTTTATTTCCTGCGATACCATTCATAAAAAATGGATGCATTTTAACTTTGTACTGTTGGCTTAAAACTTGGTAATTATTTTCAAACGCCTTGCTATATGCTGTACCGTAGTTTGGCGGTATTTTCATCCCCAATAAAACCACTTTTGCCTTAGCTTTCTGACTTTGTTGAATCAATTGTGCAAGGTTTTTCTGAATCATTTGTGGTGGTTGACCACGTAAACCATCATTTCCACCTAACTCAATCACCACGACATCAGGTTTATAGGTTTGTAATAATTTTGGTAAACGTGCCAAAGCGCCACTGGTGGTTTCACCACTGGCACTGGCATTGACAACTTTGTGCTGTTTGGGGAATTGTTGATTTAAACGCTGTTGTAATAAAGTGACCCAACCTTGTTGAGGATTTATACCATAACCTGCACTCAAACTGTCACCTAAAATCATGATAGTTTTTGCAAAACTACTAACAGGCAACAGACAGATCATGCTAAAAATTAAACAATGAATAAAATTTTTCATCATTTTCAAATTTAACCATATTTTGATTTGCATAGTAGGGTACTTTCAGATGTCTAAGGTTCAGGATGATTCAATCTCTCCCATCATGCCACAAGTGATCATTGCTGCACAGCAACTGACACAAAAGATAGAACTACCACATCAAACGCTTACAATTTTTGAAAATTTAAATCTCAATATTTATACAGGTGAGCAAGTGGCGATCACAGGTCGTTCAGGTTCGGGAAAGTCGACGCTATTGGGTATTCTTGCTACTTTAGATCAAGCCAGTTCGGGACAGCTCAGTGTTTGCGGTGAAGCGATTGAAAAACTCAACGAGGAACAACGTGCTTTAGTGCGACTAAAACATATTGGTTTTGTATTCCAATCTTTTCAATTGCTTCCACATTTATCTGCGCTTGAAAATGTCATGTTGCCATTGCGCATTCAGAAAGATTTTAATTATTTGGAAGCTGAACAGAAGTCTTTAAAATTATTGGCAAAAGTTGGTTTGGAACGTCAAAGCCAGCAAACGCCTAAAGTATTATCGGGTGGTGAGCAGCAACGTGTAGCAATTGCTAGAGCATTGATTTCTGATCCTAAAATTATTTTTGCAGATGAACCTACAGGCAATCTTGATGGTCATACGGCACATGAAATTGAACAATTACTGTTTGATTTGAATAAAGAACTCGGCACAACTTTAATTTTGGTGACACATGATCCGCAACTGGCTGAACAATGCCAACGCCATTATGAGTTGAAAGATGGGGTATTGATTGAACATTCGCAGCGCTCTCAGTCGTCTAAAGTGGGTGAGGTTGTGTAATGTTTACTTTGTTTAAGCCATTATTCAGGCAAAGTTTTGCAACTTCAGGTATTTATTTACTGATTATTGCGTTAAGTTTGGCGATTAGTGCAACCACAGCACTCAAGTTTAGTAATGATCAAGTGCAACACGCTGTGACTTTACAAGCTGCTAAAATGCAGGCGGCCGATTTAGTGCTGAGTGATCAGTATCCAATAGAACAGCAGTGGTTAACGCAGGCGGATGAACTTCAATTAAAACAGTCACATGTTACTATGTTTGGTTCTATGGCATCGACCCATGATCAATTTGTTATGGTGAATGTGAAAGCAATTGATGATGCTTTCCCGCTCAGAGGCGAGTTGCAGATTTCACCTAAGCAAAAATTAAAAAGTGGTGGAGTGTGGTTAAGTCAACGTGCTCAAGAATTATTAAAACTAAAAGTGGGTGATTCTGTTCAAATTGCCGATGGTCAATTTAAAGTGACGGGGATTATTCAACAAGATTCAAATCAAGAATTAGGCTTCTCTGCATTTTCGCCAACTGTGATTATTTCTCAAGCGGATGTGGTTAAAACCAATGCAATTCAAATCGGTAGCCGTGTTGAATATCGTTTATTGATGGCAGGTGAGCCTCAAGCTGTAATGGAATATCAGCGTGTATTTAAAGCCTTTAAAGAACAAAAAAAACTGAATGATCTAAAGGCAAATACAAAGTCTTTAGAACAGGATCAGATTGCTAATGATCAAGGTGTTAATCAAAAGCAGGATCAGCCAACCAATCATGCGGCAACGGATCAATCTACTCAAGCAATGCAAAGTGCAGAATCGGATTTGGAAGATCAAACCAGTTTGAGATTACGTAATGCCAATGATGGAAATTCTCGGTTATTAAAACCGATTGAAAATTTAGATATATTTTTACAATTGGCAAATATTTTAACCATTTTACTCTGTGGTTTAGCAATTGCTTTGACCAGTCAGCGTTATGTACAGCAAAACCAAGATCATATTGCTTTGATGCGTTGTATGGGCGCAACCAAACAGCAAATTTTCCAAACGTATTTGGGATTGCTTGCTGTGGTAATTGTGATCGCAATCGTGATTGGAAGTATTTTAGGATTGGTTCTCGGTTATTCCTTGCTTCAACTGATGCTGCAGATGATTCCAAATCTTGAATTAAGTTTTTCAGCATTTGAAATGTTACTTGGCCCTTTACCGATTGCGACTTTCACCAGTGCAATTGTTTTGATTGGGTTTATTTTCCCAAGTCTATGGCAATTGCTCAGTACACCACCAATTCGAGTGATTCGTCAGCAAGAAAAATCTGCACGTTCAATTGTGTGGATGATGTCAGCAGGACTGATTAGTCTGATTATTTTTAGTCTTGTTTTAACTGAAAATATCGTTCTTACGACATTGGTCATGGGGGCTGTGATTGTGCTTACAGCTTTATTATTTGGTATTGTTTGGTTGATTCTAAAAACTTTAAAATCAATGCGGAATCAGCTTTCAGCCTATGTACGCACACCATCACAAACGGCATTACAAATTACAGCATTGGCTTTGGGCTTGAGCTTAATTACAGTTCTGGCGGTATTACGTACAGATTTATTGGAGCGTTGGCAGCAACAACTCCCTGAAGGAACACCGAACCAGTTTATCTATGGATTACCCCCTTTTGAACTTGATGCATTTAAGCAACAACTTGAACAGCAACATTGGAAAAGCACTCCTTTATATCCCAATGTCAAAGGTCGACTCATTGCCAAAAATGATCAAGCTTTTTCAGCGGATTTGATCAAAAAGAGTAATTCGCTTCGCCGTGAACTGAATCTGACTCAAACGGATCAATATCCGCAAGACAATGTGATTGTTGCAGGGGATGCCAAATTGACGCAGGTCGGACAAGTTTCTGTTGAAGCTGAATTGGCAAATGAGTTAGGGATCAAAATTGGTGATCGTTTGACTTTTAGTTTGCCAGAAGGGCGGTTACAGGCGCAGGTGGTAAATTTAAGAACGGTTGAATGGCAAAGTTTTAGTCCAAATTTTTTCTTTATTTTTACCCCAAATACTTTGGATGAAAATGCAGGAAGCTATTTAGGTAGTTTCTACGTACCAGCTGCTGAAAAAGTGAAAATGATCAATTTGATTCAGCAATTTTCAAATACGGTTTTTATTGATGTATCTTTAATTTTTGAAGAGATCAAACGCTTAGTTGGGGTGTTGGTACAGATCGTCACGGTACTTGCAGTGTTGGTCAGTCTATCGGGCTTTTTAGTCCTGATCGCTTGTATTAATTTGTTGATGGATGAGCGTAAAAGAGAAGTTGCTCTAATGCGGTCTTTTGGTAGTTCTAAACGTCAATTAAAAAATATGATGAGTTTGGAAATTGGTTTTATTGGCTTATTGGCAGGCATCGTATCGTGTTTCTTTGCTGAAGTGATTAGTGCGATTGCAAGTTATCGAATGGACATGGTGGTACAGTTGCATTGGGAAATTTGGATTATTTTACCTGTACTGATGGCGCTATTATGTGCATTGATTGGTCGCTATCGCCTCAGTTATTTGTCGGAAATTCCTCCTTTACAAAGTTTAAGGGAGTTGAATTGATCAGTGTTGAATAGATTTGGATATGAGTAATGTCCATGTGGCTGTATTAAATTGCAAAAATAAAAACTGAAATAATATTAATACAGCCACAGCTTAAATCAAAAATTTAAAGCTTATAGGGATGTAGCTATATTCAATATTCCACAAGAAAAAATGCCTTTACTTATTGTACAGAAAATTGTACATTATTTATGTACAGAAAACTGTACAGAGTATAGACCTAAATAGATACCTAAAACAGAGAAAACACTATGCATGTATTTACATATACAGATGCACGTAACAATCTAAAAACTGTTTTAGATAAAGTTATAGATGATGCAGATGTAGCTGTAATTACTCGTAAAGAAGGACAACATGCCGTTGTAATGGGGCAAGACTATTACAATAGCTTGATGGAAACATTACATCTGATGTCTTCTCCAGGTAATGCAGCGCATTTAGCAAAATCAATTGCAGAGTTGCGAGCATCTAAAGCAATTGAAAGAGAGCTTTTAGATGATACGGAAGATTAGTTTTACCCCAACTGCTTGGGAAACTTATGTTTATTGGCAAAGCCAAGATAAAAAGACGCTCAAACGAATCAATACTTTAATCAAGGAATGTCTTAGAACACCTTTTGAAGGTATTGGAAAACCTGAACCATTGCTCGGTGATTTATCAGGGTTTTGGAGTAGACGGATAGATGAGAAAAATCGACTAGTCTATGAAGTAACAGATGCAGCGATAACAGTAGTATCTTGCCGTTATCATTACGAATGAAGTAGAAGCTCTTACCTTAAACAGTAGGAGCTTTTTAAATTGTACTCAATATCATCTTTTTTAGTGTAATCAAAAATAGGCAGTGTTCTAAATAGTATGTAGTATGCTGGCTTCAATGGTGAATAGAATCGCTGAAAATAAATAGTAAAAACTCACTATATTTTCAATGTTTTATGATACTCAGGCTGTGAGTAAAATAGAGAGTATATTTTTTTGACACATTCACGAATTTTGACAACTAAGAATTTTAAGCTTTCTAAAACTTCAACTGACTACGCATTTGTGAAATCGCTTCTTGCCAAAGTGGGGTAATTGGTTCAATTAGATTCTGGCAATACAAATACACGGTATAAGTTAAACCCATACCAAATAAAATAATCATGATATTGGCAATCTGTCCTGCGTTGATACGTTGAGCGATATACCAAACCAGTGCCATGACTGCGCCCATCAACATACCACCGATATGCGCTGCATTATTAATGCCAGTTGCAAAAAAACCAAAAGCCAAGTTAATTGCAAGAATGGTTAAAAGTGATTTTTTATCTAAAATAAATCTTTGATTTTTGGTCGGTGGGAATAGTGAAAGTATGGCCAAAGCACCACCTAAGCCCATGACTGCACCCGATGCTCCTGCAGATACATGAGGAATCAGTTTAGGATCAAAAGTTTGAAGTAGTTCATAGCTATTGCGAATATCAAGATAACCACTGAGTAAACTACCCATTAATCCAGCAAGCAGATAAAGACTTAAATAATAAACACGACCGAAAGTTTGTTCTGCAACATTGCCAAAGACGAAGAGTGCCCACATATTCATCATTAAATGGAGAATACCAAAGTGAAAAAACATGCTACTCAATAAGCGATAAGGTTCCTCTAAAAAGGTTAAAGGTGCATAATCAGCTCCCCAACGTAATGCATCTAAAGTGCTTGGGTCGGTAATATTGACACCTGACAACACCTGCAATACAAATAATCCCACATTGATCGAAATGAGTAATAAGGTTATTTTCTCTATTTTATTTGGTGTTTGTACGTAGGATGAACCTTGTTGATAATCAGACATGAAATTTCTGTGCTTTTTATAGATCGATTTAGCTTAACATGAAATTTAAAATTTTTCGGAGTAACCAGCTGACATGAAAGCTTTTATTGTTCGTGGTTTGTTAATTATTATCAGTCTTTTGATCATAATTCAGCTGTGGATTTTCTCTAGTTTGGTGTACTGGCGTACCCATGATGTTGAAACAACGATGTTTATGCGTTGGACATATTTGTCCGATTTTAAACCGATTAAACATCAATGGCGTGATTATGATGAGATTAGTGATAATTTCAAACATGCGATTGTTGCTGCTGAAGATGCAAAATTTATCGATCATCATGGTTTTGATTGGGATGGTATTGAAGATGCATTACAACGAAATTTAAAGAAAGATAAAGTTGTTGCAGGCGGTTCAACCATTTCACAACAATTAGCAAAGAATTTATTTTTTTATAATCGTCGTTCATTTCTGCGTAAAGGTCAGGAAACCATTGCAACCACTATGATGGAACGCATGTGGACCAAGCAACGCATTTTAGAAGTTTATATGAACTCGGTTGAGTTTGGGGATCATATTTACGGTGTCGAAGCCGCAGCACAACATTACTTTGGAAAAAGTGCCAAGAGTTTAAGTCGTGAACAAGCTGCATTTTTAGCAGTGCTGTTACCCAATCCTAAGTACTATCAAGATCATCGAGATGACGCTAAGTTACAATATCGTAAACGTATGGTTTTAAAATATATGCGCTATACACGTATTCCAGATTAGCGTCTTTTCACGCACAAATATTTATTTTCAAAGCAAGAAAAGCACAAATCTTTGTGCTTTTTTTATGAAATTGTCATAAATTTGAAGCATACTAGTTTTATGACATTTATTGATGCAGGTTTATTGCATGAACAGCGCAGTGGCGACCACGACACCTACAGAATATGCTTATAACGAACGATATATAAATCGTGAATTGTCTATTTTAGATTTTCATTTACGTGTTTTAGAACAAGCCGTTGATCCTTTACATCCTTTATTGGAACGCATGAATTTCTTATTGATCTTTTCTCGTAATATGGATGAGTTTTTTGAAATTCGTGTTGCCGGAATGATGGAGCAATTAACGCTAGGGAATGAAAGCCGTACGCCAGATGGTCTCACACCTAAACAAGTTTTAGAGCAAATTTCCAAAACTGCGCATGAAGCAATAGAGCGCCAATATCGTATTTTAAATGAAGAAATTTTCCCTAAACTGCGTGAAGAAGATATTTGCTTTCTACGTCGTGGTGAATTAACACCTGCGCAATCTGTTTGGATTAAAAAATATTTTCAAGAACAAGTTGCACCAGTTTTAACACCGATCAGTTTAGATCCTGCGCACCCGTTTCCGCGTCTGGTCAATAAAAGCCTAAACTTTATTGTGACTTTGGAAGGTAAAGATGCGTTTGGTCGTCAAATTGATCTCGCCGTTGTTCCTGCACCACGTTCATTACCACGTGTAGTGCGTTTACCAGATGAATTAACAGGGGGCAAAGAACATTTTGTGATGCTCTCTGCAATCATTCACGAACATGTTTCAGATCTTTTCCCTGGCATGACTGCAACAGGCTGTTATCAGTTCCGTGTAACTCGTAATGCTGATTTGGCATTAAATGAAGATGTTGAAGATTTAGCCAAAGCACTCAAAGGTGAATTGAGTTCTCGCCGCTTTGGTCGTGCAGTTCGTTTGGAAGTGACTGAGAATTGTCCAAAACATATTTATGAGTATTTGCTTGAAGAGTTCGATTTAGAACACGAACAGCTTTATAAAGTGGATGGGCCTGTGAATTTGGCACGTTTGGTCTCCAACTTTAAACGTCCGCATATGCGTTATGACTCCCATGTACCTTCATTGCCAAAAGTATTAAAAAAGACTGAAAATATTTTTTCAGCAATGCAAAAGCAAGACATTCTTTTACATCATCCATTTGAATCTTTTGCACCTGTGATTAATTTGCTGCGTGAAGCTGCACGTGATCCGCAAGTTTTAGCGATTAAGCAGACCCTTTATCGTAGTGGTGCAGATTCAGAAATCGTTCAAGTCCTTGCTGAAGCAGCACGTAATGGTAAAGAAGTCACCGCTGTCATTGAATTACGTGCTCGCTTTGATGAAGAATCGAATATCGCAGTTGCCAATGTTTTACAAGAAGCTGGGGCTGTGGTGGTTTATGGTATTGTGGGTTATAAAACCCATGCCAAAATGATTTTAGTGGTACGCCGTGAAAACAATAAATTAGTGCGTTATGTGCATTTGGGTACAGGAAATTACCATGCGACCAATGCACGTATTTATACCGATTATGGCTTACTCACTACAGATAAAGAACTGTGTGAAGATGTGCACCGTATCTTCCAAGAGTTAACAGGCATGGGGAAAATGGCGAAGTTGAAAAAGCTTCTACATGCACCTTTTACGCTACATGCCCAACTCATTTCTTTTATTGATGATGAAATTGCCAATGCAAAAGCTGGCAAACCTGCGCAGATTATTGTCAAAGTCAATGCTCTAACTGAAGTTCAGTTGATCAATAAGTTGTACGAGGCATCTCAAGCGGGTGTGCAAATTGATTTAATTATTCGTTCAATTTGTTGTTTACGTCCTGGTTTACCTAATCTTTCTGAAAATATCCGTGTTCGTTCAATCGTTGGGCGTTTTTTAGAGCATACGCGTGTTTACTATTTTGCAAATAATGGTAATTCACGTATTTATTGTTCAAGTGCAGACTGGATGGATCGTAATTTATTTAATCGTGTTGAGGTTTGCTTCCCGATTGAAGATCCTGCGTTGAAGAAGCGAATTTATCAGCAAGGTCTCGTGAATTATTTAAAAGATAATACCCAAGCTTGGTTGTTGCAAGGGGATGGCACTTGGGTACGTGCTCAGTTAAAAGATGGAGAAGTTGCGCATAATGCACAACAAACGTTGATTGAGTATTATAAATAATACATTCAGAAATCAAGTATTTGATTTAAAATAAAAAAGGAGTCAATCGCGACTCCTTTTTTTTATTGCATGCAAAGCTTAGTATTGACCCAATTTTGCAGTAATTTTTTGCAGAATTTGTACCAGTACATCAAACTCACTTTGTAGTGGTGTACTTTTACGTGTCACTAAAGCTAAAGTACGTGTTGGCGCATTTTCAATAGATTTAATGACCAACTGATCATTACTTTTGAGCATATGTGCATGTAAAGCAATTTCAGGAAGTAAGGTATAACCTAAGTTAGAACTCACCATTTCCACAAGTGTTGGCAAAGAACTTGCCTTTAAACGATGATCGTTTTTACGTTCACCAATTGGGCAAACACTTAAAGTATGATCACGTAAACAATGTCCTTCTTCAAGCAACATTAGATGTGACAAATCAAGATCATCTAAGCTTTTTGCATTGACAGCATTTTGATCTGCTTTATTACACACTAAAAATAAATGCTCTTTTGCAATATCAGCAACTTTTAAACCACGTGTGTCGAAGGGTAGTGCAAGCATGATCATATCAAGATTACCATGCTCTAACTTTTCTACAATTTTCTCACTTTGAGCTTCATGTAAATGCAATTGAATTTTAGGCAATTGCTTATGCACTTCTTCCAAAAGTCTAGACAAAAGAAACGGCGCAATCGTTGGAATAATACCTAAGTGTAAATCACCAGTGAGGGGTTCACTCATTTCACGACTTAAGCGCATTAAGTCTTGTGCATCGGCGAGTAGAACACGGGCTCGGGCAACAACTTGTTCACCTAACGGTGTTAAGCGTACATTTTGGCGATCACGTTCAACGAGTACGCCACCCAATAAACGTTCTAACTCCATAATTCCACCCGATAAAGTGGATTGAGTGACAAACGAACGGCGCGCTGCTTCAGTAAAGTGCAACGTCTCAGACAATGTCACCAAATATGACAGCTGTCTTAGGGATGGTAATGCAGCCATAGTGTCCTAATGCTTATGATTTAAAGTGATGTGCAAATAATCCGCTAATTTGAGGAATAAAATGCGGTGGCATATCATGCCCCATTCCTTCAATTAATTCAAATTTAGCACCTGAAATTGCTTTTGCTACTGCCTTACCATGGCTTGGAGGGAGTAATCGATCTTTAGAGCCATGTAACACTAAAGTAGGTTTTTCGATTTGCTTATCCAATTTAAGTAAGGAACCTGTACATAATATTGCTAAAAACTGTTGAAGTACACCCGCTGGATGATAACTACGACGATATAATTTACGCGCCGTCTGAATTGCATCGACTTGGTTGATATAACCTGGCGAACCAATCAGGCGAAATACCTTTAATGAATGGTTCACAATTCCATCTTCATCTCGTGATTCGGGCTTGCCAATCAGGCTAAACAGTTGTTTTGGAAAAGGAGGGGGGAGTAAAGGCTGGTTATTACTGGTAAATAATAAACCGAGTTTCTCAATTTTTTCAGGATACTTTGCTGCAAGAATTTGTGAAATCATACCGCCCATCGAAGCACCGAGAATATGTGCTTTTTCTATTCCCAAGCGGTCAATCAGTAGTGCAACATCATCGGCCATGTCATATAGATTATAAGGTGCACCATCATTAGGTAAACCTAAGGCAAAACGACCCATCAATTTAACAGCATTTAGGCGAGGACCTTTGTGCCTAACTTTTGATGATAATCCAATATCACGATTATCAAAACGAATGACACGAAAACCATGATCGATTAGCGATTTACAAAAAAAATCTGGCCAAAATAACATTTGCGCACCCAATCCCATAATCAAGATCACTGTTGGATGATCTGGATTACCACCTGCTTCAATGTGTAATTGAATACCGTTACCTAAATCCACCGTGGATTCTTGCATAAATGCGGTATACGGTGAGCTTTGAAATTGAAGCGCGCTATTCATTGTTATTTTCCTATTCAACAAGGATTATATTTTGTTTAAAAAATATCCTTTCCTATTTAAACCTTAAATTGATGCAGGAATCAAGTCAGGAACGAGTTTAGTCAACGCTAAGCGTTGTTTAGCGGCGGTTGCACCTAAAAGTACAAAGCCACGTAGCGTACCGTCTGCATCAATTGCTTTAGATAGCATACCATCATCAAATTCTTCATTTTCCCAAGTCACTTCAACATCGATTGGTGCGGGAAGAACGGTTAGTGGGGCAGCAGGTGTTTTCACAGCAACAGGCATAGCAGGGTAGTGTACATTGGTGGTTTGACCAGTTAATGTTTTTGCCAAAGCACGTGCTTGTTGCATAATAGGCATCACAAATGGCAACAATGTTCCATTCACTTCTGCACAATCCCCAATTGCAAAAATATCAGTTTGATTGGTTTCCAATAAAGTATTGGTAATCACACCACGACTGGTTTTTATATTTGCTTGCTTTGCCAATGCCGTGTTGGGTTGTAAACCAATTGCAGATAGCACCACATCTGCCTGTAAAGATTGACCACTTGCCAGCGAAACAATATAGCCACGATCAGATTTAGAGACTTTTTCTACAGTTGTACCCAATACAAATTTAATCCCAGATTCTTCTAAATTTTCTTGAAAGGCTTGAGCAACATGGTTTGGTAGTAATCGACCTAAAGGTTGTGGTGCTAAATCGATGACTGTCACTTGATGACCTGTATTTTGTAAGTCATTGGCAAACTCACAACCGATCAAACCTGCACCGAGGATGACCACACGTTTATCATCACATTCACCCGTAGTACAATTGTCTAACGTTTCTCTAAATGCACGATAGTCCATCAACGAGTTGACGACATGTATATCATCACTCCCATCGCCTGCGATGGCCAAACGAATTGGATTTGCACCTACAGCAAGGATTAATTTTGAATATTCTTGTGTTGAACTTTGACCTTGTTGTTCTATAACCAATTGGTGGTTGGTTGCATCAATAGATTTTACCCATGTATCTTTTTCAATACGCATATTTAATTGCGTACTCATTTTTTCAGCATCACCTAAACCAATATGTTCAGGTGCTTTTTTTCCCACTAATGCATTGGATAAAGTTGGTTTAGCATAATTCACCGCATCATCAGCGCAAATCATCACCAATTCTTGTTCAGCGTCTAATTTACGAAATTCTCTTGCGAGGGTATAGCCTGCCATGCCAGAGCCTACGATGATGATCGGTTTCATATTTTTCTCCATGCGGATTAAATGGTTATTATGATTGACTTCTTCGCTTTATATTCACAAAAATATTTTAAATAGAATTTAATCGCGGATGATCTTATCAGATCGGCTGTTCAATCTATTTCAAGCAAAGAAGTCTTGAGGGGTGAATAAAAAATGAATTTAG
The DNA here is from genome assembly GCF_003611475.1 of Acinetobacter rongchengensis. GTDB lineage: Bacteria > Pseudomonadota > Gammaproteobacteria > Pseudomonadales > Moraxellaceae > Acinetobacter > Acinetobacter rongchengensis. The sequence continues at coordinate 124,027 of NZ_RAXT01000003.1, read as the reverse complement.
AATGACTCGTAAAAAAAGACCATGTAAACATGGTCTCAAATTCATTTTTTAGACTTCTATCATTTCAAAATCGGCTTTAGAAACGCCACAGTCGGGACAAGTCCAGTCATCTGGGATGTCTTCCCATTTGGTACCTGCTGCGATGCCATCTTGTGGCCAACCTGCTGCTTCGTCATAGATCCAACCACAAACGATGCACTGATATTTTTTCATCTGACTCTCCGATATCTGACAGGTAATTTGTTTATTCTGCCAGTAAAATTCCATCTACTGCTTGACTCAAATAATATGCAATTCATAGGTGTACATATTTTTCTAAATTTTTACGCAGTTATGTGTCTAAAGTAAAGTAAATATCGGAGTTTATCTCACTAAGCGCAAAGCTGAATGGCTCAGAAGGACAAAAGCTGTGTTGTTTGGGCTAATTTTGCAAATAATTGTCTGACAATTATCTGATACTTGATCTTCTTTGAGTGAAAAAGATTAAAGCTCTATGATAAATGATTTGATTTTAAAACATTTTCAAAAAGATGATTTCTACCTCAGCGAATTGAAAATAGATTTTTGAATGCATACTTTATATACCCATTATTTTATCTAAAAATGTGTCATGAATTTTCAAGTACTTAAATCATTTCATGAAAGCTCTGTTAAAAGAGTTGCTGTTTTTTTAACTGGGAAAGCGTTAAAATTCACATATTATCTTTCTCTTCCAATCTCCCTTAATGATGAAAATGTCTACTTTATTGTGGTCAGGTATTCGTACTGTCCAAGATTTCCCAAAACCTGGTATTTGTTTTTATGATTTAACACCTTTGTTTATGAACAATCTTGTTGAATTGACTGATGCCTTAATTGCAAGCATACCAGCAGAACAATTAGCTGAAGTCGAAAGTTTTGTTGCAGTTGAAGCACGTGGTTTTGTTTTGGCAAGCTTACTCGCGCAACGCACAGGTAAAGGCTTACTGTTGGTACGTAAGGCAGGCAAGTTGCCACCGCCAGTGATTGGTGTTGGTTATAGTTTAGAATATGGTATGGATCGTTTAGAAATATCGGCGGATATTCAGCCACAAAAAGTTATTATTGTGGATGATGTCTTGGCGACAGGCGGTACTTTAAAAGCTGTCAATCAGTTGATGCACAAATGTGAACATACCGTACTTGGTGCAAGTATTTTTCTAGATTTACCTGATTTACATCAAGATTTAGGTATGAACGTTTGGTCAGTTTTAGATGAAAATTCTAAACCTGTAGCGCAAGCTGTTGCTTAAAACGCTTCATATTTGATTAATCGTTTGAAAATAGATTTTTTAATGAAGAACCACTTATATCGAGCATATTAAGTGGTTTTTTATTTATAGGAAGTGATTTTCAAAAGAACTTAGTTATCATGTAATTTTATCGTGAAATAAAGGTTTGTTCCATATATTCAATCAGCCGATTTAAATTTTCTGGCTGTGCCAAACGGTGATGTCCACCTTCAACTGCGTCGATTTGCATATATGTTTCAAGTAGTGAAGTTGCTGCATACATATCTAGAATTTCATCACCCAGTTCAATATAAGCAATTTGTGGAATGTCATGTTCTAAATCATGCTCATTGATGGCTGGATAATCTGCCCGAAAATCTGGACTTAAACTTGGATTGGCGATAATGGTTGGAATACGATGAGACTGAGACATTCTCAATGCCCAATAGCCGCCTAAGCTATGCCCAATCAGCAAGTCAGGTTTTATTTTGTCGATCGTGTCATGGTAAAAATCTTCAACAGTTTTAAAATTCAGGTTTCGATAATCGACTTCTATACAATACTTTTTTTCAGCATCTATGGCATGGAACTTGGTAGATTCTTTGGAAGAATCTAATCCATGTAAAAATAAAATCTTTGAATGGCTACTCATCATTTTATCGCTTTCATAGTGTCTTTATTTATTACGTCAAGAGTGAAATAGTCACCTTTAAGAAATGTGAAAAACTTTACATTTCAACTATTTTGTTCTCAGCTTATTGTACTGAGCTATGAGCTTTTTATAACTTAGCTTTTGGTCTAAGTATTTCTATTTATATTTTAAGTATCTAATTTAATTTGATATTTTTTAATTTTATCAACTCTTTTTATCTTGTTTTAACAAAAAATAATCAATCTGTATACCGAATAGGTTAATCTCGATAACTACAGCAGTATTATTCATAGGTGAATTGATGATCACGCTACAATATGAAATTGATATTGATGCAAATGCGCAAAAAGTGTGGAATGTGATGTGGGATACACATACTTATTCACAATGGACGCGCTTCTTCTCACCCAGTTCTCGTATGCAATCTGACTGGAAAATTGGTGGTGAAACCTTGTTTCAAGATGCAAGTGGTGATGGCATGCTTGCAACGATCACTGAATTAGAGCAGTTCAAAAAGGTGGTATTTCAGCATCAAGGCATGTTAAAGAATGGTGTTGTTGATCGTAGCAGTGAGGATGCGCAACAGTGCTGTGGTAGTTTAGAACAATATTTTTTAAGTGAACATAATGGTGTGACACATTTATTCGCTCAAGTTGATACTTCAGAGCAATATAAAACGATTATGGATCAAGGTTTTCAGCAAGGTTTTGCAGTGATTAAGCAATTGGCGGAAGAAAAATAAGAATTTTTTCGAGTTTTAACGGACGAATTAACATAGGTAAATATTAAAAGTGGGTCTTTGGTTAAAAAAGATGATCAACTTATTGGCATTGGATGATAATTGGCTGTTCTATTGAAAATGATTTAGGTTTCCCATTCTCATTTCGAGGATAAAAACGAATTTTTTTCAATAAGGGCTCTAAGATTGGGCGCATTTTGCTATTGATCGTAGGGGAATAGCGAATGCTTTGGATATTGCCATTAAAATCGACTGAAAAATGAGCATGAATGCTGATATTTTCTGGAGCTTCCAATTGTGCTTCATTTTTTTGTAAACAAAAGGGTTCTAATTCGCTTTGTAACTGTGAAAAATTAGGCTTGACCGCATAGAGTACTGTTTCTGGAAATTTTATAAAAAGTATGTATTTACCATAATAATATTTTGTTAAAGCGATTTGTTCTTCATCTAGATTCAAGGATTTGTTCTTAAAATCATCGGTGACAAGAGGTAAGTTTTCTAAGTTTATTTTTTTAGCAATTTCCAATGCTCTGGTATTCAGAATATCTATCTTAGAATTAGGGTTCATCAATTTGACATGTACTTGTCGAGAGTTCTGATTTGGCGTGATCTCCAATTGCCAAATATAACCCTGATTTTTAATATTGGTGGTTTCTATTTGAGTGGGTAAGTCTGTTCGAGTATTACTCATGACGATACGTTTCTCCGCAGTACTTGCTGTGGAAAACAAAAAAATATGAGTGAAAATGATACTTTGAGCGAATCCTTGCCAGTATTTATTCATGATTTTTTAATTTTTACATTGATCGTTGTGTTATATGCATACGCATTATGTTGTAAATCTGCTATGCTATGCAACTTCCGTTTTTTAATTTAATCGAGGCAGAGATGGCGCAAAGTAACGCTCAATCGACTTCTGAACAACACATTTCCGAAAACGATTTAATTGCGCAGCGTCATGCCAAGCTCAAGCAAATACAAGATCAAGCCAAACAAACCGGTGTTAGCCCATGGCCAAACACCTTTAAGCGCGAGCATTATGCGCAAGATTTACAAGAACAGTTTGCTGATAAATCTAAAGAAGAAATTGAAGCTGGTGAACAAGTTCATGTTTCCGTCGCGGGTCGTGTGATGTTGAACCGTGGTTCATTTATCGTGATCCAAGACATGACAGGCCGTATTCAGTTGTATGTTCCACGTAAAGAACTTGCTCCTGAAGTGCTTGAAACGATTAAAGGTTTAGACCTTGGTGATATTATTGCTGTTCAAGGTTATCTTGGCCGTTCAGGCAAAGGCGATCTTTATGTGCATATTGAACATTTTGAATTGTTAACTAAATCCTTACGCCCACTTCCAGATAAATTCCACGGTTTGAATGATACTGAAGTGAAATATCGTAAACGTTATTTAGATTTAATTGTGAATGAAGAAACACGTAAAACTTTTGAGATTCGTGCAAAAGTGGTGTCTGGTATTCGTGCATATTTAAGCAATGAACGTTTTATGGAAGTGGAAACACCAATGATGCATGTGATTCCAGGTGGGGCTTCTGCGCGTCCGTTTGAGACGCATCATAATGCATTAGATATGCCATTGTTCTTACGTATCGCACCTGAGCTTTACTTAAAACGCTTAGTGGTGGGTGGCTTTGAACGTGTTTTTGAAATTAACCGTAACTTCCGAAATGAAGGTGTTTCAACTCGTCATAACCCAGAATTCACTATGATTGAATTCTACCAAGCTTATGCTGACTATAAAGACTTAATGGCTTTAACTGAAAGCATGCTTGAGAAATTGGCTGTGGATATTTTAGGTTCTACAGATGTGCCGTATGGTGATGAAGTGTATAGCTTCAAAGGGCCATATAAGAAAATTTCAATGTTTGATGCAATTCTTGAAAATAACCCAAGCTTTACACCTGAAAATGTTTCAGATCGTGAATTCTTGGCAAAGTTTGTTAAAGAAGAATTGAAAGAACAGGTCAAACCAGGTTTTGGCTTGGGTAAACTTCAAACTATCGTCTTTGAAGAAACAGTTGAAACTAAACTGCGTCAGCCAACATTTATTACTGAATACCCAGCGGAAACTTCTCCATTGGCGCGTCGTAATGATAACAATCCACATATTACAGATCGTTTTGAGTTCTTCATTGGTGGTCGTGAACTTGCCAATGGCTTCTCAGAGTTAAACGATCCAATTGACCAAGCAGAGCGTTTCCAAGCTCAGGTTGAAGAAAAAGATGCAGGTGATGATGAAGCGATGCATTATGATGCAGACTTTGTTGAAGCTTTAGAATATGGCTTACCACCGACAGCGGGTGAAGGTATTGGTATTGATCGTTTGGTGATGTTATTTGCCAATGCACCAAGTATTCGTGATGTTATTTTGTTCCCGCATATGCGTCATAAAAATTAATATTTTTCTATTTTTAAAAATAGATTCATATATATATAAAACCGAGTTCATTCATGGACTCGGTTTTTTATTGCTTGTATTTAGTGTGTAGTTATTCATAAATACAGTTTTCCTCTAGTCATTTTCATTCTTTAGCTTAACGGCTTTCGTCTTTAAACATTCAAAATAAAAAGAGGCTGATTTTCGTCATTCAAAGTCTTGATGAAGGAAATAAGAACACAATTTCTTCATTGCAAAATGTGTGTAAAGAAATTAATGTGTCACGGTTAATTAAATTTGAGAAATAAGTGCATGTATTTAAGAAAATCACTTTACGCCGCTGTATTATTGGGAATGTCTCTTCCTGTTTTTGCGCAAGGTATTGTGCTGAATAATGAAGACATTCGTACAGATTTAAATTGGTTAAATCAGCAAGGTGTGATTCAAATCAGCACATCGACTTGGCCAATGAGTGGTGATGAAATTCAACGTGCTTTATCTCAAGCAAAAGTTGCTAATAACACACAACAAAAAGTCATAGATTCGATTCAAAATGCATTAAAAACGGATAATCAAACTGCAAAGTTAGGTTTATTTGCAGAGTCTGATCAAAAAAATATTCCCCAAGCATTTGGTGATGATACCAAGGCGCAATATGTGGGTTCTTTAGAGTTCAATGCAGGCGGTACGAATTGGGACGCTAAGCTTCGTGTAAATGGTGAAAAAGACCCATTAATTGACAATGGTCATGATGTCAATGTTGAGGGTTCATACATTGCGGGTAAGCTTTGGAATCAATGGGTGATCGCAGGTCAAATCCCTACCTATTGGGGGCCAGGACATGATGGCAGTTTAATCCGTGGTGATGCGAGTCGCCCTGTCTATGGATTCACTGTACAACGTGCTGAGCAAAAAGCATTTGAAACACCGTGGTTATCTTGGATTGGCCCTTGGCAATATCAAGCTTTTGGTGGTCAGTTGGATGATTATACAGCCGTGCCTGATACAAAATTATTAGGTTTCCGTTTAACAGCCCAACCTTTAGAATATCTTGAGTTGGGCGCATCTCGGGTCTTACAGTGGGGGGGAGAAGGCCGCTCTGAGAGTTTAGATTCACTGTGGAATGCGATTAAAGGTAATGATAATTTTGAAAATGGTGATTTAGATAAATCAAATCAAATCGCTGGCTTTGATGCACGATTAAATCTTCAGCAACTACTAAATATCCCTGTTAGTTTTTATGGGCAATATGTCGGTGAGGATGAAGCAGGATTATTACCATCGAAAAAAATGTATTTGGCTGGTGTAGATTATTCTTCAAGTTTTAAAAATTTACCGTACCAACTTTATGCAGAATGGGCAGATACAACGACCAATGGTGATGTAAAAGGTGTTTCATATAATCATTATATTTATCAAGATGGATACTACCAACATGGCTTTCCACTAGGACATGCAATCGGGGGGGATGGTGAAATGGTTTCAGTCGGTGGAGATATTCGCTTTGACTTAATGAACCGTTTATCAGGTCGTATGATGTATGCCAAAGTAAACCAATCTTCAAGCCAATTTGGTGCGGATCAAATTAATTTAGCATTTCCTGAAAATGACAAAATTAAAGCACTTGATGTGACTTGGACGCATTATATCAAGCCAACACTTCCTTTGAAAATTAATGGTTGGGTGAGTGATTCCGATGTACATGGAAATGATGGTGGTGTTTCTGTGGGTGTTGAAATCCCTTTAGATAAATCATTAATTGGTTATTAAGTAAGTAAAAAAATACCTAATTGTAGGTATATACACGATGCTATTCAAAGCTTAGGATGAATTGACTTCTTTAATCAACCTTAATTAAAGAAGTTATTCCTACCCTCAAAGCTTGAATTGTTTTACAAGACTTGCTTTGAACTTTTATAGACTTATTTTGAATAAAATAAGTCTTTTTTTATTGTTAAAAATTAATTTTAAAATGTGCAGTTTGTTTTAGTTGAAAGATAAAACTTACTATTTTAATGCAATTTTTTTATAAAAAAATACCCAATTCTAGGGATGTTTTTTCATGAATTTTTTAACTATGATTAAACAACTTCTTTAGTATGACTTTAATTAGAATAAAGAAGGGTACTCCAACTTTAAGTACAAGACCTCCACTTTGTGCTTTATGTGCGATTGATCGCTTACTTGAGAGAGTAAGCTTTTTTTTTGTCTATGATTTATTTATGTTGTTTAACGCTATATCAATAAAGGATTACAAGGTTTTCTTGTAATGAATAAACCCTGTTTTACTTGCAATACGGTCATAAAGATATTGTGCGGCGGTATTTGTTTCATGGGTTAACCAATACACTCGATCAAATTTACCAGTACAAAATTCATAGCAATATTCAATCAGTTTTCGTGCTAATCCTTGATTTCTAAACTGTTCATCAACATATAAATCTTGTAAATAACAATAAGGTAACTTTGTCCATGTGCTTATATGTGAATTTAGATGGACAAATCCAACCACATTCTCATCAATTTTTATTGCAAAACCAAAGATATCGGTTTGTTCAGGATTTGTGATTCTCTTCCAAGATAATCTTATTTGCTCGTCACTCAATTGTGTTTTATAAAAAGTTAAGTAAGCTTGCCAAAGTGGAAGCCATTGTTCAAAAGTAATGTCTTCTAATGCGAAAATTTGTGTGTTCATTGCAAATTCTAAATTTTGTTTATGATGTTTTTATATATCAATATAAAAAAACAAGCAAAAGAATTCTCGTTAAATCACTATAATGAATATAAATTTTAATATGTGTAATAAGTACACTTTTTTGTGAGCTGGTGCTGTCAATGTCTATATCTGAGGAAAGACTTACTCATCTAAAACAGCTTGAAGCTGAGAGTATTCATATTATCCGTGAAGTTGCCGCTGAATTTGAAAATCCAGTGATGCTTTACTCTATCGGGAAAGACTCAGCAGTGATGCTGCATCTTGCTTTAAAAGCATTTTATCCTGCAAAACTTCCTTTCCCACTGTTGCATGTCGACACAGGTTGGAAGTTTAAAGACATGATCACATTCCGTGACAACATGGCAAAAGAACATGGTTTTGATCTGATTGTGCATCAAAATAAAGAAGGTCGTGATGCAGGTGTAAACCCATTCGATTATGGTAGTTCTAAATATACCGACATCATGAAAACCCAAGGTTTAAAACAGGCTTTGGACAAGTATCAGTTTGATGCTGCATTTGGTGGTGCACGTCGTGATGAAGAAAAATCACGTGCTAAAGAGCGCGTTTATTCTTTCCGTGATTCTAAACACCGTTGGGATCCTAAAAACCAACGTCCAGAATTGTGGAATCTTTATAATGGTAAAGTGAATAAAGGTGAAAGTATTCGTGTATTCCCATTGTCAAACTGGACTGAATTAGACATTTGGCAATATATTTACCAAGAAAGTATTCCTTTGGTTCCTTTATATTTAGCTGCTGAGCGTCCAGTGGTTGAGCGTAGCGGTACACTGATCATGGTGGATGATGAGCGTATGCGTTTAAAAGAAGGCGAAGTTCCGCAAATGAAATCGGTACGTTTCCGTACTTTAGGCTGTTATCCATTGACAGGTGCGGTGGAATCTACTGCAACAACATTGCCTGAAATTATCCAAGAAATGCTTTTGGCTACCAGTTCAGAGCGTCAAGGTCGTATGATTGACCATGATGAAGCTGGCTCGATGGAAAAGAAAAAGCAAGAAGGTTATTTCTAAACATTTCAGAATCTTCCCCTAACCCCTTCTTTATGAAAGAAGGGGAATTCCCGAAATAGAACGGAGTCAAGTCTCCCTTTCTTAAAGGGAGATTGAGAGGGATTAAACCGATTTCTAAAGAATTTGTGGAGTTTTGAGCAATGTCTCATCAATCAGAATTAATTAGCCAAGACATCTTGGCATATTTAAAACAGCATGAAAATAAAGACCTTTTACGCTTTTTAACCTGCGGTAACGTGGATGATGGTAAATCAACACTAATCGGTCGTTTGCTTTATGATTCAAAACTAATTTATGAAGATCAGTTGCAAGCAGTTACACGTGACTCTAAAAAAGTAGGTACGACAGGTGATGCGCCAGACTTGGCATTACTTGTAGATGGCCTACAAGCTGAGCGTGAACAGGGTATTACGATTGATGTAGCTTATCGTTATTTTTCAACAGAAAAACGTAAGTTCATCATTGCAGATACACCAGGGCATGAACAATATACCCGTAACATGGCAACAGGTGCGTCGACTGCTGATTTGGCAATTATCCTGATTGATGCACGTTATGGCGTACAAACCCAGACTCGTCGTCATACCTTTATTGCAAGCCTTTTGGGTATTCGCAATATTGTTGTTGCAATTAATAAAATGGATTTGGTTGAGTTTTCAGAAGCGCGTTTTAATGAAATCCAAGCGGAATATAATCATTTCATCAATCAGTTGGGTGATCGTAAGCCTGCCAATATCATCTTTACGCCAATTTCAGCGTTAAATGGTGATAACGTGGTGAATCCATCTCCAAATACGCCGTGGTACACGGGCAAAACGTTGATGAATACCTTAGAAACGGTTGAAATTACGCGTGATACCAGTGCCTATGAGTTCCGTTTCCCTGTGCAGTATGTTAATCGTCCAAACCTTGATTTCCGTGGTTTCTGTGGAACAATTGCTTTAGGTGAAGTTAAAGTTGGCGATGAAATCGTGGCTTTACCATCAGGCAAGAAATCGACAGTGAAAGAAATTGTGACTTTTGATGGCAATCTTGAACATGCGATTGCAGGTCAAGCGGTGACTTTAACATTGAACGATGAGATTGATATTTCACGTGGTAATGTTTTAGTGAAAGCAGGTGAACAACCATTATTATCTCGTTCTGTACGTGCTTCTGTGGTGTGGATGACTGACCAACCGTTAGTGATTGGTAAGCTATATAATATCAAGATTGGTACTCAGACTATTCCTGCGAAAGTATCTAAAATTAACTATCGCACCAATGTGAATACGCTTGAGCATACTCAGGTTGATCAACTTGAGTTGAATGCGATTGCGGATATCGATGTTGAATTTGATGCACCTGTAGTATTTGACCGTTATCAAGATAGTCGTTATACAGGTTCGTTTATCTTTATCGACCGTTTAAGCAATGTCACTGTTGGCGCAGGTATGGTTGAAGCTGCAGTTGAATGGACTGCTCACAATGAACCTGTCACTGCTGAAGATCGTGCTGCACGTTTAGGTCAAAAACCTGCTGTAGTGGCTGTGTCTACTCAAGCACTTGAAAATGCTCAAGCGCTTGAAAGTCTGTTGATTCAACAGGGTGTCGTTGCGATTGCAAAAGCTGGTCTTTCTGCTGAGCAAGTTGCGTTACTTCGTCAGACTGGTATCGTAGTGATTACCGATGCTGAACAGGGTGCGGATGTAGTATTTGCACAAGATGCTGTTGAAGAATTGGCTGAGAAAATTGTGGAATTGGTTCGTCTGTAAGAGATTGGATGGATTGAAGAACCCGCTGTGAGGCTAATGCCAGTCAGTTAAGAGTAATTTAGTAGCTATTCATCTAAGAATCTCCCCTAACCCCTCTTTAAGAAAGAGGGGGAACGGTTGAGAATTTAGAATAATTTTAGATTCCTTGCACAGCAGTGCTCCTTATCCCTCCTTTTTAAAAGGAGGGATAAGGAGGATTTCAAAAGGCTTAAATGATCAACATTACGCGCCGTAAGGCGATTTTTTCATCCTTCCTTCTTACGGAGCATGCTCCTTATCTTTAAAAATGAGGGAGATCTAGAATTTATTTAACGACCTATTATCTGTATGAAGAACAAACCATCTAAGAAATTCATGACTTATTCAGCTTATTAAAACTCAAAAAAATACCGATCTTAAAACCAAATGATTTCTGAAATTGCGCTGATCGTCTCAAATCAATCATCTCATCCAATCATCCACACTCCCAAAACATTTAAACTTTCATACATAAGTCCACTATTCTTCAAAGCCACAAAGTTTTATGTTTCTATACATAAAACTTGAAAAGTATTGAAAGACTTAGGAGCGAACCATGTCTCAGGCAACCATGCAACACGTCATCATTACAGAACCTGGTGGCGTAGATAAACTCGCTTATGAAACGGTTGCAATCCCACAAGCAAAAGCAGATGAAGTCTTGGTAAAAGTACATGCATTTGGTATTAACCGTCCTGATATTTTACAACGCCAAGGCTTATACCCAATGCCTAAAGGCGTAACACCAGTACCCGGCTTAGAAGTTGCCGGAGTTGTAGAAGCAGTTGGTGCAGATGTTACCCAGTTTAAAGTTGGTGATAAAGTTTGTGGTTTAACCAACGGTGGGGGTTATGCAGAATACTGTGTTGTGCCGCGAAGCCAAACCTTAACCATCCCTGAAGGAGTGAGCTTTGTACAAGCTGCAGCTATTCCAGAAACATTCTTCACTGTTTGGGCAAATGTATTCCAAATGGCTAAGGCCAAAGCAGGCGAGACGTTATTGGTGCATGGTGGCGCAAGTGGGATCGGAACAACGGTACTGATGCTATGTAAATCATTTGGCATCAAGACCTTTGCGACTGTGGGGTCAGATGAAAAAGTACACGCTATCGCAGATTTAACCGATGCGATTAACTATAAAACCCAAGATTTTGAAAAAGCCATCCAAGAAAAAACCAATAATGAAGGTGTAGACATCATTCTTGATATGGTTGGCGCACCGTATTTAGAAAAGAACTTAAGCTTACTACGTCGTGATGGACGTTTGGTTTATATCGCTTTCTTGGCAGGTGCAAAAGCCAAAGAGATTTCACTCGGTCAAATCATGATGAAACGATTGACCATTACTGGTTCGACCATGCGTGCAAGAACGACGACGGAAAAAGCGGAAATTGCACAAGGCATACAACAACAGGTTGCACCATTGTGGGCAAAAGGTGAATGTTTACCGATGATTTATAAAACCTTTAAATTTGATCAAATCCAAGATGCGCATGCAATTATGGATACAGGTGAACATATTGGTAAAGTTGTGGTTGAAGTGATTTAAATACAATTTATATTTTGTTGATATGACGATGAATAAACGCCTCTTTCTATTGAAATGAGGCGTTTATTTTTAACCAAAAACCTATAGGTAAAAGCTAGAGATAAAAAACGTAAATAAAAGCCTAATTCAAATCTAAAACCCTTCTAATACAATTTTGCCAATACTCTTTCCACTCTCGATGAGGGTATGTGCTTTCACAATATTTTCAGCATTAATCACACCTAAGTTCTCAGAAAGTGTGGTTTTAATTTTACCTTGTTCAACCAATTCAGCGAGATGATTTAAAATCTGTCTTTGTCGAGACATATCATGTGTTTGGAATGTTGAACGTGTGAACATAGATTCCCAATGAATTGCTACAGACTTGATTTTAAAAGGATTGATCACAAAATTGTCAGGATCATCAATTAAACCAAAATGACCTTGTGGTGCAATTAAATTAGCAATCGACTGGGTATAACCCGCTGTACCTGTAATTGAAAAAATATAATCAGGTAAGCCAATATTCAAATCAAGCACTTGTTGTTCCAAAGGCTGATGATGATCAATAATATAATCTGCACCAATCGACTCTAACCATGCTTTTGACTCAGGACGTGAGGCAGTTGCAATGACTTTAAGGTTGGTTAATGTTTTTAAAAGTTGTACCGCAATCGAACCGACGCCACCCGCAGCGCCAATCACTAAAATGACTGCATTTAAATCAAGGGCTTCTTGTACTTTTAGACGGTCAAATAACATTTCCCACGCCGTAATTGAGGTTAAAGGCAGGGCAGCAGCTTCAGCATCACTGAGATTCTTGGGTTTTAAGCCGACGATTCTTTCATCCACCAATTGAAATTCTGCATAAGATCCTTGACGCTGATTTGAACCCGCATAAAAAACCTCATCGCCGATTTTAAAGTGCTGAACGTGTTCACCTACAGCCCTGACAATACCGACTGCATCATGTCCTAGAATTTTCCATGTTTCATTTTCACTTGAAGTGCGTTGGCGCATTTTAATATCAACAGGGTTGATGGAAATGGCTTTCACTTCAACCAACAGATCATGTCCAGTTGCAGTTGGTTTTTCTATTTCAATATCTGAAAAAACATGAGGCTGTGAAATAGGCAAAGGTTTTTTATAGGCAACTGCTTTCATTCGATTTCTCCATTTTTATCGTCTGATCCATCAATAGCAAAATTCACATGACTTAGAAAGTACAGAATTGTGTATCTCTATGTTCTATCAATAAACAGGGATTTATCAACCCATAAGACTTTATCAACAAATCGAGTACAGTATCGATTAAAGCTTAATTTTAAATAAATGATTAAGTTTGAAGAACGTGAGTTAATCCTTCTATCTAGATCGTGTGGGATGAAGATTATCTCTGATTTAATTTCAAAATTATGCGAAAATACTCAATCTATTTATTTATCTTTTAGGACTCCCATGACCGACTCTTCTGCATCATTAAGTGATATTGAAATTTTAGACATTCTTCAATCGATGAAATCGGATGAATTGAATGTTGAAGCAAAAAAAATCATTCGTGATGGTGGAAAAGCAGGGCGTCAGGAAGCACATAAACAAGCTTTGGTTGCACTGAATGATAGTTTCGAAGAGAAGTTTGTTGAAGCTGTGACTTTAGCTTTAGATTTAAATGAAGCCCAAGCCAAGAAAATCCGTTATAAGAAAGACCGTATCCGAATTTTAAAAGTACGTGGTATCGATTATTTAGCAATTGATGGTGCGGAAACAGCACAAGTACTTGCGCAAATTGCACAAGCAATTACGCGTGAAGATGCGACAGTAACACGTGATTTACACAACATTTTTCCTTTTTGGAAGGAAGGTTGGCCAATGGTACAATTCGACAGTGCTTATAAAACCTTAGAAGAAGATATTTCAATTCATTATCAAGCTGTACTTGATCAATTGATTCATCTTTATGGTGGCAATTAAATTTTAAGTTGAACTAGGAAGAAAACTTCTAATACTCAGTTGATTTTGGACAAGTTATAGAGTCAAAAAAAGCACCATTGAATGGTGCTTTTTTCTATTTCAGGAGTGAGCAGGAATCATCATTGCTCTCTCAATCTATTAACCGAGTGTTGAATAGAGTGGGAAAATACCAAAAATCAAAGCGGTTACTAACATCACCAAACACGTAATGATCGCCCACTTAATTGCGAATTTTTGATGTTGTCCAAATTCAATACCTGCTAATCCACACAATAAATAAGTCGATGGAACGAGAGGTGAAAGTAAGTGTACAGGCTGTCCCACGATTGAAGCACGCGCCATTTCCACAGGGGTAATACCATAATGACTTGCTGCTTCAGAAAGAATAGGCAGAACGCCATAGTAGAATGCATCATTCGACATAAAGAATGTCAAAGGCATACTCACAATGGCTGTAATAGGTGCTAAATAAGGCCCCATACTTTCAGGAATAATGGCAACCAATTCCTTAGACATCGCATCAACCATACCAGTACCAGACAGAATACCCGTGAAAATACCGGCTGCGAAAATGATACCGACAACGTTCAAGGCACTACCTGCATGGTTAGCAACCAAGCTTTTTTGCATGTCGATATCTTTATAGTTCACCACCAGTGCAATACACAATGCGACCATAAAGAGAATCGACATTGGCAATACACCTTTTACAAGACAAACCATTAATGTCAATGTTAATAAAGCATTGAACCATCTTAGATTTGCACGGTTTGCTTCAGGGTTGGTTGAAATCTGAATATTGTCGCCATGGCTAATATCGAGTTCGACAATACCTAAACGTTTACGTTCCATGCGTCCATACATATAGCCGAGGAAGTATAACCAAATGATTGCAAAGACCATTGGTAAAATCATTGGGATAAATACATCACTTGGGTCTACATGCAATGCACTCGCTGCACGTGCAGTCGGGCCTCCCCAAGGCGTGAGGTTCATGATTCCACTGGCGAGCATCATTAAACATGCCATGATTAATGGACTCATGCCTAAGCGCTTGTAGAGTGGAAGCATTGCAGCCACACAGATCATATAAGTGGTTGAACCATCACCATCTAATGACACAATCAGCGTAAGTGTGATTGTACCAATCACGACTTTGAGAGGATCACCTTTCACCAGTTTTAGAATAAATTTGACAGAAGGGTCGAATAAACCCGTATCAATCATGATGGCAAAGTAAAGAATTGCGAAGAGTAACATAACGCCAGTTGGTGCAAGTTTTTTCACACCTTCAAGCATCATTTCGCCCAGTTCTTTGATTTCAATATGCGCTAAACTATCGACGTAAAAACTTAAACCGTAAGCAATGAGAGCAAATAAAATAGGGATAAGCGTTAAAGCAGCAAGAGCAGTCATTCGTCTGGACATGATCAAGTACATAAAGCACAAGATCATGCCTAAACCTAATACGGTTAACATGGTTCAATCCTTGAGTAAGACTTTAACTTTTGAAAGTCTTTTGATGTTTTGGTACTGTGGGTATTTATGGATGGATGCTAAAGATTTATGATAAGAATTAAAATATATAAAAAAAAATATTGAAATGATGATTATTTTTAAAATAAATAGTATTTATTAAACAATGGTTTATGGGTTTATGAAATTTTATATCCAAAATGGTGCATATTTTTAAATAATTGTTTTTTCTTAATTTTATTTATCTATTCTTTGATTCATAAACTTTAGATATTTTTCATATTTCTAAAATTTATATATAAATGTTGTTAAAAATAGAGATTTGCTACTCAGTGAAAGCCTTGTATGGCATGCTTTATAGCAGATTTGTGTTGAAAATAGGCTATTTTCTAAAATGTGATGAAATATACTTTTGCATATTTTTTGTGCTGATTTTTTAATAAAAATAAAAAACCAAACAAAACTATTTGTTTGGTTTATATTTAATCTCTGATTTAAAAGTAAAATTTAAGTGAAAGGTTAAGGCTCATCAGTTGATTCTAGTTCAGGTCTTTCAAGCAGACGAGTAACCAAAAGTTGGTCTATTTTAAAATGATCGACATCAACCACTTCAAACTTATAACCGCCGAAAATCACAGTATCTGCGGGCTTAGGAATCTTACGTAACTGATACATCATAAAACCAGCCAGAGTTTCATAACTTTCTTCATCAGGCATTTCGTCGATAGCTAAGGCATGTTTCATGTCTTCAATTGGAGTGCTACCTTCAATTAACCATGAGTTATTATCCCGCTTAATAATTTGCTGCTCTTCTTCAATTGGTATGACCCAATCTCCCATAACAGTGATCATGATATCTGAAAGAGTAATTACGCCTACAACCAGTGCGTACTCATTGATCACCACTGCAAATTTTTCTTTGGTTGAACGAAAGCGGTCTAGCAATTCAGAAAGGGTTAATGTATCTGGAATAGTCAGAACAGTACGAATGGTATTTTCATTTAACTGAAGTAAGGATTGATTATTGAGAATACGTACTAGAATATCTTTCGCATCAATATAACCGATGACATTGTCAATATTTTCACTACATACCAAAAATTTTGAATACGGGTATTCGGCCAATTTTTGACGAATACTGGCTTCTGATTCCTTCAAAGTAAAATACACCACGTTTTCACGGGTAGTCATGCTGGAAGGAACGTTACGCTCTTCAAGTTCAAATACATTTTCAATAAAATGATGTTCTTGCTTTTGTAAAACACCAGCTTGCGCACCTGCATCCATCACCGCAGAAATATCATCAAATGTGATGTTATCTTCACGTGTAGTATTGACTTTAAATAAGCGGAATAACAAATTCGCAATCGCATTGATAAACCAAGCTAAAGGCTTACATACCACAATAAAAATCTGAATTGGCTCAATGACTGATACAGCGATTTTTTCAGGTGCAATCATTGCCAAACGTTTAGGCATTAAATCTGCAAAAAGAATAAACAACGATGTGACTAAGGTAAATGAAAGCACAAAGCTAATGGTTTCAGCCCAATCACCGACATAGAAACGAGAAACAAATTCAAAGAAATAGGGGCGAAATGCGCCTTCACCTAAAATACCACCAAGAATAGCGACAGCATTTAATCCAATTTGAGAGGCAGCAAAAAAGTCAGCTGAATTTTGCTGTAAATCTAAAACTTTTTGAGCACGTTCATCGCCTGATTCTGCAAGAATTTTGAGTTTAACTTTACGCGCACCAGCAAGTGCGATTTCAGTTAAAGATAAAAAACCTGCTCCTGCAATGAGAATGACGATGATTACGATATTCTGGAAGAGGCTCACGTATCCACCTGCGGATCATCATTATTATGAGAAGTTATGAATACATAATAAGTTAACACATAAAAGGAAGTGGTAGTAAGTCACTGACTTACTACCGATTTGAAATGAGTATAATCTTGAAATAATCAGAATTTAAGAAAATTTTATTAATATTGAGAAAAATGAGAATTATTTTGCATAAATTCACGATTTTCTTCTTCAATCATTTGACGTGCAACATAAAGGATCAATTGTCTTAACCAACGATGTGCAGGGTGATGATGAAGTAAAGGACACCATGCCATTTTTAATTCAAATTCAGGAATATAAAAAGGTGGGTCTTTAATCAATAAATTTTGGCTTTTGGCTTGTAAACGTGCAATACGGGTCGGTAAAGTCGCAATCAAGTCTACATTGGATGCCAATAAAGCAGGCATTTGATAGTGACGAGTAAAGACTGAAATTTTACGTTTTTGCCCGATACGCTCTAAAGCTTGATCAATCCAACCTAAACCTGCTTGCTTTTCCGGGTTGACACCAAAGCCGACGCCCATCCCAGTTTTAGATACCCAAATATGTTGTGCATCTAAATAGCTTTTTAGGTTCAAATTGCTTGCAGCAGGGTGTTTGCTATTCAATAAACATGAAAAACTATCACGCCAAACTAAAACTTGGTGAAAACTTTGTGGAATTTCATTGAATCGGTTAATCGCCAAGTCAACTTTACCTTGTTCCATGTCACGGTATGACACGTCACTTGGGGTTAAAAAGTCGAGAACGACATTCGGTGCTTCAGAACGTAATGCTTTGACTAAACGTGGTACTAAGGTCGCTTCTGCATAATCAGAAGTCATGATACGGAATACACGATTTGATGTATAAGGTCGAAACTCTGTACGAGGCTCTAAAATCATCGATAAATCAGAAAGCGCATCACGAATACGAGGTTGTAACTCTAATGCACGTTCTGTAGGAGTCATACCTTCAGATGAGCGAATTAAAAGTGGATCATTAAATAAATTACGTAAACGACGTAAAATATTACTCATCGCAGGCTGGGTAACACCTAACTGTTCAGCTGCACGAGTTACATTTTTTTCACGTAGAAGAACATCAAGATAGATTAGAAGGTTAAGGTCGACCCGCTCCAGATTCATAAAATAAATACCGAAAATAAAATTCTGAAATCGTTTTAGATTATGCCATAAGGAAATGATCTTGTGTGAAAAGCAGATGAAAAAAACATCATCTTATTTACATCATTGAGTATATATTCGAAAAATTCAAATAGAGCACATTACAGCCTAAATAAACATAATAAGATGCACATTCATTCTCAGGAAACTTGCTTGATTGTAGTTGGATGAGGAATCTATAAAATTGCGCGGAAGCTTTGTAATTTCGAATGGTTTGAAAATAGGTGGTTACTTGAAACATCATCATATTATCGCTTAAAAGTCGTAATTCAAGTGATTTTGTTACATGTTCAGACTTAAGTCTAATCAATATAAAAACAATGAAATGTTCTATTTTTAGACATATTATGAAAATGTTAAAATATATAAAAGTTATATTAAACAATTGTTTATAATTTTAAAATATAATTATAATACGGTTTTGATCTATGTATTTTTTAAATAAATACTGAAAATTAACTGAGAATATTGGATTAATTGATGTAGTCAAACTAAGCTTAGTTCATAACAACGAAGTGTTCTAAGTCTGAACAATCAAATACCGAGTGGATTTGGCCCTTCGATTGATGAAATCCTAATATTATTACAGGAAAATATCATGAGTACATATCAAACAGCGATTGATGCAATCCGCGAATTAAAAGCAAAATTCGGCAGCACATGGCGCGATATTAGCCCAGAAGACGCTGCACGTATGCAAATGCAAAACCAATTCAAAACTGGTTTAGATATTGCTAAATATACAGCTGCGATTATGCGTCGTGATATGGCTGCTTATGATGCTGATTCTAGCAAATATACTCAATCATTAGGTTGCTGGCACGGTTTTATCGCACAACAAAAAATGATTGCGAACAAAAAATATTTCGGTACTACTGAACGTCGCTATATCTACCTTTCAGGTTGGATGGTTGCTGCACTTCGTTCAGAATTCGGTCCTCTTCCTGACCAATCTATGCACGAAAAAACTTCAGTACCTGCATTGATCGAAGAAATCTACACTTTCTTACGTCAAGCTGATGCGAAAGAATTAAACGATTTATTCCGTGCGCTTAAAAAAGCAAACGAAGCGGGTGATACTGCTAAAGCTGCTGAAATCACTGCTCAAATCGACAATTTCCAAACTCACGTTGTGCCAATTATTGCTGACATCGACGCTGGTTTCGGTAACGAAGAAGCGACTTACTTACTTGCTCGTAAAATGATCGAAGCTGGTGCTTGTGCGCTTCAAATTGAAAACCAAGTATCTGATGCGAAACAATGTGGTCACCAAGCTGGTAAAGTAACAGTTCCACATGAAGACTTCATCGCTAAAATCCATGCATTACGTTATGCATTCTTAGAAATGGGTCTTGATGACGGTATCATCGTTGCGCGTACTGACTCTGAAGGCGCAGACTTGACTCAAAAAATCCCAGTGGTTAAAGAGCCAGGCGACATCGCTTCTCAATATATCAGCTACTTAGATACAACTGAAATTGACATTGCTGATGCTCAAGAAGATGAAATCTTGATCAAACGTAATGGTAAATTACACCGTCCTAAGCGTTTGGCTTCTGGCTTATATCAGTTCCGTGCTGACACTCAAATTGACCGTGTTGTACTTGACTGCGTATCTAGCTTACAAAATGGTGCAGACCTTCTTTGGATCGAAACTGCAACGCCAAACGTTGAAGAAATCGCTCATATGGTTAACCGTGTACGTGAAACAGTTCCAAATGCTAAGCTTGTTTATAACAACAGCCCATCATTCAACTGGACTTTAAACTTCCGTCAACAAGCTTACGACCGTTGGGTTGCTGAAGGTAAAGACGTTTCTGCTTACGACCGTGCTAAATTAATGAGCGCTGAGTACGACAACACTGAATTAGCTGCTGATGCTGATGAAAAAGTACGTACATTCCAAGCAGATGCTTCTCGTGAAGCGGGTGTGTTCCATCACTTGATTACACTTCCGACTTACCACACTGCTGCGCTTTCTACACATGAGCTTGCACAAGGTTACTTCGGTTCTGAAGGTATGTTGGCTTATGTTGCTGGCGTACAACGTAAAGAAATCCGCGGTGGTATCGCATGTGTTAAACACCAAGCAATGGCTGGTTCTGATATCGGTGATGATCACAAAGAAATCTTCTCTGGTGATAACGCTCTTAAAGCGCACGATGATGCTAAAAACACAATGAACCAATTCTCAGCTCACTAAGATCTGAATTGATTCAAAAAAACCCTGCCTAAGCAGGGTTTTTTATTGGGTGGATATTTATCGTTTTAAATCAAATTTCTAATCGCTAAAATTTGATTTTGAAATATTCTAAGATTTGAATCCATCGTCTAAGCTTATTTTAATTCTTTGTGTAGTTGGTAATGGTCAGCAAGCGGACCATCGATTTTTGCACCTGTTTCAAATTCACGAGCTTCAATAAAGTTTTCACCTACAAAAAATTTACGATTTTCTGCATTTTGATCCAAGGTGATGATTGAGCCTGATGTATCAAAGTTGAAAATACCTTGAGATTTAAATGCTTTACCATCACCTTTATCTTGATATTGTTCTGTTAATTCATAGGTATTATCTTGATTCAATACTAACTTGGTTTGGATACCAGAACAGTCTGCACATGGTAATAAACCGATATATTCCCCAGCCCAATCTAAACTTGTTTGAGCATTATGCTCAGAATCTATAGTCGGCGTTGCAGCTTCATAGTTAGCGGCAGCTTGAGTTTGAGCTGTCGTTTGAATATCTTCAGATGCATTTCGTGTTGGTTTTGCACAAGCTGTAAGAAGCAGCGTGACAATAGACAATGCTATGATGGTTTTTTTCATTGTTTGCACCAATATGATTAAGCGTAAAAATCACGCAAAACAGGGAGTTGTATTTACTTAAGCATATAAATATCGTGATTTTAGCAACATAAGAATCATGTAATGAATTGATATAATATGTAGTATTTGTGGATTTTTTCCACAGATTAAGATTGCGAACTTGTATGGATTGTACCCTTTATTTTGATCTGACTTTTTATGATACATTTCGTTAAATATGTTGTTCTTATATATCAACCATATGATTATGATTTAAAGTAAGTTGATTTAAACAAAACCATCGAAATTAGATTTGATATGCAATTGAATTGACCGTGAGAACATACTTAAGGTTGATAAGCATACAAAACCGTTAAAATTTGAATGAGCAGGGCGACTTGTTTTAGACACAGCGTGGAAATGGATGATGCATTTATACCAGTTGAAATGTATACAGAAAGTTGGGGCGTGTATTAAGTGATTGATAATTCCAATGCTATGTTTCAATCATAAAAATACATTTTGATAATTATTGTAGAGAAAAACGTTGGATTCAATATTTTTTAAGAAGAAATAATTAACATGTGAAAATTCACCTATTTTATTGATTCATAAACACTTAGTATGTTTGATAATACCTTATACATTTATATATTAATTGACTAATTATTCATCAAAAAAAGCTTTTTTATTCAACGTGCATTGGTACAATTCGCAGCAAATTTTCTGTGTTGGTGTGTATTGTGTTTGAAAAGTTAGCTGAACAAAGTTTAGGTTTAATGGGGTGGGAAATTGACAATCATTGGGATTTAACCATAGACCAATGTGTCATGATTGCTGCACCACATACAAGTAACTGGGATGCACTTTATGCACGTTTGGCGTTAAAAGCTTTGGGTGTTAATGTTCGAATCACGATCAAAGACAGTTATATGAAATTACCTTTAGGTCCTTTTGTACGTGCAATGGGCGGTATAGGTATTGATCGTCGTCCGAAACAAGACGGTGAAGCACGACCAAGTATGGTCCAGTTGATGAGTGATTTATTTAAGACGCATCCTAAATTGGTGATGTTAGTGACACCAGAAGGTACACGTTCTAAACAAGAAAATTGGAAAACGGGTTTCTATCATGTGGCGATGAGCGCAGGTGTTCCAATTGCATTGGCTTATATGGACTATGCCAAAAAGAAAACAGGTATTGGTAAAATTGTTTATCCGACGGGGGATTATGAAAAGGATATGGCAGAGATTATGGCATTTTATGCTCAGATTAATCCCAAATACCCAGAATTATTTAGTGTAGATACACGTTTTCATAAAACCAATGAAGACTGAATGAATCTTTAGAAAGAAGTCTTTTAAAGTCTAATTTGAAAAATATAATGATTAAACATCAATATTTGAACAAGGATCAGTACATATAGAGTGCTGATCCTTTTTTACTTAACACATAGAATATATAAGCTTGAGTGCTATGATCGGCATCAAAATAGCCTAAGTAATTCAAATAAGGGGATTTAGTTTAGAGGATTGGTCTCTGACTGAGATTGCACACCGCCCAAGGATTCACACGCTGACTTATACACATCGTATTGTTGTTGAACAACTTCATCTAAAGGAATTTTAAATAATTCATTACCAGATTTATAGCTTTCAATATAAGACGTCGCTTTTTCTTTACTCACAGCCAATGAATGTTCATGGTAGCTGGTCATGCTGCTATGGCTAAGTTGAGTTGTTTCAATATTGCTACATTTAAATTGCTTTAATAGTTTTTCAGCAGTTTTAATCTCGCTGGATGTGCCAATAACACATCCAGTTAAAATAAAGATAATACTGAGTAAAATTGAGATTTTCATCACGAAAAATTATAATAAATCGGTCGCGAAATTTTATACTTATTTGATCGCTATAAATAGGTTTATTTGATAATCATCTTTAAAATCAAGCCATAATTTGTTTAATATTTAAACAAATAAAATATTTAGCTTCATGTTGCCATGCTGATGCAATCGCTCATGTTCATATGAAAACTATTGTTATTAATAAAACTATCTTGATGCAAATATAGGCTCAGTAAGACGCTTTAAAATTGTATTTCAGAGATGGTGTAATAAGGTTGTGCGCCTTACATTGTATGAATATTTACAGTAAGTTAATCACGAGTATGTATGATAAGCCACATCAGCACTATTTTTAGTTTTGCTCTTGAGTGAAAGGGTGTAATTCAGCAAGTGAATTCAACATTATGATTAAATAAGAATGAAAGAACGATATAAAGTAATTAGAAAAGTTATTTAATCAAAAATAAAGTAAAGGTTATTTACAATAATGGCTTATTCGATTATTTAGTTTTTATTGAACAGCTTTAAGGTGATGGTGTTTGCCGGTTTTTTAAAAAATTTTCAATAAAGCGCTGTGTATGTTCATCTAAATAAAATGGAGCAATTAATGGTTTGATTAAGTCATCCAATAAACCATGTTGCTCTAAAGCCGCTAAGCTATGTGGTGCAAAGCGTTGAGCTTCAATGAATAAATCATTTTCATTGATACCCACAGAAAGGAGTAACTCTTGTAGGTTATATTCACCGAAATATTGATAATATGCTTCAACGACATTTAAAATAACTTGTTGCATATAATCTGTTTGACGGAGTTGCTTCCATGATTCATAAACCAGAATGAAAAACTCCTCAAAATCAATGGGCTGAAATTGTGAGAAAGTTTCTTTAAGCGAGCGTTGCTTAATATCTGTCCATAAATGTGTAGCTATATTAGCAAGATCTTCATTGGGTAATAAAATGATTTTGCTGAGTTGTTTGCGGATTGCGGAACCCAGTTGCTGCTCTAACTTGAGCTCAATATTTTGTTGTTGATCTTGAATAAAACTTAAAACTTTTGCGCCGAAACGATTTTGTTTAATATTGTATTGGCGTAGTTGATTTAACCAAGGGGTATTACTTTCTACAATCTGATTGGCAAGTTGTAGACTGACTTGTTGTATTTGCGGATTATGTTGTAAATTTTCCTGAATATAATCTCTAAATTGTTGTAGTTCTAAGATTTTAGACAACCATAAGTCAAAAGAATCATCGCTAAGTAAATCTTTAAAACTCGTGTCACTATTGACTGCATAATGATGGACTTTTTGGGCAGAAAAACCAATAAATTCAAGAATCTCTGCGCCTAAATTTAATTCAAAAGCATATTTTTGAACAACGTTTTGTAATTGTTCAAGTTGAATCATGTCCTTGAGTAGGATTTGATCCGAATGTTGATAAACCTGCGCAATAAAGTTCTCTAAGTATTTGGAATTATTTTCATCCAATAATTGTTTTTTAATAAAGCCAACTTGCTCAAGCAACAAGGCTTGAGCAAGTTCTTGAGCAATGCTCGAATGGGATGACGAGTGATTTAAGTCCACTAAATTTATATACCTGCTTTCCAGCCATTTACAATTGGATAACGACGTTCACGGCTAAATGCGCGTGAGCTGATGCGTGGACCAATTGAACCTTGGCGGCGTTTATATTCATTGCGATCAACGAGACGAATGACTTTTTCAACCACTTCACGTTCAAAACCTTTGGCAATGATGTCTTCTTGACTTTGGTCTTCTTCAATATAAGCATAAAGAATCGCATCAAGTACATCATAAGCAGGTAAAGAATCTTGGTCTTTTTGATCTGGACGAAGCTCAGCTGAAGGTGGACGAGTGATTACACGTTCAGGAATCACAGGTGTTTCAGCAATGCTATTACGGTATT
This sequence comes from Acinetobacter rongchengensis, assembly GCF_003611475.1. Classification (GTDB taxonomy): domain Bacteria; phylum Pseudomonadota; class Gammaproteobacteria; order Pseudomonadales; family Moraxellaceae; genus Acinetobacter; species Acinetobacter rongchengensis. Next base: position 98,904 of record NZ_RAXT01000003.1, on the reverse strand, counting down.
TTGCCAATTCAAAAACAATGGTTTTATAAACATCTTTTAATACCGCAAAACCACCTACCATGTCACCATAAAGTGTGCAATAACCCACTGAAAGTTCAGATTTATTGCCTGTTGCAAGGACTAAATTCCCAAACTTATTGGACAAGCCCATCAGCAATGTACCGCGAGCACGTGCTTGAAGGTTTTCTTCAGTTGTATCCGCAGGCGCATTACCAAAGAATGGATAGAGTGTTTGCATGAAACTGTTCACGATTGGATGAATTTCAGCAATACCAAAGGTTACACCCATACGCTGAGCTTGTTCCGTTGCATCTTCTACACTAATTTGTGAAGTGTAGGTATAAGGCATCATCACCGCTTGTACTTTATCCGCGCCAATTGCATCTACTGCAATCGCAAGTGTCAGTGCTGAGTCAATACCACCAGATAAACCCAAGATTACCCCTGGGAAGCCTGAACGTTGTACATAGTCACGTGTTGCTAAAACTAAAGATTGATAAATTTCAGCTATGGTGTCTAAAGCAGGTGCCGATTCTAAGACTTTATATGCCTTTTCTTCCGCTTGATAATCGACAATATACAGATCTTCTTTAAAGCTTGGCGCTTGGAATGCAACATCACCTGAATGATTGATGACAAAGCTGGTGCCATCAAAAATCAAGTCATCTTGTCCACCGACTTGGTTTGCATAGACCACATGCACATTCAATTGTTTTGCTAATTCTTTTAACGTGGTAATACGGTGTTGCGGTTTACCCACTTCATAAGGTGAAGCATTGAGCACCAAGATACTTTCAACATTCAGTTGAGCAAGTTGTTGTACGGTGGTAAGTGACCAAACGTCTTCACAAATCAATACACCAAATTTATGCCCTAAGTATTCAAATACAAGATGTTGATGACCTTCATTAAAATAACGTTTTTCATCAAAAACACTGTAGTTTGGTAGGTTCTGTTTGTTATAAACCCCAAGTACTTGTCCGTCTTTCATGACTGCTGCTGAATTGTAGCGATGACCATCTTCAGCAAGGTTGACAAAACCAAAGACCATAACGATGTCTTTAACAGCAGCAAGTTGTTCAAAAGCGTGTACAGTGCGTTTTGCTAAACTTGGACGTAAAAGTAAATCTTCTGCAGGATAACCTATAGTAGAAAGTTCAGGAAAAACAATAATTTCAACATTTTGCTTTTTGGCTTGATTGGCCTGTTCAATCATCTTTTGAACATTAGATTCAATATCACCAACAAATGGAGAGAATTGCGCAAGTGCAATTTTAAAACTTTTCATTTAAACCAAATCCTATTCCAATAGGGTAATTACATGCATTTAGTTGATTTTTAAAATATAGTTATTCAACATGTGCATATATAGACACAAAAAATTGCCAAACGGCGAAACTATAAAATCATCATCAATGATTAAAAATCTTTATTTTCTTGCAGTGCAAAAATTTCAGATATTGGGTATTTTAACTAAAAAAAAGTGAGAAGCTAGTTATTCCTTCAGTTTATTCAAAACACCGATATTGACAGCACGAATGTAGTGCATTTTTTCAACATAAACCAGTTATTTTTCAATTATTTTGATGCTCTGTAACGGAATATAAACAACTGGTTTTTAATTTGTGATTCACTTCACGTTTATCTTAATGCGTCCAATAGACACAAAACTTTTATCTTGGATTTGAGTGATTCAAGATAATATTTTCTATACGTTTTAGATAAATATCTCGTGCAATATCACCTTGTTGCTCAATGTTGTAATCAAAATACGGTTTACCTTTGACCAAGGTATAGCGATAAGGATTGTATTTTCCACCAGTCAAGTACAAAGCACTTTGTAAAAGTGCGCCTTTGAGCAGTACATTTTCATGGCGTTGATGTTGATAGATATGTGCCATTTCATGAATAAAAGTTGCTTGATCACTAAGACTTTGGCAGGAAAAATCTTCACAATAATCTGCATCTTTTAAATGAATATAACCGTTCGGCGCCATTAAAATCCCAACAGGTTGCCAAGGCAAATAAGGGTGGTTGAGAACTTTTACTTTTGCATAATCAATCAAATCACCAAACACGGTTTGACTGATTTGAATTTCACCATCGGTCAGTCCACGTACTTTAAATTGATCTAATTTAAGGAGGCGGGCGAAGCTTGCTAAAAAGTTCAACATGTAATTCACCGCTTAAAAACAAAAGAATACTTGTTTATAAATCAAGATGCTGTTCGAAAATGGTACTTTATTATTCATAGTTGTCATCAAATTATATGGATATGTTGAATCGAGAAATTGTCAAAAATGGTCATGTTCAATGCAACACTTTTATAGTGGCAGTCTAATCGAAACAGTCCAATGGTAAAAGTGTTACATAGAAGTTGTCTTTAATTTATGTTTTCGTTTTAACAAAGTCTCGAGTCATTTCTAAAACGAATTCAGGCTGTTCTTGTTCTTCGTCTGGTATGTGACGCACACTTACAATAAGGTTCTTTTGAGTACAACTTAAACTGTAATCAATAAACCGCTGTGCTTGTGCCAAAATTCATATTGATCTAATGCAATGTGAATCACGAATGAGGGCAGTGTACTTATTTTAAATCATCTTATTGCCATGTTTCAGATTCACAGATAATCATGTTTCTGTTCACGTATTTAAAAGCGATTGCGCTTTTCAGCATTTTTTGCCGATCAAAGGGTCTTATGAGTTGAAGCATAATTAAAGATCAACATAACGAGTATTCAAATCACTTTTTAAGTGAAATAAATTGAATAAATGGCGTCTACGAGTCATTTCTTCATATGTGATTTTTCATAGGATAAATTTGAAAATTATCCTCTTGGGTCATTCCTTATCAGTAGGGGCAATCTGTACGAATAATTGTCTGACAGTTCAGTGAAATAGTCATAAATTGCAAACCGATTGACCTTAAATGCTAATTATTATTGGCACTGCATGCCTTAATTTCTTTATATCACAGTCGTTTTTTTACTCAAAAGGCGATCTAGATCCTGAATTTGACGTTGCGTTTTATTTAGGAAACGGATTTCCCATAAACGAATAAAGAGTATTTATCATGCAACTTGTAACTAAACCTCTTAAAAAAGCAGCTGCCAAATTCTTTGCAGCTGCCCCGTTCAGTTTGGAAAAACAATCTCCAATCATTCCTATTCGTCATATGAAATTTGATTTTGATGCTACAAAGATAGATCACAAATTTTATATGGATGCAGAATTGGCTAGTGCTTATTTTGCGTCATTGTCTATTTTTTTGACCCGTGGTGAAGATCTTGTGATTGATACAGCACGTTACCATCGTGATTTCATTACAGATCCATTACTAAAGCAACGAGTCACTTCATTGATTGGTCAGGAAGCGATTCATTCAAAAATGCATGAAGAGTTGAATGATGCTTTTATTGAAAAAGATTTGCCTGTCAAATTATTTCGAGTGTGGGCAGGTTGGGCTTTTGATTATGGATTTAACCGTTTACCACAACCGATGAAATTGTCGTTGATGGCGGGTATTGAACATTTCACAGCTGTTTTGGCCGAATACATGATGAATCACGAGGAGATTTTCTTCCGTTCACAAGATGAAAAGCAACGTGCAATTTGGATGTGGCATATGCTCGAAGAATCAGAGCATAAAGATATTGCCTTTGATGTTTTTCAATCATTGTCAAATAGTTATGCTTTGCGTATCGCTGGATTTTTCCCTGCACTCATCACCATTCTCGTGCTGATTTCTGTGGCTTCATTTTTAGTCCCTTTTTATCGAAATCCTAAAAACTTGATTAGCCTCAGTTATTGGAGAGAGATGCCGTATAGCTTGCAGCTTATTTTTGGCTTAAAAGATGGGGTGTATGGCAGTAGTTTAAAACATATTTTTGATTATTTACGTCCAGATTTTCATCCGAATGACCACGACACTACAGCATTTTTAGAATATTACAAAGAAAGATTGCTTCACCCAGAAACGGGCTTGCTTACCCCATATTTAACCAAGGAATTTACACCTGCGTTACGTACATAAAATTATTCGGTTCAGCCTACAAAATGAATCATAAATGGATTTAAATCATGGGAATTTTTTCTAAAAAACCTAAACCTAGCCAAAATGCTTATGCAGTTGTCACGGGTGCGGGAAGTGGTATAGGGCGCAGTTTTGCTATGGAATTGGCAAAACGTGGTGGGACAGTGGTTTGCGCAGACATTAACTTGGATGCCGCACAAGAAACCGTCAATCTAATTACTTCACAAACTCAGCGCAAAGCGTTTGCGGTGCAATGTGATGTTGGAGCAAAAGAGCAAGTACAAGCTTTAGCTGAAAATGCTGAAAAGTTGATGGATCATCCTGTGACTTTGTTGATTAATAATGCCGGTGTGGGCTTAGGCGGTAAGTTTGATGAGGTTTCATTAGAAGATTGGCAATGGTGTATGCATGTTAATTTGTGGGGCGTGATCCATGGTTGCCATTATTTTGTACCTAAATTTAAGCAGCAAGGTTATGGCGCAATCATTAATGTTGCATCAGCAGCAGGCTATACTGCCGCACCTGAAATGACCGCTTATAACGTGACGAAGTCGAGTGTATTGGCTCTTTCGGAAACGCTATCTGCTGAATTACGCCAAGATCAGATTCGTGTCAATGTCTTGTGTCCTACTTTAGTGCCTACAAATATTATGAAAAATGGGCGTTTACCTCAGCATTATGCAGGACTTGCTGATGATTTATTGATGAATCATGCATTTATCACCAGTGATAAAGTGGCAATTAAAACGCTGAATGCTTTGGATGCAAATCAGTTGTATACCATTCCACAACCTGACGCAAAATTATTTTGGATGATGAAACGTGCTTCGCCAACGCTGTATGCAAAAGTGTTGGGGATCGGTTATCCGTTATTTAATAAGTACGTAAAATAACAGTTGAGTACAACGATATGAATACACAAGCAACTTTAGATACTTTGTTGGACGACAGTACGGCTGAAAAAAAGTCGAAGCAATCAACAACTCAAACAACAGTTGAAGACATTAAACAAGTTACTCAGCTTGAAAGTTTAGAACCGAAAAGCCTCGAGGAAAATAAGCTTGAAGCAAAAAGGATTGAAGTAAAAAAAGCCGAAGCACAAAATGATGAAACTAAAAGCGTTCAATCACGTGTAGTAAAAGCAGAAATTAAAATTGAACCTCAAACTGAATCTGCACAGAAAACCAAGCGCCAAACGACTGTAAAGGCTAAAAACACGACTCAAACTGCTGCTAAAACTGCCAATAAACAAGTACCTGGAACACAAGCGGATATCCCAGTGCATACCTATGACAGCATTGTGATTGGTGCGGGTATTTCAGGAATTGCAGCGGCTTATAAAATGAAGCAAGCAGGCTATCAGGATTATATCGTACTGGAAAAAGCCAGCCGTGTAGGCGGGACGTGGCGTGATAATAATTATCCGGGTTGCGGCTGCGATGTACCTTCAGCACTGTATTCATTCTCATTTTCGCCAAGTCATAAATGGAGCCATTTATTTGCAAAACAGCCTGAGATTCTGAGTTATTTAGAAGAAGTGGTTGAGAAATATGATTTGGGCGAAAAAATTGAATTTAACAATGAGTTAATCAGTGCGCGATGGGATGAAGCCAAACATATTTGGAATTTAGAAACCTCTAAAGGGCAATATCAAGCGAGAACGGTACTGTTTACCACGGGGCCGATCACGGAGCCGTCTATGCCAAAATTGAAAGGGATTGAAGGCTTCAAAGGTGAAATGTTCCATTCAGCACGTTGGAATCATGATTATGACTTGACCAATAAGCGTGTTGCCGTGATTGGTACAGGTGCATCGGCGATCCAATTTATTCCACAAGTTCAACCCAAAGTTAAACAATTATTTGTATTTCAACGGACTGCACCATGGGTATTACCGAAGGCGGATATGCAGTTGAATGATAGAGCCAAGCAGATTGCTGCTCAATTTCCAATCATTCAACAGACTTGGCGTAATAGTATTGCTCAAATTTTAAATGGTATTAATTTTGGATTGCGTCATCCCAAAGTACTTGAACCGATCAGTTTTCTCAGTAAACAGTTGCTGAAATTGCAAATTGATGATGATCAATTGCGTAAGAATGTCACTCCAAACTTTGCCATTGGTTGTAAGCGCTTATTATTCGCCAATAATTATTATCCAGCACTACAGCAAGACAATGTTCATTTGATTCCACACGGACTAATTGAAATAGATGGAAATACGCTGATTGCTGCAAATGGTGAACGACATGAAGTTGATGTCATCATTTGGGGAACAGGCTTTGAAGTTTCTCATCCGCCTATCGGTAAGCGAGTTTATGATACAACAGGTCAAACACTTGCTGAACGTTGGAAAGGTAGCTCTCCTGAAGCATATTTAGGTGCAAGTATTGAAAAGGTTCCAAATGCATTCCTTGTTTTAGGGCCAAATATTCTTGTTTATGATTCATTTATTGGAATTGCAGAAGCACAAATTGACTATATTGTAGATGGTTTATTGAAAATGCGTGATTTGAAATTCACTCGTTTTGAAATTAAAAAAGACGTGATTCGTAAACACAATATTAAAGTCCAAAAACAGCTACAAAGCACTGTATTTAATGTAGGCGGCTGTAAGTCTTATTATTTGGATGAGAATGGTCGCAATTTTGCGGCATGGCCTTGGTCGTTGAAACAATTGAAGAGTCAGCTAAAAACACTAGATTTGAAACATTACGATATAGCGTCTTAAAGTTATCCTTTAGATCGGTTCATGATTTTAAAATACGCCATTAAAGAAGACTCAATTAAAGACCGTTTTAAAGTTTAACGACCTATTGAATCATGAGTTTTGATGATTCGTTGCATTATATTGAAAGGATATAAAGAGCTAATTTATATCCTTTTTTATCGGTAGGGTGTTAGATTGGTTGAGTGTTATTGATGAGCCACGTTAAAACCTCACCTTTTAGATCAGGGGATAAACGCTCACGAACCATTTGATGATACTGGTTTAACCAAGACTTTTCATCATTGGATAATAAATCTAAAACAATACAGCTTTGGTCAATCGGGCAAAGTGTAAGCGTTTCAAATTCTAAGAAATGACCATAAGTTTGATCTTGAAACACTTTAGGCTGATTCACGACTAGATTTTCAATACGAATACCATATTTGCCTTCATGGTATAAACCGGGTTCATTCGAAGTAATCATACCTTTATGTAGTTTTGTATAGATGGTCGCAGGTGAATAATAAGAAATGACTTGTGGTCCTTCATGTACATTGAGCGCATAGCCGACGCCGTGACCAGTACCGTGTCGATAATCTAAACCTTGCTTCCAAAGCGCCTGACGAGTAATTGCATCTAATAACGGTGCAGCAATACCTTCAGGGAAAACAGTTTGCGCCAATGCGATATGGCATTTTAAAACAAGTGTGTAATCACGCTTCTGTTGCGCGCTTGGCTGACCAATCGGTACGACACGAGTAATGTCTGTGGTGCCATCTTCATATTGGCCACCTGAATCAATCAGTAGTAACCCATCACCTTGAATGTCACTATAATTTTCTTCAGTTGCTCGATAATGTGGAAGTGCACCATTGGCATTAAATCCTGCGATGGTAGAGAAACTTAAGCCAATAAAACCAGACTGTTGCGCACGAAAAGCTGTGATTTTTTTATCAATATCGAGTTCATTGATCGGCTGTTGCGTTTTTAATGCAGTCTCTAACCAATGAAAGAAATGACACAGTGCAACACCATCTTTTTGCATAGCATTTCTTACATGCGCAATTTCTAGGTCATGTTTTTGTGATTTAAATAAAGTACTTGGGTTAATATCTTGAATCAATTGATTATGTTGTATGATTGTTTGTGCATGTAAAATTGAAACTTTTGCAGGGTCAATTAAAACATGTTGATCTTTGAGTTGGGTTAAAAAGTTCTGAGTTTGCTCATAGGCTTGTATTTCAATGTGTTCATCATTGAATTGAGTTTTTAGCTCAGTTGAAAGTTTTGCTGCATCAATAAAAAGTACAGTACGATGTTGATCTATAAATAAATGTGCTAAGAACACAGGGTTATATTCAACATCACTTCCTCTGCAGTTGAAGATCCATGCAATATCATCCAGTGCAGAAATAAAATGAGCTGATGCATTTTTTTCATGTAAAGCTTGACGAATATGTGAAATTTTTTCTAAACGAGTTTGTGCAGTAAGATCACTGCGCATTTGCCAAATAGCTTCTACAGGTAGAGTAGGGCGATCGTCCCAAATTTGATCAATTAAGTCGAGCTGTGTTTCAATTTGGAAATGATTTTGTTTGGCAATTTGCTTGAGTGCATCGAATTGCTGTACAGAAATTGTTTGACCATTCACAGAAATCTTAGCATTTTTTTCTAAGTTTTTTGTCAACCATGCAAGATGGGTTGATGATTCTTCAGCTGTTTGTTTCTGCAAAACAAAACCCGTATTGAGCAATTGCTGTTCCGCCTGAACCCAGTAGCGTCCGTCGACCCATAAACCAGCAAAGTCTTGAGTAATTACAATCGTACCTACTGAACCTGTAAATCCAGTCAGCCACAAACGGACTTTCCAGTAATCAGGTAAATATTCTGACATATGTGGATCAGCGCTCATGGCAACAAAAGCATCAATCTGATGTTTTTGCATTTCTGCACGTAATAATTTAAGTTTTTCGAGTGAGTCTTTGCTGTTCATTTTGATTTAACTTCTATCATTTGTACCGATTGGAATTGGTTTTTTAATGCTGTTGTTATTCTATGCATGTTCTTTTAAATTTGTGATGTTTTAATTTAAATTTCTCATAAAAAAACCACCCAAGAGGGTGGTTTTCTGTTCGATCAGCGAAAAACGAATTAACGTTTGATATCGCGTTGAACTTCGCCAGTATAAAGCTGACGAGGACGACCGATTTTGTAAGGTGCGCTGTGCATTTCTAACCAGTGGCTGATCCAACCAACAGTACGTGCAAGAGCAAAAATTACAGTAAACATTTCAGTCGGGATACCAATCGCTTTAAGGATGATACCTGAGTAGAAGTCTACGTTAGGGTATAAGTTACGTTTGATGAAGTATTCGTCAGACAACGCAATACGTTCAAGTTCCATCGCAAGCTCAAGTTGTGGATCGTTGATACCAAGTGCGCTAAGCACTTCGTCACAAGTCTCTTTCATCACTTTCGCACGTGGATCGAAGTTTTTATAAACTCGGTGACCGAAGCCCATAAGTTTAACTTCTTTAGTTTTCACTTTTTCCATGAAGTCAGCAACGTTTTCTACAGAGCCGATTTCATCAAGCATCTTAAGAACAGCTTCGTTCGCGCCGCCATGAGCAGGGCCCCAAAGTGCAGCAATACCCGCAGCGATACATGCGTATGGGTTAGCACCCGTAGAACCTGCTAAACGTACTGTAGACGTAGATGCATTTTGTTCATGGTCTGCATGAAGCGTAAAGATACGATCCATTGCTTTTGCAAGAATAGGGTTAACTTTATAGTCACGGTCTGCTGGAGTAGCAAACATCATGTACAAGAAGTTTTCTGCGTAGTTCAAGTCATTGCGTGGATATACAAATGGTTGACCGATTGTATATTTATAAGTCCAAGCAGCAAGTGTTGGAATTTTAGCAACTAAACGAACAGCAGTAATTTCACGGTGGTCAACGTTTTCAACATCAAAACCGTTGTGATAGAACGCAGAAAGTGCACCAACAACACCACACATCACCGCCATAGGGTGAGCGTCACGACGGAAACCATTGAAGAAACGGCTGACTTGGTCATGAACCATAGTGTGGTTGCGAACTTTTGCATCAAATTCAGTTTTTTGTTCAGCAGTTGGAAGCTCGCCATTTAATAATAAGTAGCAAGTTTCTAAGTAGTCTGCTTGAGTCGCCAATTGTGCGATAGGATAACCACGGTGTAAAAGAACACCTTCGTTGCCATCGATAAATGTAATTTTAGACTCGCAAGCAGCAGTAGCCATAAAACCAGGATCAAAAGTAAAGTGACCCGAGGCCAATACATCTTTAACGTCGATTACATCTGGGCCCAATGTGCCGCTGTAAATTGGTAATTCAATTTCTTTGCCATCAAGCTGTAATACGGCTTTTTTGCCAGTTGCTTCAGACATTCAATAGATCTCCTGTCCTGGTGAATGTTGTATCTAATGTCGCATAATCATATTTTAATGTGCGAATTAGACGAGTCGAGATTAGCTAATAAGCTTAATGAGCACTAAAATTTTGTCAATTATACTTATGGATGAAAAAATGACGTTTCAACGGTAAGTTAGTTGCGAAAAGGCAACTAAATTGAACATCGCATTTCAGTGTCGGTCAGTATAATAAGGGAAATTCCAAAGAAGGTGCAGAAAAATAATTAGAATGCATGGGTCATAAACAATATTTTTCACTCTTATTGCAGCACTTTTGTAATTTAAAACAAATCAAATGAAAATATTAAAATCATATAAATATCATAGCTTACATACATTCTGTGCTGTAAAAGATTCGGAAAATGATCAATATGATTGTTGAAATATTTATTTGCATTTTAATGCTTAACTGATTAAAAAATAGTTTAAATAATGCATTTGGTAGTTTAAAAAATAATCAGATCAAACGAGAATTAATAATTAAATTGATTCTATTTTAATCAAATTGCGCGAAAAACGATATGTTATTTATTCATTATTCACACACTAAGTTGTTCTTTCTTATTAAAATCAGTCACGTTAAATCATTGAATAAAATGTTGAATATTAAAAAAAGAAATAAAGGGTTATTTTTAATCGACATAATCGGTATAGATTCCAAACAAAAAGGAAATAAATAATAAACAAAAAGGAATGAAAAAATATTAGGACGCTTTTGTCCGTAAGCTTGTGCTTTAGTCTAAATTTATCAAAAAAATATAAGTGGTAATGATGTATCAAAATGGTTTATGCAAACTCTATAAAAAATAAAGAGATAGCATATAAAGGTACAAGTGACTTATATGGGTTTGGTTATTGATTCATTTTAAGATTAATGTAAATGATTCTTATTTGAGTGATTTTTAAAGAAAAAGCTAATTTTGATTGTTTGTGTTTTGACAGTTGACGTTTTATAATTCGATGTCGTTTAAAGTTCAGTCAATTCATTTTGTCTGACAATGCTAGCTTTCCTTCGAATTAATTCCAACAAACTCCGGATGGAGTTTTTACTTACAGGATGCCCGCTGTGAAAAGCAACAGACCTGTCAATTTGTCCATGGGTCAAGTTTTAGATGTAAACTTAAAATCCCCTGTGGCTATTGCATCAATTCTACACCGTCTTTCAGGTGTCATCGTATTTTTACTCGTACCGGTACTTTTGTGGCTATTAGATAAGTCTTTGTCTTCGCCTGAAGGTTTTGCTCAAGTTCAAGCTATTTTTGATAGCTTCATTGTTCGCTTCATCGTATGGGTATTTGTCGCTGGTTTATTATTCCATTTTATTATGGGTATTAAACACTTACTCGCAGATCTTGGTTTTGCTGAAGAGCTTCAAAGTGGCCGCGTAGCAGCAACTATCGCATTAATCTTGGCTGCGATTTCTGTAATCGCATCATTTGTATGGATTGTTCTCTAATGAAAAGTGCTACAGGTTTAACGGGTTCAGGTTCTCGTGATTGGTATATCCAACGCGTTAGTGCTGTTGTATTAGCTGTTTATACTGTTGTGGTATTGGGTTGGATTCTGTGTAATGGTGGATTCAGCTTTGAACAATGGAATGGCTTTATGATGACTTTACCAATGAAGGTTTTATCTTTATTGGCAGTCTTATCACTTGTTGCGCATGCTTGGATTGGTATGTGGCAGGTATTCACTGATTATGTGACTACTCGTCAAATGGGTCCTTCAGCTTCAGGTTTACGCATTGTATTAACATCAGCAGTGATTATTGCTGTTATTGCATATGCGATCTGGGCAATCCAGATTTTTTGGGCGAATTGATAGGAAGATGTCATGGGCGCTATAACCCCTAAAGAAGATTATTCAAATATTCCAAGCCAAGCTTTCGATGCAGTCATCGTAGGTGGTGGTGGTTCAGGTATGCGTGCTTCTTATCAACTTGCACAAGCTGGTTTGAAGGTTGCTGTTCTGACTAAAGTATTCCCAACACGTTCTCATACTGTTGCGGCACAAGGTGGTATCGGTGCATCTCTTGGTAATATGCAAGATGATAACTGGCACTATCACTTCTATGACACAGTAAAAGGTTCTGACTGGTTAGGTGACCAGGATGCAATCGAATTTATGTGTCGTGAAGCGCCTAAAGTTGTTTATGAATTAGAACACATGGGGATGCCTTTTGACCGTAATGCGGATGGTACGATTTACCAACGTCCATTTGGTGGTCACTCTGCAAACTATGGTGAAAAAGCTGTTCCACGTGCATGTGCTGCAGCTGACCGTACAGGTCATGCGCTTCTTCATACGCTTTATCAAAGCAACGTGAAAATGGGTACACAATTCTTCGTTGAATGGATCGCACTTGATTTGATCCGTGATGATGAAGGTGCAGTTATTGGTGTAACTGCAATTGACCAAGAAACAGGCAAAATTGCAGTATTCCAAGCAAAAGCAACATTGTTCGCTACTGGTGGTGCGGGTCGTGTTTACCGTGCATCTACAAACGCATATATCAATACTGGTGATGGTCTTGGTATGGCAGCTCGTGCAGGTATTCCATTACAAGATATGGAATTCTGGCAGTTCCACCCAACAGGTGTTGCGGGCGCAGGCGTATTGTTAACTGAAGGTTGTCGTGGTGAAGGTGCAATCCTTCGTAACAAAGACGGCGAACCGTTCATGGAGCGTTATGCTCCAACTTTGAAAGATTTGGCTCCGCGTGACTTCGTATCACGTTCAATGGACCAAGAGATCAAAGAAGGTCGTGGTTGTGGTCCTAAAGGTGATTATATCCTTCTAGATATGACTCACTTAGGTGCTGATACGATTATGAAGCGTTTACCATCTGTATTTGAGATTGGTAAAAAATTCGCAAACGTCGATATCACCAAAGAAGCGATTCCAGTTGTACCAACAATCCATTATCAAATGGGTGGTATTCCAACGAATATTCATGGTCAAGTGGTTGTTCCTGAGTTTGAAGCAAATGAAGAAGGCTTCCATGCAGGTTATGATCAAAATACCAAAGAATATACAACCAACGGCAAAATGAACTATACGAAACCAATTAAAGGTTTTTATGCAATTGGTGAATGTTCTTGCGTATCTGTACATGGTGCAAACCGTTTAGGTACAAACTCACTACTTGACTTGGTGGTATTTGGTAAAGCTGCTGGTGAACATATCATTGATTATGTAACTAAGCATCATGGTGATGAGTACACGCCAGTACCTACTAATGCATTGGAAAATACAATGAAGCGTATTCGTCAACTTGACGATTCGACTTCTGGTGAAAATGCTCAAGAAGTTGCTGATGCAATTCGTGACATCGTACAAGATCATGCGGGTGTATTCCGTACGCAAGCGTTGCTTGATGAAGGTGTTAAGCAAATTCTTGCAATTGAACCACGTGTTCGCAACATTTACTTAAAAGACAAATCTAAAGTATTTAATACGGCGCGTATTGAAGCTTTGGAAGTTGAGAACTTATACGAAGTCGCAAAAGCAACCTTGATTTCTGCTGCTGCTCGTAAAGAGTGCCGTGGTGCGCATACAGTTGTTGACTATGAGTTACCAGCGGATCACCCGACTTATTCTTATGGTCGTCGTGATGATGAATGGATGAAACATACATTGTGGTATTCAAGTGATAACCATCTTGAATATAAACCAGTACGTTACAGCCCATTGACTGTTGAAGCTATTGAACCTAAGCCACGTACATTCTAATTGGGAGAATAAAGATGAGTAGAGGCACTCGTACATTCGAAATCTACCGCTATGATCCTGATAAGGATAAAGCACCGTACATGCAAACTTTTAAGCTTGAATTGACTGATAAGCACCGTATGTTGCTTGATGCACTTCTTGCGTTAAAAGTACAAGATGAATCATTAACATTCCGCCGCTCTTGCCGTGAAGGTATTTGTGGTTCGGATGGTGTGAACATCAATGGTAAAAATGGTCTTGCTTGTTTATGGAACTTGAACGATTTACCTGAAAAAATCGTGATTCGTCCATTACCGGGTTTGCCAGTGGTTAAAGATTTAGTTGTGGATATGAATCAGTTCTACGATCAGTATGACAAAATTCAGCCATTCCTAATCAATAATCAACCAGCGCCACCGAAGGAGCGTTTACAGTCTCCTGAAGAGCGTGATCATTTGAATGGTTTGTATGAATGTATTTTATGTGCATGTTGTTCAACTTCATGCCCATCATTCTGGTGGAACCCTGATAAGTTCTTGGGTCCATCTGCATTGTTGAATGCATACCGTTTCATTATTGATTCACGTGATACAGCGACTCAAGATCGTTTATCACGTCTTGATGATCCATTCTCATTGTTCCGTTGTAAAGGAATTATGAACTGTGTATCTGTATGTCCAAAAGGTTTGAACCCAACAAAAGCAATCGGTCACATCCGTAGCATGTTGCTCGACCAAGCGGGTTAATACTGTGTATGAAAGAGCGTGCATCATTTGATGTGCGCTCTTTTTTTATTGATTTTATGGTGAAATAGGTAAAATGATCGGATAGGTGAATTTTTTATATAAATGGATGAATGATATTTGATTATTTCTTGTATGTATTTCGCCAATTTATGAGTGGTATGTGTCAAAAAAATCAATTCAAGCTACAGTTCATGTTAGCATTTAACAAATGAACATATGTGAAAAACGTACTGGATTTTGGTACATTTTATCTACATAAGTCTGATTCAGAACAGTTTATAAATAATATATAACTTCTTCTGATAAGTCGCTTTAGAAAAAGCAAATCCCTTTTTTGTTTTTTCTAAGTCGATTTGCAAAAAATTGCTCAACTGCGGTTGAGTATAGGTGAGTAATGATGCCATTGAGGGCGTTATGATTCATTGTATACATTAGTCAAAACTAATGTTTATAGCGCCCCGTGGTCACGAGTACCTAGTGGGTGAATGTCAATTTACCGATTTGGCATAATCAATCATGGGAGTGCTTAAAAGGCATCCTGTAATGTTTTTTGCAATAGGAAATGGGTCCACAAATGCAAGAAGTTGCTGACGCACTGCGTCTTGACACTGAACTTTCCGCTGATAGCGCAGCGTATATTGAAGAGCTTTACGAACAGTACCTTTCTTCTCCAACCTCAGTAGGTGAGGATTGGCGTCAATATTTCGATAAATTCCCTAAAGGTGATCAACCGCACGGAAATATTCGTGAGCAATTCTTATTACTAGGTCGTAATTCAAATCGTATTCAGCCTGTTGTGCAAAGTGAAGTAAGTACTGAGCATGAACGTCGTCAAATTGGTGTATTACAACTGATTGCTGCATACCGTAACCGTGGTCATCAAAAAGCAAAACTTGATCCACTCGGTTTGGCTAAGCGTGAAGATGTGCCTGATTTAGATCTTGCAGCACATGGATTAACCAAGTCGGACTTAGACACTGTATTTAATGCAGGCAATCTTGCAATTGGCAAATCTGAAGCAACTTTAGGCGAAATGGTCAATGCAATGGAAGCAACATATTGTGCTTCTATTGGTACTGAGTATATGCATATTGTTGATACCAAAGAAAAACGCTGGATTCAACAACGTCTTGAAAGCGCTCGCGGTCAATTCAATTTCTCTGCTGATCAAAAGAAACATGTGCTTGAGCGTTTAACCGCTGCTGAAGGTTTAGAAAAATTCCTTGGCAATAAATACGTTGGTGCAAAACGTTTTGGTGTGGAAGGTGGTGAATCTTTTATTCCAATGGTAAACGAACTTATTCAACGTGCAGGCGCTGTAGGTTGTAAAGAAGTCGTGATTGGTATGCCACACCGTGGTCGTTTAAACTTACTTGTCAACATTATGGGTAAAAACCCTGCTGACTTATTTGGTGAGTTTGAAGGTAAATCACTGAATAAAAAAGGTTCAGGTGACGTTAAATACCATCAAGGTTTTTCTTCAAATGTGATGACTCCAGGTGGTGAAGTTCACTTGGCATTGGCATTTAACCCATCGCACTTAGAAATCGTAGGGCCTGTGGTTGAAGGTTCTGTACGTGCTCGTCAAGTACGCCGTAAAGATATTGGTGGTGATGATGTATTACCAATCATTGTGCATGGTGATGCTGCATTTGCAGGTCAAGGTGTAAACCAAGAAACCTTCCAAATGTCACAAACGCGTGGTTATACCGTAGGTGGTACGGTTCATATCGTTGTAAATAACCAAGTTGGTTTTACTACATCTGATCCACGTGATGCGCGTTCTACAGAATACTGTACCGATATTGCAAAAATGATTCAGGCGCCTATTTTCCATGTAAATGGTGATGATCCTGAAGCTGTTTTATTTGTTGCTCAATTGGCACATGATTTCCGTCATACATTCCGTAAAGATGTTGTGATTGATATGTTCTGTTATCGTCGTCGTGGTCATAACGAAGCAGACGAACCAGCAGCAACACAACCAATGATGTATCAAGTCATCAATAAAAAAGCGACTACACGTACCTTGTATGCAGATCAATTGGTACAAGAGAAAGTATTAGATCGTGCAGATGCAGATGCTTTGGTTGAAAAATATCGTGAAGATCTTGAAGCAGGTAACCATGTTGCGAATGCTTTAGTGCTTGAACCAAATGAAAAAATGTTTGTAGATTGGAAGCCTTATTTAGGGCATGAATATACAGACGTTTGGGATACAACATTCCCAATCGAGCGCTTGAAAGAGCTTGGCGTAAAAATGCGTGAGCTTCCTGAAGGCTTCGTGATGCAACGTCAAGTTGCAAAAGTGATTGATGATCGTTTGAAAATGCAAACGGGTGAAATGCCATTAAACTGGGGTGCTGCAGAAGTTTTAGCGTATGCAACGATCCTTGATGATGGTTATTTGGTTCGTTTGACGGGTGAAGACGTTGGTCGTGGTACTTTCTCACACCGTCATGCAAAATTACATAACCAAGTTGATGGTTCTGTTTATATTCCATTGTGCCATATCAAAGAAAACCAGCCTCGTACTGCAGTTTATGACTCATTATTGTCAGAAATGGCGGTGCTTGCTTTTGAATATGGTTATGCAACGACATTGCCAAAAAGCTTGATCATTTGGGAAGCTCAATTTGGTGACTTCGCAAACTGTGCGCAAGTGGTAATTGACCAATTTATTTCATCTGGTGAGACCAAGTGGGAACGTGTTTGTGGTTTAACATTGCTTCTTCCGCATGGTTATGAGGGGCAAGGTCCTGAGCATTCTTCAGCACGTTTAGAGCGTTTCTTACAGCTTTGTGCGGAAGACAATATGCAAGTGATCACACCGACTACGCCTGCACAGATTTTCCATGCAATGCGTCGTCAGGCGATTCGCCCAATTCGTAAACCAATGATCGTCATGTCACCGAAATCGTTACTTCGTCATAAATTAGCAACGTCTACTTTAGAAGAGCTCGCAACTGGTTCATTCCAGACTGTGATTGATGAAGTGGATCAAATCAACAAAGCTGATGTAACACGTTTGGTGCTTTGTGGCGGTAAAGTTTATTACGATTTACTTGAAAAACGTCGTGAAGAGAATTTGAACGTTGCAATTGTACGTGTTGAACAGTTGTATCCATTCCCAGAAAAACGCATTGCTGAAGTTCTTGCGACTTATCCGAACATTCAAGAGCTTGTTTGGTGTCAAGAAGAGCCGAAGAACCAAGGTGCTTGGTTATTCATCGCGCCTCGTTTATATGAAGGTGTAATGAGTTCTGGTAAACAAATTCGCATTAGTTATGCAGGTCGTGATGCTTCTGCTGCACCGGCTTGTGGTTCACCATATTTACATGCAAAACAACAAGCTCAGCTCGTGAATGACGCACTTGCGATCGTAGCTGATCAATCAGGAGAAACTAAATAATGGCAACCGAAATTAAAGCACCGGTATTTCCAGAGTCAGTTGCTGACGGAACAATTGCAACTTGGCACAAACAACCAGGTGAAGCTGTTTCACGTGATGAAGTGATCTGTGATATTGAAACAGATAAAGTTGTTTTAGAGGTTGTTGCTCCTGCTGATGGTTCAATTTCTGCAATCATCAAAAATGAAGGTGATACGGTTCTTTCTTCTGAAGTGATTGCGATGTTTGAAGAGGGTGCTGTTTCAGGTGCTGCTCAAACTCAATCTGTTCAAAGCGAACAAAAAGTTGAACAAGCTTCTTCACAAACTGAAGCGGGTGCTGCACCAGTCGTAGAACGTGCTCAAGTACAAGATCAAGCTCCTGCAGTGCGTAAAGCATTAACAGAAACAGGTATTTCTGCTGCTGATGTAGATGGTACTGGTCGTGGTGGTCGCATCACGAAAGAAGATGTTGCAAATCATCAAGCGAAACCAGCAGCAAATGTAACACCATTGAGCGTGGCTGTAGGTGAACGTATTGAAAAACGCGTTCCAATGACACGTTTACGTAAGCGTGTTGCTGAGCGTCTTCTTGCTGCTACTCAGCAAACTGCAATGTTAACGACGTTTAACGAAGTGAACATGAAGCCAGTCATGGAAATGCGTAAGCAATATAAAGATGCTTTCGAAAAACGTCATGGTGCTCGTTTAGGCTTC
This sequence comes from Acinetobacter rongchengensis, assembly GCF_003611475.1. Classification (GTDB taxonomy): domain Bacteria; phylum Pseudomonadota; class Gammaproteobacteria; order Pseudomonadales; family Moraxellaceae; genus Acinetobacter; species Acinetobacter rongchengensis. The sequence goes on along the minus strand of NZ_RAXT01000003.1, from coordinate 80,147 downwards.
ATGTCATTCTTCGTTAAAGCAGTGACTGAAGCGCTTAAACGCTATCCTGCTGTAAATGCTTCAATTGATGGTGATGATATCGTTTATCACGGTTATTATGACATTGGTGTTGCTGTTTCTTCTGATCGTGGTTTAGTGGTTCCTGTATTACGTGATACAGATCGTATGAACTATGCTGAAGTTGAATCTGGTATTGCTGCATATGCTGCTAAAGCGCGTGAAGGTAAATTGTCTATCGAAGATATGACAGGTGGTACATTCACAATTACCAATGGTGGTACTTTTGGTTCATTACTTTCAACACCGATTTTGAACCAACCACAAACTGCAATTTTAGGTATGCACAAAATCCAAGAGCGTCCTATGGCTGTAAATGGTCAAGTTGAAATTCTTCCAATGATGTACTTAGCGCTTTCTTATGACCATCGTATGATTGATGGTAAAGAAGCTGTAGGTTTCTTGGTAACCGTTAAAGAGTTACTTGAAGAGCCTGCTAAACTTATCCTTGACCTATAATTTAATACTTAAAAATCCCCCTAAATCCCCCTTTGTCAGAGGGGGGCTTTCACGAGTTGAAATAGATAGTTTAAGACTTGTGAATATTTCCTTTTGTAGAAAGGTTAGGGGCGATTAAAATGGAGATAAAAATGTCTCAACAGTTTGATCTTGTTGTAATCGGCGGTGGTCCAGGTGGTTATGAAGCGGCGATTCGTGCTGCTCAGCTTGGTTTTAAAGTTGCATGTATTGAAAAACGTGTACACAAAGGCAAACCATCTTTAGGTGGTACTTGCTTAAACGTCGGTTGTATCCCATCAAAAGCATTACTTGATTCTTCTCATCACTATGAAGACACACTTCATGGCTTAGATGTTCACGGTATCTCAGTTGAAAATGTACAACTTGACTTGGCTAAACTTTTAGCACGTAAAGACAAAGTTGTAGATAACTTGACCAGCGGTGTTGCTCAATTACTTAAGGGTAATGGCATCGAATGGTTACAAGGTACTGGTAAATTACTTGCTGGTAAAAAAGTTGAATTCACACCATTGGATGGTGGTGATGTTCAAGTTCTTGAACCTAAATTTGTTATTCTTGCAACAGGTTCAGTACCAGTAAATATTCCAGTGGCTAAAGTTGATGAAGACTTAATTGTTGATTCAACTGGCGCATTAGAATTTCAAGAAGTTCCTAAACGTCTTGGTGTGATTGGTGCAGGTGTCATTGGTCTTGAACTTGGTTCAGTATGGCGTCGCTTAGGTTCAGAAGTTGTGGTGTTTGAAGCATTAGATACATTCTTACCAATGGCTGACAAAGCTTTGGCAAAAGATTATCAAAAGCTTTTGACGAAACAAGGTCTAGATATTCGTATCGGCGCTAAAGTTTCTGGTACTGAAATTAATGGTCGTGAAGTGACTGTTCAGTATAACCAAGCTGGCGAAGACAAAACTGAGACTTTCGATAAGTTAATCGTTTGTGTGGGTCGTAAGGCTTATGCAGAAGGCTTATTGGCAGAAGATTCAGGCATTAAATTGACTGAACGTGGTCTTATCGATGTAAACGATTGGTGTGCGACTTCAGTTGATGGCGTATATGCAATTGGTGACTTAGTTCGTGGTCCAATGCTTGCACATAAAGCAATGGAAGAAGGTGTAATGGCTGTTGAGCGTATGCATGGTCATGCTGCTCAAATCAACTATGACACGATTATTTCAGTGATTTATACTCACCCTGAAGCTGCATGGGTTGGTTTAACTGAAGAGCAAGCGAAAGAAAAAGGTCACGAAGTGAAAACGGGTCAATTCCCATTTGCTGTAAATGGTCGTGCTTTGGCTGCAAATGAATCTGCTGGTTTCGTGAAGTTTGTTGCAGATGCAAAAACTGATCGTCTATTGGGTATGCACATTATTGGCCCAGGCGCTTCTGATATCGTTCACCAAGGTATGATTGCACTTGAGTTTGTATCTTCTGTTGAAGATCTACAGTTGATGACCTTTGGTCATCCAACTTATTCAGAAGTTGTCCATGAAGCTGCATTGTCAGTAGATGGTCGTGCAATTCACGCGATTCAACGTAAACGTAAATAAAATAAAAGAGCGGTTTCGACCGCTCTTTTGGATTTAGACAATGATTCAGTGCTGAATCATTGTCTACAGGTAGAAAAACAAATTTTAATAAATGCTAATAGTTAGTGAGATGGATGTCTAATTATTGGTGTGTCATAACAATGTGAAAAGTAGTAAAAGGTAAAAAATGAATTTACATGAGTATCAAGCGAAAGCGCTGTTAAAAAAATATGGTATGCCAGTTCAAGAAGGCATTTTGATTACAACACCAGAAGAAGCAGCAGCAGCCTTTGATCAAATTGAAGGTAAATTCGCTGTCATGAAGGCACAAGTTCATGCTGGTGGACGTGGTAAAGCTGGTGGCGTAAAAGTTGTTAAATCTAAAGAAGAAGCAGCTGAGTATGCAAAAAATCTTCTAGGTACTCGTTTAGTTACTTATCAAACAGACGCAAATGGTCAACCTGTAAATAGCATTCTTGTTTGTGAAGACGTGTATCCTGTAGAACGTGAATTATACCTCGGTGCGGTTGTTGATCGTTCAAGCCGTCGTGTGACTTTTATGGCATCGACTGAAGGCGGTGTTGAAATTGAAAAAGTTGCAGAAGAAACACCTGAAAAAATTATCAAAGTTGAAGTAGATCCATTGGTTGGATTACTTCCATTCCAAGCGCGTGATGTTGCATTCCAATTGGGCTTAAAAGACAAGCAAATCAACCAATTTGTAACAATCATGACAGCTGCATATCAAGCATTTATCGACAATGATTTTGCTTTATTTGAAATTAATCCACTTTCAGTTCGTGAAAATGGCGACATCCTGTGTGTAGATGCCAAAGTGGGTATCGACTCAAATGCGTTGTATCGTTTACCTGAGATCGCAGCAATGCGTGATAAATCTCAAGAGAATGAGCGTGAGTTAAAAGCATCTGAATTTGACCTGAACTATGTTGCACTTGAAGGCAACATTGGTTGTATGGTGAATGGTGCTGGTCTTGCAATGGCAACCATGGACATCATCAAGCTGTATGGTGGACAGCCTGCAAACTTCCTTGACGTAGGTGGTGGTGCAACTAAAGACCGCGTAATTGAAGCGTTCAAAATTATTCTTTCTGACTCTTCAGTACAAGGCGTTCTGATCAATATCTTTGGCGGTATTGTACGTTGTGACATGATTGCGGAAGCAATTATTGCAGCGGTTCAAGAAGTAAATGTTACTGTACCAGTGGTTGTTCGTTTAGAAGGGAACAATGCTGAGTTAGGTGCAAAATTACTTGATGAATCAGGTTTAAAATTAATTTCTGCGAATGGTTTGGCTGATGCCGCAGAAAAAATTGTTGCTGCAGTGAAAGCGTAAGGAGTATCAATCATGAGCGTATTAGTAAATAAAGACACAAAAGTATTGGTACAAGGTTTCACTGGTAAGAATGGTACTTTCCATTCTGAGCAAGCAATTGCATACGGCACAAAAGTTGTGGGTGGTGTAACACCAGGTAAAGGTGGTCAAACCCATATTGGTTTACCCGTTTTCAATACTATGCGTGAAGCAGTAAAAGAAACAGGTGCGAATGCAACATCAATTTATGTACCTGCACCGTTTGTTTTAGACTCTGTAATTGAAGCAATTGACGCAGGTGTTGAGCTGATTGTTGTGATTACAGAAGGCGTACCTACTTTAGATATGCTGAAAGCTAAACGTTACCTTGAAACGTATGGTAATAATGCACGTTTAATCGGTCCTAACTGCCCAGGAATTATCACACCGGGTGAATGTAAGATCGGTATTATGCCAGGCCATATTCATCAACCGGGTAAAATCGGGATTATCTCTCGTTCTGGTACATTGACATATGAAGCTGTTGCGCAAACCACTAAACTTGGTTTAGGTCAGTCAACGTGTATCGGTATCGGTGGTGACCCAATTCCAGGTATGAACCAAATTGACTGCTTAAAATTATTCCAAGAAGATCCACAAACTGAAGCGATCATCATGATCGGTGAGATTGGTGGTACAGCAGAAGAAGAAGCTGCTGAATATATCAAATCTAACGTGACTAAGCCTGTAGTGGGTTACATCGCTGGTGTAACTGCACCTAAAGGCAAACGTATGGGTCACGCAGGTGCGATTATTTCTGGTGGTCAAGGTACTGCTGAAGAGAAATTCGCTGCATTTGAAAGAGCGGGAATGGCTTACACTCGTAGCCCTGCTGAACTTGGTTCAACTATGCATGAAGTATTGAAAAGTAAAGGTTTAGTTTAAAACATAGCGTTTTAAATTCAATACAGAAATGGGAGTCAATTGACTCCCATTTTTTGATTTTGAAATGAATGTTGAAAAGATTTAAATAAATCAACTTTTCACTAAACCACTTTCAACTATCAACAATTCAGTTTTGACTCATCACTACACGTGACCATGAAAACCATTCATACAGCATCAGTAAAATTGAAATAGTACACAACAACTCGAGCACCTTTGTGAATTAGTGTGTGGGTAATGCTGAGTCCATACCACATGCACGGCCAGTGACAATAACAATTTGACTAGGTATTGTCATGATTGAAAGCCTGTTGTGAATATATCTATTGTTTTTATCATACTGATATATAAGAAATTCTATTATATTACCAATATGAGAATTTTTTTGATTGATACAAGCGTTAAAACAAGCATCGCTATGAAGATTAAAAGATAGATCACTAAAATAAACCGATTTATATGACTGCATCTTATTTAAAATTATAATTGTGCTATATTTTAAAAACTTGTCTTTAACAAGATGAAATTCAAATGAAAAGTATCACATATAGCTTAGTCCTGTCTTTTATTATGATCGGGCAGGGTTATGCAGCTGATATGTTGTTTGTAGATCAAGAATCGACTTTAGAGCCCAACCAACAATTTATTTATATCAATAACAAGGTGACTGAAGCACTACCTGAGTTTGAACAAGAAGCGCTATTTAATATCCAAACACATGAAAATAGCCTAAGCAATAATATAAATGAACAACAAAAAAATGATTTTTTTGAACAAGCAACTGAACAGAAAAAACTTGCTGAAGAACATGATCAACAAGTAATGGACTATTCAATTCTGAACAATCAATTTTATGAAAATGATCGACTGAGAATTTTCAATTACACCGCATATAACATGCAACAACTGAAAAATACGTTGTTAAACCCAACCAATACAAATAGCAGTGGCACTGAATTAACCATTTCCTTTGGGTATGGTATGGAATTTAAAATTAATGCTTTAAATAAGCTAGGTTATGAATATATTTCGAGTTTTCCTTATGATCGTGGTCAGCTATTACGGTTGTATTGGGTTCGAACTTTAACTTATTAATTTGTAAATAATCATATTTATAACTTTTCAATCATGGATAAAAAATGATGAATGTTCTACAACTTGAAACATAAGCTTGCATTGATATTCATCCTCTTTCATTAAAGTAGACCTATTCGTCGAATAGGATGTTCAGCCATGATCAAAAAAGTACTACTGCTAAGTTTAGTGGGTGTTTCTCTCACAGGATGCATCGTTGCCCCTTATGATGATTATCCTGATCGTTATGATCAACGCCATGAGCATAGACATGATTCTGATGGTCGCTGGGGGCGAAGTGATCGACATCGTTGGGAGCATCAGCATGATGATGATCGATACGATCATGGCCATCGTGATTGGAATAAAGATCGTCGAGATAGACAAGATTGAAATATTACTCAATATTTGCATGTTTTAATGTGAAAAATGGGCTATCACAGCCCATTTTTATTGCATAAATATTTATTTTTTAGATTGATTCTTCAAACAATTATTTAAATTATTTTTTTAAATAGCCCAGCATGTACAACACCAGCTCTCGTCTGTTTTTGTAGTTGCCATGATGCAGGTAAAGTCAGTTGATGTAGTGCACGATCTGCTTCTACATAAATCAAAGCATCATTTTTAAGATATTGATCAACTTTTTGAGCGAGTTCTTCCCATAAGTTAAGGCTATATGGTGGATCTAGAAAGACCAGATCAAATTGTTCATTCATACTCAATAAAGTCTGCTGAGCCGTTTGTTGTTTTAATTGGCAATTTTCAGCTTTCAGTAATTGAATGTTCTCTTTTAATATTTTAGCTTGTTTGGGATTCGGTTCAACCATGATCACTTGCTGAGCGCCACGAGATAATGCTTCAAAACCGAGTGCACCTGAGCCTGCGCAGAGGTCGAGTACCTTGGCATTTTGAATATCCCACATTAACCAATTAAACAAGGTTTCACGCACACGATCAGGTGTTGGACGTAAGCCATCAACATCGGCGAAGGGGAGAACACGACGTTTCCATTCTCCACCAATAATACGTAGTTGATTCTTTACTTTATTATTCACTAATATCTGCCTGAGTTGCTGGTGAAGCCGTCGTTTGCGGTGTAGGTGTCGAAGCTGTTGAGTTGCTGGTATTGCCAGTATTGGTACGAGTTGTATGCTGTGTTGCGGTATTTTGAGGTGCTGTATTTGGTTTGGGCTTAGGCATAGCATTCGGATTGGCTGATAATGTTACATCGCCACTCGGTAATTCACCCGGTTTAATTCCCGCAGTCATCAAACCGCCACTCATTTGATGGCTCAGTGGTACCAATGGTTTTTTCTTGCGTGTTAATAACCAATAATCAAATACTGGACGTGCAAGTTGAGCTGCTGAACCACCGTGTTTACCATTTTCCCAAATGACAGCTATAGCGATTTCAGGATTTTCAGCTGGTGCGAAACCGACAAATAAACCATGATCGAGTTGACGTTCAGTTAAAAGTGCTTCGTTATAGCGTTTACCTTGCGCAATACTTTTAACCTGTGCTGTACCTGTTTTACCTGCAATTTGATACATCGGTGTACGAATACCACGTCCTGTACCTGTTTGGATGACATCGACCATAGCATCCCGCATTTTGACCCAATCGGCATCTGTCCCACTGAAATTAATTTTACCTGTAGGTGCATTGAGTACAGGATGCTTTTTAGCACCTTTAGATTCACGTAATACATGTGGGATCACATGTGCGCCGTGGTTGGCTGTAATTGCAGTTGCCATGGCCAATTGTAATGGTGTTGCTGTAAATGCACCCTGACCGATACTGACTGAAATGGTTTCACCTTTTAGCCATTTGCTTTTTCGAGTGCGCATTTTCCATTCAGGGCTTGGATATAAACCTGTACTTTCACTTGGTAAATCTACCCCAGTTTTTTCACCAAAACCAAATTGACGCATCCATTCATTCATCTTATCGATACCCATTTGATAAGAAAGAATATAAAAATAAGTATCGCAAGACACGACAATGGATTTGTGCATATTGACGCTACCATGACCAGTTTTTTTCCAGTCACGAAATTTGTGTGAATCACCTGGTAAATGGAAATAGCCTGGGTCAGAAATAGCGGTATTCCAGTCTACCGTTTTGTAATGAATTCCACCCATAGCTTCCATCGGTTTAATTGTAGAGCCGGGTGGGTAAGAGCCTTGAACAGCACGGTTATATAAAGGCTGATCTAAATTATCGCGTAAGGCGCTATAGTCAGCAGTACCAATTCCTGTAACAAATAAATTGGGGTTAAAACTAGGGCTTGAGACTAAAGCAAGAATTTCTCCAGTTCGTGGGTCAATCGCGACGATTGCTCCACGGCGATCTTTCAGTTGTTCTGCTGCAATGGTTTGTAAACCATAATCTAGTGATAGATATAAATCATTGCCGCGAGTCGATTCTTTACGACCTAAATGACGGAGTACATTTCCGTGTGCATCTGCTTCAATCGACTCATAACCTGGCATACCATGCAATAAATCCTCATAGGATTTTTCAACACCAATTTTCCCGATCAGGTTAGTGCCCGCATAACTGTCTTTATCAATTGTTTTTAATTCTTTATCGTTAATACGACCGACATAACCAATCACATGGGCAAATAATTCACCATGTGGGTAGTAGCGTGTCATCTGCGTTTCAATATTGACACCAGGAAACTGAAACTTGATTTCACTAAAACGTGCAATATCTGTTTCAGTGAGATTGAGTTTTAAGGTGACACGTTCTGTTTTCTTAGACGTTTTAATTCGACTCTTAAAACGATCAATATCTTCTTCACTAAGATTTAAAATAGGGGTCAGACGTTGAACTGTTTCGTCAATATCTTCTACATCTGCTCGGCTAAGTGTTGCTGTAAAAACTGGGTAATTGTCTGCAAGTAGAATACCGTTGCGATCATAAATATAACCACGAGCAGGGGCAATCGGTTGTAAACGAATACGGTTTTTGTCCGAAGCCTCACTAAACTCTTGATGATGGAAAATCTGCAAATAAGCATAACGTGAAACCAGAAGGCACATAAAAAAAGACACGATTCCAATCGCAAAAAACACTCGGCTGCGAAAAATGCGTTTTTCTTGTTGAACATTTTTGAGAGGAAACTGCTGCTTCATACGTCGTCGGCTTAAAGTACTCAAAAGAGAGATTATTGCGGGGCGAAACATTTTACCCCAAAAATGCGGGTAATTATAAAAAAACCTAACATTCTAAATGAAAAATATAGATGACTTTGACTTTGCAGACAGTAAATTTATGGTGATTTGTATATGAGTGATAAAATAATTCTGTTAAAGTCAAAAAATTACGGATAAATAAATTCGACCTAAGTAAAAGATTAGGGGTAATGGAGAAAATAATGAAAAAAATATTTCCCTTATTATTGCTATTAGCAATAGGAAATTTTGCACATGCGACCAGCAGAGAAAGTTTGCCAAGAGATGTGGAAAAGCTTTTACCAGAAGCAAAAATTAAACCAGAAGATGCATCTAAATGGAATCTAGGGGCTGGTGTTACACAGAAAATGATTCATGTGAATGGTGAGTGGGTAAACCCTTATGGTATTGCTTACGTTAAACTAGGTTCTTTTTATAATGATGATCATGCATTTGGTGGGCAGATTGGTTATCGTATACCCGTTGCTTTGAATGGAACGGATAAAAATGGTTTTTACCTGGGTGTTTATGGCGGATCTTTGCAAAGTAAATCTGTAGATGGAAAAGATGAAGTTCAATATGGTGCAGGTGGCGATTTGTCTTATGTCTTATTAAATAAAGAGCGTATCAGTACTTTCAGTGTAGGCATTGGCGCAGGTAGTGAATTACATGATAAAAATGGCAAGATGATTGTGGAAACAAGACCCCAAATACAATTTTCTTACACACTTAGTGTAGGTTTTTAAAATTGATAATGATGTTATGAATACCTTTTGCCCGCAAATATTGAAATAAATACGAGAGTCATGCATGTTGGAATACGTTAGTGATTTGTGGCACGCTTTTACAGCCCGACCAGATCATCTTGCCATATTAAGTATCATTCCCGTGACCGCCTTTGTAACATGGGCACACGTGTGGATGGCCTTGAAAATGGTCTTTTATCCAATTCAATTCTGGGGTTTTCATATTGGTCCATTGCCCGTAGGTTGGCAGGGTATTGTGCCACGTAAAGCTGGACGCATCTCTGGTATTATTACTGATAATACCCTGTCAAAATTAGGATCACTCAAGGAGTTTCTTGAGGCTATGGATCCTGAAGACATGGCTCGTATCATCGGTGAGCAAGTCGGTTTTGAGTTGGAACATTTGATTGATGAGGTGATGATCGATCGTAATGCAACTTTGTGGGAAAACCTGCCTTATTCGATTAAGCGTAGAATTTACAGTCAAGCACATAAACAGATGCCAGGGATTCTCAAAGACCTCGTGACAGAACTCACGATGAGTGTCGAATCTTTGGTGGATATGAAAGAAATGATTGTTCGTCAAATGGAAGGCGATCGTCGTTTAATGGTTCACATGTTCCTTAAAGTGGGACAAAAAGAAATTAACTTCATTTGGCATATTAGTGCAGCCATTGGTGCATTCTTTGGTATTTTCCAAATGTTCGTCTATGTGTTTGTGCCACAACACTGGACTGTGCCATTTTTCGCTGCAATTTGGGGCTTCTTGACCAACTGGATTGCTATTTGGATGGTGTTTAACCCTGTAGAACCGCATTATGTACGTTATCCGCAATTTTTCGAGTTAACTAAAAATCGCAAATTTCCATGGATTAAGCCTGTCATTCCTCGCATCGGAACGTATAATGTGCAAGGTGCTTTTATGAAGCGTCAAGAAGAAGTTTCTGATGTTTTTGCAAGTGTAGTCACAGAAGACCTAATTACGTTAAAATCAATTATGAGCGAAATGATGTATGGGCCCAAAAAAGACAAAACACGACGTATTATCAAACGTCATGTCAATGTTATTATGGAATCGCCTTTAATTCGTACTGCTTTACAATTGTCAATAGGCCCGAGTGAATACGCAAAGCTCAAGACAGACTTGATTGATCGATCAATTGAAATTACGATGGTACCTGTTTGCGACCCTGCGTTTAATGCGAGCCGAGCAAAGAAAATTTTTCAGATGTTTAAAGAACGTATTCGTGAATTAACACCGACAGAATTTCAGAACTTATTACGTCCCGCTTTTAGGGAAGACGAATGGATTTTGATTGTATTGGGCGGTGTCACTGGATTTTTTGCAGGTTTAATACATTTGTTTGTGGCTTTCATATAATTTAGATGCCATTCCAATGACAAATATAAATTTGTCATGGCAAACGGTATCATACATTTTGTTTTAAATGAGGATGTTTTTTTATGCGCATTATATTACTTGGACCACCTGGAGCAGGCAAAGGTACACAAGCTCAGTTGATCTGTAAGCGCTACAATATCCCACAAATTTCAACCGGTGATATGCTCCGTGCTGCGATTCGTGAAGGTACTGAATTAGGTCTTAAAGCTAAAAGTGTAATGGAGTCAGGCGGTTTAGTCTCTGATGAACTTATTATTGGTTTAGTGAAAGAACGTATTGCTCAACCTGATTGTGTCAACGGTTGTATCTTTGACGGTTTCCCACGTACGATTCCTCAAGCTGATGCCTTAGAAAAAGAAGGTATTACGATTGATCACGTGATCGAAATTGATGTACCTGATGAAGAAATTGTAAAACGTCTTTCAGGTCGCCGTCAGCATCCTGCTTCTGGTCGTGTTTATCATACAATTTATAATCCACCGAAAGTGGAAGGTAAAGATGATGAAACGGGTGAAGACCTTGTTCAACGTCCAGATGATGAAGAAGCAACGATTCGTAAGCGTTTAGGTTCTTATCATACTGAAACTGAACAACTTGTTGGTTTCTATCAAGGTCGCGCAGCTTCTGGTGAAAATGCACCAACTTATGATAAGTTGAATGGTTTACGTGCAATCGAAGAAGTTCAAAAAGATTTATTTGCAATCTTAGATAAATAAAATCATATTCAGAGCGTGATTTAAAGCTTTGACAATCAAAGAGACCTGATTCATATTAGGTCTCTTTTTTTTGCTAGAGTAGCGCAGACAATGAAAATTGCATTAATTGCCTTGGTTATTTTAAGTATTGTATTTCTGTTTGGCTTAGTTTTTATGAGCTTTAAACTGTTACGCAAAGCGCAAAAAGAAGAGCTACAACAGCGTCGTGAATTGAGAAAAACAGGGGATTATCAAATTCATCCGCAAGTCGCAGAAGAATGGAAGCGTCTTGAGCAAATGAAAAAGAATTTTGAAGATCAAAACAATAAATAATATGTATATTCAAATATTTGAAAGTAAAATTTGAAATTATGGTGTTATTGGTGTTTTAGCAGCTTAGTCACTCAATGAGCGACGAACTGAATATTTTGAAATTAACTATTTATTTCTATACCTTAAAAATTAACGGATTTACGCTTCGATTAATCTAACGATTCCATGGATGGAATGGGTACCATCATGAAAAAGTTAAAACCAAGTCTATTTTAAACTTCAATATTCTTTGTTTTAATTTGACGATGCGCGCCAAACTCATATTTATCTGGCCAATTGCACACATGCGAGACTACACATTCAGCGCATTTGGGTTTACGTGCTATACAACAATAACGCCCATGCAGAATTAACCAATGATGTGAGTCTAAAATAAATTCTTTAGGAATCACTTTAATTAGTCGATGTTCTACTTCTAAAACATTTTTACCTACAGCCAAACCTGTACGATTTCCTACTCGAAAGATATGTGTATCGACAGCCATAGTTGCTTGACCGAATGCTGTATTGAGTACCACATTGGCAGTTTTGCGTCCAACCCCAGGTAGCGCCTCTAAATCAGCACGATTATTGGGAACTTGGCTTTGATGTTTTTCAATCAGGATTTTACACGCTTTGATCACATTCTCAGCTTTAGAGTTGTATAAACCAATGGTTTTTATATATTCTTTCAAGCCATCGACACCCAGTGCATAAATTTTTTCAGGTGTATTGGCAATTGGAAATAACTTATCCGTTGCTTTATTGACACTTAAATCTGTTGCTTGAGCTGAAAGGGTGACTGCGACCAATAGCTCGAATGGAGAAGAATAATTTAATTCAGTTTCAGGATGTGGACGTTGTTCACGTAGAATTTCAAAAAAAGTTTGGATCTGCTTTTTCGTCATATTTTTAACAGTCACAATATGCTCCTTATTGATGATTTTGTAGTGAGATTAATTGTTGTTGTAGTTCATTCAACTGCACTAATTTTTTATCATCCATTCGTATAGAGAGTTGCTTTTCCAGTTTTTTAATTTGAGTACGAAGTTTTGCTAACTCAATTGTGGTTTTAGCATCAATTGCTGTTGTGGTTTCAGTTGGTTTTTGACTAATTTCTATAGATGGAACGGCTTGGACTTGCGTAGAAAATTGTGCAAATAATTGTGTATCAATTTCTGCACGAACGACTGGACCTTTACGGTGAATTCGTTGTTTTTCTTCACGTTGAATATGTGCATAGTAACGATTTCTTAGATCATTCTGTTCTAAAATGCGATGTTCTTCATTAGGTAATGGTTGAATATCTTCAATCAGATCAATGCAGTCGACAGGACAAGGAGGGATACAAAGCTCACAACCCGTACATAAATCAGTCAGTACAGTATGCATCAATTTACCTGATCCAATGATGGCATCTACAGGGCAAGCACTTATACATTTGGTACAGCCAATACATTCGTCTTCACGAATCACCGCTTTCATACGTTGTGGTCGGCCATCTGTTTGTATAGGCCATACACTTTCTTCAGCAGTGAGTTTCTCTCGGTTAAGCAGTTCTGCCAATGCATCTGCAACAGGCTGACCACCGGGAACACATTTATTGGCATCTTCACCTTGGACAATAGATTGTGCATAAGGGAGGCAGCCATCACGATGACCACAGAGACCACATTGAGTTTGGGGAAGCAGTGCGTCCACTTGCTGAATAAGAGAAATTTGCGAATTCATTTGATAAAAATTTGCTAGCCTGAAAAGGTAAAAACAAGAGAAATAAGTTGGGTATTTTAGCATATTTTTATCGTATTTTTTTGACCTAAAATAAGGCTAAATATGTTCATAAATAATGCATTTTATCTGTAATAAATCATTAAAAAATAGACTGAATATATAAACAAAAATTTATTAATTAAAATTTATTTCATTGAAAATAAATAATATTTTAAAAATATTGAAAAGTTGTTGTGATTTTTCTATAAAAGGGATTAAATGATTTGCGCCAAAATGTATCTTTTTAAAAAAATATTGCCCATCTTTGATTCATTTTTACTGAGGATTGTGCGTTGAAATATACTAGCCTAAATGACTTCTTAAATTACGTTAAAGCACGTGATCCTAATCAACCTGAGTTCTTACAAGCTGTTGAAGAAGTAATGACCAGTTTGTGGCCATTTATTGAAAAGCATCCTGAATATGCTCAACATGGTTTATTAGAGCGATTGGTTGAGCCTGAACGTGTAATTCAATTCCGCGTTGCATGGGTAGATGATCAAGGACAAACCCAAGTAAACCGTGCGTTCCGTGTTCAATTTAATGCTGCAATTGGGCCTTTCAAAGGGGGAATGCGTTTTCACCCATCTGTCAATCTTTCTATTTTAAAGTTTTTAGGCTTTGAGCAGACTTTTAAAAATGCTTTAACGACCTTACCTATGGGGGGCGGTAAAGGCGGTTCAGACTTTGACCCTAAGGGGAAATCTGAAGGTGAAATTATGCGTTTCTGCCAAGCTTTGGTCATAGAACTGTATCGTCATTTAGGCTCAAATACGGATATTCCTGCAGGTGATATTGGTGTAGGCGGCCGTGAAGTCGGTTATATGGCAGGGATGATGAAGAAATTAAGCAATGATACTTCTTGTGTATTTACAGGCAAGGGGCAATCTTTTGGTGGCTCTTTAGCCCGCCCTGAAGCAACGGGTTTTGGTACGGTATATTTTGCTGAGGAAATGCTAAAAACACGTGGTCAAAGCTTTAAAGACAAAATTGTGACGATTTCAGGTTCGGGCAATGTAGCTCAATTTGCCGCAGAAAAAGCCATGTATTTGGGGGCGAAAGTGGTTTCACTTTCAGACTCAAATGGTACGGTTTACCTAAAAGATGGCTTTACCAACGAGTTGCTAGCAGAAGTCATGGAACTTAAGAATGTAAAACGTGGTCGTATTTCTGAGTTTGCATCTAAACATGGTTTTGAGTATTTGGAAGGGCAACGTCCTTGGTCAATCAAGTGTGATATCGCATTACCCTGTGCTACTCAAAATGAATTAAATGAGAAAGATGCAGAAATGCTACTGGCAAATGGTACGATTTGTGTTGCTGAAGGGGCAAACATGCCTTCTACACTGGATGCTGTTGAAAAATTTGTTGAAGCGAAGATTCTTTATGCGCCTGGCAAAGCATCTAATGCAGGTGGTGTTGCCACATCAGGTCTTGAAATGTCTCAAAATGCGATCCGTTTAGGATGGACTTTTGAAGAAGTTGATGAACGCTTACATGCGATTATGAAAGAAATTCATCGTAATTGTATGAAGTATGGTATTCAGGAAGATGGCACAGTCAATTATGTCAATGGAGCTAATATCGCAGGCTTTGTCAAAGTTGCCGATGCCATGCTCGCTCAGGGTGTTTTTTAGTTTTTAGTATATTCTTTCGTATTGAAAAAAACCGATGCAAAAGCATCGGTTTTTTTACTCATGTTTAAAGTATGAAGAACTTAAAGCGTTCCTTTTACAGACTCACGTTCAATAATCATATCTTGTACATACGCATATTTTGACTGATCAGCAGCAGGATTTTTGATTTCATAACGTTTGATACGAACCACCTGACGCTCATTTGGACGATGCGTAAAGCCTTCGATATCGTCATAGAAGAAAGTCCAGTCTTTATCGACTTGGGTTTTTACGCCGTTATCTGCATATTTAATTTCACGGACCAGTAAACATTGTTTCTTCATTACACCCGCTGAACATTCTTTGGTTTCGGGGCTAATTTCCAAGAAAATGGTTTGTCCTTCAGACTGATATTTAGTTTCCGCAGTCATTTGACCTGTAAATACAACTTTTTCACCCGTTGCAGCAATCAATGTGAGTGTTGGTTTTTCAGGATTCGCAGTGTCGAGTACAAATGGAACTTTACGCTCTTGGAATAGGGCCGTTGAAAATTGTTCTTGTTTCATCAGTTCAGGCGAACACATCATCTGAGTACTCATTAAACTACCCACTGAAAGTAGGCCATTTTCAATTTTCCAAGAAGAACCTTGTGTATTACAACCTGTCGCAATACTTAGACGTTGTTCATCAAAGTTTAAAACGATCGGTTTTGTCGAACCAGCGGGTTGGTATGACCATTGATAAGCACTCAATGTCTGATTGGCATTGCTTTGTTGTTGTAATACTTTCACAGCAGTATCACCTAAAGTTTGAATATCCCCAGATTGACATGCTGCAAGTGCGAATGGAAGAACAGCCAAAGCTAAATATTTGAATTTCATTTTGTAATCACATTTAAGAAGTATGGCTATAGGATAAGGCATCAGTCCTTAAAAGATATGGATACATTTTATGAATTCAGTTTCAATATGTATCCATTCAGCTAAAACTTAAACAAAAATTAAAAAAATGTGATGAAATTGTTTATATTAGTCAAAACGATAGATATCCATGCCTAATGCACCCATAGAAAAACTACTGTGTACAACACTGAAACGCGGGCCTGTCCCCATTGCAAAAAACAGTGGTGCAAAGTGCTCAATCGTTGGGTGATTTTTTGCAACATAGGGAATATCTTGCCAGTCTAAAACAGCATCATATTGACTATGTGTTAATTTATTGACCACATAATTACGGAAGGTCGATGCCCATTCAGGGACCTTGTCATTATGACCATTCCAAGAAAGTTCTCTCAAGTTATGGGTAATACTGCCTGAACCAATCAATAAAATTTGTTTTTCACGTAAAGGTGCTAAAGTTTGACCAATTTTATAGATTTCATCGGCATTCATATTCATTGGCAATGAAATTTCAACCACGGGAATATCTGCTTCTGGATACATGTGCAATAACGGCATCCAAACCCCGTGATCACGTGGTCGAGTACTGTTCGCATGCGCAGGAATGTGCGCTTCAGCCAATAAATGAAGGATTTCTTCTGCAAGTTCAGGATGACCTGGGGCAGGATATCGCATTTCATAAAGTGCTGGAGGAAACCCTCTAAAATCATGCCATGTTTCAGGGCGCACACCTGTATTTACTTCGAGTGCATCGCTTTCCCAGTGGGCTGACATAACGATAATCGCATGTGGTTTTGGAAGGTTTAAACTTAAACGATGTAATGCAGGCCCCACTTGTTCAGGATCAAGCGCGAGCATAGGTGAGCCGTGTGAAATAAATAAACCAGGGAGTGTTTGTAAATTCATATCGATAGCCTAAAACTGGTATGCACTCAAAAATTTAACTGAGTTTGGTTAAATCTATTCAGTTGCTGATTTAAAATAATCAAGAACAGATTGGGGATGAATCATCTAATTTATATCATTATGATATAGCTAATTTTTTGGATTAAAAAATAGATATATGCATATTTGACATCGTTTAACAACGGTCTAATTTCTAACAACGATAATGTCAAAAATTCAACGATGATATAAGCCCTTTTATTTCAACAGTATGTTGCATCTATGCAACGCTCATCGTGTTTATTAGACTCTATCACACAATATGCAAATCAAGTTTTAACCCGCCCGATGGTATGGGTGATTATGGTTAATCGTCATTGCACGATAAAGCTGTTCGATGAGCATAACTCGAACCATAGGATGCGGTAAGGTCAGTTTGGAGAGTGACCAGTGCCAAGCCGCTGCTTTACGTACAGCGTCCGAATGACCATCTGGCCCGCCAATCGCTAAAACGACATCATTTCCTTCAAGCATCCATGTTTTCATGGTTTCAGCGAGTTTCTCTGTACTAAACTCACGACCGCCCACTTCAAGTGCGATTAAAACTTCATTTTGTTTTATCGCGGCTAATATGCTGTCACCTTCAATCTGACGATACTTCAAAATATCTGCTTCTGAATCATTTTTGCCACGTTTTGCCATGGGTAATTCAAGGATTTGTGTCTGTACAAAAGGTTGAATGCGTTTGAAATAGTCTTCAAAACCTGTAAGTACCCAAGCAGGCATTTTTTGACCAATGGTAAGAATACGAATTTTCATATTAACAATTTCTAACGTGGCAATAGTGCATTATAACGCTATATTGATCTTTCTCAGGATGAGAATCAGGATGGTTTATTAAATAACAAGGTTTAAATAACAAGGTTTAAATAACAAGCAATTAGTGCATTAACATTCAAAATTAGGTTTATCGATGCAATTTCAAGACGTCTTCAATACGATTTTCAAACGGTTTATGCTGTTTTTAGTAGGCTGTATTTCAATACACAGTTATGCTGATAACAATATGTATCGTCAAGCCGATCCTTATCGATTAAAAAATTATTTAAATCATATTATTGCGCCGCATGCATTTAGAAACCATCAAAATGTGCAAGAGTTAGATCGTGTTGCGGCCTATATCAAACAACAAGTTGAGCAATTTGCGATACCTTGTGAATATCAAACTTATCAAGTTGCAACTAAAACATATCGTAATGTGATTTGTCATTTGCAGACAGGAAATGCTCAAAAAGTCATTATTGGTGCACATTATGATGTTTATGGAAATTTCAAAGGCGCAGATGATAATGCTTCGGGTGTAGCAGGAGTAATTGAAACGGCACGTATTCTAGCAATCAACAAGACACGTCTAAAACAAAATGTGGATTTTGTATTTTATACCTTGGAAGAGCCACCTTATTTTCGAACTCAAAACATGGGTAGCTATGTACATGCAAAATCCATTTTAAATCAGAAAGATCAGATTCAGGCTGTTTATATTTTAGAAATGATCGGTTACTTTGACCATAAACCAGTACAAGATTATCCTTCAGGGTTGTCTTTATTTTATCCCAAGCATGGTAATTTTATTGGCGCTGTGAGTAATTTTAGTTCACGGAATTTGAGTGAAGATTATTGTGATTCAATGAAATTCATTAGACAGCTAGATTGTCAGCGTTTAATTGCGCCATCCTTTGTACATGGTGTGGATTTTTCAGACCATTTGAATTATTGGAATTTTGAAATTCCTGCAATTATGATCACGGACACCGCTTTTTTTAGAAATAAGCATTATCACACCAAGGGTGATACAGTCGAAAAACTGAATTTAAATAAAATGGCTGAAGTGGTCAATGGTTTGGCCTATGTGCTTTTAGAAAAAAAAAATAATTCCTGAGAATAGAAGATGCGCTTTTTTAGCGCATAAAAAAACACAGTCTTAAAAGTTAGACTGTGTTTTAACTTCTAATCGTCTGGAGAATCGTTTAGAAGTTAATTAACTACAAACAGAAATGTGCTCCATATAAAGATGAGGGTGTTTCCTAATGATTCAAGTGTTTTTGATGAGTTTTATGGTTAAAATTTAAACACATTTTCAAGCGGTTTGAAAGATTAAATGACACAATTTATAAAAAAGAATTTCTTTTATTCAATTGTATTCATTTGACTATTTCATAGAATGTACACCAAAAACATTCCCTTCAGTGTCGACGCCTAATAGGATGTAGCCATGTTCACCAATAGACATTTTCGCTTGTTGGATTTGGCCTCCTGCAGCTTCAATTTTTGCTTGCTCAATTGCACAGTCATCGCTACTAAAATAAATGATGGTGCTATTTGAACCTGCAGACATTCCTTGCATTTTTACCAATGAGCCTGTTGCACCATATTGTTGCATATCTGATGGAAAAGTCCACATTTCCATTGATGTGTCATTGGGATCACTCAGTTGGGTAAGTTGCAGATTGAATAAGGATTCATAAAATTGTTTCGCTCTATTCATATCATTGACATAGATTTCGAACCAACAGACTGGATTTGACATGTGCGTATTCCTTTTATTGTAGATTCAGCTGATCATTCAGCATTTTTATTCAAGCCTATTGATTATGCGACAATATGAAAACAGTAAAATTTGAATATTGTAAAGGGCAGTATTTTGCGTTGTTTTGTCTGTATAAATGGAGACTATCCATCAGATTTGTAAAACAAAAAAAGAGCGCCGTAGCGCTCTTTAATTTTGTATCAAGCTTTTAACAAGTACTTAATGACGTGCTGCTTTTTTGCTGTCGTCAACGGCTTTCACAATCGGCGCTTTGACCAATGGCGTAGGTTGTTCAACCAATGCAAGTGGAAGAATCTCATCGATGCTTTTCACTGCTTTAATTTCTAAACCATCTTTCACGTTTTGTGGAATTTCAGCCAAATCACGGACGTTATCTTGTGGGATAAAGACCAGTTTAACCCCACCACGATGAGCAGCTAAAAGTTTCTCTTTTAAACCACCAATACGCATCGCACGACCACCTAAGCTGGTTTCACCTGTCATTGCAATATCTGGACGAATTGCAATGCCTGTGAATGCAGAAACTAGGGCAGTGGTTAATGCTAAACCTGCAGATGGTCCATCTTTCGGTGTCGCACCTTCAGGTAAATGCACGTGTACATCAGTTTCCTCAAAACGAGAAGCTTCAATACCCAATTCATCAGCACGTGTACGAACAACGGTCATTGCAGCGGTAATTGATTCCTTCATGACATCTCCGAGAGAACCCGTAGTAATGAATTTACCTTTACCTTTGACTGCCGCAACTTCAATAGTGAGTAATTCACCACCAACAGAAGTCCATGCTAAGCCATTTACACGACCGATTTGTGCCTCAGTTTCAGCCATACCGTAATCGAATTTATGCGCACCCAAGTATTCTGGTAAGTTTTCAGCGGTTACATCGATATGTAAATTTTTCGCTTTCTTACTTACTGACTCTTTAACCACTTTACGCGCAATTTTTGATACTTCACGTTCAAGGTTACGCACACCCGCTTCACGTGTATAACGACGTACGATGTCACGAATTGCTTCTTCATGAACAGTCAATTCTTTAGCACGTAATCCATTGTTCTTAATTGCTTTTGGAACAAGGTAACGGTCTGCAATATTGACTTTCTCATCTTCGGTATAACCCGGTAGACGAATCACTTCCATACGGTCTAAAAGCGCCTCTGGAATGTTCATGCTGTTTGCAGTACAGATAAACATCACTTCAGACAAATCAAGATCAAGATCTAAATAATGATCATTGAATTTACTGTTTTGTGATGGATCTAGGACTTCAAGCAACGCAGATGCAGGGTCGCCACGGTAGTCTTGCGCCATTTTGTCAATTTCGTCGAGTAAGAACAGTGGGTTCTTCACGCCGACTTTTGTCAACGATTGCACAATTTTACCCGGCATCGCACCGATATAAGTACGACGGTGACCACGGATTTCTGCTTCGTCACGTACACCACCTAAAGCCATACGTACAAATTCACGACCTGTTGCTTTTGCAATCGATTCACCAAGTGATGTTTTACCTACACCTGGAGGGCCGACTAAGCATAGAATTGGGCCACGAAGTTTTTTGACACGTGATTGAACCGCTAAGTATTCAACAATACGTTCTTTAACTTCGTCCAAACCATAATGGTCTGTGTCCAAAATTTCCTGAGCTTTCGGTAAGTTAATGCTCACTTTGCTCGCTTTATTCCAAGGCGTATCTAAAATCGCCTCAATATAGTTACGAACGACAGCAGCTTCACTTGAAGCAGGTTGCATTGCTTTCAGTTTACGGAATTCGTTTTCAGCTTTTTTACGCACATGTTCAGGTAAATCAGCTTCAGCTAATCGTTTTTCGATTTCTGCAACATCATCTTCCGCACCACCATTCATGTCAGAAAGTTCACGCTGAATGACCTTCATCTTTTCATTGAGGAAGTATTCGCGTTGATTTTTCTCCATCTGGCGTTTTACAGAGTCATGTAAAGTTTGTTCAATCTGTTGTTCTTCAGATTGTTGTAACAAATAAGTCATCAACTCTTGTAAATGTGCTTCAAAGGCATCGTGTTCTAGGAATTTTTGTTTTACATCAATATTCAAAGGAACACGCGTAGCAACGAAGAATAATAATTGCAATAAATCATCGATCTTATTTGCCGCAGCGATTAACTCACGTGCATTACGCAATTTTGCTTCTGCGTATTGGGAGAATAGTGCACGTAATTCTTCGACACGTGTTGCTTGCGTTGATGCATTAACATCAACAGTCATCGGGCTTAATGCATGTTCAGCAGAAAGGTATTCACCATTATCAATGATTTCAACCAGCTTAGAACGATGTAAGCCTTCAATTAATACTTTTATGCAGTTTTCATCGTTTTCGTGATTCACAACTTGCACGATCTTCGCGACAGTACCGTATTGATATAAGTTGTCGTGATCAATTTCTTCTGTAAGCGAATCTTTTTGTGCAACCACAAATACTAAATTGTCACTGTTACGAGCCACATCAACTGCATTGATCGATTTTTCACGACCTACAAATAGCGCGATTTGCATGTGCGGATAAACCACAACATCACGTAACGCTAAAAGCGGTAATACACTTGGAACCTGTAGCTCTAAGCTTTCTTGATTCATAATAATCTCAGACATGGGCACTCCTAATGAGTGACAACGGTGTTGCCATGTTTTTATAGTGATTGCTAATTTGAAAATTACAAGGGCATTGCCAAATAAAATGTAAAATTATTTACAAGTTGTTGATTTTATATGAGGGCTTTATGGTTGAATTGGCTGAATTGTCAGAGAAAGAGTTTTCATCCTTTGCTTATTTTATACTATTTTTATAAAAAATAATGCTAAGTATAGCGACTAAGATCACAATCGTTTTGCCTAGAAATAGGCTATTGAGCATGCTCTTTACAGTGAATAAAAATGATTATTCACTGTAATTTGTCCTGTTATTTACGCCGAAAATAAAAGCTCTTTGATGGACAAATAAAAGCATCTAAAGTTTGATCCCAAGCATGACGATCTAAACTTATATTTAAATACTGAAAATCATGACCTAAACCTAAGCGGAATGGTTTGTATGGCGCAGAAGCCAATGTTCGATCATAAAATCCACCACCCATGCCCATACGTGTGCCGTAGCGGTCACAGGCGAGCAATGGCATGATTAATAGATCTAAATGTGAAACATGAATACCACGGCTTGCCATGGGTTCTCGCATGCCTAAACGGTGTAAGTTAAATCGTTTATTACGATAAATATTTCGTGAAATTTTTACCCAGACCAAGTGATGGTTCATGTTGCAAATCATGGGTAAGTAAACGCTTTTATTTTGAGCAAAACATTGCTCGATTATTTTTTTTGTCTGTATTTCGCCAAAGGCATCTAAATATAATCCGATTTTTTCTGCAGTGTGGAATTGGGAGCAGTTTAAAATTTTTTGTAAACATTGAGTGCTAGAAATACTTTGCTGAAAACGATTGAGATTTCGGCGTTGTTTTCTTAATTGTTGTCGTAAAGTTGAAGTTTGCTGAGTCATAAACATTACTGTTTTAGTGCTTTTAAAATTGGACAACAATTTTCAGTTGTGGTTTTACATTCATCAATCCAAGTACTGAGACGTATTTTTAGTGATTCTAACTCATGAATACGTTGATCAATTTTTTCTAAGCGTTGTTGAATCACATCACGGACTTGCTCACGGTCATTCATTTGTAAATTTAATAGCTCTTGCACTTCACTCAACTGTAGACCCGCATCTTTGGCTTTTTGAATGAAACTTAATGTTTCAATATCCTGATCATTATAATAACGGTAATTGGTTGTCGTTTCAGGGACACGTAATAAACCAATCCGTTGATAATAACGAATTGTTTCTACACTCACATGACATTGTTTGGCAAGTTTTCCGATCGTGATCATAAAAACCTCAAAAAAAGACTTGACTCTGTACCTAGGTACAGACTTTATCTTAACACAATCAAAAAAGAAAAGAGGTGAGTCTGATGAGTGGACATGAAAATTCAAGTTGCTGTTCAGGACATAAATCTACATTGGAATTGGTGAAAATTGATCCTGTATGCGGGATGAGTGTGTCTGAAGATTCAGCGCATTCTTTTGAATATGAAAATAAAAAATATCTGTTCTGTAGTGATCGTTGTCAACAGAAGTTTATGCAAAATCCGCAAAGCTATTTACAAAAAGAGTTGCAGAAAGATGTGCAAAATGTTCAGTCCAAAGATCAACAATCTAAGCCTTCAACTTGCTGTGGTGGCAAAACTACAGAAGTTAAAGCAGCAGAAGTGAAATCAACAGCATCTTGCTGTGGAACTGATCAGGCTGAAGCTCAAACTGAATACATCGATCCTGTCTGTAAAATGACCGTGACTGATCTAAGCAAGCCGCATACAAACTATCAGGGTGAAACTTATTATTTCTGTTGTAATTGTTGTTTGAATAAATTTACGGTAGATCCTGAACAATATCTCGATTCACAAGTCAAAACAAAGTCAGGCTGTGGTTGTAGTGGTAAAACTCAGCCTTCAAAAGCAACTCAAATTAAAGAAGTTCAACCACAAAGTGCTGCATGTTGTGGTGATGAAAAGCCTGAGCCTGTTAAAACATCAAGTTGTTGCAGTGGTGGAAACCATACGCAACACAATCATTCAGGAGTTAAGCATGAACATCATTCGCATAGTCAGCATGCGGATCAGAGTAATACTGCAATTGACCCTGTTTGTGGAATGTCGGTAGAACAAGATACTGCTTTAAAAACAGATTATCAGGGTCAAACTTATTATTTTTGTCATCCATCTTGTTTGGATAAGTTTATACATGATCCTGAACCCTATCTGATTCCGATGGATCAACGTGCAGCGCCAGAAGGTATGGATGATGTGTTATTCACCTGTCCAATGGATCCTGAAATTGTGCAAAAAGGCCCAGGAACTTGCCCAATTTGTGGTATGGCTTTAGAGCCAATGCAACCGACTTTGGATGAGGGACCAAATCCTGAATTGGTCGATTTTTCAAATCGTTTTTGGAAAACTTTACCACTCACCCTGATTGTTTTTGTATTGGCAATGGGTTCACATATTCACACTTTTATTCCACAGCATATTCAGCCTTGGATTGAATTGGTTCTATCCATTCCTGTGGTGCTTTGGGCAGGTTGGCCATTCTTAGAACGTTGCTGGATTTCATATAAAACTTGGCATTTAAATATGTGGAGTTTGATTGGTGTTGGGATACTTGCTGCATTTATGTACAGTGTGGTGGCAACCATTTTCCCATCCTTGATTCCGATGGAAGCTAAGACAGGGCATGGTGTTGCAGTTTATTTCGAAGCAGCTTGTATGATTGTGTCTTTGAGTTTACTTGGTCAAATCATGGAGTTAAAAGCACGTTCTAAAACTGCGGATTCGTTACGTGCTTTGCTCAAGTTACAACCCAATAAAGCCAAACGTATTGAAAATGGTCAAGCTGTCGAAGTTGAGATTGCTCAGATAAAACAAGGTGATATTTTACAGATTGCATCTGGTGACCAAGTGCCTTTAGATGGTGTTGTGCTTGAAGGTAAAACCTATATTGATGAGTCGATGATGACAGGCGAACCTGTTCCTGTGAAAAAGGAAAAGGGAGATCATGTGATTGGTGGAACCGTCAATCAACAAGGTTCGATTCGTATTGAAACTACAGCAGTGGGAACGCAGACTACACTTGCTAAAATGATTCAAACAGTCGCTGATGCGCAGCGTTCAAAAGCACCGTTACAAAAGATGGCAGATGTGGTAGCTAAATACTTTGTGATGGTTGTTTTAGCGATTAGTGTATTTACCTTTATTGCATGGATGGTGTTTGGCGGAGCAAATTTTGATTTAGCCTTGATGTGTGCTGTTGCCGTATTGATCATTGCATGCCCATGTGCATTAGGACTTGCGACCCCAATGTCTGTGATGGCAACCACAGGTCGTGCTGCACAAAAAGGTGTGTTATTTAAAAATGCTGAAGCGATTGAAGCTTTGAGTAAGGTCAATGTGGTTGTGGTCGATAAAACAGGAACCTTAACTGAAGGAAAACCAAGCTTGAAAGCGATTAAGCTGTTATCTAATCAAATAGATCAACAGCAAGCAGAGCGTTGGATTGCATCTTTAGAACAATATTCAACGCATCCGATTGCACAGACTTTAACCAAATTAGTTGAAGCTAAGGATTTAATTCAAATTAATGATTTTGAAGATGTCACTGGTTTTGGCGTTAAAGGCACGATTGATGGTGAAATGGTATATATCGGAAGTCAGAAGCTTTTGCAAAACTTAAATTTAAACATGGATGCAAATACGTTACAGCAAATCGAGCAGATACGCGAAACGGGTGATGTGCTGAGTTTCTTGGCCAATGAGCAAACAGTTTTAGCTTATATCGCGATACACGATGCAATTAAAGCCAATGCTAAACAAGTGATTGATCAATTACATGCCGATGGTATTGAAGTGATTATGGCGACAGGTGATCATGAGAAAAATGCGCAATTGGTAGCGAAAGAGCTAGGTATTGAACATGTATACGGAAATTGCGATCCGACTGAAAAGTTGAATATTGTGAAACAGTATCAATCACAAGGTAAAGTAGTGGCAATGGCTGGAGATGGTATCAATGATGCACCAGCTTTGGCACAGGCAGATGTGGGTATCGCAATGGGTACGGGAACGGATATTGCCAAACAAACAGGGCAAGTGACTTTGGTCAAAGGTGATATTCGTGGTGTTGCGGATGCTTTACATATGGCAAAACAAGGTGTGCGCAACATGAAGCAAAATCTTGTATTTTCCTTTGTTTATAATGGTTTAGGTGTACCAGTTGCAGCAGGTATTTTCTATCCATTAACCGGTTTGTTGTTGACCCCAATGTTGGCAGCAGTTGCGATGTCACTGAGTTCATTGTCTGTGGTGATTAATGCGTTGAGATTGAATAAATCTTAATGGTTTTGATTGTCTATCGTTGAAATCAGGCTGTGCATGATATCTGTCAAATTGACACCCCCTCCTTTGAAAAAGGAGGGTTGGGGAGGATTTTAAATTTTCTAAATTTTTTTTGTGATGTGTTTAAGCTTTATCCGTCAATTCTAAAGCACGTTGATAAGCGACTTTTTTCTTAACACCTGTTAAATCCGCAGCCAATTGTGAAGCGGCTTTGACTGAAAGGTCTTCGAGCAAGCGTAGTAACAGCTTATCTAGTTTTTCTTGATCTAGATCTTTTTCAGCAGGCGCACCACCAATCACTAATACAATTTCACCTTTTTGCTGATTGCGATCATTTTCAATAAAACTCACCAATTCCGACAACGTCATTTTTTTAATGGTTTCAAAGGTTTTGGTAATTTCACGTGCGAAACCAACAGGGCGATCCTCGCCAAAAACCTGAGCCATATCTTTAACACTGTCTAAAATACGATGTGGTGCCTCATAGATGATCATGGTTTGAGTTTCATGTTTTAATTTTTCAAGTTGTAATAGACGTTGTGACTGTTTTGAAGATAAAAAACCTTCAAAACTAAAGCGGTCACTTGGTAAGCCTACTGCACTTAATGCAGCAATTGCAGCACATGCTCCTGGTACAGGAATCACACGGATATTATTTTCCTGCGCAGCACGAACCAGTTTAAAACCTGGGTCGCTAATTAAAGGTGTACCTGCATCGCTAACAAGTGCAACATCATCACCATTTTTTAATTTTTCGATAATTATATCAATTTTGTTACTTTCATTGTGATCGTGGCACGCTGTGAGCGGAGTTGATATATTATAGTGTTTTAATAATTGAGCAGATTGGCGTGTATCTTCTGCCGCAATCACTGAAACAGACTTTAAAATTTCAATAGAACGAAAAGTCATATCATCAAAGTGCCCAATTGGGGTCGCTACGACAAATAATTGAGCACTCATAAGGTTCTCCATGAAGAATAAAATAGTCTTGAATTGTATAAAAAGAATGGCGTTGCTCGGAATAATTGGATTTACAATCCAAATTCATGCAGAGGTTTTGGTTATTTTACCTGAAACTGGCCCGATGTCGCGAGCAGGTTTAAGTATCAAACAGGGGATATTAAGTGCATATCAAGTTGGTAATAACAATATTCCACTAAAATTTGTCAATTCAGAACAGAAATCGCTCAAATTAATTTTAAAGCAGAATGTCAATAGAAAGACCCAAATGATTATTGGGCCATTGGCTCGCCCTGATGTGGAGGCTTTAATTAAGCTTAAACCTAAAGTACCTGTTTTGGCATTGAATGAGGTTTATCCCACCCATAAAAATGTTTGGCAATATAGCCTTTCAAAAAATGATGATGCTTTAGCGTTACTGGATTATATTCACCATGATCGGGTTTCAAAATTATATGTGGTGAGGGAAAAAGGAGCTGAAGCGGAATCGATTAACTTTCTCAATGCATTATTTTTGAATTATCGAGGCGAGGTTGACCCAGTTGATGAGATGCCAAGTGTTAAAGGGAAAAGTGAAGGTATTTTATTGTTGGGTTCAAATGAATGGTTGTCTAGTTTAAAGAAGTTACAGAAAAAAAATATTTATACTCAAGCGATTGCAGTCAATGAAAAAACAGCTTTACCGAAGGGAATGAAGTTTTGTGATGTTCCTGCATTGTATATCGCTGAATGGGGAGATGTCATTCAAGCTTATAAAGATAAACCGACATCATTACCGTATCAGCGATTATACGCATTTGGTGGCGATGCATGGCATATTGCTGAGCATTTTGTACTGAACCCAAAAGTTAAAAACTTAACATTTAAAGGGCGTACTGGAAAAATTAAAATCGAAGGTAACCGTGTTGAACGTATTCCGCAATGTTTTGAACGCTCTAAGAATAATTTAGTGGCATTATAGATTCTGATTGATGATCAAAATTACAGTATTCTTTATCATGGCAAAAAATTGTTTAGGTCAATGGGCGGAGCAGGAGGCGGTCAATATCTTGCTCAGCCATCATTATCAAATTTTAAAATTAAATTATTTTTCCCGATTTGGGGAGATTGATATTATTGCTGAATATCAAAAAAATCTTGTTTTTGTTGAGGTTAAAGCCAGAACACCGACACAGCTAGGCAAAGCATTTGAAGTGGTCAGTTTATCTAAGCAAAAAAAATTATTAAAAACTGCCTTAATGTTTTTACAAGATCATCCTGATTATGAACAATATTATTGTCGTTTTGATGTCATCAGTTTTGATTTACATCATAAAATTGCAAAAAACGTACAGCAAGACTTTACTCAAATCTCTTATGATCAAGCATGGATTGAAAATGCATTTACTTTAGATGCGGACTTGATTAATCTGTGATTGAAAATTCAAGTATCGTTATTTCATAGTTACTTAAAAAATATAGAATATTTTAGTGTGTAGGCTTTCCATTTGGATGGTTTTAGCGCTAAATTCAACAGGAGTTTTGCTGAGTGTTAAAGCGTATTGTCATAACCATGATGTGTGTAGCAAGTTTGTCTGGTTGCGCAAGTTTTATCTCAGGTGGCACAGGTTCTGCACCTGTAGGAACAGAAAGTGGTGTTAGATCTTTAGGTCAAGTGTTCATTGACTCTTCTATTGAACGTACTGCGAAAATAAATTTATATAAACTCGATGCTCGTTTTAAGCAATCTCGTGTCAATATCAGCAGTTTTCATAGCAACGTATTGCTGACAGGGCAGGTGCCTGATGCGCATTTAAAGCAATTGGCTGAAGACAATTTACGTGCAATGAGTGATGTAAAAGCAGTACATAATTATATTACTGTGGGCAATCAAATTGGTTATAGCACGATTATGCAAGATGCGAGTGTTACGGCCAACACACGTGGTTTGATTATGAAAGCACCTGTTGTTTCAGACAATAAAGTGCTTATACATACCGAAGATGGTGTGTTATATGTTTTAGGTCGTTTAAATAATGCTGAAATTGCAGACTTAAATGATGTTTTACAAAAGGTTGGAAATGTAACTAAAATTGTGACCTTGATTGATAATATCGAGCAAGGGAATCATTCAATCCAATCATCATCATTTACAGCACCTGTCATGAATAATACGCAACCTGATGTTCAGACGCCAGTTGCGATTGATCCTGATGCTGCCGAGCCAAGCAAGAATGTTATTCAACAATAAGTTGCGTCCTTTAAAAGATCAAATCGTTAAACAATTGGAAAGTCTTAAATCGCAGTATAAAGATTTCCGCTTATATGATTTAGGTAGTATTACCCTCAATGGATTGACCCCGAAAAAGGGCTATTCCATTAAGCCGAATATCGCTTATGGTTTGAAAGCTCGACAACGTTTGGATCTTTATATTTCGGATCAAAATAAACACAAACCACTGATTATTTTTGTGCATGGTGGAGCGTGGAGTCATGGCGATAAAAGTGCTTATAAATTTGTAGGCGAAGCATTCAGTCGTTTTGGCTATGATGTTGCGGTGATGAATTATCATCTTGCTCCTGAACATAAGTTTCCAAGCTATATGACAGATTTAGCTGTTGCTTTGAATTATTTACAACAGCAACAAACTAAATTGGGTATTTCAACAGCCAATATTGCACTCATGGGCCATTCTGCAGGTGCATTTAACATTGCCTCGTTGTTGTATCACCCACAGCATTATGATTTACAGATTAAGCAAAACATCAAAGCAATGATTGGTATTGCTGGGCCTTATCATTTTGATTATAAAGGTGATCCTTTGGCTAAGGATGCATTTGACCAAACGGTACCGTTTCAACAAGTAATGCCTTATTATTTTGTAGAAACCAATGCAGTAAAGCATTATTTGTTTTTAGCTGAAAATGATCAAATCGTGGAAGATTCAAATTCTTTAGACTTTAAATTGCAACTTGAACAAAAGGGGAATCATTGCGAAATACGTGTGATTCCAAAAACTGGTCATATTACAATTATGGGAAGTGTGTCGAGTTTATTTAGTCGATTCTTTAAAACACGTTCTGAAATCATTCATATTTTGGATAATATATTTAAAAACAGCTAAAAATAAAAATACCTAGCTATTGCTAGGTATTTTTTTATTTGTTGAATACTGAATGTTACAAGGCTTAATCTAGCTGCATGGGGGTATTGTGAATCACGTGCTCAATCATGGCGTGGGCGATACTGCCTGAGAATGGTGTTTCTGGAAGTTGATCAAATTTGAAGAATTGAGCATCGCTAATTTCTTCTTCTTGCAACACGATATCACCCGATTCATATTCAGCTTTAAATGCCAACATGAGGTTACTTGGAAATGGCCATGGCTGACTGGATAAATAAGTGACATTTTTTACATGTAAACCGACTTCTTCCAAAGTTTCTCTTTTCACGGCTTCTTCCAAAGTTTCGCCAACTTCGACAAAACCAGCAATTAAGCCATACATATTGCTGGTATTTTTTGCATTTTTTGCCAACAGAATTTCATCTTGACCACGTGTAATTACGGTAATCACACAGGGTTGCACACGAGGGTATTGATGATAACGACAAGCTGGACAAACCATTGCATATTCAACAGGATGCACTTCTGTTTTATGCCCACAATGACTACAAAACTTATGGTTTCTACGCCATTCTAAGAGTTGTACTGCACGGCTGGCTTGTTCAAATTGTGGTTTAGTCCACTGAGAAATAAGCTGACGGATGGGGATGAGTTGATATCCCTCAGGAATAGCATCATCTGCTAAAAGATCTCGGGCGATGACTTGATCACCCGAGCTAAAACCAATATCACTTGCTAGTTTTTCAACTTTGGGAAGTTGAAGATTTTTATCCACTAAAAGTTGGTGATGATGAAAAATATAAGCAAGTGATAATTCAGACATTAGGCAACCGATTTCAATTTTTGACTACTGGTTAATGCAACATTAAACATTGCCTGTAAAACAGGTTGTTTATTTTGCAGATTTTCAATCATCATATCTGCACTCGCCAAGACATCCAGCAAATGATTAATTTGTTGAGCATCTAAGCCTTGTTCTTTGGTCAGTTGGGCTTGTACAAAATCTGCTGCTGCTAATAAAGCTTTTTGTCCATCTTTCGCAGAAAGAAATAACATAGCTCCAGCAATTTCCCTCAGTTGCGATGGGATTGTTGCTAAGTTACTCAATTGATTATCTTGTAGATATTGAATCAGTGTGTTCGCCGTTAAATCCGCAGTTGTTTTGGTTTCAGTCAGTAAAGCAGCGTGTGCTTCATCTAGACGATCCAAAGAAATCTGTAGATTATTCACTTTTAACTGTAGACGATTCGAAGTGTAATTACGCTCTAAAATACCAATTGAATTCATTGCAGATAAAATACTATTCATCAATTGTTGAACATAACTTTCATCTTTGAGCATATTGTCTTGAGCTAAAAGGTCGGCCTGTTGTTTCAGTTCTATATAGGCTTCATTTAAGTTCAAAACTTTAAAAACATGAGCGAGATCATTCAGCTTCACTTTGAGTTCTTGCGCTTTTTCACTACTCATATTTTGATAGTTAAACTCAATATCATTACGGATTTGTGACATTTCATCGGTAATCAATTGGCTCACAGTATGAATCGTATCTAAGTCAGGACCATACAAATGACGGCTAAAAATTTGTAGTTGGGTATCTGTTAAAATATCCTCACCGACATTGATTTGCTCACGAATATGTTGCGAAACATCATCTTCTTGGCTAATACAAATGCTCAAGATATTTGCAGTGTCTAAAATAGAGGCTTTAAAACCTTGTTGGTCTTTGAGGAACAGCGAAATATTGGTTTCAATACCGATTAGGGTTCTTAGACGTGCATCATTCAAAAGAATATTGTCAATTTGATTTAAAGCAACTGCAACCAACGCCCAATATTGTGCACTTGCTTGCTCTTTAGAAAAGTTTTCTAAATAAGCACCGACCAATTTCAAGCCTTGTAGATCAAGCTCAGTTTCTTGTTGTTTCAATAATTTATGTAAACATAGCTTATACAACTTATGCACATAAACTGATTTTTCTAATTCAGGTGATTGTGGAAGTTTAAAGTTTGGGGTAACACAATCGAGTAGCGGAACAATCGCTTGACCTTCAGGGGTCAATTCAAGTCCTAATACTTGTTCTAAATGATTTAAAGTGTCATGTAAAAACTGTGGAACTTTAACTTCACGCAAGCAACTAAACTCAATATAGCGTTTGAGCATGGTCGTCCCTTCGCTCAAAGCAATCACTTCTTGTGTATTGATATCACGTGGGTTTTGCATGATTTTACGCATTAGCTGTGCAGCTAATTCCGTAATTCTAGCAACTTGAGGCATGTCAATCAGCATGAGTACATGAGCACATTGTTCCAATTGACTTAAAGCATCATCAATACCGAAAGGTAAAGTTTGATCTTCAACTAAGCTGCTCACAGCTGCTTCTACTTGTAGAATTGAATTATCGACTTCTTTTTTAATAATAAGTAATGCCGTCGGATCAAAATGTATAGAGGTTTGGTAAGACATTGATCTGCACCTATCCAGGGTATCTAAATGTTCTATTTTTAGCCTCATAATAAGGCTAATTTTTCTAAGTTTTAATATAGCTGAAGAATGAAATCTTTACAGAAAAAAATAGCGATTTAATGCCAATTTTATTTTGCAAAAATGCAGGCTTCCCCGTATTTCTCTTGGTATTGTTTGACCCAGTTCTCATGCGCATCTAATTCTTCATCAGAAGGAGCAATGACTGGAAGATCAAGTTCGAGTCTTTGTCGCGCAACGTTCCCTTGACCATGCTCAGTATGTGCAGAAATCGCATCCATGTCAAAAGATACTTGTCCGCCTGTCATGGCTAAGTAAACGTCAGCTAAAATCTCAGCATCGAGCAATGCACCGTGGAAGGTACGATCTCGTTGTGGAATTTCATAACGACGGACTAAAGCATCCAATGAGTTTTTTTGTCCCGGATGCTTATTTTTGGCCATTGCCAAAGTATCTGTGACTTGACAGACTTCCGATAACGCAGGTAAGCCCGTACGTTTAAACTCCATATCTAAGAAGTTCATATCGAAGCTTGCATTATGGGCAATAATTTCACTGTCTTTTAAATAGTCAAATAACACCTGTGCAATTTCAGCGTATTTAGGTTTATCTTTTAAAAATTCGTCTGTAATACCGTGAATTGCTTCTGAGTCACCAACAGGTTTTTCAGGATTGATATAAATATGAATCGAACTTCCAGTCAGTTTACGATTGATCATTTCAATCGCACCGACTTCAATAATTCGGTCACTGTCTTGATAATAAAAACCTGTGGTTTCTGTATCAAGGATAAATTGTCTAGGCCCTTGTAAATGAAGCGTTGCAGGGGTAATCACAATATGTGGATGCACATTTGAAACAGTCTTTAGATGATTTGAATGTTGAATCTCTTCATTATTTTCAATTTGATCAATAGCATCTTCTGAGTTAGGCATCTCAGGACTTAAATCATCAGGTTTTGCTATTTCTTCAGTCATTGCTTTATTTGCTTCAATTGGGTTTTGGGTATCGGTGTGTTGAGGTTCAAGCGGCACTGACTCGGTAACGATGATTTCTTCAATGACTTCTTCATCTTCTATCAAGTCAAAACCAAACGGATCATCGAATAACCAATCACTTTCTACTTTTTTTTTATCTTGATCTTTATGATCGGTTTCAGAAATATTTTGTATAGTCGTAATCGGCGATGTGGTTACAGAACGACTAGGTGATTTTGCTTTTAAGGTTTGCTCTGTTCCTAAATTGGCCAATTGATCGGCCATTTCATTGCCTGCATGACCTGCATGGCCTTTGATCCAGTTCCATTCAATTTCACGACCTTGGCAGGTTTGATCTAACTTTTGCCAAAGATCAGGATTTTTCACATCTTTCCAATTTTTCTTTTTCCAACCAGAGATCCACTCTGTAATCCCACGTTTGACATAGTTGGAATCTGTCCAAATAATCAATTTGGCATCCATAGGGCAGAACGCAATCCCTTCAATCGCTGCGGTTAACTCCATGCGGTTATTGGTTGTATCTAATTCACCACCACACAGTTTATGTTCTTCAGCTTGGGTTATGATATATGCACCCCAGCCACCCGGACCTGGATTGCCTTTACAAGCCCCATCGACATAAAGAGTGATTGTTTGTGACATAGTAATAACCAATGAAAGTAAAGAAAGAGTTGAACATAGCGTTTTAAGAATTTATTGTATACGCAAATCAGCGTTTTCTGCGCATGAACTGAGATTTTTTTAATTTCTTGTAACATTTGTATGCAATTCGCATTCAAATTTTGCCTTGTATGAGCCTATAGCTCTACTAAAATGGCAGAGATAAAATAATTTACTAAATGTTGTTCGGAACCCTTATGTCTAAAGCTACCACAATGGTGTGGCAACCTACTGCGTCTGTTTTCTTTAAATTATCGTTATTAACATCTGCACTTGCCGCAGTGGGTTTGACTACAGGTTGTTCCTCAACGCCATCCAATTCTAAGGTTCAAACCTCAAAACAAACAGGCATGTTGGATGCGAGCAGTTTAGATTCGCTCGAAGATCTATTGTCCGCAACAGATATGCGTGCTGTAGAGGGCGATCGCTTACTAATTTTAAAGCACGGTGACGTTTGGAAACGTATGACTGTTGGTTTTAAAATGAATGAAGATCATTGGGATCCTCGTATCGATGCGCAACGAAGCTGGTTTGTGTCTCGTCAGCCTTATATTGATCGTTTGAGCGCACGTGCGTCACGTTATCTTTATCATACCGTTAAAGAAGCTGAACGCCGTGGTTTACCCACTGAATTGGCTTTATTGCCTATTATTGAAAGTTCATACGACCCTGCTGCAACCAGTAGTGCAGCAGCTGCAGGTATGTGGCAATTTATTCCAAGTACAGGAAAAATCTACGGTTTAAGACAAACCAGTATGTATGATGGCCGCCGTGATGTGGTGGAGTCGACACGTGCAGCATATGAGTTCTTAGGTAGTTTATATAATCAGTTTGGATCGTGGGAATTGGCTTTAGCGGCTTATAATGCTGGCCCGGGGCGTATTCAACAAGCGATTAACCGTAACCAAGCAGCAGGCTTGCCTACAGATTATTGGTCTTTGAGATTGCCTCAAGAAACCATGAACTATGTACCGCGTTTCTTAGCTGTAGCGCAAATCATCAAAAACCCATCAAAATATGGGGTATCGTTACCGCCAATTGCAAACCGTGCCCATTTTAGAGAAGTAAATGTTCCTGCAGGGGTTCAACTCAATCAAATAGCTTCAATGACTGGACTCAGCCGTGCAGAATTATATGCTCTTAACCCAGGGCATCGTGGTGAAACGATTGATGCATCAAGTACATTGCGTATTTTGATCCCAGCAGATGTTAGCCCAACCGTCGATGCTAAATTAAGAGCTTTAAAGCCAAGTTATGATGGTGGATTGTGGGCAAGTAATAACGGGCCAACCACAGCAACCACCCCATTGACACCTACACCTGTAACGACAACAGTTACGCAAACTATTAATCCAGCAAGAACTGCACCACCAGCTTTAACAGCAAGTAATAACAGAACAGCAAGTAATAACAGAACAGCAAGTACCACGTCCTCAAGTGCTGTTAGCCCATTAAGTACTTTAAAAAATACGCCTCAAGGTTCAGAGGCTTTGGCTAGATTTGCTGCCAATGCCGATATACCGAGTGCACCTCGTATTCCAGTCGCTGTCACTACAGCAGCCAATGTGAAGCCCGTTGCCGTTGAACCGCCAATTTCTGCGCAAGAAAAAGCTCGAATTCTCGCTGCAATTCAAGCAGAAGGTGAAAAAGAAACAGTTAAGCAAGTTTTAGAACCACAAGCTTCTCAGGCAGAAAAAGAACAAGTCGTTCAAGAAATTAAGGCGATTGCTCCACAAGGGACTGAAATTGTCGATCCTTATGATGGCAAGATTAAACTCACCGCAATTCAAACCAGTCAATCTGTTGCGGAAGTGCAAGGGAAAGAAAATATTGTTGGTTTTGCTTATCCAAAAGGTCTTGCTGATACTACGCCTGCAAATTCTGAAGAAGCTAAACTTAATCAAGGTAAAAGCTTTAAAAAGACAGATAGTGAAGTTGTTGTAGAACCTCCAAAAGGTAAACGCAGTACTTATACTGTGCTTTCAGGTGATACTTTGGCGACAATCGCATTGAAGAACGGTGTTAATTGGCGTGACATTGCCAAATGGAACCAAGTTGATCCGAATGGTACTTTATTTGTTGGCGCAACATTATATCTGTATGACGCAAAACCGCAGATTGATGCACCTGTTAGTCCTAAGAAAACAGTAGATAACTCACCAACGACTTATGTGGTTAAGCCAAATGATAGCCTGACCAGTGTGGCAGATCAGTTTGATTTATCTATCTCACAGTTGGCAAGCTATAACAATTTAAATACCAGCAGTAATTTATTTGTTGGGCAGAAGTTAAAATTAAAAGATGTTGCAGACAATAAATTGTCTGAAATTAGCAAGACGGTTGTTCGTGCTGATACATCTAAACCTGTCGCAAAAATTAAAACCAAAAATTATGTGGTGAAACGTGGCGAATATCTCAAAGTTATTGCAGATCGTTATGCTTTGTCTGTAGCTGAGTTGGCAGATTTAACACCAGGTTTGGATATTGCAAGTAGCTTATATGTGGGGCAAAAAATTAATGTGCCTTTACATGAAATGAAAGAGGAAGACGCTAAGCAAGACTCGAAGCTTGAATCAAAAGTGATTGACCAAAGTAAGTTTAAGAATGTAAAAGCGGATGTTGCGTATAAGACTGAAAATTACAAAGTCCAAAGTGGTGATACCTTATCTAGTATTGCGAGTCAGTCAAAAATCACTTTATCTGAGTTAGTTGAATTAAATAATTTATCCAAAGCTAAAGGTTTGATGGCAGGGCAAGTGATTAAGATTCCTGCGGGTAGTTCAACACCAGATACTTATACAGTTCAATCTGGCGATAGCTTGATTGCTGTAGCCAATAAATACAATTTGCAAGTGAGTCAAATTGCAGACTTGAATAATTTACAAAGCAACTCAGGGTTATTGGTCGGTCAGAAACTTAAATTAACAGGTACGCCAGAACCAACAGTGAAAGAAAGATCTAACACAAAAAATGATGAAAAATCAGAGCTATCAGGCAAAGATATTCATATTGTTAAGTCTGGTGAAACCATGGCAAGTATTGCAAGAAAGTACAAATTGCAGTTGTCATTTTTAAGTGAATTGAACGGTTTGAGCCGTAATGAGGCTTTACAAGTCGGGCAACGCCTAAAAGTTGATGGGGAATTACCCAGTAAATCCTCGCTATCTAAAGAAAAAGACAAGGACGAGTTAAAAGCTTCTGCGAAATCATCATCAAAAGTATCTACGAAGAATACTGAAAGTTATACAGTGAAGTCTGGTGAATCACTGAATGCGATTGCAAGTCGTGTTGGTATTTCAGTTCAAGAGTTGGCTGAGTTAAATGATTTGAGTGCTCGTGCAGGTTTGCAACGTGGACAAACGTTACGTGTGCCTAAGACAGTAACTGAATACAAAGTCAAAAGTGGTGATTCGCTCATCCGTTTGGCAAGTAAGTTTGGTATTGATACCGATGAGCTTGCTGAAATGAATGATATGAAATCAAATGCTTCTTTACGTATTGGTACGATAATTAAAGTCCCAAATCTTTAATTTAAAATTTTGAGATTCATTTAGATTAAAGGAAATCAGCTCATGCGTTTGAGCATTGCTGTAGGTTTTATCCTACCTGCATTGGGTGTGTGTGTGATGGGTTTTAATGTACAAGCCGCTGTACAGACGACAGCCTACATTGCCTTACACAATAGCGCCCAATATGCCAATGCTCAGGCAATGCCTTATGCCAACATCCATGCACCGAAAGGTGGTTATATCAGCATGGCAAGTAATGGGACTTTTGATAATCTTAACAGTATGAATGGGAAGGGAAGTGCAACCGATGGGGTCAATTATTTATTTGATACCTTGATGGATAGCTCGCTTGATGAACCCGGTGTGTTGTATCCGCTGTTGGCTGAAAGAGTCAGTTATGATCCGCAAAGAACCAAATTCGTTATTTTTCATTTAAATCCCAAAGCACGTTTTAGTAATGGCACGCCTGTTACCGCAGAAGATGTCAAATTTTCTTTTGATACAATTCAAAGTAAAGCAAATCTTGGCTTTCAAATGTATTTGTCTGATTTGGCGAAGACAGAAGTTTTGTCGAAACATGCCGTTAAAATGTCTTTCAAATCCAATCATAATGCAGATATGCCACTGATTTTGGCAAAAATCGCAATCTATTCAAAAGCAGACTGGAAAAATAAAGACTATAGTAAAGTGACCTTACAACCTATTTTAGGTTCAGGTCCTTACTTAATTGAGCATATCGATGCAGGGCGGAGTATTACTTATAAACGTAATCCAAATTATTGGGGAAAAGACCTCGCTATCAATCGTGGGCGTTATAATTTTAATCAAATAAAATACGTCTATTATCGAAACCCTGATATTGCTTTTGAAGGTTTTAAATCTGGACAATACACCTTTCACCAAGAAAAGAAAGCACGTAATTGGGTCACGGCTTATCATTTTCCTGCGGTGAAAGCAGCTATGGTTAAGCAATATATTTCCAAAGTACAAACACCTGCACTCACGCAAAGTCTTGTTTTTAATACTCGAAAAGCGCCATTCAATGATATCTATTTTCGTCAGGCATTAAGCTATGCTTATGATTTTGAATGGATCAATAAAGCATTATTGTATGGGCAAAATATTCGCCTACAAAGTCATTTTCAAAACAGTGAATTGGCAGCAACAGGTAAACCAAATTCGCAAGAACTTCAAATTTTAAAACCGTATTTGACTCAGCTTAATGCTTTGCAACGGCAAGGTGTTTTGGCGGATTGGAAATATCCAGTTTCAGATGCAAGTGGTTTTAACCGACAAAACTTATTAACAGCGCGAACAATTTTGTTAAAAGCAGGCTATCGGTTTAGAAATGCAAAACTGGTTGATCGACAAGGGAATGTGATTCGCATTGAATTTTTAATTCATCAAGAGAGTGATTTAAAAACTGTGTTGGCTTATATTCGCAATCTAAAAAAGCTTGGAATAGAGGCCAATATTCGCCAAGTTGACTATCCGCAATATACCGAACGCATGCGCCGTTCAGACTTCCAAATGACACCTATGGAAATGCCACAGTCTTTGACCCCAAGTGTAGAACAGTTACAAATGTGGGGCAGTAAAGCGGCGAATGAAGTAGGCAACTACAATTATTCAGGGATTCAAAATCCTGTGGTTGATCAGTTGATTCAACAAGTGATTCAAGCACCAAATCGTCAGCAATTGGTGTTTCGTAGTCAAGCTTTGGACCGGGTATTGCGGGCAGGTTATTATCAAATTCTAACCTACGGTAATGATAAAAATTGGTATGCTTATTGGAATATGTATCGACAACCTGCGGTTAAACCTAAATTGTCTTTAGGTTTAGAATATTGGTGGTCTGATCCAATTCAGCAAAGCAAAGTAGCGCATTATCTTAAAAATAGATAATCTGATCATTCAATGATTACTGAATTGCTGTTTTTCGTTATACATCGTTTAATCATTATTATTTAATATTTTAATACTGCATGTGGTCATAAGGAACCTCATTTTCAATGGGCATATATATTCTCAAAAGACTGTTGCTGATAATTCCAACATTGTTTTTGATTCTCCTGATTAACTTTGTGGTGATTCAAATTGCACCGGGTGGCCCTGTTGAGCAAGCCATTCAACAAGCAGAGAACTTTCAAGGTGTGAATCGTGGAACTGCGGGATTATCAACGTCAATTAATGAGAGTCAGTACCAAGGTGCACGTGGTCTAAGTGAGGAAATGGTCAATAAAATCAAAGCACAATATGGTTTTGATTTGCCCATTTATGAGCGTTTTTGCTTGATGGTTAAAAATTACATGGCTTTTGATTTTGGAAATAGCTTTTTTAAAGATAAGCCTGTCACTGAACTGTTATGGGAAAAGATGCCCGTTACCCTTTCATTGGGCATGTGGAGCATGTTGCTTATTTATCTGATTTCAATTCCACTGGGAATAAAAAAAGCCAAACAACATGGGATGTTTTTCGATAAATCAACATCGTTATTATTGGCTGTAGGCTATGCAGTGCCTGCTTTTGTATTCGCGATCGTATTGGTTGTTTTTTTTGCTGGTGGTACGTATTTTCAATGGTTTCCTTTACAAGGTTTAGTTTCCGATCATTTTCAAAGTTTAAGTTTATTTGAACAAATTAAAGATTATTTATGGCACATGACTTTGCCTCTCACTGCGATCGTTTTGGGTGGTTTTGCACGTTTAACTTATCTGACTAAATTTTCTTTTATGGAAGAGTTAGGGAAACAATATGTTTTGGCTGCTCGTGCCAAAGGTTTTACTGAAAATCGAGTTTTGTATAAGCATATCTTTCGTAATGCAATTTTAGTGATTGTTGCAGGTTTGCCCGAAGCGCTGGTGAGCACGTTCTTTATCGGGAATCTTTTTATCGAAATTATTTTTAATTTAGACGGTATTGCATTACTCGGTTTTGAAGCGATACAACAGCGTGATTATCCTGTCATTTTTGGAACATTATTTTTACTAACTTTATTTGGACTGATCTTGCGATTGATCGGTGATTTATTTTATCAGATCATTGATCCACGGATTAATTTTGATTCGAGAGGTGTCGAGTAATGTCACCAATCTCACAGGCTCGAATTGAAAAGTTTAAGCAGAATCGTTTAGGTTATTTTTGTTTTATCTTATTTATTATTTTATTCATTTTTTCTTTAGCTGCTGAACTGATTGCCAATGAAAGACCTTTATTGGTGAAATATGAGCAACACTATTATTTACCTGTGTTCAAAACTTACCCAGAAACGACGTTTGGTGGGGTATTTGAGACAGAGGCAGATTATCGAGATCCTGTCGTTCAACATTT
Organism: Acinetobacter rongchengensis; assembly: GCF_003611475.1. Lineage (GTDB taxonomy): Bacteria > Pseudomonadota > Gammaproteobacteria > Pseudomonadales > Moraxellaceae > Acinetobacter > Acinetobacter rongchengensis. Next base: position 38,620 of record NZ_RAXT01000003.1, on the reverse strand, counting down.
GATTGATGAAAAGGGTTGGGCTGTTTGGCCAATTTTGCGTTATTCCCCGCAAACTCCCAATTTAGATTTAGCGGTTCCAGTACCATCGCCACCGACTGCTGAAAATTGGTTAGGGACAGATGATCAAGGACGTGATGTACTGACTCGTCTTTTGTATGGCTTACGCATTTCTTTAGTTTTTGGTTTGGCTTTGACTGTATTTTCATCATTAATTGGCATTATAGTCGGTGCAATTCAAGGTTATTATGGTGGATGGGTAGATCTGATCGGGCAACGCATCATAGAAGTGTGGGGCGGTTTACCGACGTTATTTATCGTCATGATTTTTGTCAGTATGTTTAAACCCAATGTGTATTGGTTATTTCTTATCATGTTGTTATTTGGGTGGATATCTTTGGTGGGAATCGTTCGTGCAGAATTCCTCAGAGCACGTCATTTAGATTATGTCAAAGCTGCAAGAGGGCTTGGGGTAAATGATTGGAAAATCATGTTCCGACATATTTTACCCAATGTAATCAGTTCAAGTTTATCGCAATTTCCTTTTATATTAACGGCCAATATTACCGCTTTAACCGCCTTAGATTTTCTAGGGTATGGTTTACCACCCGATACAGCCTCACTTGGTGAATTGTTATTGCAAGGGAAAAACAACTTAAATGCGCCGTGGCTAGCGCTATCAGGTTTTTTGAGCTTGGCTTTGGTTTTGTCTTTATTGATTTATATTGGGGAGGCGACACGAGATGCATTCGATCCAAGACGCCAAAAATAGCCCAGAACTATTACTTTCTGTAGAAAATTTGCAGATTAAAAATACGCAACAGCCATTGGTTCAAAAGCTTAGTTTTGACTTGCATGTCGGTGAAACCGTGGCGATTGTCGGCGAAAGTGGTTCAGGTAAATCACTAAGTGGCTTGGCACTGATGGGCTTATTAGCTGAAAACTTAACTGCTTCAGGTCATGCTTATTATCATGCTCAAGATGTATTGGCCATGCAGGAGCTTGAGCTGCAATCGATTCGTGGTCGAAAGATTGCGATGATTTTTCAGGAACCTACTTCGGCACTGAATCCCTTACATACGGTCGTTAAAATTGTTGGCGAACCTTTATTGATCCAAGGAATCCCCAAAGAAAAAGTACGTAAACGGGTCTATGATCTATTGAGCGATGTCGGTGTTTCCGAACCAGAGGATCTATTAAATCGTTATCCGCATGAGCTGTCAGGCGGGCAAAGGCAGCGTGTTTTAATCGCAGCTGTTTTGGCACTCGAACCTGAAATTATTATTGCGGATGAACCGACGACGGCATTAGATGTCACCTTACAGTCTCAAGTTTTAAACCTTTTACAACTGCTGATACTGAATCATAAAATGGCCATGATTTTGATTAGTCATGATTTAAATTTGGTGAAAAAATATTCCAATCAAGTGATTGTGATGAATCAAGGTGTGGTTGAAGAACAGGGAACGGTTCAGCAAATTTTTAATCATCCTCAAGCTGATTACACCAAGTTTTTGTTAGAAAATGATTTCGGTGAGGCCAATCCATTGCCGCAACAAAGCAGTTCGATCTTGTCCTTACATCGGGTTGCAGTAAAATTTCCAATAAAAAAGGGATTATTCAATCGTGTTAAAGATTATTTTGTTGCGGTTGCACCCTTAGATTTAAGATTAAACCGATCAGCATCGATTGGAATTGTAGGCGAGAGTGGTTCAGGGAAAACATCTTTGGCTTTGGCGATTTCAAGATTGATCGACAGCTCAGGAAGTATCTTTTTATTAAATAAAGATTTAAATCGTCTGAATGAGCACCAATTACGTCCATTTAGAACAAACTTTCAAATGGTTTTTCAAGATCCAATGAGTAGTCTCAACTCGCGTATGACTGTGGAGCAAATCATTGGTGAGGGTCTAGCGATGCTAAAATTGAAGGCTGTAGAAATTGATATTCGTATCAATGAAGCACTTCAAAGTGTCGAATTACCATTTCAATGTCGACGACGCTATCCACATGAATTATCGGGTGGACAACGACAAAGAGTAGCGTTGGCACGTGCGATTGTCTTACGTCCTAAATTATTGATTTTAGATGAACCCACATCAGCTTTGGATCGTACTACTCAACATGCGATTATAAAATTATTGCGCCAGTTACAAATTGACTATCAAATGAGTTACCTCTTTATTAGTCATGACTTGCAAGTCGTCAAAGCACTTTGCCAACAGGTCATGGTTCTGAAAGATGCAAAAGTGATAGAGTTTCAAGACACGCAAGCCTTATTTGATAAGCCTCAGCATGATTACACCAAAAAATTAATAGCAGCCAGTCAGTATTAATTTGCGACATTTATAAATTTGACAAAACCCATTGTCAAATTTACACTTGACCTATCGTACATTTTATTTAGAGTAAATACTCTAGCCTATAAGAGACTTAATCATGAGCCATCTTGCACAACCGATTCAAATTAAAAATACAATATTTAAGAACCGCCTGATCAAAGGAGCAATGAGTGAAGCTTTGGCGAATCGTGAAGGTCAACCTAATAATTTACACCTAGGTTTGTATGAAGCTTGGGCAAAAGGTGGTCTTGGCTGTGCGATTACAGGCAATGTCATGGTCAATATCGAGGCAAAAAATGAACCTGGTGTTGTAGCCATCGAAACTGAACACGATTTAGAAAAATTAAAAGAGTGGGCAAATGTCGGTAAGCAATATGGCATGGTGCAATTGATCCAATTGTCGCATCCAGGTCGTCAATGTCCTAAAGGTCTAAATCGTGAAACTGTTGCACCATCAGCAGTTCCATTTAGCCCAATGTTAGCGACAACCTTCGGGACACCACGTGCGCTACGTGAAGATGAAATTTTGGATATTATTCAACGTTTTGCAGAAGCTGCACGTATTTGTGAAAAAGCAGGTTTTGAAGGTGTGCAATTACATGGTGCTCATGGTTATTTGATTAGCCAGTTCCTTTCACCATTGACCAATAAACGCCAAGACCAATGGGGCGGTTCTATTGAAAACCGTATGCGTTTTTTATTGGAAATTTATAAGGCGGTACGAGAAAAAACTTCTGAAAACTTTATTGTATCGGTAAAACTGAATTCGGCAGATTTCCAACGTGGCGGGATTACTGAAGAAGAAGTGGTAACAGTCTTTAAAGCGATAGATACGGCAGGTATCGATTTAATTGAAATCTCAGGTGGTACTTATGAAGCGCCAGCAATGGCAGGGGTAAAAGCAGATAAACGCAAACAAAGTACCATTGCACGCGAAGCGTATTTCCTCGATTTTGCTGAAAATATTCGTAAAGAAGTAAAATGTCATCTTATGGTGACAGGTGGATTCCGTACAGTAAAAGGAATGAATGCTGCACTGGATAGTGGTGCATGTGAATTTATTGGTATTGCACGTCCTTTGGCAGTAGAACCTGATGTCAGCAATAGCTTGATCGCAGGGCGTGATGTGCGTTATGCCATTGATGCAATTAAAACAGGTATTCCGTTTATCGATAAAATGGCGATTATGGAAGTGCTTTGGTATGCTGCTCAATTTAAAACCATTGCTCAAGGCAAACAACCAAATCCAAAACTTTCACCGTTGAAAGTGTTTTTAAATTATGCAAAAAATAATGTGAAAGCCGTGCTTCAAGGTCGTGTGAATTCTCGTAAATCGGCTTAATATGATTGATATTAATGATGGTTTTAAATCATCAATAAGCATTTGACCAATATTTTTGAAATACTTGTGCAGACCATTGTCCTTTTATTAATGCAATTTGAAAGGCTGGTCTGCTTTGTATTTGTAATAGATAGCGTTGAATCGCTGAATATTGTTGAAAGTCTAAATCAAGTTCAAAGCACGCTTGTAATGGGAACCAAAGTTGAATGTCTGCAATAGTAAACGTTTCACCTGCTATCCATGTATGTAGTTGTAATTGTTGATCAATCAGTTGCATTTGTTGATGTAATGTCTTATTCAAAAATCCACGATCAAAAGCATGTTTAAAAAGCCGAGCCAAGTAATGCAATGGAAAAGGTGTTCGTTGCACAATTCTACTAAATATCTGCTTAAGTGCTAAGTTCGGCATGAAATTAGTTTCAGCAAAATTCTTCCAAAAATAAAAATCAATCACTTCTTGAGCTTGTAATGCTTGGATACCCAGTTGTTGAGTTTTATGACTGAAATAATCAGTAATCGCGGCAGTTTCAGTTAAGACAACTGGAGAAGCTTGCTCATGATCCGCAATCAGTAAAGTTGGAAATTGTGCAAATGGATTGAACTGTTTTAATTCATCGTGTTGATTCTCATCAAGATGCTTATTATAGGTTTTTAAATCATAGTCTAAGCCTAATTCTTCCAGTAGCCATAGAATTCGCTGCGATCGTGATTGTATTAAATGATATAAAGTTAGATGCATCGTTGAATGATTAAGCGAGACAGTAGATGATTAGAAATAGCAGAACAGTTGTTTGATGTAAATTTTTTATTCACCAAAATAAGCGTATTAAAATATCGAAATGCTTTGATACTATGTTTTAAACAAGAGGTGCTGAGTGAGGTGAGAATGTCCTATCACGAATAAGACATTCTATTTTTAAAACTTAATGTGCACAAAACGCCATATTAAAATATTCAAATAAATCAGGGGTACTCAGCCAAAGGAAAATAGCAAAACTGAAAATGATGATTAAACCAATCCACAGTACTGCTTTTAACCATGAAAATGTTGATAATGAATCAGTCATGAACAATTGCCTCCTCATTGACAAAGAAATGCACCATCACGCCTAAACCACTCAATACAATTGAACAGATCCAAATTGCATTGTAATTTCCTGTGAGATCATGGTTTAAACCGCCAAGCCATCCCCCAAAAAATGATCCAACTTGGTGGGTGAAAAACACGATACCTGTGAGTGTAGTGAGGTATTTAACACCAAACATATTGGCGACAATACCATTGGTTAATGGAACGGTAGATAACCATAATAGTCCCATGATGATACCAAAAGCATAAATTGTCCAAATGCTAAGAGGAAGTGTTAAAAAGGCAATAATGGCAACACCACGTAATCCATAAAGTCCCATCAGCAAGTGTGGTTTTGAAAATTTATCACCTAAATATCCTGCTGTATAAGTGCCAACAATATTAAATAATCCAACCAATGCTAAAAACACGGTTCCTGTAGAAGCATCAAAACCATGATCGATTAAATAGCCAGGCAAATGAATGCCTAAAAACACCACTTGGAAGCCGCAGACTAAAAAACCAAAAGCCAACCATAAAAAGGGTTTGTGATTAAATGCGATCTTCAAAATTTGTTTGAATGATAAACTTGGCTTTGCAACTTGAGTGATTGCATTGGGTGCAACATACATTGGCGCTTTCAGCATCCATGCAAGCGGGATAATCAGCGCAACCAAGATTGCTGTAATGACCAATGCTGATGACCAGCCAAAACTCTTTATCAGCAATAACGTGGTTGGCAACATAATAAATTGCCCAAAAGAGCCAGCGGCGCTGGCAATCCCCATTGCCATACTACGCTTACTTGGATGCGCAGCTCGACCTACAGCTGAAAGAAGAATTGAAAATGAAGTTGCGGATAATGCTAAGCCAATAATCACGCCGACACTAAAATCAAGCAATAACGCATTTGAGCTGATAGACATCAGCAGCAGGCCGAGGCTATATAGTACACCGCCTGCAATCACGACTTTTTTACTGCCGTATTTGTCTGCTAATGCACCTGTAAAAGGTTGCATTGCCCCCCAAAGTAAGTTTTGTATTGCAATCGCAAGGCTGAAAACCTGATGACTCCAATGAAACTCATTGCTCATGGGTACTAGATAAAGCCCAAAACCATGTCGTACACCTAAGGAGAGCGCTAGAATAAACGCACTCCCAATTAGCATAAAAATCAGCGGTTTTGAAAAGCGGGTATCATCCGTAATCTGAGACATAAGTCATCCAATTCATTGTACTAAAACCTTTGAATAGTCATTGTAGATGATTGAATGTTGAATGACGATAAAATAAAGTTTGAACAATCGATAAATATTTTTTATAGGCTTGATTGTGTTTTAATCATATGAAATATAAATTAATTTAATTCAATAAGAACGACCCGAAGATCGTTCATTTTCAAGTGTGAACAAGCGTTTACTTAAAAACGATAACCAATACCTGCATAACCTAGAATTGGATTGATTTCGATATCTGTTTCAGCATTGATCAAGTCGCCATATTGATCATCTGCAACCGTAATTTTTGTGGTTCCTTTCAATTGTGCGTAGGAAATAGAACCGACAGCAAACCAACGATCATTAAAATCATAAGTGAATCCTGCTGTTGCTATTGGTGCAAAAACATCCTCAGCATCTAATTTCACTTTAGGATTACCACTACTTTTTTTGCCATCCAAAGCAGCACCTGCTTGATTTTGTTTTAGGTTGACAATCATGTGGCCCGCATTAATTAAATCTTGTTCAATATTTTTATTGATTTCCAACTCATTGAAATAGGCGTACATCATTCCTACACCAATATAAGGTCTGAATTTATTTACACCTGTTTTTCCAAAGTGATACTGAAACTCAAAAGCAGGCGTCCAAGCGCGTGCTGAAGCTGCTTTTTCATGTGCCTCTAGGTCTGTAATAAAAATATCTTTCTTTAAAGGTAAATCACCTACTAGAGAGCCTATACCGCTTGGAGTCGCAATTCCTGAGAGCGGTGCATAAATTTTTCCTTTACCCATAATATCGACTTTGGGTGGGACTCCCGCTTTGACTTCAAGAGAAATATTGTCGGTAAAGAAGTAGTTAGACATAATTCCCAGTGTTGTAACATCATCTGCTTCAAGTCCTGTACCTTCTGATTCCCATTGAGAAAGACCATTGATGGTCGCTTCACCTGCAACGTTCGATTTTAAATATTTGGTACCAGTTTCATCTTGATAAGACAATAAACCAATCACATCTAAATCTACGGCTGTTTTCAAAAAATTCTTCTTGGCTGTTGCGCCACTTTGGCTTTCATCAATTGCATTGAGTACAGAGTCAACTTTGACGTCACCTACTGCTGCTTTTTGACCTTCATCTACAGCGGTGTTGATTTGAAAAGGTTGAGCTTGCCCTGTAGGTTTGACATAAAGTGCGCCTACAGACACTGAAAAACGTTTAAAGCCATCGCCATCTTTAAAGCTAAAGTAAGGGGAACTTGCATGACTGAGGATCGGTGTAAATGAGCACGAGGCGATAAGGCAAAGTAATGACTTATTCATAATAGGACTCCATGTCCGAAAATTGATACTAATTTTTATAAGTGCCCATTATTGATAAGTTGGATAAAAAAATATTGTTGTTTTTGAAGGGATATTCTTTTCCCAAATGTATTATTTCGCTTGAAGTTTTATTATCAAGTTTAAAAAGTGCTTAGATCATGTAAACTTGTTACTTTGTCATTACATTTTTTTTAAGGCTAAAATTTATCTATATTTATTTTTAAAACAATAACTTGTTACTGGGTTGTTGAATGAATCATAAAAAAAGGCCACCTATAGGTGACCTTTTAAAATTAAAACAAGGGTCATTAAGTCAATGACTTTTTATTTTGTAAAACGAGACAAGTCTTCTTCAGGGCGAGCTGTTAATACTTCTACACCATTTTTAGTGACGAGCAGGGTATGTTCATATTGTGCAGATAGACTATGATCTTTCGTCACAACCGTCCATTTATCGCCCATCAAACGCGTTTGCCAAACACCCGCATTGACCATCGGTTCAATGGTAAAGGTCATGCCTTCTTCTAAAACCATACCTGTGTTTGGTTGGCCATAATGTAGAACCTGTGGTTCATCATGGAAAACAGTACCAATACCATGACCGCAATATTCACGGACTACACTGAAACGCTCTGATTCTACATAACGTTGAATGGCATAACCAATATCACCAATGGTAGAACCTGCTTTTACAGTGGCGATACCACGGTACATCGCTTCTTGAGCAACTTTACATAAACGATCTGCAAGAATAGACGTCTCGCCACCAACGATATACATCATGTTGGTATCGCCGTGGAAACCATCTTTAATCACAGTGACATCAATATTGAGAATATCGCCTTTCTTTAAAATTTTACTTGCAGAAGGAACACCATGACAAACCACATGATTCACTGAAGTACAGATCACATGTTGGAATGCGGCACGGCCTGGTGCAGCGCCATAACCTAAGCATGCTGGGATAGCATCTTGTTTATTCACGATATAATCATGACAAATCGTATCAAGTTCAAGTGTCGAAACACCTGGTTTGATATGTGGTTTGATCATATCCAAAACTTCTGCAGCCAGTCGACCCGCTACACGCATTTTCTCAATATCATCTGCGGTTTTGATTAATCGACGGGGAGCTTCATAAGTACTGTTCATGATCTTTAAAAACTTTTGGAAATTTGTATGTGACTATGGTATAAATAGCCGCCCAAATTATCAAATGCTTTTCGTTACTTTCTTTATGAGCTGTTAACGAGAATTTTGATAAAGGGCATTTAAAAATCCGCACATATGTCGTCACATTACTCTGGGTGCCTGAAGGTTTTTTAATCCTGAGGTGGAGAATGCGGACATATGGAGGCCTAACCCAAACTTTTAAGGTAAAGAAAATGGCAGATTACAACGTAAGCATGCGCGACCTTCTTCAAGCTGGCGCGCACTTTGGTCACCAAACTCGCTTCTGGAACCCAAAAATGCGTCAATACATTTTTGGTGCGCGTAACCGTATTCACATCATCAACCTTGAACACACTGTTCCTGCGTTAAATGATGCTTTGAATTTTGTTAACAATCTTGCAAGCAAAAAGAACAAAGTATTGTTTGTTGGTACAAAACGTGCTGCTTCAAACATCATCCGTGAACAAGCTCAACGCGCTGGTCAACCTTATGTAGATCACCGTTGGTTGGGTGGTATGTTGACTAACTGGAAAACTCTTCGTCAGTCAATCAACCGTTTGAAAGATCTTCAAACTCAATCACAAGACGGTACTTTTGCTAAACTAACTAAACGTGAAGCTTTAGAACGTACGCGTGAAATGGAAAAACTTGAACGCTCTTTAGGCGGTGTTAAGAACATGGGTGGTTTACCTGACGCATTGTTCATCATCGACGTTGATCACGAAGCGATCGCTATTAAAGAAGCGAAGAACCTTGGTATTCCAGTTATCGGTATCGTTGATACAAACTCTAACCCAGATAACGTAGATTTCGTTATTCCGGGTAATGATGATGCGATCCGTGCTGTAACACTTTATGCTTCTGCTATGGCTGATGCGATTATTGCTGGTAAAGAATACGCTCAAACTCAAGCGAATGCTCAAGCTAAAGGCGAAGAAGCTGCGAAAGAAGCTCCTGAGGCTTAATGCGTTTTGACGCAAGCTTGTCATTTTTGCAATTTATAATGATGACAAAATAAGCGTCGATAAAGCAAAACGGCCCAGAGTACACTTTGGGCCGTTTTTGTTGAACAGATTCATATTCTACCGTATTTAGGAGAACAACATGACTGCAGTTACTGCGAGCATGGTAAAAGAATTACGTGACCGTACTGGTCTTGCGATGATGGAATGCAAAAAAGCATTAACAGAAGCAAACGGTGACATCGAATTAGCGATTGATAACCTTCGTAAATCAGGTCAAGCAAAAGCAGCTAAAAAAGCTGGTAACATCGCTGCTGATGGCGCAATCACAATTGCCCAAGAAGGTAACAAAGCAATTCTTTTAGAAGTTAACTGTCAAACTGACTTCGTTGCGAAAGACGAAAACTTTGCTGGTTTCTCTGCTAAAGTTGCTGCTGCTGCTCTTGCTGCTGGTGTAACTGACGCTGCTCAAATTGCTGAACTTAAACTTGAAGATGGTACAACTGTTGAAGAAGCGCGTATTGCACTTGTTCAAAAAATCGGTGAAAACATCCAAGTACGTCGTGCTGCAATTGTTGAAGGTGAAAACCTTGCAGTTTACAAACACGGTTTAAAAATCGGTGTTGTTGTTTCTTACACAGGTTCTGCTGAAACTGGTAAAGGTATTGCAATGCACGTTGCTGCATTCAACCCAGTTGCTGTTACAGCTGAAGACGTTTCTGCTGATCTTATCGCGAAAGAGAAAGAAATTGCAGAAGCTAAAGCGATTGAATCTGGTAAACCAGCGAATATCGTAGAAAAAATGGTGACTGGTTCAGTTGAAAAATACTTGAACGAAGTTGTTCTTGAGCGTCAAATGTACGTCATCGACAACGACAAGAAAGTTGCTGATGTATTAAAAGCGACTGGCACTACTGTTACTCAATTCGTTCGCTTCGAAGTAGGTGAAGGTATTGAGAAGAAAGCTGAAATGAGCTTTGCTGATGAAGTTGCTGCTGCTCAGGCTGCTGCCGCTGCTCAATAATTTTTACTGATTCAGTAAAAATACAAAAAACCTCTCAAATTTTTGAGGGGTTTTTTATTTAAAACAGATATTTAAAATTCAATTAATAAAATTGCTGATTTTAAAAGATTAAGTACATAAAATTTCTCTGATTCTTCTATAATTCACCAATATCTTATTATCATAATTGTTAAATATATGGCCAATAAAACTCAACTTGGTATTGGTGCTGCAATAGCAGTGCTCGTCGCTGCCTATTTTGGAATTGATCTAAATCAACAAAAAAATGAATCAGTTCAACAATCTAAAACTGAATATTCAAATCAACAAAGCAATCATACAACTCAAAATCCGAACTCTTCCGTTACGAGTAACGACCAAAATAACCAATATGCAAATAGCCAAAACCAGCACGGTCTTGAAGTTATTGCCAAATCCTATCAACGTAAATTAAGTAATGTGCAAGTGCAATCCGTTGGAAGAGTTAAAGCAATTTTACGTGATGATAATGAGGGTTCACGCCATCAAAAGTTTATTCTTACACTAGAGAATGGTTTAACGGTTTTAGTGGCACATAATATTGATCTAGCGCCACGTGTCGCCAATTTGCAGAAAGGCGATAATGTAGAATTTTTTGGTGAATATGAATATAGCGCGCAAGGTGGTGTAATTCACTGGACACATCGTGATCCTCAGCATCGCCATGAAAATGGTTGGCTAAAACATGAGGGTAAGACTTACCAATAATCCTACCAATCATCAAGTCAAACAGATCAAGCCTCAAAAGTGTGTAGTACAGCAATTTTGTACTATACGTTTTGTTGAATCATGTTATTTTTAAACCAATCAATAAAGTCTGAATAGAAAGATGCAGGAGTGGGCAAGCTATTTTCACCTTAAGGAATTGGGTGGATTAGAGTTGTTAAAAGCACAATATCACCATAAACAATTTTCAAAGCATGTGCATGAAGGTTATTGCATAGGTGTAATTGAAGAGGGCGCACAAAGTTTTTTTCGGACAGGACAACTACATACAGCACCCAAAGGCGATATTATTTTGGTCAATGCAGATGAAATTCATACAGGTTCATCTGCTGTAGAGTCAGGATGGAAATACCGTGCAATTTACCCAACGCCTGAAATGCTTTTAGAGATCAGTGAAGATTTTTTCACAGTAAAGAACAGTGTGCCTTGGTTTCCAAATGCTGTGGTACATGATATTGGATTGGCACAACAACTTTCCTTACTATTTGATTTGTTAGAACAAAAAGACAATGCGCTGTTAAAAGAAAGTATGTATTTATCCACACTTGCACGTTTAATGAGTCGATATGGACGTGCGAAATTAACCCCTGCGGAATTGCCCGAAGCTCAACGAAAAATAGAAATAGTTAAAGAGCTGCTCAGTAGTTTTCCTGAGCATGATTATTCTCTTACTGATCTTGCTAGTTCGGTCGGTATTAGTCCTTGGCATTTTTTACGTGAGTTTAAAAAGTATACAGGTCTGCCACCACACAGTTGGCTGGTTCAAGTTCGTTTACAAAAGGCACGTCAGCTGCTTAAACAAGGTTTCAGTATTGCGACTACAGCACAGAATAGTGGTTTTTCAGATCAAAGCCATTTTAATCGACATTTTAAAAAAGCCATGGGTGTAACACCATCGCAATATCTGAGTACTTTGTCGTATTAAAATAGCAATTTTATCCAATCTTTTATTGCGCTATTCAAAGATACTGATGCTATTCTTTTTTGTTCTTTGTTATGGATGATGCCGATGAGTCATCAATTTGAACCTATTCCAAATCAGGTAATCGCACCAAAGGCTTTAAATAAAAAAGCTTTTTTTCAGGGTGTTATGGATATTTTGCCTTTATCGATTGCTGTTTTGCCATGGGGAATTCTGGCGGGGTCGATGGCAATCAATGCAGGTTTAAGTTTTGCTCAAGCATTTTCTATGTCAGCAATTGTCTTTGCAGGGGCAGCTCAGCTCGTCAGTTTAGGTTTGGTCATGTCGCATGCTTCTGTATTCACGATTATGATCACGATTTTCTTTTTAACCAGTCAGCATTTAATTTATGCCTTAAATTTTCGTAAAGAAGTCTCGCAATTTCCACTCCATCAACGGCTGCTGATAGGGTTTTTACTCACAGATGAACTTTTTGCTGTAGGAATTGGAGAAAATAAACAGCGCACATTTGCTTATTTATTTGGAGCTGGTTTGTGCTTTTATTTGGCGTGGTGTTTGTTTAGTTTATTGGGGATTTTACTTGCTCAATCTATTCCAAATTTAGAAAGTCTGCATTTAGATTTCTCAATTGTTGCCGTATTTATTTTGATTATTGTCCCAATGATTAAAAATATTGCAACATTAGTGGGGGTAGTCGTCACTTTAATTTCAGCTTGTGTTTTTAAATATTTCCAATTTGAAGGGGGGCTGGTTTTGTCAGGTTTACTTGGAATGTTGGGCGCCATGTCTATGGCTAAAACGATGAAGAAAGCTACGAGGAAAACCACGCAAAAAAGCATACAAAAAAACACGCAAACAATCATGGAGAAAAGAAAATGACTTGGATTTTATTGCTCAGCTTAGCTTTGATTGTTTTTATAAATCGCTATTTTTTTCTAGAACCCAAAATTGCATTTAAGTTGCCTGTATTTATTGGAAATATGTTGCAGTATTCTGCACCCTGTTTACTCACTGCAATCTGTGCTCCAATTGTATTCTTTCAGGGCGAACAGTTACGTACTTTACCTCTGGATGCTTATTTTCTTACCGCTATTTTATGTGTTGTTTTTGCACTGATTTCTAAGAAAATTTTGTTGAATTTAGGCCTAAGTTTATTGTGTTTCTATACGTTAAACTATATGTTAAACTATATGTTAAATGGATAGGGTGTTCTATTAAATATCTGATTATAAAAATTATTTCTTAATGAGACAGTGCTATTTGATAAGACGTATAGAGTTCAACGATTTAAAGGCTAAAGCAATCACTGCAATGAGGACGCTGATTGCTTTGGATTTGATGATCAGTCGATTACCAATTAGACTTTTTTAAAGAGTAACAATACATTGCTTGGCAATCTGTTTAATTTTCTCATCACTCACCTCTAGTTTGTCCCATTTCTGCATTTGATGAATTATCCATTCGAAATCTGAAGCTTTAGGTGAAACATCTTCTGGAACTAAGTTTTGAATGATGTTCTGGATTTTGTGGAAAGATTGCACATGAATAAATTGGGAACAATTAAATCGAATAATATTGTAATCAATTAAAATTTTCCAAACATCATCAATTGCTTCAATCATTTTCAAATCATTTTGTGCTTTTATGATCGCTTGGCAAAGTGCATTTAATGTATTTGGATGTTGAATTGCCCACTCTTGGGTAACAGCAAAAACTTTATTGGCAATTTGTGGTGCAAATTGCTGACTAGCGCAGATCGTGGTACTTAAGCCCTCAAGTTCAGCTTGAATATTCCATGGTTCACCCACACAAAAACCATCAATCAATTGTTTTGAAATTGCTTCCACCATATACGGTGGTGGAAGTGTGAGAAGTTTCAATGTGTGGGCAGCTTGTGCATCGGCCAATGCAAGCCATTCTTTTAAACAATAATGGTGAATGGAATGCTGAAAAACATGGGCTAAACGAATATTTTGTTGTTGGTGAAGCATTGTGGCAATTTTCTTCGCCGAGCTTTCAGGTGCATCATGCGCTGTAATATTCAGTTCAAAGCATAATTTTTGACTTAGACTAATAGAAGTCTGATCGTTGCTTAAAACTAAAGGCGTTTGAAATGGAATACCCAATTGATCTGCACCCAAAGTCGCAGCAGGGAGCATTGCAGACAAACAGTGCGCTGCATCTAAAAAACCAAAAGCCAAACGATCACGCAAACTTGCCCAAGATGCTTCTTTGATGAGTGTTACATTTAAACCCACTTCTGCAAAATAGCCTTGATGTTTTGCCCAAAGGATGGCGATACAATCCAGTAAAGGAACGTAACCTAATCGAATCTCAGTTTTTTCTAAATTCGACATTTTATTACTCCTTAATTTGGGATTGTAAAAGAAGTTGTGCATCTAACAAACGACGAGCCATTTCTCCGATGGTCATACGATGACTCATAGCATTTTTACGGAGTAGGGCAAACGCATGTTCTTCATCAATATGATGCAATTGCATGAGTAAAACCTTCGCTTTTTCAATGTCTTTACGATCCGCTAATTTACTTTTAGTGTCTTGTAGGTCGTTCAATAATTTCTTGTGTTTTTTATATTGTTCAATGGCTATTTCTAAAATACTGTCTAATTTTGAAGGTTGTATACCATCGACAATATAGGCAGTGATCCCTGCTTCAATGGCACTTTTAATGGTGTCTTTATGACTATTTTTAGTAAATAATACCGTAGGCAAGTCGAATTGACTCACGCAACTTTCAATAATGTCACGTTGTGGATGATCCATGTCTAATAAAATCACATCAGCTTGAATGTGTTGTAGATAAAGTAAATCGAGTTGGTGAGTCATCAAACAAGCGACGACCTCAAATTGATGTTCGATAAGTGTGAGTTTAACGAATTCTGCACGATCAAAATCATCATCGATTAAAGCTATTTTTAGTTTTGACATGATGCTTCAGAAAAAGCCTACCTATAGTTATGCATTATCGTAAAGCAAAAAAGATGCCAAGCCTTATATAGCAATAGATTGGACTATAGAGCAGAGTTTGGGGTAGGTATAAATTTAAAACGCACTGAAATGTAGCAAAATGCGCTCATTGATCGCATTGGTTAATTTGACGCTCAATAAAATTTGAAAATAAAAGATCAATTAATAAAATATGAAAATTAAATATAGAGTATTTTTTATTAATAAAAACAATTCTTTGAATCATAATTTTAAAAGTTGGCATATACATTGCTTTACTCCTCATGAGTCAAAGACGACTCTAATAAAATTTGTAAGGCGGCCAACGATGTCCGTTCTGATCGACTCTGGTGTGCAGCTATCCGCATAGCAGAAAACACAATACGCTCAGTTCAGGAAGGAGATGGTTATGTCTTCAAATTTAGATGCTAAAAAAGCAACAAAAATAAGTCTTTTCAGTTTCAGCAGCGCAGCGATGAGAGCCTTCCACATGAGTTGGCTCGCCTTTTTTGTCTGCTTCTTTGCATGGTTTGCCTGCGCACCACTCATGCCAGTGATCGCTGGTGAGTTTCATCTCACTAAAGATCAGATCGCCAATATTAATATAGCAGCAGTTGCAATTACGATTCTGGTGCGTCTCATTGTTGGACCATTGTGTGATAAATACGGACCACGTAAAACCTATACCGCACTTTTAATCCTCGGCAGTATTCCCGTATTTGGTGTGGCGTCTGCCAACAGCTATGAGTCCTTCCTGTTCTTCCGTTTATTGATTGGGGCGATCGGAGCAAGCTTTGTCATTACGCAATACCATACCAGTATTATGTTTGCGCCAAACGTTGTGGGCACTGCAAATGCAGCAACCGCAGGTTGGGGCAATGCGGGTGGTGGGGCAACACAAGTACTCATGCCATTGATGCTCGGTGCCTTGGTTATGTTCGGTGTTGAACAAGCGATGGGGTGGAGAATTGCACTCATCGTTCCTGGACTACTTATGCTCATCGTAGGTGCAATGTATTGGAAATTTACTCAAGACTGTCCACAAGGTGACTTTAAAGCATTACGTGCACAAGGTGTAAGTGTCGGTAGTGATAAAAAAGGTGGTGTTGCAATCTTGATGCATGCTGCGAAAAACTACCGTGTTTGGATTTTATTTGGTGCTTACGCAGCATGTTTTGGCATTGAAATCTTCATTCATAACATTGTCGCAATGTACTACGTAGATCATTTTAAATTTGGTTTAAAAGAAGCGGGTATGGCTGCGGGAATCTTCGGTTTACTGGCGTTATTTGCTCGTGCACTGGGTGGCATCGTTTCAGACAAAGTGGCAACGAAAAAAGGTTTAGACGGTCGTACTAAAGTTTTATTCGCGATGATTTTGATGGAAGGTTTATTCCTGATCGTATTCTCACAAATGAATACCGCAGTGCTTGCCATCCTCGCGATGACCATATTTGCCTTATTTACACACATGGCGTGTGGTGCGACTTACGCATTGGTTCCATTCATTGACCGTGATGCTCTAGGCGGTGTTGCAGGCATTATTGGTGCAGGCGGTAATGTGGGGGCTGTGGCAGCAGGCTTTTTACTTAAAGGTATGTTGGATATTCAAACCACATTGATGGTTTTAGGTGGTTTGGTGGTGATTGCAGCAAGCTGTGTGTTGATGATTCGCTTCTCAGTTGAACATAAAGAGAAAGAACAAAAGTTATTTGAAGCGGCGTTACTTGAACGTGATGGCATGGAACAAAATGCTTCAGCAAGTATTAAACAAAGCGTTTAAGCCAAACAATAACCAGAAGAATTGAGGAGAATTGATATGAAATTAGTGATGATTGGTCATGGCATGGTTGGACACAAATTCATTGAATCTGTGTTAGAAAATGCAGGTGATGAAGTTGAAATCACCATCTTGGCGGAAGAACCTCGTTTAGCGTATGACCGCGTACATTTAACAGAGTATTTTACAGGTAAATCAGCAAAAGATTTGACTCTTTGCCGCGCAGATTTTGCAGATGCTTATGGAATAGATCTTCGTTTAGGTACTCAAGCAACAACGATTGATACTGCCAATAAACTCATCACCACCAATCATGGCGAGGTGATCAGTTATGACAAACTGGTTCTTGCTACAGGTTCATATGCTTTTGTTCCTCCAATTCCGGGTAATGATCGTCAAAACTGTTTTGTTTACCGTACCATTGAAGATTTGGATGCAATTCGTGCAGCCAGTCTTACAGCAAAAACAGGTGTGGTGATAGGTGGCGGGCTATTGGGTTTAGAAGCAGCCAAAGCATTACGTGATTTGGACTTAGAAACCCATGTGGTCGAGTTTGCACCACGTTTAATGGCGGTTCAAATTGATGATTTAGGCGGTAAAGTTTTACGTTCAAAAATTGAGAATCTCGGAGTAAAAGTTCATACGCAAAAGGCAACATCATCCATTGAAGAGGGTGTAAATGCTACGCATGTGATGAAGTTTGGTGATGGTTCTGAACTTGAAACAGATATTGTTTTGTTCTCAGCGGGGATTCGTCCACGTGATGAATTGGCACGTCAAAGCGGATTAGCCATTGGTGAACGTGGCGGGATTGTCATCAATGATTATTGCCAAACCTCTGATGCAGATATATATGCGATTGGTGAATGTGCATTATGGAATAACAAAATCTACGGTTTAGTTGCACCGGGCTATGATATGGCACGTATTGCAGCAAAACACGTGATGGAGCAAAGCTGTAATGAGTTTGCTGGTGCAGATATGAGCACCAAATTGAAACTGATGGGTGTCGATGTTGCATCTGTGGGTGATGCGCATGCGATGACAGCAAATTCACTGAGCTATTTTTATGCAGATGAAGATGCAATGATCTATAAAAAGATTGTCGTCAATGCTGAAAAAAATAAGTTATTAGGTGCGGTACTGGTCGGTTGTGCTAAAGAATATAACGATTTATTACAAATGATGCTGAATGGATTGGAGATTCCAGAAAATCCTGAAAGTCTAATCATGCCAGGTTATGCACAATCATCAAGTAAATCAGGTGGAAGCGGGGTAGATTTACTACCCGATAGCGCAACCATTTGTTCATGTAACAACGTCTCTAAAGCCGATATTTGTAGTGCAATTGCTGATGGTTCAACCTCACTCGGTGCTTTGAAAAAATGTACCAAAGCAGCGACAGCGTGTGGTGGATGCGCACCGTTAGTGACTCAAGTTTTAAAATCTGAATTACAACGCCAAGGTGTCACGGTTAATAACCATATCTGTGAGCATTTCGCTTACTCACGCCAAGAGTTGTATCACTTGGTACGTATCAATGAAATCAAAACGTTTGATGACCTGATTCAACAACATGGTCATGGTTTGGGTTGTGATATTTGTAAGCCTACTGCAGCGAATATTCTTGCTTCTTGCTGGAACGATTTTGTTTTAAAACCAAGTCATGCAGGGCTTCAAGATAGCAATGATTACTACCTTGGCAACATTCAAAAAGATGGGTCTTATTCTGTCGTACCACGTATGGCAGGTGGTGAAGTCACTCCCGATGGCTTAATCGCTGTGGGGCAAATTGCCAAAGAGTATGGTTTGTATACCAAATTAACAGGTGGACAACGTGTCGACATGTTTGGCGCACAAATTCATCAACTCCCTGAAATTTGGGAAAAACTCATCGCTGCTGGTTTCGAGTCTGGTCACGCTTACGGTAAATCATTGCGTACTGTGAAATCTTGTGTAGGCAGTACATGGTGTCGTTATGGTGTAGACGATTCTGTTGGTTTGGCTATTTTTCTTGAAAATCGCTACAAAGGCTTACGTTCACCGCACAAATTAAAAATGGCGGTTTCAGGTTGTACGCGTGAATGTGCCGAAGCGCAAAGTAAGGATGTCGGTGTGATTGCGACTGAAAAGGGTTGGAATTTATATGTCTGTGGTAATGGCGGGATGAAACCACGTCATGCAGAATTATTGGCTTCCGACTTAGATACGCAAACTTTAATTAAGTACATCGATCGTTTCTTTATGTTCTATATCCAAACAGCAGATCGTTTACAACGTACCTCGGTATGGCGTGACAATATGGAAGGTGGGTTGGACTACCTTAAAGATGTTGTAGTCCATGATTCGCTTGGCGTGGCAGCAGAACTTGAACGTCGTATGAGTCATGTGGTGGGTACCTATCAAGATGAATGGCGTACAGCAGTTGAAGATCCAGAAGTGCGTAAACGCTTTGTGACTTTTATCAATGCGAAAGCAGAACAACAACAAGATCCGCATATTCAATTTGCTGAAGTTCGTGGTCAGATTCGCCCGAAAACGGAAGCAGAACGAGATCGTAGCCGTATTCCTGTGGTTGAAGCTTAATACACTCAGGTATGTTTTTCATCTACCCACTCTTTTTCCGCTGAGGGAAATACAAATAAGGGAAAAAGATGAAAAAAGCCAGAAGGATAGAAATGATGACAATTTTAAAAGATATGAATGAACTAGATTGGTTAGATATTTGTGCATTGGATGATATTACGCCGAATACGGGTGTCGGTGCATTGTTAGATGGTCAACAAATTGCAATTTTTAGGGTAGGCAGCGAAAAGCGTGTTTATGCTTTAAGCAACCAAGACCCATTCAGCAAAGCCTTTGTGATGTCACGTGGCATTATTGGAGATTTACAAGGTGAACGTGTTGTCGCTTCTCCAATTTATAAACAGCATTTCAGTTTGGCAACAGGCCGTTGTTTGGAAGATAAAGACCAAAAACTGCTTGTTTTTCCGAGTAAAATTGAAAATGGGCGCGTGCTCATTAGCCCAACACCGCAAAAAACCTACATTACCAATAATGGAACTTCTCAAGAAAAAATGAAGTTAGTTCTGATTGGAAATGGTCTAGCAGGCATGCGTTGTTTGGAAGATTTGTTAGATATGGCACCTGAGCGTTATGAAATTACCGTGATTGGTGAAGAACCATGGGGTAACTATAACCGTATCATGTTGTCACCTGTATTATCGGGAGATAAAACCATTGATGACATTATGTTGCATCCACATGCATGGTATAGCGATAAAAATATTCGCTTTATCGCAGGCGATCCCGCGGTGCGTATCGACCGTCCGCGTAAGCAAGTTTATACCGAAAACGGTTTAATGGTTGATTATGACCGCCTGATTTTAGCAACAGGTTCGAAACCGTTTATTCCCCCTGTCAAAGGTTCAGATTTAGAAGGTGTACTCAGTTTCCGTGATATTTATGATGTCAACACCATGCTGGATTATTCGAAATCCAAAAAAAATGCAGTGGTGATTGGTGGTGGATTATTGGGTTTAGAAGCCGCCTATGGTTTAAAGCAACGTGGCATGAATGTGACCGTTTTACATCTGATGGATCGTATTATGGAACGCCAGTTGGATGGTAAAGCCAGTCAAATGTTACGTCATAGTATTGAGCAAAAAGGGATTTCCATTATCACTGATGCCAATACAGAGGAACTGATTGGAGTGAATGGTCATGTGACTCAAGTGAGACTCAAAGATGGCACCATTTTAGATGCAGACTTAGTGGTTTTTGCTGTGGGTATTCGTCCAAATATGGCTTTAGCGCAAAGTGCAGGCTTACGTTGTAACCGCGGTGTATTGGTGAATGACACCATGCAAACTTATGACCCAAGTATTTATGCAGTTGGTGAATGCATTGAACATCGTAATCAGACTTTTGGTCTAGTTGAGCCATTATGGGGGCAAGCATTCATTTGCGCATCGCATTTGGCTGAGCATGGTAGTTTAACTTTTAAAGCACCGACTGTTCCGACACAGTTAAAAGTCAGTGGTTGTGATGTGTTCTCAGCAGGCCGTATTGATTTGGAAAATAGTGAAGCTAAAGAAGATTTTGAAGACATTATTTTAAATGATGAAAAACGTCAGATTTATAAACGCATTATTATTCAAAAAGATAAAGTGGTTGGTGCAGTGTTGTTTGGTGATACTGAGGATGGGGCATGGTATGCAGAACTCATTTCAGATCAAATGTCGATTTCTTCGATTCGCAATAAGTTGTTATTTGGTAAAGATTTTGCATTAAAGAAAGCTGGGTGAAGTTGTCTCCCTAATTCCTTTTTAAAAGAGTGGAATGTTCTAACCCTAAACAATCTAGGTATTGAAGTCCCTTCTCCCTTAGGGAGAAGGTTAGGATGAGGGGGATTTTTAATATAAAACCTCCCCTACCTCCTCCAGAAAGGAGGGGGTTTTTACAGACTTATCATTCTTTAAGCTCTTAAAAGAAGGGATGAGGAAGGATTAACTAGAAATTTTGTAAAAGTCAAAATAGTCATTGGTCATAAAATTTATATCGAAAGTCCCTTCTCTTGCGCCATATATGGTTCAGGGAAACGGTTAGGATGAGGATAAATTTGCAAAATAATCCTCTCCCTAACCTTCTCCTTTTAAAAGAAGAGGGAACTTCCATTAAGCGTTGAATAAGGAGCGAAGCAGAAATGAATAGTATCCCTGTAATGGAACTGCATAGCTCCACCGAACAAATGATTAAAACGACACAAACCACATGCCCATACTGTGGTGTGGGGTGTGGTGTCACTGCTACAGTTCAGGAAACTGCTTCAGGGCAAAAAGTATCTGTGGTTGGAGATGTTAATCATCCATCAAATTATGGAAAGCTTTGCATTAAAGGTAGTAATTTAGCCGATACAATTGGTTTGGAAACACGTGTTTTGCACCCTATGTTAGGGCGTAAAGCGCATTCAGAAACAAAGGCCTTAACCACGCATAGGACACAAACTGATTGGGATACAGCGACTGATTTAATTGCCAATAAATTTCAGCATTTTATAGATCAATATGGTCGAGACAGTATTGCATTCTACGTATCAGGGCAACTACTCACTGAAGATTATTATGTCGTCAATAAATTCGTAAAAGGCTACCTAGGTACAGCCAATATTGATACCAATTCAAGGCTATGCATGTCGTCAGCAGTGGCGGCACATAAACGTGCTTTTGGTGAGGATTTAGTTCCTGCAAGTTACCAAGACTTTGAACATACTGAAATGGTGGTTTTAGTGGGCTCAAATACAGCTTGGTGCCATCCTGTGTTGTACCAACGCATTATGCAAGCAAAAGAAAAGCGGGATTTATTCGTGGTGGTGATTGATCCACGTTTTACTGCAACTTGTGAAGCTGCTGATTTACATCTCCCGATTTTGATTGGTCAAGATGTTCGGTTATTCAATGGCCTATTGCAGTATTTACATCAAAATGATTATGTCGATGCTGCGTTTGTAGAGGCGCATACTCAAGATTTAAAGATTGCTCTCGACGCTGCTCAATCGGAAGCGGATATTGCTGAGGTTGCAGCTCAAACTGGCATCTCGCTGGAAAAATTACAGTTATTTTTTGAGAAATTTGCACAAACTAAAAAAGTGATGACACTGTTTTCAATGGGTGTCAATCAATCTTCTCGTGGTGTAGATAAAGCCAATAGCATTATCAATTGTCATCTTTTGACTGGAAAAATTGGTCATTTAGGTGCCGCACCATTCTCAATGACAGGTCAACCCAATGCCATGGGGGGACGAGAAGTGGGTGGACTTGCCAATATGCTTGCAGCACATATGGATCTAGGCAATCAACAACATCAACAGTTGGTTCAACAATTTTGGCAAAGTCCAACCATTGCAAATCAAGTCGGTTTAAAAGCAGTAGACCTTTTTGAAGCGGTTGAAAGTGGCAAAATTAAAGCCATATGGATTATGGCAACCAATCCTGTGGTGAGTTTACCCAATGCAGATCAAGTTAAGCGTGCTTTGGACAAATGTGAGTTTGTGGTTGTTTCTGATATCTGTAAAGACACGGATACCACGCAATATGCTGATGTATTACTACCTGCACTAGGCTGGGGTGAAAAAGACGGTACGGTTACGAACTCTGAGCGCCGTATTTCAAGACAACGTGCCTTTTTAGACAGTCCAGAGCAAGCCAAAGCAGACTGGTGGTCTGTATCACAAGTGGCTAAGAAATTAGGTTTTAGTGGTTTTGACTTTGAAAATAGCCATGATATTTTCAAAGAACATGCTCAACTTTCTGCTTACCGAAATGCAGAAATTTCTCAATCTTCAGAAACAGCCGTTTTCCGTTATTTTAATTTACAAGGTTTAACCGATTTATCCATAAATGAATATAATCAACTCGAACCTACACAATGGCCAATTTTAAATCCCAATCAAAAAGAGGGTGAAGTTGCACAGTTGTTTTCAAACGGGCAATTTAGTTACGCAGATCGAAAGGCAAAGTTTATAGCAACCAAAGCCATTGACCCTGTAAACCAAATTGATCGTGAATATCCTTTAATTCTAAATACTGGGCGGATTCGTGATCAATGGCATACCATGACGCGGACTGGATTGTCAGCCAATTTAAGTACGCATAAAGCTGAACCTTTTTGCGAAATTCATCCGAATGATGCATTGAAATATGGCTTGAAAGAAGGTGAGTTGGTCGAGATTAAATCGGCTTGGGGAAACTGTATATTGCGTGCAGTGTTGAGTGATAATATTCGCCGTGGACAAATATTTGCTCCGATTCACTGGAATGATCAATTTGCTTCAGATGCACGTATAGGCAAAGTGGTGAATCCTGTTGTAGATGCCATTTCTGGAGAACCCGAATTTAAACATACACCTGTGATGATTCAACCCTTTTATACACAATGGCAGGGTGTGTTTTATGTGCGCAAAGGTTTTGAAAATATTGTCAAAAGCACCATTGAAAACACCGTATGGTGGACAAAAATCCAAACAGCGAAAGCAGTGCGTTATGAGTTAGCAGATCGTCGTCGTTTTACTGAAACCATGCAAAACTTAAAAGCGTTATTGCCTTTTGAAGATGAAAGTTTTGAATGGCTCAATCTTGAAGATCAGACTGCACATATGAGTCATAGCGTGGTGTTACAAGATGGACATTTGATTGCCAGTTTATACATTGCACCAAAAGCGTTATTGCCAGATCGTGATTGGGTTGCAAGTCTCTTTAAGCGTGAGCGTTTAAGTGCAATGCATCGTAAGGCTTTATTGGCGGGTCAAGCGATGTCGATGGGGAACAGTGAAGGGCCTTTGGTGTGTAGTTGCTTTAAGGTCGGTAAAAACAGAATTATTCAAACCATTAAAGAAAAGAATATTTCTGATGAAAAACAAGTGACTGCTTGTCTAAAAGCAGGCGGTAACTGTGGTTCATGTTTACCTGAAATTCGTGGATTAATTAAGGCCTGTCAAACTGAGGTAGGTTAATTCTTGAAAATAAAATTGATTCAGCAAGTAAGCATGATGCTTACTTGCTGTAAATCTGTTATGAACCAATAATTTTTGCGGAATCTGCGCCAATTGATACAATCACGCCAATCATAAATAAACCGCAGAAGATAGAAAACCAAATAATCATGCGTTTAAAATCTTTGTCTGAGATTGAGCTATCGGCATATTTTTGCGGTTTTTTCGGGTCTTGATCGTTATTCATTACATCATTCTCTGAATGCTTATCTTGAACAAATTATGTAACCTAGCGTGATTGTTCGGTAGATACAAAACTAAAGAAAAAAAATATAACAGATGAGTTGGGAAAAACTTTATCTGTTATAAAAAAATGTTTCTATTTTAAAGTTAATCAATAGCAGTTTTTGAAACTTAACTGGCTATTGATCTACCGCTATTTTATTGACTTTTCAGTGAGATGGATTATTCGTGCTGCTCAAGATGTAAGTCAATTTGTTGCTGTAAATCCTCAATAAGGTGTTCTAGTGCAGTTTGAATTCGAGTATTGATTTCAAACGAACAATTGATACGAATATGATTTTTATTTTGCATGGTTGCATTGAATAAAATATTGGGTGCAACACTGATCTTTTTTTCAAGTAACCGTTGATAAATCAAGGTGCTGTCTAAGTACTCAGGAAGTTCAATCCATAAAAAATAACCTGAAGGATAATAGTCAACTGTACACTGTGTAGGTAAGTGGGTATTCAAATAATTAAAATATTGTTTTTTCAGTCTTTGTAAGGTTGAACGAAGTGTTTTCAGGTGTTTTTCATAATGACGATGCGATAAATATTCAACCAAAGCATTTTGAATAAATGAATTGACTGAGAGTGTACTCATCAGCTGAATATGTTGAATATTTTCTGAATATTTTCCTGCATAGACCCAACCCACCCGAAAACCAGCGCCTAAGGTTTTAGAAAATGAAGAACAATGTAAGATCAGATTTTGTTGATCAAAGTACTTCATCGATAAGGGTTTTTTATTTCCATAATAAAGTTCTTCATAAACATCATCTTCAATGAGGTGAATCTGATGTCGATGTAAAATTTTCGCCAATCTTAATTTAATCTCGTCACTTACGGTGAATCCAATCGGATTTTGACTGTTTAACATCATCAAACAGACTTTGATTGGATAGTTCAAAATCGCTTGCTCAAAAGCTTCTAAATCAATTCCATCAACAGGATGTTCTGGGATGGTAATCACCTTTAAACCCAAGCGTTCTGCGGCTTGCCAAGCGCCGTAAAATAACGTTTGTTGCAATAAAATATAATCCCCCGATTGCGTCATGGCTTGAAGTGACAAATTGAGTGCATCTAAGCCGCCCGAGGTAATCACAATATCTGAAGGATCAGTCGGAATGCCTTGCATGGCATAGCGTTGCGCAATGATTTTTCTTAACTCATAGTTGCCAGGTGGCAAACTGGGCGTTTGCTCATAACTGCGTCTTTGTTTTGCAAGTTGCCCAAGTGTTTGAATCAGTTTGGCAGAATAGAGCAATTGGCTATTCGGGAAAGCAGAACCCAAAGGGATAATTTGTTCAGATTGAATTGATTTTAGATATTTGAATACAATCGAGTTTATTTCAATTTTATGGTTGATAGCGACATGCTTTTCCGCTGAATCATGTTGATTTTCTGCAACAAAATAACCTGATTTTTCTTTTGAATAAATTAAGCCTTGCGCTTCAAGTTCCTGATACGCATTCATCACTGTGATCAAACTAAAACCAGATCGTTCGACTTGCTGCCTTAAAGAAGGTAGTTTTTCATGTGCCTTCCAGGTTTTATTTTCAATCAGTTGTTTTAAATGTTGTGCAAGTTGTTCAGATTTATACATAAAAAGTTACCCGAAAACTTAAATTAAAATTCAGTACAGATGCTTAAATAAAATTGCAGTACAAATCTAAATCAAGTTTTATTCATTCAACAAAAGCTTGAAGATTCACAATGAAAATATAACAGATCCGTAGTGTTGCAATAAATCTGTTATATATATTTTTTGTCTTTTTGTTGCTATATCTTCATTCTCCAACACGTCAAAATAAGACCCATAACTTGAGCCTAATGCATTTTTTATTGAAGAAAATTCGACAATCATCAATGTCTTTGTTCTATGTAAATTTCTATTCGTCAGGGTGAAAATAATGTTTGTTACCGCGCAATTGAAGCCAGTTACAGCGTTTGTTGAGGGCAATGCATTATCCGAAAAGGCACAGAATGCTCTGCAATTGTATTATTTAAATTTAGAAGCGACCTTACTAAGAGCCAAGGTTTTGAGAGAGTTTTCTACAATAAAATCATACTCGATTATTCAAAATAAAATATTACCGCAACAGGCGAGTTTGGCTTATTTATTTGCGCCTTTTATTTTGTCAAATTTAAATAAAACAGTTGTTTATACAACACCTTCATCACCAACTGTACTCAATATCCTAAATCAATATTATCAAGCTGATCAGAAGCATTCATCAGAACACAAGAAAGCATCAAACCCGAGTAAAGTCTTAGATGCGTTAAATATTTTCTTGGATATTCAAAAGTTAGAGATGAGTGATGCAGATTTTATTTATTCAAATTTGATCAAGGCATTGTGTCGTGCAGATGTCTCAACTATTTTTCTGATTACAGATTTAAACTTAGATCTGAACAAAGTTTTGGACATTGAATCCTTTTTTAATGTGAGAATTATTCAAATTCGCAGCTATGCAGAACAAAATATCCCAGATAGTGCATTGATCAATATGAACCAATTGTTATTTAAAAATAAACATGAGTTTTATAGCGATCTATGTCATCAATTCTCACACATCAATGCGCAACTTTTACAACATTGTGATCAGTATCGTTTTGATCAAGCTCAACATTTAATTGAAGATATGTTTTATTCAGAACATATAGTTGAAAAACTGTCGGTATATTCTGAGTATATGCAAACGTGCTTACAGCATGAAAAAGCGGCATTGATTTGAGATCATTTTGTTGCATGCATTTAAATAGCATGATTCAAAATGGTTCATTTATCTGTTCGAGGTGAGCCAAATAAACGTTATGACCTCTGTGTAACTCCTTTATTTAGAGTGGTTTAGAGAGGTTGGCATAACTTCTGCATTATTAAATCTAAACTTGGATACAAGATTGGATACAGTAATGCAAAAAATTAACACATCTGGATGGTGCATTTTAGATTGGAAAAATGCATACCAAAACCAAAAAATAACGTTAGAAAACCTTTACACACTCGTTCAAAGTTTTGATGCAACTGATCCTGCATGGATATCAATTGCAACGGATGAAATACTCGATCAACAGATTCAATCTTTACAACAAAAGTATGAGCAGGGAATTGATCTGCCTTTGTTTGGTGTACCTGTTGCGGTTAAAGACAATATTGATGTTGCAGGTTTTGCAACGACAGCGGCATGTAAAATACTCACCGAAGTGAAGCAACAGGATGCATTTGTCATTCAATTGTTGAAAGCTGCGGGTGCAATTATTGTTGGTAAAACCAATTTAGATCAATTTGCGACAGGTCTAGTGGGCACACGTTCTCCCTATGGTGCAGTACCGAATACCTTTAATCCTGATTATGTGAGTGGTGGTTCTAGTTCAGGTTCTGCAAGTGTGGTTGCACGTGGCTTAGTGCCAATTTCATTAGGCACAGACACCGCTGGTTCTGGGCGTGTGCCTGCTGCATTTAATAATATTGTCGGATTAAAACCAACCAAAGGACGTTTTTCCAATACAGGTTTACTACCCGCCTGTAAAAGTTTGGACTGTATTTCAATATTTGCACTGACTGTAAATGATGCTGAATTTACTGCGAATATTCTTGAACAGTACGATGAACACGACAGTTATTCACGTGAAAATCCATGTACTGCACCGGCTCAATTTTCAAAACAGCTTTATTTTGCGATTCCAGCTCAGCTTGAGTTCTTTGGTGATCAGCAGTCTGAAGCCGCATTTAAGCAAGCATTAACTCAGCTTGAATTAATGAATGCCAAAATTACCCAAATTGATTTCTCCGCTTTTTATGTGCTAGCTGAACAGCTCTATCAAGGGGCATGGGTTGCAGAGCGAACGTCTGCTGTTGGAAATTTATTAGCCACACATCCTGATGCTTTTGATCCCACGGTTTCTACAATCATTCAAAAAGGTTTTGAATATTCGGCTGTAGATGCTTATCAAGCTGAGTATTTAAAGCAAGATTTGGCACGGCAGATTCAAAAACAATTATCTACATTTGATGCCTTAATTGTTCCATCTTTGCCAACGATTCATACATTGGCGGAAATGGCAGAAGCGCCGATTGAAAATAATTCACACTTTGGAACATATACCAACTTTACTAACCTAGCTGATTTAAGTGCTTTAGCTGTTCCTGCAGGCTTTAGAGCAGATGGCTTACCTTTTGGTATCACCTTAATTGCCCCTGCTTGGCATGATGCTGCTTTGGCGCATTTTGGTAAAACATGGCAACAACAACTTGAGCTGCCTTTGGGTGCATTGCAACAGGTTATGCAAGTAAAAAATTCAGCTCAAAGCGTGTCGGCGCAGCATATTCGTGTCGCTGTCGTTGGGGCACATCTCACCGCTATGCCACTCAACTTTCAATTGACCACACGTAATGCTGTGCATATTGAAACGACGCTAACCGCAGAAAAATATGCATTGTATGCACTGAATGGGACAGTTCCGCCTAAACCCGGGTTGGCACGTAAAGATGATGCTTCTGGACAAAAAATCATTGTGGAATTGTGGGATGTTCCCAAAGCTCGCTTTGGTGAATTTGTCGCTGAAATCCCAACTCCTTTAGGAATGGGCAATGTTGAATTAGAAGATGGTCGTTGGGTCAAAGGTTTTATTTGCGAACCTTATGGCTTAAATGATGCCCAAGATATCAGCAGCTTTGGTGGTTGGCGCGCCTATATCCAATCGCTGAATAACACGGCAACTGAAAAGAATACTTAATTTTTAGCTACCTCATAAACCAAGAATGATAAATTTAGGGGAAAACCCATGTTTAAAACTGTGTTAATTGCCAATCGTGGTGAAATTGCTGTTCGTGCTATTCGTACTTTAAAAAAATTGGGAATCACCAGTGTTGCTGTTTATTCCGAAAGTGACCGTTATGCACAACATGTGCAAGATGCAGATATCGCAATCGCTTTAGATGGTGTGAAACCTGCTGAAACTTATTTAAGTATTGAAAAGTTAATTCAAGCGGCCAAAGATTCGGGTGCAGAAGCTATTTTTCCGGGCTATGGCTTCCTTTCAGAAAGTGCCGACTTTTCACGTGCATGTGAACAGAATCAAATTGCATTTATGGGGCCTACAGCGGAGCAAATTTTAGAGTTTGGTTTAAAACATCGTGCACGTGAATTGGCAGCAATCGCCAATGTACCCATGACACCGGGGACTGGATTACTCAATAGTTTAGACGAAGCTTTGCAAGCAGCCGATCATATTGGTTATCCCATTATGTTAAAAAGTACCGCGGGTGGTGGTGGTATTGGTTTAACTCGTTGTGATGATGCCGAAGCCTTAAAAGAAGCCTATGAAAGTGTAAAACGTTTAGGTGAGCAATTCTTCAAAGATGCAGGCGTATTTCTAGAGCGATTCGTTGATAAAGCACGGCATGTCGAAGTACAAATTTTTGGTGATGGCAAAGGTCAAGTGGTTGCATTCGGCGAACGTGATTGTTCATTACAACGCCGTAACCAAAAGGTTGTAGAAGAAACTCCAGCTGCTCATTTACCCGATTCAACACGACAAAGATTGCATCAGGCTGCTGTTGAACTTGGGCAATCGGTAAAATATCGCAGTGCAGGAACAGTGGAGTTTATCTACGATGCGGCACGTGATGAATTTTATTTTTTAGAAGTCAATACACGCTTACAAGTCGAGCATCCTGTCACTGAAATGGTGACAGGTCTAGATCTTATTGAATGCATGCTCAAAGTAGCTGCCGGTGATGCGCTAGACTGGGAAAAATTAAACAATATTCAACCACAAGGTGCAGCTATTGAGGTTCGGATTTATGCAGAAGATCCTGCGAAAAACTTCCAACCCAGTCCGGGCATATTGACCGATGTTTACTTTCCTGAAGATATTCGGGTTGATACATGGGTTTCTACGGGTACTGAAGTTTCACAATATTTTGACCCGATGATTGCAAAAATTATTGTGCATGCTGAAAACCGTGAAGCTGCTATTGTCAAATTAAAACAGGCACTTGTAGAAACACGCTTAAGTGGAATCAGTACCAATTTAGACTATGCCTTGAGTGTTGTTGCAGATGAACGCTTTGCAAATATGCAGATTTGGACACATATGCTGGATGATTTTTATTATATCCCCAATGTGATTGAAGTCATTCAGGCAGGAACACAGAGTTCAATTCAGGACTATCCAGGGCGGGTTGGTTACTGGAGTATTGGCGTACCTCCATCAGGGCCAATGGATGATTATGCTTTTCAATTGGCCAATAAAATTGTGGGGAATGATCACGCTGCGGCAGGGTTTGAATTTACGTTACAAGGCCCTGTATTAAAATTCCATAAAGAAACAATTGTGGCACTGACGGGTGCACCTTGTCAGGCAAGTGTAGATGAAATACCAGTTGATTTTTGGAAACCGATTTATATTCAAGCTGGACAAACTTTAAAATTAGGACAAGTTGAATCAGGTTGTCGGACTTACCTAGCAGTTCGAAATGGCTTAAATGTCCCTGAATATTTAGGTAGTCGCTCTACTTTTGCATTGGGTAATTTCGGTGGGCATGCGGGACGAATTTTACGTGCTGGTGACATGATTAAAATGGTAAATGTAGATCTAGCAACAGATGATCTCCCTTTAGCAACCGCAGAACCAAGAGCTTTGGCTGAAGCGCTAAGACCAACATATACCAAGCATTGGAAAGTTGGTGTTCTATACGGGCCACATGGTGCTCCAGATTTCTTTAAGCCTGAATATATTGAAGAATTCTTTGCTTCAACATGGACAGTACATTTTAATTCGAATCGTTTAGGTGTGCGTTTGAGTGGTCCAACACCGAGTTGGGCACGTGAAAATGGTGGTGAAGCAGGTTTACATCCTTCTAATGTGCATGATTGTGAATATGCTATCGGCGCAATCAATTTTACTGGGGATTTCCCCGTGATTTTAGGCAAAGATGGCCCGAGTTTAGGTGGCTTTGTTTGCCCAGTGACCATTGCCAAAGCCGAGTTATGGAAAGTCGGACAATTAAAAGCGGACGATACCATTAGCTTCTACCCACTAGATGTCGAGCAGGCAAATCTTTTAGAAAGACAACAAATTGATCGCATTGAAAATTTTGCTACAGCACCAAATTTGCCAATACCTGAAATGCTAGAAACCCAATATGAGAGTATTTTGGCTGTTCGTGAAGCAACCATACTTTCACCAAAAGCAATTTATCGTCAGGCAGGAGATAGTTATATTTTACTTGAATATGGCGATAATATTTTAGACCTTGCATTACGCCTGCGTGTGCATCGTTTGATACAAATGATTGAAGAAGCCAAAAATGAAGCGATTTTAGAATTATCTCCTGGAGTTCGTTCGCTGCAAATTAAATATGATGGTTTAAAATTTCCACAACAAGATTTGCTGACATTCTTGTTAGGACTTGAAGCGCGCATGGGAGATTTAAGTCAAATCAAAGTCGCTTCACGTATTATCCATTTACCTATGGCATTTGAAGACTCTGCAACATTAGGTGCTGTGGAGCGCTACCAAGAAAGTGTTTGTGCAAAAGCTCCATGGTTACCAAATAATGTAGATTTTATTCAAAGAATTAATGGTTTAGAAAACCGTGAACAGGTCAAAGACATTATTTTCAATGCGCATTATCTTATTTTAGGGCTTGGTGATGTATATTTAACTGCACCTTGTGCCGTCCCGATTGACCCTCGTCATCGTTTACTCAGTTCAAAATACAATCCTGCACGGACATATACTGCGGAGGGTACGGTGGGTATCGGCGGAATGTATATGTGCATTTATGGAATGGACTCTCCTGGTGGTTATCAGCTTATTGGTCGAACTGTACCAATTTGGAATAAGTTTAAGAAAAATAAACAGTTTGGTGACCAACAATGGTTCTTGAGATTCTTTGATCAAATCAAATATTATCCAGTATCTGAGGCTGAATTAGATCAATTCCGAGCAGATTTTGCCAATGGTATTGCTGAAATTAAAATCGAAGAAACGGAGTTTGATTTTGCTGCCTATTCACAATTCTTGGAAAATGAAAAAGACAGTATTGCTACATTTAAAGCGCAACAGCAACAAGCCTTTACGACAGAAGTGGAACGTTGGAAAGATGAGTTTGATGCACCTGTTGAAATTGAAGTTCTTACAGACGATACTGATTATAGTGCCTATTCACCATTAAATGCGTCAATGACAGGCAATATTTGGAAGATCTTTGTTGAAACAGGTCAAATTGTTAAAAAAGGCGAAACAATTGCCATTATTGAAGCAATGAAAATGGAGCTGCCTGTATATGCCGATGATGATGGTATTGTGAAAGCTATTCTTTGTCGTGCAGGTCAGACGGTTTATCGTGGTGAACCATTGGTTTATATGGAATAATGAATGACGAAAATTACATCAAGCTCAAAAAAAGGCTCAGATAGTTTATCTGAGCTGGTTTTCCAAAATATTAAAAATGATATTTTTGACTTTAAATTAATGCCGGGAGAGCGTTTTACAGAGTCAGAAATTGCGCAAGCTTATCAAGTGAGTCGCACACCTATTCGTCAGGCTTTATATCGTTTACAGCAAGATGGTTATGTTGAAGTGCATTTTCGCAGTGGGTGGCAAGTCCGCCCACTGGACTTTAAAGCCTATGAAGAGCTTTATGATGTACGAATTTTATTAGAAAAATACGCCATTCAACAATTATGTCATTTAGATTTAGCACAATCCTCAATTATGACCTCATTGAAGCAACAATGGTGTATTGAACCTGAGCAGTATTTGTATGATTTAAAGCAATTGGCGCAATTGGATGAGGCTTTCCACTGTAACTTGGTCAAAGCACTCGGTAATCTTGAAATGGCTAAGATTCACCAAGATATTAGTGAAAAAATTAGAATTATTCGTCGTTTAGACTTTTCGAAAGATTTCAGAATTGAGGCAACCTATGCAGAGCATCAACAAATTTTAGCGTGTATTTTTCGGAAAGATAGCGAAACAGCATGTAAAGAAATTGAACAGCATATTTCAAAAAGTCGTGATGAAGTCAAACGTATTACTTTGGAAATGATTGCTTCACATAGTGTGGTTCGTTGAAAGGCTTTTTTGCGAATAAAATACTTCACTTTTCAGATTGTCAGATGAATCATCATTCTCAGATTAAAAATGAACTCTGAATCGTATTACAGTAGAATATTTTTAGCGATAAGGATTTTTTGAATAACCAAGAATTAAACATTTAACGGGAAATTTACATGAAAGTATTCTAGGTTTTAAATTGTGTTGAATCATTATTCTTATTAAAAATAAAACACTCCAGAGATGCCGCTGCATCGTCGTTACCCTGAACCCGATGAGTTCAAGGTGGACGCGACGTACACTTAATGGGTTTCCCACTCAAGGTGGGCATACACTCAAAATATACAGAACACATCCATAAGTTTAAGTATCGGCAGGGGAATAGACTTACTGGCGAACACCCTAGAGTTGTATTTAGTATACATAATTAGATGGCTCAGGCAAATCGCCCTTGATCAAAATTCAGTAAAAAACTCAGAGAAAAGCCTTCGATCGCATGAAAAAAAAGCGGATTATCCCGCTTTTTCAAAATCTTCCAAAATGTCACCTAATAGTCGTTCACATTGAGCATATTCTTGTAACGATTTATTCATGGTTAATACTTCTTGCATCAGCTCTAAAGCAACCATGATCACCAATTTATTATGCTCAACATTCGGTGCTTTGCGGCGAAACTCTTGAAATTTATCATTCAAAAGCTGACCTGCTTTTTCTAAATCTGCTTTTTTATCCGAGGTTGTCGCCAAGCGAAAAACTTGTTCAATTAGGCGTAACTCGACCGTTACATGTTCAGACATATTTAAACTTCCTCATTCGCCTCAGATGGATGAGCAAGTTGCTGAATTTCTTGCGCATGATGATCTTGTTCAGTACCTAAAATTGAAAGACGTTGAATAATCGCTTCAACTTTGGCTTTGGCTTGTTCATTTTTTTGAATTAAACGCTCTCGCTCATCTTTAAGATTTTTAATATCTTGTAAATGATGACGTTGCTCGTTGGCCATTTTCTCTTTTGCAATACGTAATTCATTTCGCTCTGCTAAAATTTCTTGAAAGCGATTTTTTAGATCCGTACAACTTTTTTCTAAACGACTATAACGTTCAGCCAAAGCTGTTGAGTCGCTATCCAGTTGTTTGAACTGACCTTGTAATTGGCTTAATTGGTCGGTAAGTGATTCAATTTCATCCTGTTTTTGAGTGATGATACTGTTTTTATGGCTAATTTGAGAATGAGCCTGTTCTTCGCTGTTATCTTTTTCTTTTAACAGCGATGCATTTTCTTTCTCAGCATTTTCAATTCGTGTTTTTAAAACACCAATATGCGTCTGTAGACGCTGTAATTGTTCTAACATATCGAGGTCGCACAGATTTGCAATCAAAGGTAATATATACAGAAGTATAGAGATTGGATAAGCGAATGCAAGACGATATTTCAGGTTGGTCAGATTGGAACCAAAATTTTGATGAGATTGAAGAAATTTCAAGCCCGAGTGAGTTACATGGCTTACTTACAGGTATAGTTTGTGTTACTGAAGCACCATCTCGTGATGAATGGTTACAAATTTTATCAACGCTAGATGTACCAAAATTAGACGATGCTGCAATTGCCATCCTCACAGAAGAGGCTGAAGATATTGCACATGCATTATCTGAAGACGATTTAGATTATTTACCGATGCTTCCAGATGATGAACATACATTGTCTGAGCGTGTTCAAGCTTTAGCTGATTGGTGCGAAGGTGTCGTTTTGGGCTTTGGCTTAGCATCTGGGCATATTCGTTCAGATGAGCAAGAGCTGATTGAAAGCTTACAAGATGTAGCTTCAGTTGAATTTGATGAGTCTGATGACGATGAAGAGGGTGAAGCAAGCTATCTCGAACTGTACGAGTTTGTACGTTTAATTCCCGTTTCATTGTCTATGGGACGCAAAAAAGTTGCTGTTGCTGAAAGTTCTTTGCTGCAAAATTTGCATAGCAAGATCAAACAAGCAACGGATGGCTCTGATACAAGTCATTTGGTTGAAATGTTTACTCCGCATCGTCCAAGTTAATGCGTTAAATTATTTTCAAATTTCTTTCCAAAATTTTTCAAAAATGATGCAAATATTCTGTAAAGGATATTTGCATTCGTCCTTTTGTAATTGTAAGTTAGGAGCATAATGAATCCGATTCAATGATTTGAAATATAAGCTGAATATACAATGAAATTAAGCCAAGCAGATTTTCAGGAACGCCGTGACCGCCTCGCTGAGCAAATGGGTCCAAATAGTATCGCTATTATTGCAACCAGCCCTGAAGTGATGCGGAATCGTGATGCAGATTATAAATTTCGTACAGACAGCAGTTTCTTCTATTTAACAGGATTTGCTGAACCTGAAGCCGTCGCAGTGATTGAAACAGATCAAACAGGGCAAGACTATACCTATAGTTTATTTTGTCGTGAACGTAATCGTGAGATGGAAATTTGGAATGGTTATCGTGCAGGTATTGATGGCGCAATAGATGAGTATGAAGCAGATGAGGCTTATGCAATCGATTTGCTTGATGAAGAAATCACTACCAAAATTTTAAATAAAGAAAAATTATTTTATCGCATCGGACAACGTGCCGATTTTGATGCAAAAGTAAGTACTTGGATCAGAAAGGCAGATCAAACTGGACGTGGCTTTGGTGTTCCCGCTAAGTTGATACAGCTTGATCAAATCTTAGATGAAATGCGTGTATTCAAATCTTCGAAAGAAATTGAATTGATGCAAATCGCTTCCAACATCAGTGCAGAAGCGCATAGCCGTGCAATGCAGAAAGTTCGCCCTGAAATGATGGAATATGCTTTAGAAGCTGAATTAAATTATATCTTTGGTCAGAATGGTTGTGTTCCTGCATATAACAGTATTGTCGGTGGCGGCAAAAATGCCTGTATTTTGCATTATGTAGAAAATAATAAATCGTTAAAAGAGGGTGATCTGGTTCTAATCGATGCGGCATGCGAGTACGAATATTATGCCTCAGACATTACCCGTACATTTCCTGTAAATGGAAAATTTAGTCCTGAGCAGAAAGCCTTATATCAAGTTGTGCTGGATGCACAAATTGCAGCAATTGATGCGATTCAACTTGGTCATTCCTATAAAGAACCACATAACGTTGCGGTTCGTATTTTAGTTCAAGGTTTATTGGATTTAGGCATTTTACAAGGTGATATTGAACAAATCATAGAGTCCGAAGGTTATCGCCAGTTTTATATGCATGGCACAGGGCATTGGTTAGGTATGGATGTACATGATGTCGGTTCATATAAAGATGAAAATGGTGAATGGCGTGTCTATGAAGCCGGCATGGTGGTTACCGTAGAGCCGGGCTTATATATCGCACCTGACGATGAATCTGTTGATGTGAAGTGGCGTGGTATTGGTATTCGTATTGAAGATGATGTGGTTGCAACAAAAAATGGTCCATTGGTTTTGACCAAAAATGTTGTGAAATCGATTGAAGATATAGAAACTTTAATGGCGCAGTCAAGCTAAGTGTATTTGTATAAATTGTTGAAATAATTGATTTCATTTATTTTAAATTGTTCTCTAAAAAGGCCGTCGTTTAAGCAGTTCTGTAATAAGACAGGAAAAGATTAAGGTGGTCATTATGCAAGTTTTAGTGACACATAATGAGTATCAGCTTATTTCGCAATGGCTTGATTCACGGTTTTATCATTGCATAGGTATCACGGCTTTTCTTGAACAGACCAAAGCCGTAGATGCCGAATGGCGTCTTTTGCGGTTGTATGATCCAAACAGGTCAGATGAACTGTTAGGTGTTGCTGTGGTACTTGCAAAAGGCACGTGCTTTTGGCTACCAGAAACCTCTTGTTTTGCTGAATTACTTTGCTCAACAATAATGAATTTCCAACCACGTCGGATTGTAACCACGTCCGTTGGTCGTGATGTATTGCGTAGCGTTGTAGTGCCTCGGGTACACATGCTACGAGAGTACGATCAATGGATTATGCTCTGTACCCGTCGTTTTCCTCAAGCGAATGGGCGTATGGCAAATTTGTCAGATATCACCCGTCTTGTAGAGTATCAGCATCAATATAATGAAGAGCGTTCAGTCGAGGAGGCATCAGACTGGGGCGTACTCATCGCACAACAAAAAGTTGCTGTATATGAAGTAGAAGGTCAGATTGTGTCTATTGTTCGGATGGGAATAGAAACAGATCGACTGGTCAGCATTGGTGGAGTTTACACATTTCCAGCGTATCGTCGGCAAGGTTTTGCTGAGAGCGTCGTTGCGTTTGCCGTTGAACGAATCGTTTCCACTGGGCGTATCGCTCACTTAATTGTAGATATTGATAACCAAGCTGCGGTCGCACTTTACCTTCAAATGGGCTTTGAGTGCGTAGGGGAGTCGTATGTAGGCTATCCCGCGTATGAATAAACAAGAATATGTATAAAAATAATAAAATATTTAATTTGTGATCACGTGTTAATTTTTAAAATGATAAATGTATAACATATTAAAATTTATAGTAAATAAAAGACATGCCTCGATTACTTTTGAATGTTTTTTAATTTGATTGTATTTGAATTTCATACTTACTATTCGGTAAGTACTTACAAAAAGTAAGCTTGTCATTTAGTATAGATATGATCCAAAGAAAAATGTGATTTTGCACATATTTCGATCCTGATATTACATGAGAAAAAGTTATGGCTACTCCAATGTTACATTGGGTTCTAGATCCTATCTGCGGCTGGAGTTATGGCGCATTACCTTTAATTAATGCCGTTGAAGCAGCATTCCCTGATTTACAACGTTTGCACTTTGGTGGATTGTATAGTGAAGATCATCAGCCACAAATAACGGCAGCTATGCGTACCCAAATCCTTCACTATGATGAGCAAATCCATCAACTTACAGGTGTTGTT
>NZ_RAXT01000029.1 GCF_003611475.1 Acinetobacter rongchengensis | reverse complement strand
CACTACGCATCATATATATTTGTAATATATTGTTTTATATATTTAATATTTTAAGTATTTGTATTTTAGTAACCATTATAAGTACCACCTCTTCTTTAAGTTCCCAACAACTCACTTTTTCTGTCATCAATGTTAAATAAGTCTTGTGCTTTAAATTCTTAGATGACCTCCTCTACCCTTTATTATCATTTTTATAAAAGTAACTATATGTACTCATTAAAATTTGTAGAGCTCAAAAACAAAAAAGACCGCTATATAGCAGTCTTTTAACTTAATTAAATAATAATTAATTCATTTTCATCATAAGTGCATAAGCATCACGTTTGTTTTGACGCAATGATTCTATCTCGGACTTCGTCAGCTGTTTTACGAGAGTTGAGGATATACTTTGCTTCCCACTCTGTGAGCCTTTCGAAATCGTACCCGTAAATCGATTTCCACCATGCTTCAAGATTACCATATACATCCCTCAATTGCTGAAGAGTTTCTTTACTTAGAGCTAATTGTGATGAGTATTGTTTACCCGTCAGTGCATATGCTCCAATAACTTTATTCGTCCCAGTTGTTTCAATATGACCTTTTAATGCTGCAAAAGTACCACCTTGGGTCTGGGTATCATCAACAATAATAACACATTTATCATTGTTTATTGTCCCATCAAATGCTGGTGGGTTGGCTAATCTATGCCACCCATCACCGCCAGTTCTTGATACTTTTATAGCTTGAACTATATTCGTATCAACTTCAAGCCCAAGTTTCTTTGCTATAACTGCTGAAGTAGCTAAAGGAATCATATTACGACCGACTGCTTCCTCAGCATGTACAGGTACTATAATAGTTTCCCGACCATCGATAATTCTTTCTAGTTCAGCAATCGCCTCATCCGAAACTAAATCTTTAGCTAAAATATACGCACTTTCAACATCCCCTGCTTTAGCAGCTTCATACATGTAATGAGAGGTTGCATCTCCAAGACCACGGTCAATAACCGTTTTAGGAAACATATTCCAATCTGTGCGATATAACTTCATATTTTTAAATAAGTTTTAATGATGGCTAGCATTAAATTTTACACTAAATTTACCGCTAGCATCTCTTGGATATTATTTTTCGTATCAGGCAGCACTCTCAAAAGCCGTTTGTTTGGACAGTCCCCATGATCATACACGAGGCAGCTTCAAATACTTATGGGCCCATCCTATCCAGTTGTATCTTCTTGCATCACATGAATATTGTATACTCATTTTGACTACTTGAAAATTATGGAACAACGTCAATAAAAACAATAACTCTAGAGTCTTTAGTCGACATTCCTAAAAAGGTAAATTCAACATTTCTTTCCATATCATTTCTTTGTGTCTCTGGATGAACAAAAGAAACATAGCTTATTTCAAAGAATCGGGCTAGGGTTTTTATGCCAATGATTTTGTTCTCTTCATTAGCAATTAAAACATCTAATTCCAGATCAAACTCTTCTAATTATTTAATTAAATCTTTAACTTTCATTTTACTATCAACCTCTATGAATTATTTAAAAAATTAGCACAATGAAACTTGTGAAAAAAATGGATTTGAACAAAATTTTTTAGCAAAAAAAGCATAGCAACCAGAAAAATCTTTCCAGCAATCAACAAAAATATCCCCGTGTGCTTCCAGTTTACAACATTTTGACTACCACACTGCCCACAGTAGTAATAATAGCCTTTGATACGGCCACCGCATTCAGGACAATTTTTATGATTAATGAATAAGTTACTCAACGTCTCTTCTCCAAAATTCTTATTATCAAGTTGTAAGTGAAGATAGCACACATTTATAAAAATGTCTTTTTTAAAACATCAAAAGATGTTATAAAAAAGACATTAGCTACTTTAGGATAACTTTTAAGATGAATTTAAATCTCCTTGATGAAGAATCAATCCAACCTTCTGAACCCACGCCATGTGATTTTTTCAAAGGTGAAAATGCTATCAAAAAAGCTAAACAGTTAGGATTACCTGATCTCGAGTTAGTCAGAAACGCAATTATGATCGGTGATGCTGACTATAGAACAAATACTCACTATAACCGTGCACGCTTTATTGCACGATGGGGAAAAATTGGAGAACAGATTGCTTTACTGCTTCGACAATCTGATCCTGCTTGGATATTCCACAATGACAGCCAGCCAAGAATTGAGAATACAGTAAAGAAAATACAAATTATCTTTATGAGCGGGAATATTGCATTGGGGTTAGCTGATCAAGTTGTATCAGCACACTGTGAAAAAGGATTAATGACATTAAATAATATTAAGGAGAATCAGTCTGCTTATGATGATGAGACAAAATTGAGAACATGGATTTTATACTTTCCTTCAGCATCACATCCAGCCTATAAAGACATTGATATCCCAAATATTCCTTTTGAATTTGCATACCCAACTAGCTTCGTACAGGACTTAAAAGCGAAAAAAATTTCAATTTTACCAAGTGACCATACTTGCAGAATTGCATTTGAAATAGATAATACAGTTCCTGTAAAAACTGATCCTAAGCCAGTATTGGAACCATCTAATGAAATTAAACCAGATGATTTTGATATTCAGCTTGTAGTTTAATCTGAGGTTAATGTGTTTAATAAAGATCGTTTACGTATTGCTAAAGAATTACGAGGACTTAGCAATACCGATTTCGCAGAAAAATTGAGTTGCTCTATCTCTAAGGTAAAGCAACTTTTAGACGTGGATAAAGAAATCAATGAAAATGATCAAGATGATATATGCCGTGTATTAAATTTACCCAAGTCATTCTTTGCAGGTAATGACACACAACCACATGAAACAGACCAAATCTTCTATAGATCGGTTGCTCGTATTAAAGCACAGCATAGAAAAGCTAATGAGGCATATACTCTTTTAGCAATAAATATTAACAAGTACTTAAATCAGAAAGTAAAGTTACCTACTTTTCACCGTCCTGATTTAGATATTACTGAGTTTTTGGGTGAATCTAAGTATGCCGATCACCTAGCGTCAGAGTTGAGAGGTTTATGGGCTTTAGGTAATCAACCTATTAATAACATTGTTTCGTTGTGTGAGCTAAAGGGAATCCGTGTCTTTAGATTACCGACTGAAATTCGAGAAATTGATGCACTATCTTTTTTTGATGATGAAAGTGGTAGCCCTTTCATATTTCTAAATACATTTAAGTCTGCCGAAAGAGCCCGCTTCGATTGTGCACACGAACTTGGTCATATCGTTATGCATACGCATAACAAAAAAATTCGTGTCAAGAAAGATAATCGTGTTCTCGAAACTGAAGCGGATCAATTTTCATCTGAATTTTTAATGCCAACAGATGCATTTCTTTCTACTGCTCCACGCTATTTTTCACTAGAAAATATGATTGAGTATAAAAAGATTTGGCGAACATCCCTGAAGGCTATTAACTATAAAGCTCACAAGCTGGGATTAGTTAGTGATTGGGTTAATCGTAGTAACTCTATAAAGATCAATTCGTTGGGCTACAACATTAATGAACCTGAGGAAACT
Organism: Acinetobacter rongchengensis; assembly: GCF_003611475.1. Classification (GTDB taxonomy): domain Bacteria; phylum Pseudomonadota; class Gammaproteobacteria; order Pseudomonadales; family Moraxellaceae; genus Acinetobacter; species Acinetobacter rongchengensis. The sequence goes on along the minus strand of NZ_RAXT01000029.1, from coordinate 38,376 downwards.
CATCGAGATGAGAGTTTGATGTTGCCCAAAATTATCTCTGTTTTAGCCTCACAACCATCTTTTGATAAAAATAAAATGCTTGATGAAATTGGAATCTCTGAAGAAGATTTTAATCAATTAACATTTGATGCTTTAGCTAAAGTTGAGCCCCCGAAGAAAAAACATAAGTTATATATTGTCGAGTAATACAAACCTTCCTTAAAAATAATGCGCCTTACGGCGCACTATTTATGCAAAATCCTGATTAATTTTTTTATGACTTCACGCCCAACGTAGTTTTGCATCCCATAAGTCATACTTTAACTGAAAATGTAACTTGCCCCATCATGACTTTTTTCATATAGCCTACTTGAACTGACACCATAAATCCCATGTGTTCCATAAAGCATCGTATACAATTTCAGATAAATTCTTTAGTTATGTGATCAGGCTATGTGCTCAAATTACCTATTTCCAAATAAAAGAAATTTGACACTCTTAGGTGTCGATACCATCCAGTTTGATCTTGAGCTTAAGGATCATGTATTCCCTTCCTATCATGCTCCAATTATCTTAAATGGTTCTGAACACTTAGAACTTGATATCGCAAAGTTTGGATTACTACCGAGCTGGGCAAAAGAGTTGAAATTCAACAGTCATACCTATAATGCTCGTACCGAGTCTGTAGCAGATAAGCCAAGTTTTCGACATGCATGGAAGTACAGCAAGTTTTGCCTTGTGCCTGTTCAAGAGTTCTATGAACCCAAATACATCAATGGTAAGCCGCACTGGTACACCATTAAGCGTAAAGATGATCAGCCTTTCACGGTTGCAGGGATCTATGATGATGCGGTGATTGATGGCAATAAGGTACGTTCCTTTTCAATGTTGACCATCAATTCGGATCATCACCCCTTCATGAAGCAATTCCATGCACCGAAGGATGAAAAACGCTCCATCATCGTTATTCCAGAGCAGTACAGAAAAGACTGGCTGACTGCAGATCATGAACACGCGCATGAATATTTTTTTCAAATGCCCGATGAATTCATCACTTTTCCACGCGATGAGCAGAAACAAAACGTCTTATTCTGACGCATCCTTGTTTATCCACAACTTTTTAAATTTGATTTTCAAACGTTGTTAGTAATATCCTATTTAGACAAATTCTACTTCCAAACACGCCTCGTAGCGTAGGAGTATCACATGTCTAAGAAGTTGCCTATCTACTTCTCTGACGACGCATGGTCATCTTTACAAGAGCTCATGGGTCCAGAGGGTAAGCCAAGCCCTACCATCAATACCGTGCTTGAACAAATCGCTGTTCAAAATGAACTGGTTGCGCAGTTAGGGCTTACTGCAGTTCTACCCAAATCCAAAGTCTCAATTCCCGTCTCTCTAGAGCGCATACCTGCAGGTCCAGCCTTTAGTACCAAGGATGAGCAAGACAAAGCGCTTGATCTAAATGAGTTCCTGATTCACAACCCGATTTCTACGTTCATTGCTTATGTAGACAGTGAATCCATGCTCGATGCAGGTTTTGAGATCAACGATCCAATCATTGTCGATCGCAGTATTGAAGCCAAACATTACGATATCGTCGTTGCCCTAATTGATAATAGTGCCTCGACCATTAAACGGTTGATGATTACTAATAAGATGTCAAAGTCTGAAATCAAAGAGATATTTGGCGATGAAGATTATCCGCTTCCAGAACTTTGGTTGAAGGCTGAAAATCCTAACTACAATCACATCATCCCTGATGACAGTCAGACCATCTCAATCTGGGGTGTGGTGACTTTTAATTTAAAACGTATTTATCACCGCTCATAAAAAGAAGAATAACCATGCAAAGTGAAAATGAAATATTCGCGTTAGTCGACGTGAATAATTGCTACGTCTCGTGTGAACGTGTGTTTAATCCTGCCTTGAATGATCGCCCTACTATTGTGCTCAGTAACAATGACGGCTGTGCCGTGGCCAGAAGTCAGGAAGCGAAAGATCTCGGCATCAAGATGGGTGTTCCTGTATTCCAAATTCAGGACCTGATCAAGCAACATGACATTCAGGTGCTATCAAGTAATTTCTCCTTATATGGCGAAATGTCCAAGCGCTTTATGGAGCTGCTTGGGGACTATGTTGTACCAGGAGACCAAGAGGTCTATTCCATTGATGAATGTTTCCTAAAGCTCACAGCTTATGAGCGTCTATTTGACCTGACTGAATATGCTCAGGATATGAGGGCTAAAGCTTGGCGTTGGTTAGGACTACCCTGCTGCATTGGAATCGGTCGCTCTAAAACTGAAGCCAAGATTGCCAATCATCTCGCCAAGAAAAACAAGTTCTTCAATGGGGTCTGTAATCTGGCCCAGATGGACCCATGCTCTACAGAAACGCTACTCGCGCAGGTTGATGTATCTGAGGTTTGGGGCGTTGGCAGACAAAACTGCAAGAAGCTCAATGCCATGGGTGTTCAGTCTGTTCTAGATCTGATTAATGCCAATCCTAAAGAAATCAAAAAACAGTTTAGCATCGTGATGGAAAAGACGGTGCTTGAGCTACAGGGCATCTCTTGTATTGACCTGAGTGATGATGCCGTAGCGAAGAAACAAATCATCAGCAGTCGTTCATATGGCAACCCGGTCTACGAAATGGATGACATCAAAGCTTCAGTCCGGCTTTATGTGGCCAGAGCCGTGAAACGAATGCGGGAAGATGGCTCAATCTGCAAGATGATCGGTGTCTATATCCAAACCAGTCGCTTTGATAAGACTGAGCGCTACTCGCCTTACATCGTGGTTCAGATGCATGAGCATACAGATGATTTATTACTCATCACCAAGGCTGCGATGAAAGGTATCGACCAGATATTTAAGAAAGGCTTTAAGTATAAAAAGGCGGGAATCGTGCTGCTCGAAATCACAGATAAATCCAAGTTTGTGCCCGATCTATTCACGGACTATTCGCATAAGCAAGAGCGCGAAAGGCTTTCAGATGCCATCGAAGCCATCAGTGAACGGTTTGGGAAGAATCTCGTCACGCTAGGCATTGCTAACAATCAAGAAGCCTCATGGCACATGAATCAAAACCTTAGATCACCATCATATTTAACAAAATGGTCTGACTTACCAAGAGTAGGATAAAACATGCACTTATTTAAATTAACTGACGAACAAATTACTCAACTCCTAATCCCGAAACGATTTGTACCGCCTACTCCACCTGAACATGAAGGCAAAAATATGGTTTATGTTTTTGATAGCGAAGATAAGTTTGAGCTGACTTATGATGAGTTGGTTGAAATTATTAGCAAAGCAAGGATGGCTGGACCTAAGTTGATACCTGTGTTGGGAACAGTAAATTAAGTTGTGCAGTGATCACACACCACTTGAAACATTACTTGATTGGAAATGAATTTGGGCTGAGAAAAATTTAGCTCAAATTTAACCTAACAGACCCACTAAAAAATGGGTAACTGTCAGATCGGGTTTGGACTACAACACTTTAGCTCATTGATTTACCAAAACGCTAATCTTTACACCATTTTCGTAAATCCAGTGATCAAACTGTGATGCTAAAGCTTTTAAATTCCCCTTATTATGAATCAAAGTCAGCATGATGCTTTTCATAAAGACAGTTTACTTATAACCAGAGAGATTTCTAAACAATTCCCCCTTTTCAGTTTGCTTAGGCTATTTTAACCAGAGTTCATCTTCTAGCATGATTTTTAACATTTTGTGGATTTTCTTTCTATCTGCTCTCTCAAAGCTTTCGAGTCATATCCCTTATCAGCGCTAAGAAGATCGGTATTTTTCATAAATTAAGCCAAAAAACCCGCCATGTTAATCTGCACCCCGAAAGTTGGACACTCTTAGTCTAATTTGAAGGGTGCTTTTTAATGGCTAAATATTCTCAAGAATTCAAATTAAAAGTTGTTGAACATTACTTGTCTGGTCATGGTGACTCTGTGACAGGTCAACTTTTTAATGTTCATAGATCAGATGTTCAAAAGTGGAGTAAAGCATTTAAACTTTATGGTCTGGTAGGCTTAGAACGTAGAAGATCTAAAACAACTTTTACGGTTGAGTTTAAGTATCAAGTTGTCAAAGTAATACATGAAGAAGGCATTTCATTAAGAGAAGCTATGCAACGCTTTGATATTAATGAAACAAGCACGTTAAGAGATTGGTTGAAACAATATAAAGAAAATGGCATAGAGGGTTTGCAACCAAAGCCTAGAGGAAAACTTAACAGTATGCCGAAGCCTAAGATGCCCAAAGCTAAGACAATTAAAGCAGATCAGGATAAAACCCATGAGGAACTGCTTGAGGAGTTGGCATATCTACGTGCTGAAGTTGCTTTCCTAAAAAAGCGGAGAGCCTTGATTCAGAAGCAGAAAGAACAGGAAAAAGTCGAACAGCAACAGCTGCAAGATTCATATCTGAATTAAGGCAAAACTACCCACTAAAGCATGTGCTATGTGCAGCTAAGATGGCGCATAGTACCTATTTCTATCATCAGAAGTCATCAAAACTCAATGATAAATACAGTGATTTAAAACAGCAAATCAAAGTGATCTATCATCAGCATAAAGGGCGTTATGGGTATCGCAGAATTACGCTTGCATTGAGAAATACAGGCTTGATCGTGAACCATAAGTGTGTACAGCGATTGATGATATCTATGAAGCTTAAATCACGTATTAGGGTTGTGAAATACCGTTCGTATAAAGGGCAAGTGGGTAAAATTGCAAACAATGTATTGCAGCGTCAATTCAAGGCTGAGCGACCTAATCAAAAATGGGTTACTGATGTGACTGAATTTAATATTCGGGGGGACAAGCTTTACTTATCTCCCGTCATGGACCTGTTTAACGGTGAAATCATTGCATTTCAAATGGAACGTAGACCAGTATTTGGACTGGTCAAAGATATGCTTAAAGAAGCTATAGAGACACTCAATATAAATGAGAAGCCAATGATCCATTCTGATCAAGGTTGGCAATATCAAATGAGATTTTACCAGAAACAATTAGCAGAACGAGGGCTCACCCAAAGTATGTCACGTAAGGGGAATTGTTTAGATAATGCTGCTATGGAGAGTTTCTTTGGAATACTTAAATCTGAATGTTTCTATGGAGAAGAATTTAAATCAGTTGATGAATTGGAGCAAAAAGTGAAAGAATATATTCACTATTATAACCATGAGTGAATCAAGGTTAAATTAAAAGGATTGACCCCTGTAGAATACAGAAATCAGTTCTTAGAAATTGCCTAACTTACTGTCTAACTTTTGGGGGTCAGATCATGTAGACGGGTGGTTGCTCTCTTAAGATCTTAATCGTGTAGTGCTAATTCTGCACTTTTTGCCAAAAAGGCAGATCGACTTTAATGCTGTCTTTTTGCAACAGCATCAATATGTTTGACCAAAGACTCTGACATACTGACATTGATACGGACTGATTTTGCTTGTACCAATATCAATCAACAACCAGAACCCATCTTGAAATCGCTCATCACCCAACCATTGTTCAGGGCTTGATGGTTTTGGTAATTTCAAATCCTCACCATCAAAATGAAGCTCTACAGCCTCTTGCGCCATGCGTTGAATATCTTGCATTTCATCTGCTGCACTAAAACACCCTTCAAAGTCAGGAAAAGTTAAGCCGTATGCAGTATCTTCATCTTTATGAACATATACTGGATATAACATATTTACCTCCACTCCCAACCAGCCTGTTTATAAATATTGCGTAAAGTGCCAATCGGCATGTCTTTCCTCGGGTGAGGAACTACAACATGACCAGATTTTACAGGATGCTTTTATTTCTCATGCTCCGCCTTTATCTCCCACTTTATACCAGCCTTCCTGCTCTAGAGAATTAATAATGTCTTTGCTATTCATTGTGTAATTATACGCAACACTATAAAGTGGCGTTAGAATGTTGCCATATTTGTCAAGAAAGTTTGTCTCCGACAAACTCAGTACGGTTCACTTTATTAAGTGCAGAAAAGCAAAAAACTTTACTGCGTAAAGCTACAATGGGCAGTATTTCAATGATAATTTTATATAGTGGTTTTTTATTTATTACCGTTTTTGTGATTCTTAACGAAGGAATAAAGCGATTATAGGCACATAGACTTTGTAAATTGAAATATCAAGACTAACAAGAAATTCAAATTGATTACTAATAGAGCGCCTCACGGCGCCCTATCTTTTAGAAAAACGTATCTGCCGATACATTAAACCGCTCAGACAATGCCTTAATATGACGAATATTCAGTTGGCGTTTACCACTTAAAATCTCAGAAATCACAGATTGGGTTGCAACCTCTGCTAAGTCAGACTGACCTAAACCATGTTGCTCCATCAAAAAAGCCAAAGCAGCGCGACCATCCCCTTTAGGCATAGGAAGATGCTCATTTTCATAATCAGAAACCAAATCACCAAGCTGAAGAATAAGCCCCATTAAAGGATGAGACTCATCATCACCAACGGTATCTAAAAGTTCATCTAAAGCTTCAACAAGTGTATGAAAGTCGTCTTCATTTTCTGGCTTGCTGAGCAATGGTGCAACGTAGTGCCAGTGGTCTACGGCCTGTTTAATCATCGCGTTCATACTAACCTTCCTTCCAATGACCTTTGTCATATTCTTTATGGGACAAGACATGACGGATATACACACGTTTCGCCTGATACATCACGACTGCAATAAGTCGGATCTTGTTCCCGCCAATATCGAACACATGGAACTTTCCAACTTTATCGACCGCTGGAAAGAGCTGCTTCATCTCAGCAAAATCTTTCGGATCGTTTGCCTTTATGGTTCGATACCAACCATCTAATGCCGTTTCAGCCTGTGGCCACTTGTGCATTGCTGTTATAATTCGAGCGTGGGTGATCACATGCATAACATTTTATCGCATTTTGCTATAAATCAAGTATAAACCAATTATCGCATTTTGCAATATTGAGGGGCTAGGATGAATAAAGCGCCAAACGGCGCTTTATTCATTATCAGAATTCACTTAATCTGATGACCTTAAAAATGCCTGTTCATTGATCTGACTTTTCCCCGTCAATGACTTGATTTAAATCATGCTTTTCATCACAAAGGTTTCAGACAATTTAAGCAACCTGTTGATTTATTTTGATCTCTTCCAATGCTTTTACCAATTTAGTTAAGTTCTGCTCTGGATCTAGCCACCAATCAACTGTCCACACTGATAATACCTGCCAGCCTAACCCATTTAATACTGTTGGTCTGAGCTGATCACGGTCTCTTGCTGTAGCTGCTTTTGCATAATTTTCACCATCGACTAGAATACCTACAATATAGCTATCTGTATGCAAGTCATCTTTAATAGCTAGATCTACACAGCTATCGCCCTGACCTATTCCGGGGTCCACGCTCCAACCTTTTTCTTGAAGCTTATTCTGTAAGTACTGTACAAATTCTTTTTTTAGTCTGCTGTTTGTTTTGATCAACATAATTTAAATGCAACTGACCACTACGAGCAAAAACTAATAAGTCTTTTAAATCCCTTACACCCTCACTATTGGTGCGTGCCAAATTAATTTCTTCTGGACTTAAGGTCGAGAAAACATGTAATCCTTGACGAGCGCGAGTAATTGCTACATTTAGACGGCGCTGACCACCTTGACGGTTAAGTGCACCAAAACTCATAGATAAGCGGCCATCACGGTCTTTTGCGTAAGTAATTGAGAAAACGATAATATCGCGTTCATTGGCCCGTTGCAGTTCTTTATTCTCACGCTCAAGTTATTTGATACGTAGCTGATTTGAAAGAAGTTGTACTTTAACTGGATTCTGTTGATTCAAATACTTCTGAAATTATTTTCAAATCCACAGGTTTTCTTGCTTAATTGTATGTAATAACAATATAAAAACTATACAAAGAGTTACATTACCAAATGCTGAATTGATAAAACTTAATTTAATTTCACGACTTTTTCGTGTCATATCAGGTGGATAATTATCCAGTTTTAATACCGTATGATCAGGCAAAATGCATTTCAATCCTAATACAAGACTTTCAACAGACCAATTGATTCTTGGTCTATTTTGTTTATCGAAGCAGTATTGAAAATGAATGAAATTTTTTCTAACTTTGCCATGTTCTTTAAGAGTTTTTAGCGCAATCATAATCTGCTTTTGAACATTCTTCTGCATTGATGGAATATCTAAACATTTTTTCACATCAAAACCTTTCTTCAACGCATATTCATATAGCGTAATCAATTCACCATCATCAAGGAAATCACTTTCTTGAAACTTTTTCACGGCCATCCATTTTGTTGCCAGCTTTTTACTACGGGTAACCCAAATGTGATCCTCGTACGATTTATACTTTATATAATCATGTATCACTGTAGAGACAAATAAATTTTTACTTTCTGTAGGCCGAGATAGTTTGACTGAATCAACTTTATTTACTGCTTGTGAGGCATGATAAAAATCAAACTGCCTGTCTTTTTGAATCACGTGATTGAGATCAATAATATCTTCTTTCGATCCTTTTATATCACCTTGTAGAATCTGTTTGATCGCACTCTCATGGATTGTACATGGCAGGTGATAGATTCGATCGACCACCAACAAATCAAGTATGTGTAGATAATGTGATGCTGTTTGCTCTATGGTGCCGTGCCCCATCCAATCGGCAAGTAACCGCCACTTATGTTGTATAACAGCCTCATTTTGAATTGCAGTATCTCCAAACAAATGCTTACGCATCTTCTTACACTGGCTCCACCCATAGTCTGTATAGGTCATGACCATTTCTTTTGAGCCTAGCCAAGCTATTGCTAGATGATTCGCTGCACTATGCCTAAAATTATGGAATGTATAGCCGTGACCTTCTCCTAGTATCTTGTCAAAAATCATCTGGGTCATTTCGCTAATATAAGTTGTACTTAAAATTTCGCCATCATTAGCAAAAATCAATTTTTCCGTATGATTTGTTTTAACAGGATTATGCATAATACATTGCTTTATATGCTGCTGAACCAATGCTAACTCAGCATCTAGCATAACGGCATTCAAATCGAGCTGACGCTTTGCATTTTGACTTTTTAGTTTTCGGTAAACATTATTACGTAAGTTAATGCGAATGTTAACAATTTTTTCTTGTGTATCATGATTCCATATCAGCTCAGGACAAATGACCTCAGCGAGGGTTAGGCCACGGATTTCATTCAAACGCATTCCTAATCGAAATGCGAGTAAATACATGAGCTGTAGTTGATATAAATACTCTCGCTCTTTAGACCTCTCACTTTGTTCAATCTTTAAGGTGAGCACCTGCTTGAGCTGATTAAATAGTTTCGGACTAATCAATTTTGCATCACAAAATTGCACCCGTTGATAATCATTATACTTAAACGTACTAACTTTAGGCACTTGATATTGCTTCATACAAAATGTATGAAATGCTTTTAGTCGGCCAAATGCATACTGTGCTCGCCCATGATTAGCCTTTGGATCAGATTCTCGTTTCGCTTGGTCACGATCATCAATGCTATTTAGAATTGCTTCGTATAGTTCCTCACAATCTTCTTGATTCATAGTTTCTATATCATCCGTAAACATATAGATATGAAATAAATAATCTTTGGCGATGCTACTTAAATAGCGTTCGATACTATTTAACTTCTTGTTTTGAGCTTTAAGATGAAAGATCCAAGCCAGTAGCCTGAGCTGCGCTTCGATGATATTTCTTTCATATATACCGCTTACTAATTTCTTTTGTTCTAGACGTTGCTGAATCTGTTTCCATCGCATCCATTTAATTCGCTCACTTTTACGTTGTCTCTTGTGACTCTCATTTTTTTCCGTTTGATCTCGTTCAAATAACATCAACTCAAAAGGGATTTCTTTGAGTTGCTGATGTGCTGTAATCAAGTCTGGCTTGACGAATTCAGTATGTAGAGGAATTATCCTTTGCTTATCATCGGGCAAGGTTTGATCTTGATCTATGAACAAATCAAACCAAGACCGCACCTGATCCATAGGAGTTAAAGACACTGTCTTTAAGCGATTTTGCATTACCTCACTTAAACACATGTCTAAGCCTGAATTTGGGTCTAACTCAATAGCTAAATTCAAATTCTCGAAAGGCGTAAGTGAGCGGATCTCTTCTAACTTTGCATCACTACGGCGTAAGAGTTTCTTCAATCCAGTCATTTGATAATTGAGATCAAGCTCTTTCGGCAATCGACCTAATACTGTTGAAATAGACTCAAGTACAAGTCGAGGGGTCTGTGTATACAAAGCCTGAGCAGTTCGTTTTTTTATCCCTTGTATATACAATTGTGAATAGGGGTTCAACCAAATATGGCGCCACTGATAGACCTGTCTATTATCAATCTGATTACCATAAGCACGTTGCTGTACTCGGTAGTGTAGCACTAGAGGGTTAATAATTTTTTTGTAATCTGCATGGTATAGCTTAGAACAGACCTGTAGTTCACCCTCAATGATTGCTTTAATTAAAGTATTTCCTATAGCCGTTAAATGACTTAAATCACTACAACCTGAACAATACATCAAACTTAGATAAAAACTACCCCATATCCAATCCACTGTGATTTCTTCATGGCACGGATCATTCCAATATTCTTTTAATGCTATGGCGATATGAAAATGCTGCTGCCCAAGTCGAAGGTGTGCTTCAGTACTTCGAATTTGTCGTGGGATTGGATCAAAGAATGTGGTCTTTGGCCATACTTTTATAGGATAAGCCAGTGGTGTTTCTGATAAGTAATCCTGACGCAGGGATAAAAAATACTGTTCACAATCCTGAATATAGGGCTTTTGAGCATCTTTACTGGTTAGTTTTTTCTGCTCTAAAAAACATATTAATTCATCATAAAACTCATACCAGAGAGCATTCAACTTGTAATCTAATAATTCAGAATTATCACTTAACTTTTTAATCTGATTCCTCATCTCAGAAAAGACAGAATCAACCTGTTCTCTAATCTTCGCTATCAGCAGATCATTTTTTTTCATGATAAACCCTCATTCTGAGTAGTCAGGCTGATTGAGAGATGCTCAATATGCAACTGCTTAATCATGCGATCAATACTCTGGGTAAACTGATTTATATACTGCGGTAAGGATGCAGATGAATAGCGGTAAAAGAGCTCCTGATTGCGTTGATCATGCCCATAAATGGCTTGTATTACATTAAATGCAACACTCTGCTCCATTAGTATGTTCATATCAAAATGACGTAACCAATTGTTATACAAGCTGCTGAGCTGATGCTTCTCCATATAATCATTAACCCAACTACGTTTGAGGGCAAAAATTTTAATCTTTTTACTGGCCCATTCCTGAGCTGAACTAGGTAAGTCATTGGGATAGAAGATGACTTGCCCAAAAAGATCTTGCAGAGTAATCCTTTTACCAAACACATATTTGAGTAAATCTGCATACTGTTGTATCACCATATTTAAAAATTGGATATAACGTTTAACGGCTTGGATGAAAAATTGAGGCAACGGTATATATCGACCGTCTTTACGAGATCGACTGTTTTTCTTATCATTAACGTACAGCAATTTCATCCTCAAATCGTAATCACTATAATTTCCTAATAAATTCTCACGAGGACGGAGAGTCAGACACAATAAACTGATATGCCACATCCAAACGCTATAAGCATTTATTCGCTCGATCAGATGCTGATGAAGCTGTACCTTGTCAGAACAAGTTGCATGTAAGCGTGTAAAGAATTGAGAGACATAGTTTTGGTTTAACGCCAATTGACTGCCAAAACGCAGTGATAAATGCTGCTTATTTTCTTCAAATTGATTTTTTACAATTTGAATTTCTTGCTTAGTCTCTTTAATGTCGAGTGTATCTAAATAGATTAAATAATTCTGATTCAATTCAGTTGTCGGAACACCATTGTAATAACTACTTGGTAACTCATGATTACTGTCCTTGCCAGAAAGCACATGAGCAATATATTCATTGAAAGTACGATGGAAAATATAGAAATACAGCTGAGCTTGTAGTTTCTCTACAGTAATCGAGCCGATCCCTTGGTTCATTGTCCATTCTTTTATTTTTTTATTAATATCATTCGCCATAAGCACGTGTTGAGACTCATGAAGCACAATGTATTCGAACCAACTACTTGATAAATGCAGATCATGTGTCACAGTCTGATTTAGCTGATGATGCTTTAAAATATCAACTTTCTGTTCTGTAATATCTAAATGTAATCTAAGAATATACTCTGGTTTTTTATGACTTTTACTTTTTATCAAAACACCTTCATCAATCAATTGCTGAAATTGAAGTAAATGCATCGGTGATAAGCCTGTCGCCAGACTCAATAAACACGCGGCTGCTATTGCGGCATCATTGGGATGATCATTGTAAAGCTCGCTTTTTAGTACATATATCAGATGTTGAATAACATCCTTACTCATAAAATGAGTGTTGGTCACAAACGGCTGTAGACGTCTCTGACGATGCCTCATCAAATGTTCACTCTGCGGATTAAGTACAGAGTTAAATCTAGCAGTAGACCTATCTGTCGTATGTACAGAAATTCCTTCATCTATATATTCTACGTCCCCCTCTTCATCATAAAGGACCTCTTGGCACGTCCTAATGTATCCTGGATAACTTTTGATAAGCTGTCTTTTCTCTTGCTTTCTTTGGAAAATTTTTAATTTCTTTTTTGTTGGCCAATCATTCATTTTTATTTTTTTACGACGTTGCCGTTGAACAATTTTCCTTTGTACTAGCCTTTTAAAAATAATTTTCAAATCATGTAAGTAATTACGAATTTTGGTCTGATTGAACACCTGATTTTTAGAATAATTATCCCAGTCACTAAACGTAACCAGTCCATCCTTCAGTTTTAGCATATATTGTATAAAGCACTGTAATAGTCTCTGGCTTTCATCCTTTAAATCCAGTTCAGCTTCAATGTTTTGGATCAGAGGTTTAGCGATAAACCGTAGTAAATCAAAAACCTCTTTTTGCTTTGCTTGAGAATCCGCTAATTCGGCAATTTTTTCATAGAGTGCATAAATGAAATAACTCGATCTAAAAACAAGATACGACACATTATCATTTTTAAATTCTAGATCTGCTCCAAAATATGTTAATGCAGCAACGTCATATTTTTCGCCAAGTTTACGATCTCTAATAATTGATTTAAAAATTTGTCGAGCACGGTGTCTTAAGTGCTGAAAGGCTTTCAAATCTTCGTGATCTAAATCATCAAATTCTTTAGCAACAAACCTTGTCTTGCACTGATGATATTGATCTAAAAATTGCTGTTCCATTAACTCACTCAACTTCTTTGTTCATTAGTGGTGCTGTATCATTCACGGGGGATTTATTGTTATAACAATGGATTATTTTTTTCTTTATTTCTTCATTACGCAGATCAAAAAAAAGAATCAAGAATTGCGCAGTGAATTCTCTCCGAGTATTAAAAATTTCTGATGTCATTTTTGAGTCGATATATTTTTCCACATTACAAATCAATTGCAGTTGTGGAACATAGTTAACATTCGCTCGGACTGACCTATCGCTTTTAAGAAGCTCTAAAATTTGACACCAGAGTTTTACATAAATTTTTTTGAAATCATTCTGCTTAGCCTTGTTGTTGCCTGGTCTTATTTTTTCTAATTGTTTAAGCCTAGTCTTCACATTGGCCAACTCTTTCGCTTGAGTTGAGAACGGCAGAACAAACTGATAAAGAAAAACCTTCATATTTTTTACCATTTGTTCAAAATTCATTATTTAATAAGATCAAAATTAATTACTAAATATTTATACCATTTTTCTATTATTTATTTATAAAATGAACTATTTTTTCATATATTTTTGTTTTATAGTTACATTTTAAAAAATATTCTTCCATTTTACTATGATTTTTGGTTATTACATGCCATTTCAATGGAATGCATCAGTAAATCACATAAGTTATTTTTGACTAAAACTGTTCAACATGTTCAGCCTCCTAACAAGCTATCATAACGATTAATATTGGCTTGAGGCTCATGACGTAGTTGCAATCAATTCTGTTCTGACAGATCCAGATTGGCTGGTGATGTCGAAGAAATTAAATGCCGCAATTCATTCATTACGATGGATGAAATGCACCATACTATAGGGTCAGTTCACAAGTAACCTGTAGTGCTCTTACCCACACTCCTTAACTGCAAGCAACAATATGACAAACGCATAATCTTCATTAGGATATTTCAGTATTTTGTCTCGGACTTTGAGTATGGCAGGCGGAAATTCCTAAAATGGGACACCATGACGGACTGCGCTAGGTTTCTGTCAAAGCTTACATGCTAGATGATCACGTCCAAACGGACGGGGATAATCAACGCTGACCTGATGCTTATAAATCATTTTAATATGGTCGGCATAGGCATGGACGAGCACAATTTTTCTGGCGTACTGGGCTGGTACACTGTAACGGTTGAGGTCACAGTGAATCAGATGGCGGTTGCTTACGCGTAAGACATGCTGAATATAACCATCAAATGGCTGCTGGATGGTAATGAGATGGCATTTTCCATGTCATAAACATCCATTATCCGATATTGTTTCATGATCGAGTACTATCTTTTGGCAAGCTTCTGATATCGCAACTCCAGCCAATGATTGAACTCATGATGATCATTAAATTTCAGACATTGGATGAATAACCATTCACGAATATTGCCGAACTGATTTTCGATTTAACCTTCTTCCTAGCCTGACGTGGGTGTACATGCAACAGGATCAAATAGGTAATGTACGCCAAGTGCCATAAAACACCAGTTAAATTGCCGTTCCTTGCCTGTCATAATGATATCTACAACGGTCTTGATTGCCATAGACCATTCGTTTTGGTATGCCACCTAAGAAGTGAAAAACGCATTGATGTGTGTCCATGACCTTTTCCTGTATTTCTATAGAAAAAGCAACAACAAAGCATTTACAGCTATGGGCTAAACGAAAATGTGCAATTTTGACTTGATGCATGTCACCTGAAATTTCTACCGTTTCATAACTCCAGAAAAACTAGCACATATCTCCAGGCAACAGCATGGGAACAAAAGTTAGTTTGGATTTAGGACGTAAAACGGACTTATTTCAAATTCCAACATAACGCTGCACTGAATCATAAGTACCTTGGTGGCCTTCGGTCTGCAAGCATTCAAATAAACATCATGCTGTACATCGTTGTTGTTTTGGTCGATAACTGTCCCGAATGATCCAGTACCTAGGATGACGTTATATTCACCAAGCTTAGGTTGGAGTTGAGAGTGGCAGAATAAATTGATAAAAAACACCTTGATATTTTTTACCGCTTGTTCAAAACTTATGATTTAATCAGTTCAAAATTACACAGCAAATACTTATATATTTTTTCCTATTTTTTATTTAAAAAATTATTTATTTTAATATATATTATTGTTTTACAATAATATTTAAATAATCATTCTTCCAATTTTTTTTGATTTAGTGTTATTACCCCCCTAAATCCATGTTTGGCATCTTCTATTACACAAATAATTTAGAAGTATCCACGATTTAAATTGCTTGTCCTCACCCCCCTCTCACGCCCAAAAAATTTATACTGAAAGGCAGATTAAGCCCGCACGATTTACATATTCACCGCATGCTATATTGAAAGCATTAAGAAAATATCCTCAATATTTATAGGATTTTTAAAATATGAACTACTTTTCGAAGAACCCTTCTAAGTCATGTGGCCTAAAAGGAAAAATGAAAATACTGAAATCTCCGTTTCAACAATCAGTCCAAGTACATCCTGATGATTTTCTGTAACCTATATCCAAGGACCATACCTCCCTTTCGATGTACTGCATAACAAAGTCCACCTTAACTACACGATAGCTGTAGAATAATTCCATTATTTTGTGGTTTAATTAAATTATTAAAGATTAAGCCCCAATATAATGGATTTATATTTCACTAAACCCGAAGAAGTTGTGACTCTTTTAGGTGAGCGTTTACGTAAGCAACGACTCATTCTGGAGATGTCCCAAGCTGACGTTGCAGCACGAGCAGGTGTCGGCGTAAATACTGTTTCGAATCTAGAAGCGGGGCGAAATGTATCTGTTGAAAATTTAGTCCGTATTGCAATGGTCTTGGGCCGATTACACGAACTTCAGGAGCTATTCCAACCTCAGCTTAACAGTGTAAATGACATTTTACGCTATGAGAGTCAAAGTAAGCGACAGCGTATTAAGAGGAAGGGATAATGCTCAATAGGCTTAATGTTTATTACAATGGTTGGGGTGAAACTTGGCTGTGGGGAACGCTGATTAGCTCAACTGCCACAACTGGTAGACCCAGCATCGCTTTTGAATATAGTCCAGAAGCAATACAGCGAGGTGTTGAGCTCTCTTCTTACTTACTCCCTTTAAAAGGTCTACCATTCAGACAGGGTTTTCCTACTCATCAAATGGGATTGCCTGGTCCAGTCTATGATGCTTTGCCGGATGGTTGGGGCATGTTGTTGATGGATCGATATTTTCGAAAAATTGGACTGAATCCGGCACGAATCGGCCCTTTGGAACGTCTAACTTATATTAGCACCCATGCAATGGGTGCCCTCTCCTTTGAACCCTGTGTCACAGAGATGCAAACTTCAGAGAATATTCCCCTGCCGCAATTGGCACAGGAAGTCCAAGAAGTCCTCAAAGGAGAAGGTAGCGAATTTTTACAACATTTGCTGGTCATGGGTGGCTCCCCCCAAGGTGCCAGACCCAAAGCATTGGTTTACCGAGATCCTGTCAATTTTGAGTTTTCGACTCAAGCTTCTAATCAACATGAAGCCTGGCTGATTAAGTTTCCTGCTCAGCAAGAGCATCCTGAAGTCTGCGCCATTGAAGCCGTCTATGCAGAATGTTTGCGGCTTTGTGCAATCGAGACTCCAGATACCCATTTCTTTAATTTGCCCAATGGTTTAACGGCTTTTGCTTCTAAACGATTCGACCGTCAAAATGGTATGCGGATTCCAATGCAGAGTTTGGCTGCATATACAGGAGCAGACTATAAAGTTCCAGGTAGCCTAGACTATCGCAATTTTCTCCGGGCAACATTGATGTGTACGCAAGATGTACGAGAAAGATTGCATGCTTTTAAACGTGCTGTGTTTAATGTGCTTTTCAATAATCGGGATGACCATACTAAGAACTTTTCTTTTCTCATGGAGAAAAATGGTCAATGGAAATTGTCTCCAGCCTATGATGTGACCTTCTGCGAGGGTCCAGGTGGTTATCATCAAATGGACATTATGGGCGAAGCGCTCAATATTTCCCGAAATGACATACATAAACTCGGTACTTCAGAAGCTAATCTGGCTACTCTAGAAGTCGATGAGATCATCTTGGCCATGCGTGAAATTGCACTTCAATTTAGTCAAATTGCGCAGCGCCTGTATCCCAATCAAATTCGAGAATCTACCCTACAGATGATTCAATCACGAATTCAACAAAATATTGATTTTTTAACGGCAATGTAAATGGAATCCAAATTAAGTGCCTGCTCTCATATTCAAATAGGCTTAGATATAGTTTAACAGTCGCTAAATAATCTGTAGAACCTGCGAATTAACTCGTTTTATCACCAAGAACATTAAATGAAACATCGCCAAGATATGCTCTGCACTATCTAAGTTGTATGGGCTGTAATATCCATAAACAGCTAAAAAGCCCTGTACTCCTTATGGATTTAAGTTCTGCAAACGTGAAAGAATTAATCCTACAGTGTGGTATTAGCCCAGATGAATGCCGTTTGTGCATCTAACATTGCAGCATCATATTTTTTGAATTTCACTTGTCCAAAACTGGCTGATGTACCATATTGAGTTATGCCATCACCGAAAAGTCAGTAAAATTTTGAGCTATTTAAACGTGAAATCACTACATCTATATCGAAAATCACTAAGAAACACTGTCACCATAAAAAAAGGTCTGCACTACGGATAGATACAGACCAAACTCTGGATAACTACCAGCGCGAGAAATATGTCTCAATTTTGCATAAACATGATTATTCACACAAGTTAAATATTTGTTACCGTTTTCACTTAAAGAAATTCTTCAATCAAAAATTAATCATCTGCTATAAATGTAAGTTCATAATCATCGTGGGTGATTTTAATCTTTATCCCGCGATAACAACGCTTATCCGGATCTAAAGCTGAATTAGCCACTTCGTCTGCGAATTTAGGATCCCCTCTAAACTTGTCATATAGCTTGTAACCAATTCGTATCTTTTTAATTTTCTTATTCTTCTTCTCGTTATTATCTAATGTTTGGTCTAAAAAATCTAAATTAAGGTCACTCACTCGGTTTACCCTCTGGTGCTTTTTAAAAAGAAGTGCCTAACTCTAGCCTGATTAGTATTACAAATACCAGAAATATTACCCAACAAAATAACTACCTATTGCGAGGTTCAATTGTATAAATTTCCTAATGAACAACCTATTTGTTTTCTTTGTTCAGGAATGAAGTGATAAAAATCAAAACTCTGATATATGCTCTCTATTATATTGAAAAAATTAAGGGTATAACATTATCTACTTATGATGTTCTCTCCTATACAAGAAGATGATATTTATCTAGGAGAGGAGTGACAGGCGATTTAATGATATTAGAAGATATTTTTTATTCTTCATATTTACGTATATTTCATGAAATTCGATATTGAAATGTATTTTTAACATTCAATACACTCGTCGGCTTGCCATCTACTAATCTCGGCTGATACTTAAAATTAAGTGCAGCCTGTATTGAAGGACGTACAAACATCGGATGACAATCACCTTGTGCTTTTGGATTTTCAACTCTTCCTTTTTCATTCACGCTATAAACAACTGTACAGTCCCCTTCGATCTTTCGATCTAAAGCTGATTCAGGATATGCAGGTGCAATTTTGGAAACTGGTTTATAGTTTTTTACATCAAAAGTCGCTGTTTGGCTGGATTGTGCTTTTGATGTTGTCGGCTTGTCATTCATAGACTGCGTTGCAAGGTTTGACTTCGGTTCAGTCTCTGCTACTTTCTTAGTTTCTGTTGTTGTACTTGAATTTTCAGCTGACACCTGCTGTGGTTGTTTATTGGCCACAGGTGCAACTTTCTCACTTTTGGATTCCACAAATTTCTTGTCAGTTTTCAGCTGTGTTTCTTTAGGTTGCTCAACCTGCTTTTTTTGAGGGGGCTGATCAGCAACTTTTTTCTCAACCACGGCTTGAGGCTGTTTTATTTTTGGCTGCTCTAGGACTGGTGGTGGCAGTTGAATAAATTGTAATTGAATCGTTTTCGGCTGGGGCTCTTTGAATGTTTCATGCATTTCAACCGTACCAAGCCAGGCAATCACCGCAATATGTAAGCCTGCTGTGACTGTTAAAGCTAGCCCCTGATCACGAAACCTGATTTTTGATGCTATTGCCATCATGATTGTGGTTCCTCCGTGATTAAGCCCAAGTTGGTCACGCCACTCTTTTGCAAGACTGCGATGGCTTGTGCAACTAATTGATAGTCAGCATTCTGATCTGCACGAACATAAAACTGTAGGCTTTGATCGTTATTGATCATGGGAATTAATTTTTGTTGCATACTGCTTAAATCGATCGCTTGATCAGTCACTTTTTCTGTATTCACTTCTGACCCAATATTCCAGTAATACTGGCCATTCGCCTGAATGGATAAAGTCACGATACGCTGCTGTTGTGACGCTGGCATGACATCGGCATCGACTTTAGGTAAATCAATTTTAATCCCTTGTGTCAGCATCGGTGCGGTCACCATAAAAATCACCAACAGCACCAGCATGACATCGATATAGGGGACTACATTCATTTCTGCATTGGGTTTCAACTTTTGAGGACGCTTGATCATGACTCTTACTCCTTAACGCGAACTGCGCTCAGTATGTCCAAGCAAACGGTAAATTCTGGTTTGTAACTCATTGGCAAAGCCGTAATAGCGACTAGATAACTTGTCAGCACGTGCCGAAAACCGGTTGTAAGCCACTACAGCCGGAATGGCTGCAAATAGGCCTATTGCGGTCGCAATCAAAGCTTCTGCAATGCCTGGTGCAACGGTATTTAAAGTCGCCTGCTCAACGCCAGATAGTCCAATAAAAGCATTCATAATTCCCCAAACCGTTCCAAACAAGCCGATGTAGGGACTAACAGAGCCTACTGTTGCAAGGAAAGTAAGATTTTGTTGGAGCTTTTCTTCTTCTTCACTGATGCTACTGAGTAACCGACGTTCTACACCATCGATTACATCAGCCGTAGTGAGCTGTTCATCTTTTATCAGTTGATGATATTCATCTACCCCATGTTGAAAGATACTGACCACCCCTTTGTGCTGTTCGGACTGTTGGTATTCCTGCTGTAATAGGTTTAAATCTTTTTGCTGTCTAAAGTTCTTTAAAAACCGATGCCAGAGTTGCTCTTGCCCACGCAGTAGCATGCCGTGACGTACAATCAGATACCAGCTCACCACCGAAGCTAAGACTAGAATCAACATCACAATTTTGACTAAAACACTGGCATGGCTGATCAGCATCCACACTGACATTTGATCCATTGTTGCTTGCATAACGCTCCCCAATTTTTTAATTGCTGCTTGCTGCAGCGTAGGTATTTATAAAAGTGGGCTGTGCTTTGCTACACCAGCCCATATACTGAATTAACATTTAGTCCAAGTGCAGGGCTTGTGCTATTTTTTCCCAAGGAACGTACTTAAAGTTCTGATTAGTTTCTGGCATACGTTTGCGTCCGTCTTGTACCACCAGCATGCCTTGTTTCCACTTACCACCAAAATCTTGAGAACTTACATCCAAACCGTCGGTTTCTGAGACGGCATCAATCCCTTTTTCGGTGTTAATCCCTACTCGGAATGCGCCCCGAACTGTATACGGTGCTTTGCTATCCACAACCACAAAACTGTCATTGCCTTGACTAGATACCACTAGGTAACTTTTGTCTTTTGCGTGATAAAGTCCCATGCCTTCAATGTCGTCATATAAGACATCCCCCACAGCAAGTACTTGCTGCATCGGTAACTGGGTCTTTGGATTAAGATCTTTAACCCATACTGCAACATCTTCTTCACCTAAGAAAATACGTCCTGTGGCATCGTCGACTACACAACCTTCAGGTTGCGTTTTCACGGAAAATCGTTGGACTTCTTGAGCCTGCAATTTCTGCTGTGTTGCGGTAATGTGATACTGAATAAACGTGCCATTTTTATCGTTCGGAATGGCATAGATTTCACCTTGAGCGTCGCGGTACATACAGATGCCATAGATGTCATCTAGCTCAGTTGGAAGCTCGCCAAGTACTGAAACCTTGCCTGTGTTAGGTTGGATCGCAAAGACATGCAGACTGTTATGGTCTCGGTTCGATGCCACTGCCAAATCAACAGTCTGATTACCCCACTTAAAACCATGACGGACATCGACATTGTTCAATCGTCCGACAGGTAAATATTGGATGGCTTTCCCTTGCAGATCACTAACCTGTAACCCCCCTTGTTTGTCCGTCGCTAGAATACGGGACTGGCTCGGCTGTGCTGCGTTATGCCAAATGGCAGGATCATCAGCAGCATCCCCTGTGCTTGGGACACCCTCAGTCTGGACTTCTGCGGGGATCGTGACAATATTTGCTGTGCGCTGGGTTGCCTGCGTTGGCCATTCAAGCTCTGTGGTCTTGGCAGTTTTATCATCTAAAATCAACAACGCTTTATCGCTAGCATTGCCACGAATACTCAGGCTTTCGGCTTCTTTTACTGTATCCAGCACTAAAGAAGATAATCTATTCCAGTACTTATCCTGCTTTTGATAACGGTAAAGTAATGGTTTTTCTTCATCTAATACCGCTACCAGATCATCCACAATCGCAATTGCAGAAGGTGTACCTTGAATCGAACCAAAAGGTTCTACAAGATCAACAGCTTGGCGTACCATGTCCGCTTCAGAATGCGCAGGATATGCCCAAACCCCCACATTCGCCTCATTAATGAATAGTTCAGCTGAAGCATCATTCACTTTACAGACACTACTCGCGGGCGGAAAACTTAAACGTCGTACCAGTTTGGGTTGCACAAGTGCTTTTTCATGATTGGCAACCAACCATTGCTCACCAATCCCCTCTTCGCCCACCAAGAATGCAAAACTTAAACCTTGTGGGTCGGTGTATAAGCAGACATCTTCAGACTTAAAGGTACGTTTTGGAATAAAAACCGATTTATCCCAGCTTTTGTTCTGCAAGTTCATACTCAAGAGCTGAATTTGCTGTTGTTGTAAATTCGAGGTAGCAATCAATAAACGCTCTGCTCCAATGCGATAATCAAAACGTCCAAACTGACCCTGAATTTGATATAAGACATTTTGTTCATCGTCTAGAAACTGCAACCCTTTATTTTTACTCGTTAACACTCCAGCAACTTCAGGCCAGGTACTCAAACTTAACCATTGCATATCTTCAGCTTTAGCATCATTGATGTCGACTTCACGTAACTGTAGCTTTGCTGCTTGCGGTTGATCCAGCTGAGGTATTGAGGATTGAAGCGCTGTGCTACTCGGAGCCGATGCTAAAATACCGTGTTGACTACATGCCGTCAGCAAGCATAAGCAACTGGTTAAAACCGACAACTTAAAACATGAAACATTCATAGAAATACTCAAAATTGGGTTAAACCGCCTCGGGTCTTCTCATGTAGAGAAAACCTCAGGACGAATATTTAATTCGGTTTAGAAATGGGTATAGGTCAGTGCAAGCTTGTAAGCTGGACCATATTCTTCATATTGCGCGTTATAGGCTTTAGAACCGGAATAGTTGTAATAGACTTCATCGGTTATATTCTGTATATCAAACTTCAACTGCAGGTTTTTCGATAAATTCAGGTGACTACTGAAATCGAGAAAGACTTGGTCATCGGTATAAATGTCTTTTTCAGGCGCATCGATGTCACCCAATTCATACAAATAGCTCGATTTATAGTTTGCAGAAAGACGTACGCCAAAGCGTTCATTTTCCCAGCCCAGCATGAGATTACCCACTACATCGGACTGGTTCGGCAGATGAATACGACGACTTAGCAGCTCGCCATCTTTCATCGAATCGATATCAGCCTCAGACTTACTGAAAGTCGTATTAAAGCCCAATAACATCCCATTCCATGGCGCTGCTAAGTGGTCAAACTTCTGTGAATAAGCAAATTCCATCCCATACAGTTTGGCCTGATTACCGTTTTTATAAGTAATTGCTTCATCAAAGTCAGCCCATTGCCCTGTCCCAGCAATATTGGTGTTGTAAATGAAGTTATCGATATCTTTATAGAATGCATAGAAGCCGACCATGCTGGCTTGCCCCAAATACTTTTCTACCCCTAAATCGAAGTTCGAAGACTCCAATGGCTTCAACATTGGATTACCAAACTCAGCCTCATCACCATCGATATATACACCTGGTGCACTTTGTGCAAAGTTCGGTCGTACTACACTATTGGTCCATGCAGCACGAAGATAGGCATTGTCTGCGAGTTGATAACGGAAATGTAAACT
This sequence comes from Acinetobacter rongchengensis, assembly GCF_003611475.1. GTDB lineage: Bacteria > Pseudomonadota > Gammaproteobacteria > Pseudomonadales > Moraxellaceae > Acinetobacter > Acinetobacter rongchengensis. The sequence goes on along the minus strand of NZ_RAXT01000029.1, from coordinate 14,790 downwards.
CGGCAACCAATGATCATAGTCATTTTCATATTGGGTGGATGTGATCACATCATCATTAAACTCAAAACCACGCGCTTTAAATTGGGTGTTCTCATAACGTAATCCGGCAATCACGCGAAGTTGGTCTAAATCGACCGTATTCATCAAATAGGCGGCTTGAATGTCTTCATTTGACTTAAAATCGTTAATGATTGAACCATCTGCCACGACATAGTCACTGGCGTTGAGACCGCTAATTTTGGCTTTAATCGCATCTACATTGAGGCTAGGACCAAACTGGCCGAGTTCATAGTCACTATTGGAGTTAAAGTCCGAACTTGAGGTACTCAAGTCTTCGTACTCCCACTCATCGGTATTGTTGGTCTTTTCACGTTGACTAATCTTGCCGCCAAACTTAAACGATGCGGCATAATTACCCAACATATAGTCTTTGAGAAAATCTAGCTTTGCGTTGTACTCTTTATCCGTGGTTTTGGATTGTTCCCAAGAAATCGAATCCAACTCATAGTTCGCAGCATCGTAAAGGTCCTGATCTGCCGTAATCACTGGTTTTTGTGTACTGCTAAAACCCACATTACTTAATTCTGCCTTGTATTTTGCCCCAGAAATTCCGCCTGGATTTTCCTCTGATGCTTCGCTATAGCCCAACTGTCCTTCAACGGTCCAGGTGCCGAACCCTTGTTTACCGCCTAAAACAAAAGACTGAATTTCTTGAGTCTCCTCTCTGCTCTTCAATGAGCGAGTCACTTCTGCATCACCGCTTTGTCCAGCCAGCAATGGATCAGAAAACTCAGCGGCGACTTCCTGACGCGATTCGGTATCTTTAAAACGACTGTATAGGGTTCTTAAATAATATTCCCCCGTATCGTTAGGACGGTAATCAAAATTTAGCCCCGCACCGATGCGCTCTCGCTCGATATCATATTGACGCATTGCCGTTTCTTCGAGCGCATGACCATCCCATGTGCCACCAGTTTCAACGTTATCAGAACCAAACTTTCGATTTTGATAACTCAGGGCCAATGCCACCCCGAGGTTATCCTGACCTTCACCTACACTAAAACGGTTACTGATCGCACCTGATGCTTTAGGGCTATATTTTTCCCGTTTGTCATCATAACTGCCTTCAATTGTACCGGTATAAAACAAGCCATCATGATCAAAAGCCGATAAACTTTCGACCTGAACGGTCCCACCTAAAGAATTAGCATCCATATCTGGAGTCAGGGTTTTGACCACAGCCAACGATTGCACCAACTCCGATGGTAATACATCCAGTGCTACACCACGACGGTCACTTTCAGGTGCAGGCACGAGGGTTCCATTGATAGTGACTGAATTGAGATCCGCCCCCAGGCCCCGCACTGAAACAAAGCGCCCCTCGCCTTGATCACGTTCGGTAGACACCCCTGGAATACGTTGTAAAGCTTCTGCTGCATTATCATCGGGTAATTGTCCAATCCCATCGGCATGTACCACACTGCTGATCTGGTCCGCACGTTTTTGTTCTTTTAGTGCTTTATCCATACGTGCGGCTTGTCCAATGACCTGCACGTATTCCACATTATTTTCTTCCTGCGCATAAACATGTGTCAGGCTTAACATTGACAAGACCAGTGTGCTGAGCTGAAAGCCCGCACGTTTATTTCTGTCTAAACGGCTATTCAGATTGCTCATTGTATTCTTCCCCTCAGGCCAAAGTGGCATGGTTTGAGCGCACAATAAAAAGCGAATATGAACAGGATGTGACAGCAATGATTCCCTCCCTCTCCATTTGGACCTTTTGCTGTATTTCTTGCCACAAAATGAGCTGATTTGATCTGTCTAAATCTATTCTTTGACGAATTAAAAGGTACATATTTACTGTAAATCCAGGATTTTCCCTTACTTTCAGCATTAAAAGCTCAAAATAGCCTGATCTGTTTTGACTCTAACACTTGCCATTAAACTGTCATCTAAACCTGTTTAGCTTGTGTCCAAATAGACCTTCTCTACACGCTATGCCGAAATATTTTGCTTATTACCGCAAGCCTTTCTTATTGTTAGCAACTTTCTGTGCGCTCTCATTATGGCTATTTATCCGCTTAGGGCTGATCAAATCCCTTCATGAATGGAATTGGGTTGATATTTTAGGCGAAGGTGGAGCGACTGTTTTTATCGGAATCTGGATCTTCTTTATTGTCAAAAGTCGTCCTTTGGGTCGAGTCACCCATTATATGTTTTATGGACTGTGCTTTATTTTCTTCCACATGTGGATGGATACTTTGGATGAGTTTATCCGCTTACCCAAAGAAATCATTTGGGATGCTTGGCTAGAATCCATCCCCTTTCCGATTGGTCTATGTTTACTGACCACAGGGATCTATTTCTGGCATCAAGAAGAGCTTGCCATATCCAAACAGATGCAAAAGCGTGAACGTGTCTATAGGGACCATCGTTTATTCGATGCGCTTACTCCCTTAGCTGATGCCAACTATTTTAAGTCTCAGCTTAAATCAATCATGGAACAAGATGACATCGTTAAAAGTGATGTAGCAGTGCTCTTGATCGATATGCAGAATTTCAACCAAATTAACCAGCTATACGGCTTTGATGAGGGTACTTCTGTCCTACAGTATATTTCTCAATTATTGAGCCTGAATTTGCGTCCACATGATTTACTTTGCCGCTTTGCTGGGGATCGCTTTATCGTATTATTGCCCAATACCACGTCACAGCAAGCAGAACAAATTGCCCATCAATTGGAACGCATGATCATGACCAATGCCTATTATCATCGCGATTTGTCTGTCCATATTCCCCTAAAAGCATTAACCACCTCCTGTTCAATTCAACACTATGATCAACCACAACAATTACTCAATGCCTTAAATCAACAACTCATGCAGTTGAAAAAGCATTATGCAGTACAACGGGTAAGCGTATGAGTTTTGAATGCGACTACTGTTTTATTCCAGCCCATCATCAGCTATCAATATTGATTGATTTGGCGGCTAGTCATGAAGTTGACCATCATGTGTTACTTCGCGGTAGTGGGCTTTTTATTGAAGATATTTTTTCTGGTCACAAGCTGATAAATCTGCAACAATTCCAGCACATCCTCAAAAATGCTGAACAGTACTTTCGTAATCAGGATATCAGTTTTTTATTTGGTCAGCGCAGTTTAACCACTCCATTCAATGATGCAATTAAAGCCATGCTTTATTCATCGACCTTAGATGATGCCTTGAATCGCTATTTAACTTTCTTTGCTTCAGTTTCGCCCTGGCTCTGTCCTCGTATCATGTATAGCTCGAACCAGATTCATCTCTATTGGCTAGACGAAAACAAAATTGAAAATCGCTTTTTTATTGAAAGTGCAATGAGTGCAATACAGGCCTTAAGCAGACAGTTGTATCAAAACAAGTTACCTTGGACCTTTGAGTTTAACTTTAATGAGCCAGACTATATTGAGCAATATTGGACGCACCTTGGCGGAGACCTGACCTTTAACCGTCCAATGAATATGATGAGCTTACCCAGCCATTTTATTCATGAACCATTGCCTGGTGCCTCAACAACGCTTGCGACCATCAGTCATCAACAGGCTTTGCAATATATGAGTGCTCAGCATCTCCAACAGAGCTTTTTACTGAGTGTGCATCAGTATCTGATGCAGAATATTCAAAAAAATATCCAACTTGAACACACGGCAGAACATTTTCAAATGAGTTCTGCGACATTAAAACGTAAACTTAAGAAACACCAAACCCATTTCCAAGCACAACTGGATCAAAGCCGGTTACACACAGCCATACACTTATATCGTGTACACGGCTTTAAAACTGAACAGATTTCTCAATACTTGCAGATTAATGACACCACTAATTTCCGTCGGGCCTTTAAGCGTTGGAGTGGCTTAACGGTACAAGCAGCGCAATCTTAGTCCTTTAGCTTTAACTGAACATCTCTTCTTTGCTTCGTAACGCAGTCAAAAACGCATCCTCTTTAGCCGTGATTCAATAGAGTCATCTTTCACACCTCATCAATAAGAAAGAATGCTAAATCCGCTTTAATCACTAAAATCGGAATAGTCACGTTCACTATATTTTTCAGTCTGTATCCACGGTGTTGAAATTGGTGATTTCATTTTATGTACTGAAAACACCTTTGAATAACCTTGCACAGGACGTCGTAACTCATAGCGTTCTACAATCCGATCTTTTTCATTCCATACGATATTCAAGCTTTGACCTGCTTGATGCATTTGATAATGCTGAACTCCAGCATGACTTTGAATAGCTGGAACGTGCTTTAATAAGTCAGGCTGAATTAAGCTATATTCGCAACGCCAGCAACTTCGCATGCCCAGCATTTCTTGCTCTACATCCTTCAAATGCACTCGCATTTTTTCATCAGGCAAGATATAGAAACGCTGAAAAGCCTCATCTTCGGTTTTCATTTTACTTGGCTTATCTTTTTGCAGCCATTGAATCGCATGATCAAAGCTTTGATGCGCATGCTCTCCTTCTTCAGCATGTGCATGTACTTGAGTATTTAAACGCTCAATCCAAACATTATGTTCGTCGCGAATCATCTTATCGCTATACTGTAGAATCGTGGTCACACCATTACTATCAAGCCGCTCAATATGATAATCAATTCGATATTCATCTACTGACCACGCCAATGAACTCAGGGCATACAAAGATAATCCTATAAACAGCGTTTGGTGCTTAAGTAACTTTTGCAGCATTATTTTCATTTAGAATCCAAACGCCTTTTTAAACTGTTCAAAGACCCAGGTATTTTCATGTGTCCCTTTAAATATTTTTGAATTTTGACCTTCTGCAAATAACATCACATCACCGCCCCCATGCGTTTCGCTTTTCTCCAGCTGTACACCCACTTCTTGCTTATAGTCATCCGCAAAAGCTTGCTCATTACTGATGCTTTCTCGAATATCTAAACGCTGGCCTGTACCATTGCCAAACACCAATGTGGTGCCTGTAGCACCATTCACATCACGATAAGGATTATGCATCTGACCATCAGCCAGCACTTTGCTGTAGGCATTTTGCTCTTTTGCGACGTTGTAATCATAGCTGAGACCTAAAATCCCAGGATTGTCTGCTGTACTGCGCCCTGTACGTGCAGCATAACCATTGAAGGTCATGACATGATCATGGTCTGCGGTCACTACAATTAAAGTATTGCTGAGATCCACCTGATGCAGAGCTGTCTGGATAGCGTCATTAAAAGCCTTGGCTTCTTGTAAGGCACGTTTGGCATTATTGCCATGTAAGGCATGATCAATACGTCCACCCTCAACCATTAAGAAATAGCCTTGCCCTTGGTTTTGCGCTTCAAGGGCATCAATTGCCTTACTGGTCATCATCGCCAAGCTTGGTTGGCTATCAATCTTTTTATTTACTCGATCCAAATCATAATTTAAATGTGACTGAACAGAGAACACTGCAAAAATTTTCTGATTATTGACTGTCTGGGCAAGTTCATTCTGGGTTGATGCTGTTTGATAGCCCTGTTGTTTTAACTCTTCTCGTAAATCCCGACCATCCAAACGACCTTTGGGGTTTGACACATCGTCATAAACAGTCCAGTGATTTAAGCCACCTCCCATCAACACATTAATTCCATCTAACAACTTTGGGTTATAGCCCTTGCCTTTGGGAACTGCTTGTAAGGCAATATCATATTGTGCATCACGATGGCAGATATGTGCATAGGTTGCAGCAGGGGTCGCATGAGTCAATTCTGTCGTCGTTACCACTCCTACAGCTTTCCCTTTGCTCTTAGCCAGCTCTAAGATAGATAAAGCGGGGATTCCTGCTGCCACATTACTCCCTTGCTCAGGACAGCGGTTTACAGCTTTGGCAAGGCTTTTTCCATTTGGCAATGTTCCATCATCAGGCTCAACGGCTACCGTACCCGTCGACATGGCAATCACTTCATTTTTATTCTTTTGCCCTGTCATATAAGCGCCCATAGAAGGTGCACTGTCCGTGGTTTGTCCATCTTCAGAATAGGTCTTGATTCGGGCCGTATGTTTCATGGTGTCCATGGCCAGTTTGCCATTTTCCCCTACAGCATAAATTCGACTTGCTGTTACCGTAGTCGGTCCCATACCATCACCTAAAAAGAAAATGATATTTTTTGTCGGACTAAAATCTGAATGATTTTCAGCATATACACCGCATGAGGAGATTGCAGACGTTAAGAGCGTCAACATGTAAGGGAGAGTTTTTAATGTACTGTTCATTGGATATCCCTCTACTTATAAGCCTGTAATCTTGCGAATCAGATGGTTCACTTCAACATTCTCTAAGCTACCCGAGAATTGCTCTGCTCCCTGCCCTATGGCACCTAAGAAAACATCAGCCCCACCATGTGTTTCTTTATCTTTAAAACCTGTCTGAATCACGGCTTCTTGCTGGAAGTCATCTGCAGCAGCACCCGTACACCAGCCAGTTTCACTCAAAGTATAAGTAAAACTATATTTCTCACCTTGTTTAGGTTGTGGACCCTGTACTGGATGACAGATATCACTGTCTTTCAAATTGATTACTAGGTCATCCATCCGATTTTGAGTCGGACGCTTTTTGCCCGTACCAAAACCAATAATCGGATAAGGTTGTCCATGAATATCTTTGGCAAAACCCGCACGATCATAGTTTTTAACCAAACCTAGTACACTGGTTTCCTGACCTTGTACATATTTTCCAGTACGCTTGGCATAGCCATTTAAAAATAGAGTGTGATCATGATCTGCAGTTATCACAATCAAGGTATTTTTTAATTCAGGGTCACTTTGTCGAAGTTTTTTAATGGTTGCATCCAAAGCCTCGTTTAGGGCAATTGTATCCTGTAATGCACGCTTAGCATTGGTGTCATGTAAAGCATGGTCTATACGTCCCCCTTCAACCATCAGGAAAAAACCATTTTTATTTGGGGTTAGAATGTCCAAAGCGGCCAACGTCATTTGCTTTAAACTAGGTTCAGGCAAGTTTTTTTTGGTTCGATCTAAGTCATAATTTAAATGGCTAGTATTAAACAAACCCAATAATTTTTCATTCTTTCCTAACTTCATCTGGGAGAGTTGAGTTTGATCATAGACCACTCGATAGCCTGCTTGTTGCATTTCTGCGATCAAATTCCGTTGGTCTATCCGTTCTCCCCCTTGATCTTTCGGCAGAAATTGACGCTTACCCCCGCCTAGAATCACATCAACCCCATCTTTTAATTTGACGTTATAACGCTGATAGGTATCACCTTGCGAACTTGGTACTAATTGGGATGCTATGTCATTTTCAGCATCACGATGACAAATATGGGCATAAGTCGATGCTGGTGTAGCATGCGTAATGCGAGTTGTCGTGACTACACCTGTACCCCAACCTTGTGCCTTGGCCAATTCAAGTAAAGTTTGGGTGTCTTGCTTATTCTGGTTCTGAGGATTGGTTCCACATTGATGGTTTCCAGCCTGATCTGGTTCTACTGCAATTGTTCCAGTCTGCATGGATATCACTTCATTTTTCATTTTTACACCTGTCATATAAGCACCCATCGATGGTGCGCTATCTGTAACCTGTGCATCTTCTGAGAAAGTACGAACAAATGCTGACTCTGGAAGTTGATCTATCGGCAGTTGCCCGTCTTCACCAACAGCATAGATTCGTGCAGCTGTTAGTGTCGTGATACCCATTCCATCTCCCAAGAAAAAAACCACACGTTGAGGCTGTTTTGATGGTTGTACTGAAGTAGAAGTTGATTGAACTAAAGCAGGACTTTGACAGCCCATCAAAATAACTGTGCCCAAACTACAGCATGCCAAACTCATTAATTTTTTATTAAATTTTTTCTTATGCCAAAGCATTGCATCGACTCATCTTAGGATGGTCGAAAAATACGCTTTAAATATTCAATTTAAATGACAAATTTATGAAAATATTATTATGACTACTTATATAAATTTTCCTAATTGCAAAAAATAGTGTAGCAAGTTGCTACACTATTTTTTTTACTTTATTTTTCTAACATTCTTTTTAGGAAAGCTTCTAATTCTTGTAAATTTTGATCATCAAATTGTCCGATTTTTAAAGATACCTTTAATGTATTATGGTCAAATTTGATATTACCAGCAACTTTCCCATCATATTCAATTTTATGTACAATTGAAGTTTGAATTACTTCTTTCGTTTCTCTTGACTTAAAGATTTTTTCAGCTAGTGATGCCAGTTTTGTCTGTTCAACTTCTTTTTTAAGCAATTTTGACCATGCTTCAAATAATGCTTCTTTAGCATTTTCATGGTTTTCTTCATGATCTGATAGAAATTTTTTCACTGCTGTAGCAGCGGTCCGTGCTAATAATGACGGCTGTTTTTCCAAATCTTCAATCAACTCTCCAGGTAATTTTTCAAAAGATAAATATTTATACATATCTTCACGATTCATACCTAATGACTTTGCTAACTTCTGCTTATTTTTTTTTAATTTTTCATCCAAAGAAGTTAATCCAACATATATTTCATAATCTGTCAGATCTTCTCGCTTTAAATTTTCAGCTAATGTTAATAAAGCAACTTCTTCATCCGATGCATCAATAATGATTACTTCAATGGTGTTCTTATTGAGAAATTGGTGGGCTTTCAATCGTCTTTCACCAGCAATCAACTCATATTTATCATTTATTCTACGAACTGCAATTGGTTGTAATAGCCCAATTTCCTCAATTGATGCTGCTAAATCTTCAATATCTTGTTGATTAAAGAGTTTTCGAGGCTGGTTAGGGCTAGCCTGAATATCTGTAATTTGTACATTACGTCTTAGCTCTTTGACATCGTTAATATGCTCCTTTTGGGCATGTTGATGCTTTTGAGTATTTTGCTGAAGACGTTTAGCCAATAGCTCTTTATTACTTACCATAGTATTTCCAGAATTATATTATCCGACACGCTGAACAATTTCTTGTGCTAAAGTTTCAAAAGCTTTTCGAACTTTTGAGTTTTTATCAACAGATAATAAAGGTTGTTGCAAAATTGCAGCTTGATTAACTTTAGTGCTCATTGGAATTGTGGTATGCAATAATTCTCCAACTTGATTAAATGCTTCATCTTTTATTAATTTACATACATTCTGACGCTCATCATGTTTAATTAATAAAGCACCTAAGAGTTCTAACTCAGGGTTAACTCTTCTAATTTTACTTAAATGATTAATTAAATCAGTAACACCATAGAGACCGTATTGTGAACCAGATTCAATTGGAACAATAACATGTGTCGAAGCGGCTAAAGCATTGCTAGTTAATAATTTTAAGCTCGGAGGGCAATCAATAAGAATGTAGTCATATAATCCTTCTAGAATTTCCAATTTATTTGAAAGTTCCTCGGTTGGTCTTGGTGCATCATCTTTCAATTGATCTTCAGTTTTACCAAGAGTTAATGAGCCATATATTAAGGAAACATTTTTAAATTTTGTTTCTTCTTCTAATGCTTCTGATAATAAACTTATATCACCAATGAGTAATTCCGCTGATGTAGTTTCAACTTCGCTAGGGTGTCTTAATCCTATATGTAAACTTGCATTTGCTTGTGGATCCAGATCAATTACTAAGACCTTATTTCCTAATTCAGCAAGTTCTGAAGCAAGATGTACTACAGTAGTTGTTTTCCCGCAACCACCTTTATGATTAGCTACAGCAATGATTTTAGTTGACATATTTGTCTTAAGGAATTTACTTTGATTTCATTTAATATAAAGATATTTGTAGCAACTTGCTACAGTTCCTTTGTCATATTTTTATCTTTTGAATTCAAAAGATGTGGAAAAAACATTTCTTAACTTTTTTTAAAAATATAGCTAGCTAATTTTAATTAGTATTAATTAGTATTAATTAGTTAATTATAATTAGACAAATTTTATTTTTTTAAAAACAAATAGATAGAATTTTTAAAGTGGAAGGCGTGTCACTAATAAGTGGAAGACCTGTCATTGATAAGTGGAAGCCCTGTCACCTTTAAGTGGAAGGTTTGTCACTAATAAGTGGAAGGTCTGTCACCGATAAGTGGAAGGTTTGTCACTATGGTGGAAGACTTGTCATTGTGATTTATTTTAATGTGGATTTTTTAATTTAAAACAATATAATTCAACTGCTTGTGATGTTGATAAGTTTGTTTTTATTGAAATAAAGGTGGAAGACTTGTCATTAGATGTTTTTTATTCTGTGGATAAACTATTTGTATAAAATTTAATTGATAACATGATGTTTAATAGTCAAGAATATCGGAATGGTGGAAGGCTTGTCACTTTAACAGTGGAATATGTGTTGATTAATTCCACTTTAGTGGTGCTGTAGGCTATTCCTATTTTCAAATTGATTGCTTTAGCGATACGGATGAATTATCAAAGGTGGAAGAATTGTCACTTAAAAGTGTTTAATTTTATATTAATTCCACCATAAGACTAAATAGTATCAAAATTGCACTTTAATAGTGACACTTCTTCCACTCTTAAGGTGTTTGATGGGCATAAACTGAGTTAATTTAATGTAAGGAAGAGAAAATAGTGAGCGGTTTGCATCTTCTTCCACTTTTGTGTATAACATGTAGAAAATATTTTAATCTTTCCACTTATGAGCAATCACAACGAACCAGAAGAATTAGAACATCTACCTTATTGTATTGGTAATATTCGACATAATGGAGTAGTTAGCACTAGTAACCGTCTGATTAGACCAATTGAATTATCATCTAATGAGTATAAAGCTCTACTTTATGCGATGGCTGTTGCGAATTATGGTGAAAAGAATAATCAAGATCGTGAAATTACAGAGCAAACTTATATATATTTGCATAAAGATGATTTAGGCGAACTATTAGGATTAGATAAAAAGAATTCCATTAATGTTGCTATTGATCGTATTTATAAAGAATTATCATCACGAGTAGCCCATTTTGTAATTGAAGAGTCCGTGGATGATAATAAGCGTAAAGTTAAAAAAGTACACTCAGTAGTACCAATTATTCGTGAACTCCGTTGGGAAGATGATGCTAAAAATGCTTTGCAGATACGTTTCACCAGTGAAGTACTTCCATATTTTACTCGTTTAGCAAATGGAAATTTTACAACCTATCAATTGAAAGATTTATTTGCTTTGGACTCTGTCACCAGTATGAGTTTGTATTCATACTTTATCAAAAATGAATTTAAGTATGCTAATCAAGATTCTTATGAGGTTGAACTTTCACTTGAGAATATCAAAGCATTAATTGATATTGGGGAGAAAAAATACGATCGTTGGGTTGATTTTAGACGATACGTTTTAGACAAAATTATTGAAGAAATTAATGAAAGGACTAGTCTTCAATTAGAATACGATACCATCAAGAAAGGTCGACCTATTGTCGGAGTTCGATTTAAAATTCTTAATAGGCATGCCACTGAAGTTGTTGTATCTAATACTAATGATAAGACTCAAATCTATTTAGATGTCAATTTTGATGATAATGCGCTTGTTAAAGAATTAGGTGCGAAGTTCGATATGACCGTAAGGTCTTGGTACATCTATGCGAACGACCCAAATTATAAACAGTTTAGTAAGTGGTTTAAGACAGAAGGGTGCTTAACTGAATCTCAAGCAAATGTGATAGTTAATGATATTATGTTCCAAATGGATTTTGCTGTAGCTGGCAGTTCAATGAGTGAATTTAAGAAAGAAATGAAATATAAATTAAAAAATAATCCAAATTTTGTAAAAGAAAATAGAAAACGATTGAATGAAATATTTGGAAAAGAAGTTATATGATAGTGTAGCAACTTGCTACACTGAACCGTACCGGGTTTGTCGGAGAGTCAATATTCTGAGAGACTATCGCGATGACAAAATTAAAATATACCCCTGAAATCAGAGAAAGAGCGGTTCAATTATTGATTGAATCCGAAAAAGATTATCCTTCTACTTGGGCTGCAATCACAGCAATAGCTCCTAAGATTGGCTGTACTCCTGAAACACTACGTGTTTGGTATCAAAAATATTTAGATAAACAAAATCCTATTAAAGTACAACAGATATCTGATCAAGAAAAAATGAAGCAAATGGAACGTGAAATTAAAGAATTAAAGCGTGCCAATGAAATTCTACGTAAAGCAGCCGCTTTTTTCGCCCAGGCGGAGCTCGACCGCCCACACAAATAATGGTGGATTTCATTCATAACAATAAAGACTTATATGGTGTTGATGCGATTTGTAGGATTTTACCGATCGCAGCTTCAACCTATTACCGAACTTTAGATCTCGCTGACAATCCAGAACATCGAGCGAAACGAGATCTACATGATGAGCATCATGCTGAACAAATTAAACGAATTTGGAAGGAAAGTTCAGGTCGATATGGTGTGCGTAAGGTCTGGCAACAATTGAAACGTGAAGGTTATGTTATCGCACGTTGTACTGTTGCTCGACTGATGCAGAAGGTAGGTATACAAGGTGTTTGGCGTGGTAAGAACAAACAAACTACCCGCAGCCGAGATGATCAAAAAAGAGCAGATGATTTAGTGAAACGTAATTTTAATGCTGATCATCCTGACCAACTGTGGGTAAGTGACTTTAGTGTGCCGCAGCAAGCGGCGTAAGAGATGAGGGTATGGCCCCTCGCTATCGGCTTGCAGGAGCAGGTAGCAAACCACCATAAGCGGCTTGGATCAAAAGTCCCGGTCGTGAGCGTTATGGAAAAGGCATCGTAGAGATGTCAGGTAAGAATTAGGAAGGCGAACAACAGTGAACTGCCGTTCAAGTGTCGAAAGTACTCAAATGACATCAAAACCGGGGATGGAAGTTACCCCGCGATTAGTTTGGCCGTTACCTGCTTACGGGCCATTCGGTGTCCGGCGTAGAGGCAGCGCGATCCTAATTCAGGCTCTTACGTTGAACTGCGGGAACCTTCGGTGGCGATGTCAAGCGAAAGGCACAAGCTCAAAAGGCAAGGCTGATAATAGCAATGCGTCACCAAGGGGCGGAGCAACTCGTAGTAGTGTTGAAGTTACTGTAATGGTAATGGAGCGAAGGGGTTGCATTATCCAGGTCTACGGATTTGTCAACTGTGCAAGCAGGAGGAGCAAAACTTTATGACCAAACCATTTAACATTCCTAAAGCGTTAATCTGGGAGGCATTTAAGAAAGTCAAAGAGAATGGTGGCGCTCCAGGCGTTGATCATGAATCTATTGAGCAATTCGAAAAGCATTTAAAGAACAACCTATACAAACTATGGAATCGACTTTGTTCTGGCAGTTATTTTCCACCGCCAGTTAAGGCTGTTCCGATTCCAAAGAAGTCAGGTGGCGTGCGTATACTAGGTATTCCAACAGTTGCAGATCGAGTCGCGCAAACAGCAGTTAAGCTCTTATTAGAGCCGAAAATTGATCCATTATTTCATCCAAACTCATATGGATATCGTCCGGGGCGTTCTGCCCATGATGCAATTGCGATAGTGAGGAGACGAAGTTGGGATTATGACTGGGTTGTGGAATTTGATATCAAAGGTCTCTTTGATAACATCGACCATGATTTACTCATGCGTGCACTCAAGAAACACTGTGAAATTCCATGGATTCTTTTATATGTGCAACGTTGGTTAAAAGCACCAATGCAACACATAAATGGCCATCTTTTAGAAAGGAATCGCGGCACACCACAAGGTGGTGTTGTGAGTCCTTTATTGGCGAATTTATTTATGCATTATGCTTTTGATATGTGGATTACCAAGAATCTTGCGAGTGTAAGATTCTGCCGTTATGCAGATGATGGCGTAATTCATTGTCGGAGTTTATCTCAAGCCAAACTTGTTTTACAAAAGATCGATGCACGATTTCGTGAATGTGGTCTCGAATTGCATCCAGACAAGACAAAGATTGTTTATTGCCAAGATATTAATCGTCGTAAAGCATATCCCGATGTTCAATTTACTTTTCTCGGGTACACGTTTAGGCCCCGTAAGGCTGTGGACAAGTATAAAAGAGTTTATGTAAATTTCTCTCCTGCAGTCAGTCGTGATGCACTTAAAACAATGCGACAGACTATTCGGAAATGGCATCTACATCTGATGTGTAATCGCGAATTAAGTGATTTATCTGCAATATTCAATCCAATTCTTCAAGGTTGGCAGCAATACTATGGTCGATTCCATGGTTCAGCAATGTCAGCGATCTGGCAACACATGAATGCTTATCTTATACGCTGGATGAGGCGTAAGTATAAAAACTTGGCCCGTCATAAAAGACGGGCTAGATATGCCTTAGGGCGACTTGCGCGTGATTTTCCAAATGCCTTTGTGCACTGGAAAATGGGATGTTTACCATCGGTTGGATAATGGGAGCCGGATGAGCTGAGAGGTTCACGTCCGGTTCTGCGAGGGGCTAAGGGTGAAATTCCCTTGGTCTACTCACCCGTATATTCAAACTCACTCAGGCTGGGTCTATACCGCCTTTATTATTGATGTGTTCTCACGAGCAATTGTTGGATGGAAAGTATCTACACGGATGAATACAGATATGGTGCTCGATGCACTTGAGCAAGCATTGCACGATCGAGGCATGCCAAAGAATGTGATTCATCATTCCGACAGAGGTGTGCAATATCTTTCCATTCGTTATACCAATCGTTTAGAAGCAGCAAATTTACGAGCATCAGTCGGTACGACTGGTGATTCATACGATAATGCTTTGGCTGAAACGGTGAATGGCTTATACAAAACAGAGGTGATTGAATATTTAAAAGCAGATTGGCAAGGTTTAGCG
>NZ_RAXT01000028.1 GCF_003611475.1 Acinetobacter rongchengensis | reverse complement strand
CGAAAATTAATCAAAAAACTTAATTAACAATGCTGATCAGGTATTACACCTTATTGCAAGATTTTTGTAAAGTGGCGCAGCGGACGGGGCTCGAACCCGCGACCCTCGGCGTGACAGGCCGATATTCTAACCAACTGAACTACCGCTGCACTTCTACAATAAGTATTGCAAACAAACGAAGAATGAATTTAAGTGGCGCAGCGGACGGGGCTCGAACCCGCGACCCTCGGCGTGACAGGCCGATATTCTAACCAACTGAACTACCGCTGCACTAAAATTCAACATTAAAGCTTGGTGGGCGCTGACGGGATCGAACCGCCGACATTCTGCTTGTAAGGCAGACGCTCTACCAACTGAGCTAAGCGCCCTAACGACTTCATCGTTTGTGAGGTGCATTATAGAGAATCTTGACTGTGTGTCAAACGCTTTTATCTATGTTTTAAGGATTTTACGTTTGAGTGATTAAAAAATAGATCATTTTCATTCAATATTGGTTTTTTTGTTTATTATTTATCTATTTATCAATATTTATATCTATTTTCATTTGTGATTTTTGTTTGATGATGAACATATTAACCATCACAGAATCTCAATCATCCTATGTAAAGCCAAACTAAGACCACAACTGGAATAACTTTTCTCAACTGGGATACTTTAGATATATTTATGACTGAGTCACGGGTTCAGGTCTTAACCACAACCAAATCGCAACAATTAACATGGTTAAATCTGTAAAAATTTTGACAGCAACTGGTGCATTGGTAAACAACATCATTACACCACTGACAAGCATCATAATCGTTGCAAACCATTTGGCCTTACGTGGCACAGTGCCATTTTCGCGCCATGCACGTAGCGTTACACCATACTTAGGATGGTTTAGTAACCAGTGATCGACTTCTGGCCATCCTTTTGAAGCTGCCCAAGCCGCTAGAATCAAGAAAACTGTTGTTGGCATTCCAGGTAATATTGCACCAATGATTCCAAGTACAATAAAAATAATCACCAAGGTTCGCCAAAACAAAACTTTCATAGAATAACTCAACTTTTCTCTTGAGGAAGTATAACGTTTTAAAATCAGGCATTCAGTATTGTTTTTGGAAATTTTGAATCCTTCACAATTTTTCTATCTTGTTTGTGTTTTTATCTTCATTTATTAGAACAAGAACTTGACTTACTTTTCGTTCTTGGATAACGATTTTAACTCACACAGATTCACTCAAAATGACCAAAATATGATTGAATAAATCGCATTCAAATATTTTAAGCCTAAATAATGCTGTATGGAGCGCTTAATGAATAACATCGCTTATTTTGAAATCCAATCATCAAATCCTAAAAGAGACGTAAAATTTTACCGTGAAGTCTTTGCTTGAACATTCGCCCAGAACAATCAAATTGCAATGGAAAAGTTCGCTATTCCAAATAAATGCTAACAAGGCGACTGTACTAATCTCAATTATTATACCTTTGGCTTAGTTCAAGTTGATCCAAATGCGCAGTGAGTGAAATCATTCGAACGACTAAACATGTCGCATCACCACACTCTTTATGATGCAACATTGTAAAATATGCTAATTTATACAGGGCATTTCAAACATTTGAGTTCACATGACTGTACGCTTTTTTCATACATCTGACTGGCATTTGGGACAATTTTTTTATCAGCATTCTCGCCAGTATGAACATGAACAATTTCTCGCGTGGTTATTGCAACAAATTCAACAGAAACAGCCTAATGCCCTACTGATCGCAGGTGATATTTTCGATGTCATCAACCCTGCATCATCCGCACAGAAACAGCTCTATCAATTTTTAGCCGATGCCCATGCTATTGCACCACAGATGCAAACTTTAATGATCGCGGGTAATCACGATTCGGGTTATCGCATTGAACAAATTGAACCCTTACTTGAAAAATATAACGCTAAAACAGTGGGTATCATTCACAAAAATAATGAAGGATCGATTGATTTAGAACGTTTACTGGTGCCGATTTATGATGAAAATAAAATCATTGTGGCATGGTGTTTAACTCTGCCGTTCTTACGCCCTGCCGAAATTACAGGTTTTAATGAACAAACTGCCACTAGTCAAAATGCAATTGCTTATTTACATCAACAACTTATTGCCGAAGCTAAAAAAAGAAAAACACCTGAGCAAGCGTTAATTCTGATGTCACATGCACATATGCAAGGTGGAGAAACTTCTGATTCCGAACGCCCGATCATTATTGGCAATGAAGAAGCCCTTTCAACGACACTTTTTGATGAAGTGATTGACTACGTAGCACTCGGGCATTTGCATAAACCGCAAAAGGTTCAAAACGCACATATCCGTTATAGTGGTTCACCGATCCCCTTATCATTTAGCGAAATCAATTATAAACACCAAATTGTTGAAGTGACTCTTGATCCCACACAAAGCAATGAATCAAGATTTCAGTTTGAAGCGATTGCGATACCACGTAGTGTGCAATTGCATAAAATTAAAGGAGAACTCACTGAAGTTTTCAAACAATTAAGCGCTTTGCCGAGTGGTGAAATCGACAATATTGAGCATCGAGAATATGTCGATATTGAATATCATACCCATATTCCACCGCAACCTAATTTACGGCAACAATTTGAAGAGGCGTTGCCTAAAAATCGTTACCGTTTAGTTCGCATCTCTCGACAATATTTAAGCACTGAAAAAAATGCAGATATCTCCACTGCAATCAGTCTAGAACCGCCGACACCTGAAAAACTATTTCAACAAATCTGGGAAAAGAATGGCTATTCGGAAGATGACGCGGTACTCAAAGATTTTTTAAGTTTGGTACAAGAAGCCGAAAAATCACTTGAAGAAGAACAAAGAATTTAAGGGTTTAGCATGAAAATTGTATCCATACGACTTAAAAATTTAGCCTCTCTTTCAGGGGAACACTTTATTGATTTTGCATCTGAACCGTTAGCTTCAGCAGGTTTAGTGGCGATTATCGGTAAAACAGGTGCAGGAAAATCCACGATTTTAGATGCAATGTGTTTGGCGCTGTTTAATAAAATCCCTCGTTTAAAAGACAGCGATGGCAAGCTTACCGATGTAGATGGTTCAGAACTATTGACCAATTCCCCACTAACCGTTTTACGTCGAGGTACAGCACATGGTTTTGCTGAACTTTGTTTTGTTGCACAAGATCAGAAGCATTATTTAGCCCGTTGGGAACTCAAACGTTCACGTGAAAAAGCAGATGGTAAACTACAAAGTGTGCAGCGCTATTTAACCTGTTTAACCGATGGTGTAGTGATTGCAGATAAAGCTAAAGCGGTTGATGCCAGTATTTTAAAAATCACACAGTTAAGCTTTGAACAATTCACTCGAGCAGTATTACTTGCTCAATCGGAAGTGACCGCATTTTTAAAAGCACGTGATAATGAGCGTGGTGAATTACTTGAATATTTAACCAATTCATCGATCTTTGGAAAGATTGGTCAGTTGGCTTTTGAAAAAACCAAATTAGCCGCCAACGCTCGTAAAGAACTCGAAAATTTGCTGGGTCATGTTGAAGTTTTATCTGACACAGAGCTTGCTGAGTTTACAACTCAATTTCAACAGGTTGATGCAGATTATAAAAAGCTTGAACTTGAAAAATCACAGCTAGAAAAACAGCAACAATGGTTTGACCGTAAACATAAATTTGATCGCGATATTATTCTCAAACAACACAATGTAGATCTGCAACTCAAATCTCAACAGAATCTAGCAGCTGAAAAAGCTCAATTAAAGCGATTGGAAATATTTGCAGATATTCGCCCAAATGTATTTCAGCAACAGCAGTTTGTTAAAACAGAACAGCAACTTAGACCTCAAATTCAGCAACAACAAAATTTATTTGATGATTTACACAAACAGTATGAAATTGAAAAATTACAATATCAACAGGCTGAGACTGCTTTAAATAGCATTCAGAACGTTGAAAATACACATCAAGCTGAATTCAATCAGGTTCGAAAATGCGTTCAAGAACGTGACTTTTTGGGTGCTGAATTTAAGAAAGTACAACTCAAATTACAGGATTTAGAACAATTACAGCGCCCTTTACTCACTCAAAAACAAGACGCTGAACAACAGATTCAACAGTTAAATCAGCAACAAGACAAGCTAAAGCAACAGCTTGAAACCAGCCAACAATTTAATCGTTTAGACAAAGGATTATCTGCACATCTGCATCAATTAGGTCAATTTATTCAACAATATCAGAATATTGACAATCAATCCAAAGATTTAAACCAGACAGCCCAACAGCTTGTTGAATACAAACAACAGTTACAACTCAGCGTCGAACAGCATGGCGCTTTTGAACAGATCGAAACTCAGCTTGAACAATTGCGCCAACAGCGTGAACAAAAAATTAAACAGTTGAACCAATTGGATTTTATTCAACAAAAATTAGTTCAATTTTTCCAAATAAAAGATGAATCAAATCAAATTGAGATTAAACTCAAACATTCAACTGAACAATTTTTGCAACTCGAAAAAACCACCTTACAAACGGAACAAGATTATTTAGCTGCACAAAAAGCACGTCAGCAAATACAACTTGTTTTACAGCAACAGCGCTTATTACATGCTGAAAATGTTGAACATTTACGTGCCGAACTCAAAGAGGGTGAAGCTTGCTTAGTCTGCGGAAGTACCACACATCCTTATAAAACTGATGATGCTGTTGTGTCTAAAGCACTATTTGAATTACAACAACAACAAGAACAGCAAGCAACTTTAAAGGAACAAGAAGGTTTTACACTGTGGCAAAATGCTCAAAAAAGTTTAACTCAATTAAATGCACAACTTGACCAATTTAAATCTGCACATCAATCACTTGTAGATAAGACATTCATTTTACAAGATGATTTGATTCAACAATTGAACCATGTGAATATCCAACTGGATTTAAATCAGCCTCAAGCTGAAATTCACTTAAAATTCAAGCAATTTGAGCAACAACAAAAAGGTGAAATTCAACAACTGGAAGCGCAACTGAATACTGCCCTTCAAGCCAATAAACAGCAACAGCAGCTTCAACAAAATATTCAACAGATTGAACACCTACTGCATACTGCTCAAAATTTGCATGGTCAGGTTCAGCACATTACTCAATGTTTATCTGACACAGAACAACAAAATTGGCAACAACACACCACTCAAACAGCGCAACATGTTTACTCAAAATTAAATCAACGTGTTCAGCACCTAGAACAACTTGAGCAACAGGCCAAACAGTTTGATCAAACCACGCAACGCTTGGCTTCTATTCAACTTAAACTTGAAAATGCAACGCAACACATCAGCAATACTCAGCAAGAACTCGAAAAAATTAAACAACAAGGTCAAGAAAATACCGAAATTGCGACCCAACTGATCCGCACGATCTCTGGTTTAAGCGATATAAAACCCAATGAATGGTTGGCTGAACACGATGCAAATCGCCAACATGTGCAAAACCAGTATCAACACCATAAACAAAGCTTTGATCAACAGCGTCATCAGTTTGAACAACAAAAAGGACAACTGGAACAACTCAAAGCACAATTGCAACAATGTCAAAATAATTTGAATCAGGTGAATATTGAAATCCAATATTGGCTCAAGCAACATCCTGATTTTCAACAGCAAGACCTAGATACGCTGTCTCAAATCAGTTCATCTCAAGAGCAACAGATTCGTCAACAACTACAAAATGCTGAACGTTTATTGAATGATGCGACGTCTGCGCTCAAAACTGTGCAAGAACAATTGACTGAACATCTGCATCATCAACCTGAGATTGATTTGGCTCAATTACAGCAATTGATCCTAGATCATGTGAATGCACTCAGAACACAACTTGAAATCAGAGATCAACTCAAACTCAAACTTGAAGTACATCAACAGAATATTGCCAAACAAAAACAGTACTTCGATAAAATTGAGCAAATACAACAAGAAGAACATCGCTGGAATAAGATTTCTAGTTTAATGGGAGACTCTACCGGTAAAAAATTCCGAGACTATGCACAACAGTATAATTTAGATATTTTACTGGAATATGCCAACCAACAACTTGCACTGTTATCTCAACGTTATACCTTGAAACGTCTAGAAAATTCGCTGAGTCTTGCGATTATCGATCATGATATGGATGGTGAAACACGTTCTGTCGCTTCACTTTCAGGGGGAGAATCTTTTTTAACAGCCCTTGCGCTATCTTTAGCGATTGCCAATATGGCTTCAGGCTCAATGAAAATAGAATCTTTATTTATTGATGAAGGCTTTGGCACATTGGATGCATCATCACTACACATGGTGATGAATGCTTTGGATCAATTGCAAAATCAAGGACGTAAAGTGGTTCTGATTTCGCATATCCAAGAAATGCATGAACGAATTCCTGTACAAATTCAGGTACGCCCTTTGGGTGCAGGTGCGAGTACAATTCAAATCGTCAGTTGATGCCGTTAAAAGGGAGGAAAATCCCTTTTACACAGCTTGCGACACTAACATTTAAATATCAATTAAATGGAAATATTTTGGAAATAATATCTTTTGCCTTCTTCACAAAGTTCTTCTTTGTCGCTCAATCCGTGGGTAGCATTGGCTAAAGTTTCATCAAATGTCGTGTTAAATTGCTTATAGTCTTCATCATAATCAGCTTTGAATTTTTGATTATTTTTCAAAGCTGTTATTGCACTTTGCATCGCTACACACATCGGATAAAGTTCAGCTTTATCTTGGGTACGATTTCCACGTTCAGCAATATCTTCAATTTCACCGAGAATAGTGTCAAAGTTTTTTTGAAATTCAGCATAGGTTGGTTGTGGTGCAATCAAAGTCTTAAATTGATCTTGTACTGGATCTGCAAATGTTTGCATGGACAATGTAGCAACAAATACGACTGTAGTTAATTTCAATAATTTCATCATCTGAATTCCGCCATATCCTTTATATTTCTACTGTTTAAATCAAAAAATGATTTACTTATGATCTGCTGGAAATGCATTGGGTGCAGCTGCATAAGTATCATCTGGCTTTTTCATTGGATAATATTTCGGTGCTTCCAATTCATAAACCACTGTACCAATCACGCCAGTATTTTGAATAGAACCACTTGAACTATTTGCAGCATAAGAATCTTGAGGTTTACTAAAAGTAAATGACGCCACCGATGAATTACTTTTTCTAAAACCTTCGATCGCAAATGAACTGTATGGACGAAGCACATAACCACTTTTCGATCTAGACGCTTGGCGACCATCTAGAACATCTAAACCATCTACACTTGCTACAATTTCAAACGTTTGTTGACTGGTGTTGGAATAACGCAATTGATAACTCTGTCCATCATTGGCGGCTAGAAAATAGCGTTGCCCGTCACGATACAACGGCAAAATTCGCCCTCGATCATCAACAATAGAAAAACTAATTTTCCCAGCAGCTAAAGAAATACTGTTGATACTCCGCCCTGAAAATTGCTTATTGGCATAGCGTATTTGAGTTTCATCAACTGGATTTTGACTTAAACGCTTTAAATCGATTTGTGTAACATGGGAACTAATATCATCGCCCCACTTGGTTCCTAAGCGCTCTTCTGAACGCACACGATTTTGAGCCGAAGTCGCTTGAGAGGATGCCATTTTGGCTGCTGGAGGTTCGGGTACAGGAGCTGGTGCATAATCTGCCTCAGAAGCTGTTGAAGAATCTTGTGTTGTATTTGTCGTACTACATGCTGTAAACAATCCACTGAGCAATAAGCATAATAAAATTTTAGACTTATTCATTCTCCAACCCTTGTTTTTGAATTATATTGCATCAGTATAGTAAATTCGGCACTAAGAATTGTTGAATAATGTTTAACCCGCTTACATTCAACATAAATAAAAATATCAGCAGATATACATCATGAAAATTTCACATTCATGATAACTGTCTCAGTGTCAAAATCTGTTCACTACGTCCAAATGGCCCATGCACATCATGTAAAACTGAACTTGATAACCCAATACCATCCATGCCGTACTGTTGTACAGCCTCAATACCGAGCCATTCACCTTGCGGCATACGGAATAAATGAATTTGCAAATCTAAGTTTGGAAAAGCCCATTCAAAAGGTCTAGGCTGTCTAGGAACAACACCATTCGCCATATCGGACATACAAACTAAACGAACAAAATCAGAAGTTTTTTGTCCTTCAACCATTTCGGTTTGCGTTCTAAGCCAAACAAGTCCCTTACCATGACGTTGAACATTTGATCTTGCTTCAATCGTTTGTGTAAAACCACCACGCCACTGATGGATACCATCAAAAATAGGCATATTTTCAGGGGTTTCTACGGTTAAATCCTCCAAACCCGCAATTGCAGAACTGTCCGAAATCATCATACGCCAAGTACGTGCGACAACTAAGGTTTTGCCTTGCCCTTTCATGGTCGATTCAATCAACTCAATGGTTTTTCCTGCACGTATGCTTTGTGTAGTAATTTCAATTTCACCCAGTGCGATCAAACCGTAAATATCTAGACTAATGCGGCCAATACGCATTGTTTCACGTGGAGAAAACTGTTCCAACTCAGCACAAATCACACCTGTTGCAGGTGCCATATGCTGTTCATTGGGATTCCATGCACCCTGAGCATGGATCGTAGATTGATAACGTGCAGTCACAGTGCCTTGCGCGTCAACCTGACGACTCAGCAATTGATAATAAGCAGACATAAACTTCCTTGTAACGATTTCTTGCTGAATTAAGTTCATTCATTGTTTTTATTTTTGTACTCAACTTTAGTGCGCAAGTCTATGTTTTGAATTAAAACTGACCTCATCAGTTTTAAAGTTTGCTTTTATTCGGCTTTTTCATCATTTGAATGAAAAGATCAGGCTTTGAAAATATTAGAAGCCTTAAAATCCAAGCATAGCTATTTATTGATGATAATCTCGAGCGCCAAAGAGTGCTGTTCCAACCCGAACCATGGTTGAGCCAGCCATAATCGCATGTGCCATATCATTCGACATGCCCATACTTAAAGTATCCCAATCTTCAGGATGAGCATGCTGCGCTTTTACATGATCAAATAAAGTTTTAGCATCAACAAAAGCCTGTGGATGATCTGGTGCAGGAATGACCATCAAACCACGCAATTTTAGATTGGGTAATTGGCTCACTTGTCGTACCAGTTCTGCAACTTCTTCAGGCTGACAACCATCTTTGCTGTCTTGTGCATCTATATTCACTTGCAAGCAAATATTCAACGGCGGTAATGTCGCCTCTCGTTGATTTGAAAGCCGTTCAGCAATAATTAAACGATCAACGCCATGAACCCATGCAAATTTCTCAGCAAGATGTTTGGTTTTATTACGTTGTACATGACCAATAAAATGCCATTCAATATCCAAATCTTGAAGTGCTTCAATTTTATCTAAAGCTTCTTGTAAATAATTTTCCCCAAAAGCATGCTGTCCTGTCATATACATTTCACTGAGCATTTCACTTGGATGTGTTTTTGAAACAGCCAATAACATCACTTGATTGACATCTCTATGTGCAGCAATGCAGGCTTGCTCAATCTGTTTTAATACATGATTTCGAGCGTGATTTAGATCATTCATCGACAAGTTTCTCATTTCTAAAAAATTTCAGCTTCCAAGCAATGAAATTGTTGGTTATGCTGAGTGAAAGGCATTATTATTCTACAAAATAATAAGGGTGTGTTAACAGTTCATATATAACTTACGTTGTGAGTTTAAATTGAGCAAACAAGGAATGAAAATATTGAAAATACTCAAAACTATTTTCAAAGTTTAAAAACTCGTTTGAAATCATTTTGACTACAGCCTGAGCAAAACATTGTGCATACAACTTTATGCATTGTTTACAATGTAAGCGCGAACAGGAACTAGAATATATGAATAATCAATATACCCTAGGCAAATAGGTTTTTATTCGGGGACATTATGGATATTACAGAATTATTGGCGTTTTCAGTCAAAAACGGTGCATCAGACTTACATCTTTCAGCAGGTATGCCACCGATGATTCGTGTCGATGGTGAAGTCCGTCGAATCAATTTACCAGCCATGGAACATAAAGAAGTACATCGACTTGTTTATGACATCATGAATGACAAACAACGTCGTGATTTTGAAGAACAATTAGAAACCGACTTTTCGTTTGAAGTCCCAGGGGTTGCTCGTTTTCGTGTAAACGCATTTAACCAAAACCGTGGCGCAGGTGCAGTATTTCGTACCATTCCTTCAAAAGTTTTAACCATGGAAGATCTGGGTTTAGGACAAACCTTTAAAGAGCTTTGTGAATTACCTCGTGGTTTAGTGTTGGTGACAGGTCCAACAGGTTCGGGTAAATCGACAACACTTGCCGCAATGATCGACTATATTAACGACAACCGTTATGACCATATTTTGACGGTTGAAGACCCAATCGAATTTGTACACCAATCTAAAAAATGTTTGATCAACCAACGTGAAGTGCATCGTGATACTCATGGTTTTAACGAAGCGCTTCGCTCTGCCCTTCGTGAAGACCCAGATATTATTCTGGTCGGGGAGATGCGTGACCTTGAGACTATTCGTTTGGCGCTAACAGCAGCAGAAACAGGTCACTTGGTTTTCGGTACACTACACACCACATCTGCAGCAAAAACCATTGACCGTGTGATTGACGTATTCCCTGCCGAAGAAAAAGACATGGTTCGTGCCATGTTATCTGAATCTCTTCAAGCCGTAATTTCACAAACACTCCTTAAGAAAAATGGTGGTGGTCGTGTTGCTGCACACGAAATTATGATTGGTATTCCTGCTATTCGTAACTTAATTCGTGAGAATAAGGTTGCCCAAATGTATTCTGCAATTCAAACTGGTGCAAACTATGGCATGACTACACTTGATCAAAGCCTTAAAGCTTTGGTTGCGAAAGGCGTCATTAGCCCTCAGGTTGCAAGAACGATGGCGAAACAACCAGAATCATTCTTATAAAAACGGATAATTGAGGCTTAAAGATGGACTTTAATGACTTGCTCAATATGATGATTGAGCAAAAAGCGTCCGACTTGTTTATTACTGCAGATGTTGAACCATCAATGAAAATTAATGGTCAAATTGTACCTGTAGTCAAAACCAAGTTAAACGGCGAAATTATTATGTCGTTGCTTAACTCAATTATGAGTGAAAAACAGCGTAAAGAATTTGCCGAAACACGTGAATGTAACTTTGCAATCACCAATCGTGATAAGACAGCACGCTTCCGTGTCAGTGCTTTTCAACAACGTGATATGCCTGGTATGGTCTTGCGTCGTATTGAAACTAAAATTCCAACGATGGATGAACTGAAGCTACCACCAATTTTGAAAGACTTAGCCATGACCAAGCGTGGCATTATTATCTTTGTAGGTGCGACAGGTACAGGTAAATCAACATCATTAGCTTCACTTATTGGTTATCGCAATCACAACTCTAAAGGTCATATCATTACCATTGAAGACCCAATTGAATTTGTACACGAACATGCGGGTTGTATTATCACGCAACGTGAAGTTGGGATTGACACAGATTCTTTCGAAATCGCATTAAAAAATACACTGCGTCAAGCACCAGATGTGATTTTGATTGGTGAGATTCGTTCACGTGAAACCATGGACTATGCGATTGCCTTTGCAGAAACAGGACACTTGGTTTTTGCTACGCTCCATGCCAACAACGCCAACCAAGCCATTGACCGTATTATTCACTTCTTTGAATCTGATCGACACAGTCAATTGTTCATGGACTTATCGCTGAACTTAAAGGCGATGATTGCTCAACAATTGATTCCGACACCAGATGGAAATTCACGTCGTGCAGCTATCGAAATTCTCATCAACTCACCTTTAATTGCCGACTTGATCCGTAAAGGTGATGTACATGAAATTAAAGATTTGATGAAACGCTCTCGTGAATTAGGCATGCAAACCTTTGACCAAGCTTTATTCGATCTCTACAAGGCAGGGCAAATTACCTATAAAGATGCGCTAAAACATGCTGACTCACCAAATGATTTACGTCTACAAATTAAATTAGATGAAGAAGGTGGTGCTCAATTGCTCAATGCACATAGCAAGCTAACCTTTGACGGACAGTAATTCATTTTCAAACGATATCTTAAAGATTAAAAAAGGGAGCTAAATTGATTTAGCTCCCTTTTAATTTGTTGTATTTATGTGATTTTATTTTTTACGATAAGCATCCTGACATTCAGTCGAATCACAAAAACCATATAAGTTTAATGAATGTCCTGTCAGTTTAAAGCCATGCTTATCCGCTACCGCATGTTGCTCATGTTCAATGGTATCATTTGTAAATTCAATGACTTTATTACAATTGAGACAAACAAGATGATCGTGATGATCTTCCTGCATAATTTCAAAAACAGAATGATTGTTTTCAAAATGATGACGCTGAATGATTCCAGCCGCCTCAAATTGCGTTAACACACGATATACGGTTGCAAGACCGACATCTTCACCTTGTTCGAGTAATGTTTTATAAATGTCTTCCGCGCTCAAGTGGTGTTGTCTTGAATTTTCTAATAATTCCAAAATCTTGATTCGTGGTAGGGTAACTTTAAGTCCAGCTTTGCGTAAATCTTGATTTGAAATAGGCATATAAAAAGGTCTCTCAACAAATTTTAAGTTGGAATATGCAACAGAGTTGAGATGCAGTATGATCTATCCGTGGATCAATTGCATCATAATTAATTTGGGATAGTGTAGCAAAATGCAAAAAATCATGCTGACGTTATTCGTCGCTTCTTTACTTGGTGGCTGTTCTGTATTTGGAGTATACAAAGTTGATATTCCTCAAGGAACACCGTTAACCCAAGCTCAAGCTTCAAAAATTCAAGTCGGTATGACTTACCAACAAGTACGTTTTTTGCTGGGTAGTCCAACGGTTACAGATCCATTGAATCCTGATCGATGGGACTACATTTACAATTATATCCCAGGAACTTACGCTAAAAAAGCCAAGATTCCCGTAGCACATGGCCAACACTTAAAGGTTTATTTTGATCAATCAGGTATTGTAAATAAAATTGAAGGTTTGGAAACCATTCCTGAATCTCAACCTGGTTTGCCTGCTTCAAAAGAAGCAATTTTGAATGCGCCCCCACTATAGACACTTTGTCATAAAAATAAACCCCTCTATGAGGGGTTTTTTATATTGATTCAATTGTTTAAAGCGATTGGTTTAAATAACGGACTATTTCGAAAGCAATTGGCGATAACGATTTCCTCGGCAATAACGTCCGACAGGATTGGCTTTTGCACGATTACGGCGAATATCTTTCGGATTAATGGTTAAAGCTCTATAAATTTCAACACGATCCCCTGCTTGTAAAAGCTGATTCATGTCTTTACATTTATTGCCAAAAATTCCAAAACTAAAACTTTCAGGCAATTTCACTTGTTCAGCTAACCCGCTTTGAGCAATTGCATCTGCAATACTCATGCCTTGAGAAAATTGTAACTCAATATGAAATTGCTGATTTTCAGTCGCATAAGCCACCCAAACCTTTTCACCTTTCGTCAAAGTTTCCATCACATCAATTGCCCAATGTAAGCTGCAATTGCCAAAAGAATCGCCAATGGTATAACGATCCGTACTGCTATACGCCAAATATTATAAAAAGCTTCTGAACTAAAATTCATCGCTTTACGTAAATGGCTAATCTTCATCATCCATCCTACAAAAATAGAATAGATTAAACAAATCACTAAGCCCCAAAGCATCAATAATGGATTAAAAACCAAACTGATATTCGGAATAGCCCAAATGAACAAAGCAACCAACAACACTACAAATTGAATCAGCATAGCGATTTGACGTTGTGCTAACTGTTCTTTTGCCAATTGTAATAATAGTGCTGCAGAAATAATCGCGGTAAATAACAGTGTATATGCTGGGATTTGCGCTGAAACAGCAAAAAATCCAAAAACAACCACAGCAACCAGTTGTGCAATCCAAATCGGTAAGGCTGTTTTTGAGGCTTCATTTTGCTGTTGGATGTGCGATAAGCCAGTTTGCCAATACAAGCCTAAACCTAAGCCAGTCGCGACTAAAGCAAGAATACTCGCACTCCCCCACTCATTAAACTCTACAGGAGTCACATGCCATGGTTGTAAGGCTGTACCAAAGACATTGGCAAGCAACAATGACAACAACACACCTACTGCAGTCAAACCAATCAGCAACGGACGAGGGGCAAAAGACAAAGCAAAGGCGAGAATTGCCGCTCCAGCAAACAAAATATTGGTCGCTACTGGAATTTGCGCAATCTGTGTAACACTCTGACTAATATTGAATAAGATGCCACCAGCCAAAAAAGGAATAAAAACAACAGCCAACCAACCTACGATACGCCAAGATTGAGAAGCATCAGCATCACGCGTTAAGCCAGACAAAGCATTTAATGCTGTCGTTTTAGAGCGCTTGGCTAAAGCAACTTCCAAATAAGTTATAGGTAATGCCAATACGAGCATTGACACTAACCACAATATCCAAAAATCAATTTGTCGATCAATTTGAATACCTAAACTTGGCGCCAAGCCTGCGATAATCATAAATGACAAACAAAATGCCATGAGCGGCGATAACCATCGTGACATAGAATAATCCTGCATGAGGTGTTTCGTAAAAAGTTCTGCTATTTTGCCTTTCTCGATTGTGAAAATCAAAGTTTAAAAGAAAAAAGCAAATCATCTTGTTCAGATGACTTGCTGCGCTAGATTTCTGTTCTATTTTTTTCTTTTTATTCCCTCTGAATTGTTTTAGTTAGAGAGCGGAGTATTTTTCATAGTTTCCAAACTCAAAAAGACGGATTATGAAAAAAATCTTGCAAACCAGTTCTTACCTTTTTTCTTTTCGTTGTCTTTTATAATTCCCATCATATTTAACTTCACTGCGCCCACATAGTCAGCATCATCATGTTGAATATGATTAATTAACCACTTAGACAAAACTTCGTGCAGTTCATGTTCTATCGAATGACCTTGTTCAAAACTCGTTCGATAACCTTCAATCCGTTTAATAAACAAATCATGTACCCGTTTATGCGGCACACGATATTTATAGCCGGCTTCTTCTTGCAAACTTTCTTCAAATGTAAAATGTGACTGGGTATAATCGATAATATTATCAAGAATATTCTTAATTTTTGCTCGATCGGCATTCACCCCAACTTCATTTATTTCGTTGATATAATCTAAAATTCTTTTATGTTGATCGTCAATCACATCGATACCAGTATTATATTCTGGAATCCACTTCATTTTCATACGATCACCTTTTAAATAACATTTTCACCTTTAGATTTATACTACCTTTTTAGATTGAAAATAAAAACGAAGCGCATTACTCTGAATTAATATAAAAAAATCAAATATTATTTAAACACATGTTTTTATTTAACTATTATTTTAAACTCAACCAAAAGAGTCAGATATTTTTTAACCATTAAAAATCAATTAACCAGTTTAAAGGCTAAATTAAATCCGTAAAAAAACCTTTAATAAAATTAAAGGTTTTTTTTAATGATTAAATATAAAATTAATACTGATCAGCTTTAGTTATTCTAATTAATGTAGGATTCTCTGCTTCACGTAATAACCGTTCAACTTGAGTGATTGCAGTTTTAATCACTCGACCATCTTTAAATAAAATCATCTCACCTGCTTTATAAGCAGTCCATGTCTCATTATGCGTTAATGGTTCGGTCGTAATCACAGCAACACGATCTTCAGCTGTGGTAAATTTACTAAAATCGATATCAACATCCAAATCGATTAGTCTGGCATATTGAAAAGGATACTCTCGTACAATCCAATGAAGCTTTGTGGTCGCATAACTAAATAATGCTTGCCCATTGGATAGACAAAAATTAAACGTACCATGCTCTGCAATTTGTGGTGAAATTTCTTCTAATAATGCAAAAATATCATTCAAACTTGGCTCATCGTATCCAAACTTTAACACCAATTGTTCGAGTAAATAACAAAATGCCAGTTCACTGTCCGTGCTACCGACAGGTGTAAAACGTCCAGATAGTCGTGGATTAAAGTCATGTAAATCACCATTATGCGCAAAAATCCACTGTCTCCCCCATAGCTCACGCATAAAGGGATGCGAATTTTCTAAAGTAATTTTACCTTGAGTGGCTTTGCGAATATGCGCAATCACATTACGTGATTTGATGGGATAATTACGTACCAATTCTGCAATCGGAGATTCAACTGCAGATTGATTATCAACAAATAAGCGACATGCCTTATCTTCAAAAAAAGCGATACCAAATCCGTCAGAATGATCAGATGTTATTCCTGCACGTTGTGAAAAACCACGAAAGGAAAAAGTAATATCTGTTGGTGTCGCGCAGTTCATTCCAAGCAATTGGCACATAGTTCATTCATACAACATTTTAGTTATACGAATATTGTGCATGAGTCAGTACCTGCTTGCAAATCAGAATCATCAATAAAGTTTGCAAACAAGTTTATATCTAACCAAAACTTAACAATCAATTTATAGCAACTGAGTATTATCTCAATGATATTGTTAACGATTGACCATTTTGTTGAGTACAAAATTTTTCACAATGTCATTCACTTCCAAGAACACAAAATAATCCAGACAATTAAATGTTTCATCGTGATAGGCTTGTTTAGACAATCGCGCATTCATTTTCAAATATACATCGAATAATTTAGGGATGCGTTCATCTTGTGGAAAACTATACTCAGGATGACTCGGCTCATAAGCAGGTTTTGCTTTTACGTCAATACATTGGTCTACGTTTAATTGTTTGAGATATTGATGTGTGTAGTAAGCACGTGCCTTATTATCTTCTAAACGTATGCTGACACAGCCCATGAGGTGCTTGGCTTTCATTTTCCACAATACCGTAGGTACAAGATTGAGCCATAACATCGATAATGCACGACCATTGCGATAACGTGGGTGTACACAAGTCCGCCCAATTTCAACAATATTACTCAGATTTGAAAATGGAGAAACATCAAACTCTTGTGAGCTATAACTCTGTTTTAATTCATGACCTTGGAATAATTTAAGCCGGGTATAAGCGACTATTTCATTGCTCCATTTATCACGTAATACCGCATGTTCACAATCAAGATCATACAAATCCTGATCTATACCATTTTCAAATTGAATTCCAAATTGATCTGCAAATTGAACTGCACGAAATTTCTGTACTTCTTTAAGTTGTTTAAGGTCTTCAACCCATTCAAATTTATACTGTGATTGTGCTTTTTTAGGTTTTGGTAAAGGTAAGCTCAAGTTTTGACGATATTGGTTTAGTTTTGCAAACATGTCTTCGGCTCCTAGTGCTTTTATTTACACTAGGCAATCTGCATGACAATGATATGACTAAATAATGAATGTTTTAAAACTGCTGATAAATGATGATTCCCATATCCTTAGATACAAAAAAGCCAGTGTTTCCACTGGCTCAATGCTGATATGAATTAATGTGTTGGTTTTACACGATTGGTAATTAATGTTCCAACACCATGATCGGTAAAAATTTCCAGCAAGGTTGCATGTGGTACACGACCATCGACAATATGAGCGCTCACAACACCGCCTTTTACAGCATCCAATGCACATCCAACTTTAGGAATCATGCCACCGTAAATCACACCTGTTTCAATCAGACGATCGACTTCTTGCGTGGTTAAACCCGTCAGCAGATTCTTATTTTCATCCAGCACACCTGAAATATTGGTCAGGAGGATGAGCTTTTCTGCACCTAAAGCTTCAGCAACTTTACCAGCAACCAAATCTGCATTGATATTATAGGTTTGACCATCTTCATCTACACCTAAAGGTGCAATCACTGGAATAAAATCACTTTGGGTAAACATTTCCAAAACGTCAGTTTTAACACCTGTCACTTCACCGACTAAACCTAAGTCGATTTGAGTTACTGTGCCATCATCCTGTATTTTTTCCATCAATAATTTTTTGGCACGTAGCAAATTACCATCTTTACCCGTCAAACCAATTGCACGACCACCATGCTTATTGATCAAATTGACGATCGATTTATTGACACTACCACCCAAGACCATCTCAACCACATCCATGGTTGCTGCATCAGTCACACGCATGCCATCGATACGATCAGACTCACGCCCCAACTGCTTGAGCAGTGAATCCACTTGTGGCCCACCACCATGCACAACAATTGGGTTTAAACCTACAGTTTTTAACAGTACGATATCACGAGCAAATGAGCTTTCCAAAGCTGGATCCGTCATTGCATTACCACCATATTTTACAACCAGTGTTTTTCCTGAAAAACGTTGGATGTATGGCAAAGCCTCAGTCAATATTTGTGCTTTGTCGATGCCAGCATGCTGATGTGACATTCGCCTCTCCTTAATGAACTGTATTGGTTAGACTGATGTATGCGGAGGACGCAAAAACAGTCAATGCGCTTGAAGAATATCTTGAGCGATCATAGGATAACGATCACTGAGCATAGACGCAAATGTCTGACGAATTTCATTGAGATGAATTGGACAATCTGCATCAAAACGCACAGTGAAATATTCACCCGTATTTGATGCTCGAATAATGCCAAAACCATATTCAAAATCAAGTCGAACACCATCAATTTTACTCAGTTGAGCTGCAAAATGTTGACTTAAATGTTCAATTTCATTCAACACAACTTTAGGGTCGGTTTGATGGGTACTGATGTAGGTATCTTCAGTGTAAAAACGATCTGGATAATGCGCTAATATTTCAGACAATGTTGCTTTTGGAAATAAGCATAAATACTCCATCACACGTAGTGCAGCGTATAACCCATCGTCATAGCCCATGCCACGACCATCATTAAATACATAATGCCCTGCATATTCTCCACCAAATACAGCACGTCCTTTCGATTGCGACATATATTTACGTAGAAAACTACTGCCCGTACGAATCATCTTGGCCTGACCACCTAATCGCTCAACCGCTTGGCGTACCATGGAAGAACATTTCACATCAAAAACGATTTCGTGTTGTGGATGTTCTTTGAGACACATTTGGGCAAATAAAGCCAATAAACGATCTGCCGAAATAATGTGTGCGGTTTCATCCAGTATCACGACACGATCACCATCTCCATCCAAGGCAATCCCAATATCTGCTTGATGGTTCAAAACATTTTGGCGTAATAATTCTAAATGCGTTGCTTGTGATGGGTCTGGCGCATGATCTGGAAAATGACCATCTGCATTACAACGAATTGCGATCACCTCACAACCCAGTTTTTTCAAGACTAAATTGGCACAATAACCTGCTGAACCATTTAAACCATCAATTACCACTTTTAACGGTTTAGATAGATGAATGTCTTTTAACATTGCGGTTTGATAAGGCACACAAAATTCAGATTTAATTTGATGAATAAGGCTCGGATGATGAGTTGATGCTTGAATAGCGTCAAATGGTTTATTTTGAAGATATTTTTCTTGATAAGCTTGAAAATAATGTTCCGCTTGAAGCCCTACTTCTTGAATCATTTCAGGTGAAGGCGGTTCACTTTGCATAATCCATTTGAAACCATTGTCTGTTTTAGGATTATGACTGGCTGTGACCATAATTCCGTTACCAGCTGTTTGTCGAGCAGCAAAGTACAATTGTGGAGTTGAACAGCATCCAATCTCAATCACTTGGATGTTTTTTTGTTGGAATACCTGTTGAATAATATGAGCAAAAGTAGGACTGGTTAAACGTGCGTCATAGCCTAAACTAATCTGAGATTGACCATTTTGTATAAATTGATTTGCCAAGGCACAGGCTATCGCCTCAACACATTCAGGTTTAAGCATATCAACTTTTCCACGGATATCATATGCACGGAAAATTTGGAGAGGAAAATCATTCATTTCAATCATAAGCAAAACTTCTAACTGCTTAACCCTATATATCTAAAGACACTCAATGACGCTTTAGTAACTTATTCAATTTTTTTATTCAAGGTTAGAGGCAAAATATATAAACTGACACTACTATATGCAAATTTGAAATATTATATATACATACTTTTTGTTACATATCTAAAATATATAAAAAAAGCCTGACAAATCAGGCTCTAATAATCAGTAAGACTTAGTTTTTACCCGTATGACCAAAGCCACCTGCACCACGCTCAGTAGCTTCAAATTCATTGACAACGTCAAACTGTGCTTGGATCACAGGAACAAGTACATACTGTGCTAAACGCTCACCTGGTTCTAAGATAAAGCTATTTTGACCACGGTTCCAAACTGAAACCATCAATTCGCCTTGATAATCTGAGTCAATTAAACCCACAAGATTGCCCAATACAATACCGTGTTTATGGCCTAAACCTGAACGCGGTAAAATTAGGCCTGCAAAGTTTGGATCTTCAATATAAATCGCCATCCCTGTTTTGACTAAAACAGTTTGACCTGGTTCAATGTGTATTGCCTCTTCAACACATGCACGTAAGTCTAAACCTGCTGAACCTGTTGTTGCATAGGTTGGCATTGGCCACTCTTGACCTAAGCGTGAATCAAGTACTTTTACTTGAACTTTCATATTGAAATCCTTTAGTGAAAAATTAAAAATTTATGTCTAACTTATTCAATATCATTGAATTTTTATCCATTTCAAAATTGCCGTATTTTTACAGCAAAAGTAGAAATCAATAGGATTTAAAATCATGCCTTTTACTCAAACCCGCCTCTCTATTTAGAATAAGGTTCAGTGAAATTAGACAATATTCAACGAATCGACTTGAGTTAAAAATCAACGTTTTAATAACGCTTTTAAATTTTGCAAATACTGTTGGGCTTGCTGTTTAGGATCGACATTTTCAGCCAACTTTTTCTTACGCCCTAACCAATCCAACTCATCTTGCGGCAACTCATCTAAGAAACGACTTGGTGTCATTTGCTTCATTTGTCCACCATTTTTACGCTGTTCAGCTAAAGTCAAAGTCAAACCTTGCTGAGCACGTGTAATGCCTACATACATCAAACGGCGTTCTTCTTCGATGGTTTCAGCAGCAATCGAGTTTTTATGCGGGAGTAATTCTTCCTCTAAGCCCATAATATAAACGAATGGAAATTCCAAACCTTTAGATGCATGTAAGGTCAATAGATTAACCTTATCGGTATCTTCTTCTTCCTGTTGCTGCTCAAGCATATCCAGCAACACCATTTTACGAATCACACTTTCAATGTTCTTTTCATCGACATCTTCTGCACGGTTAATCAAGCTTTGAATACTGGTATACAGCATTTCAACATTATCAATCTTGGTTTTTTCTTGTGCAGGTGTTGCTGCCGTTTCACGTAAATAATCGATATAACCTGCTTCATTCATCATCTGACGGATTTTAGGCACAGGTTCATCGTCGTCTAAAAGTTCACGGGTAAAATCATTGATAAACCCTGCAAACTCAGCCAATTGAGTCGTCGCTTTTTTTGGCATAACCATGGTTAAGCGTTGATCACTCGCTGCCGACAATAAAGATAGGTGGTTTTCTTGAGCGAATAAGCCCAATTTTTCCAAAGTTACAGGCCCAATTGCGCGTTTCGGTGTATTGATAATTCGTAAAAAGGCACTGTCATCTTCAGGATTGATAATGATGCGTAAATAACTCATCACATCTTTAATTTCTGCACGACCAAAGAAAGATTGACCACCTGAAAGTTTATATGGAATCTGCATTTGACGCAGCTGTGTTTCCAGTACACGTGCTTGGAAATTTCCACGATACAGCACCGCATAATCCTTCCAGTTTTTCCCATTCATTAATTTGTGTGTCAATAAATCCTTTACCACGCGTTCTGATTCATCATCATCATTACGACAAGTGATTACTCGAATCACTTCACCATGACCTTTATCACTCCACAATTTTTTATCAAATAAATGTGGGTTATTTTCAATCACGTGATTTGCCGCTTTTAAAATACGACTGGTCGAACGATAGTTTTGTTCTAATTTAATGACTTTTAGATTGTGAAAATCTTCTTTGAGCAATGCCATATTTTCAGGCTTAGCGCCACGCCATGCATAAATAGATTGGTCATCATCACCTACTGCGGTGAATTGTCCCATCACACCCACTAACAATTTTACAAGGATATACTGCGCGGTATTGGTATCTTGATATTCGTCCACTAAAAGATAACGCACACGATTTTGCCATCGATCCCGCACTTCTGCATTCTCTTGAAGTAATCGGGTTGGCATGACAATCAAATCATCAAAATCTACAGCGTTATATGCACGGAGATTACGCTCATAAAGTTGATATAAATGTGCAAGTTGCACATCATCATTTGTTTCGCAGGTGGTATGCGCTTGCTCTGGAAGAACAAGATCATTTTTCCAGTCTGAAATCTTCTTCATTGCTTTGGCAATGAGCTCTTTACTCTCTGCACCTGACATATTGTCACGGTGCATTAAGTCCATCAGAATCCGTTTACAATCATCTGCATCTAGAATAGAGAAGTTTGCTTTGAGAGGAGTATTTTTAAGTTCTAGACGTAATAAATTTAGACCGAAATTATGAAAGGTAGAAACCGATAAACCTTTACCTTCTTCTTTTCCCAAAAGTTTTCCCACACGCTCTTTCATTTCACGTGCAGCTTTATTGGTAAAGGTCATTGCAGTAATTCTATACGCAGGAATACCGCACTGCTGTACTAGATAAGCAATTTTTCTTGTAATTACAGAAGTCTTACCTGAACCGGCCCCTGCAAGTACTAACAAGGGTCCTTGAGTATATTTCATGGCTTCAAGTTGCTTGTCATTCAATTGACTTGCTTTAGACATCGTTCATCCTCAAAAAACTTCGAGCTCGATTATAGTCATCAAAACCACAGTTGCAAAATGCTTTATGTGAATGTGTCCGACTAAAAAATTGAGCGCATAAAAAACCACCCGAAGGTGGTTTTAACAATGCCATCATTCTCAAAAACTTAACGCTTTAGAGAAAAATTCAGCATTATTTTGTTTCATAAACGGTAATTTCAACACGGCGGTTTTGCTCACGCCCAGCAGCAGTTGAGTTATCTGCAATCGGAGAGCTAGAACCATAACCACGAGCCGTCATACGACTTGCAGAAATCCCTTGAGTTGAAAGGTAGTTCAATACAGATTGGGCACGGTTTTGTGACAATGGATTATTGATTGCATCGCTACCCGTATTATCGGTATGCCCATGAATCACCAATGCAAGCTTGCCAGCTGTACCACCTTCAGCCAATACACGTGCAACATCATTCAATGCTGACTGGAATTTTGGTTGAATAATCGCTGAATTTGTTGCAAAAGTTACGCTTGGCATAACCATGTTAATTGAACCATCTGGGTTACGGTTGACATCAACCCCTGTCCCCGCAAGTTCTTGGCGTAAACGCTTTTCTTTTTGGTCCAACAATAAACCTGCACCACCGCCAACAACGGCGCCAATAGCAGCAGCCTGCCCCATTTTATCTTTATCAGCATTTGAATATGCGATACCTGCGCCAATTAGAGCACCAATACCTGTACCTATAGCAGCTTTATCATATTCCATATTTTGGCAACCAGTCAGTGCCAAAGCGCCAACAACTGTAGAAATTACAAGTGCACGCATTTTGTTTTCCTCTTTTTCTTTGATATTTAAAAAAATCGAATCATAGCAAACTACAATTCGATTCCTGTGTATTTAATAAAAAATCGCTTTTATTTTATTACGATTTCTTAGCTTGCCGCATAAATACTAATTTCTACACGACGGTTTTGCTCACGACCAGCAGCAGTTGAGTTATCTGCGATTGGGTTTTGAGAACCATAACCTTGCGTGTCAATACGGCTTTGAACACCTTGAGTTTTCAAGTAGTTTGCTACAGAAGCAGCACGATTTTGTGACAATGGGATGTTGATCGCATCTGTACCCGTATTGTCTGTATAACCTGTCACAAGAATTACGCTCTTGTTATCTTCTTTCAATGTTTGAACAACTTTATTCAACGTACCGTAAAAGTTAGGTTTGATATTCGATTTATTGGTATCGAAAGTAATGCTACCTGGCATAACTAAAGCGACAGAACCATCTGGATTACGGCTTACATCAACACCAGTACCTTGCATT
The DNA here is from genome assembly GCF_003611475.1 of Acinetobacter rongchengensis. Taxonomy (GTDB): domain Bacteria; phylum Pseudomonadota; class Gammaproteobacteria; order Pseudomonadales; family Moraxellaceae; genus Acinetobacter; species Acinetobacter rongchengensis. The sequence continues at coordinate 18,179 of NZ_RAXT01000028.1, read as the reverse complement.
TGCTGGCGAAGCTTTTTCTCTTTATTGTCTAGATAAATACCTGCGCCTGCACCCAAAGCAGCACCAATCGCAGCGGCACGGTTATTTTGTGCAGAAGTGTTGGCATTACTACGAGACAGACCGTAACCTGCCGCTGCACCAATTAAACCACCCAAGGCAGCTTTGTCATACTCAACGCCACCAATGTTATTACCAGTTGTTTGACATCCTGATAATGCCAAAGCCCCTGCTGTTAAAGTTGTAATTAATAGTGCACGCATGGCATGCCTCCAAGTTGTGTTTTTTGTTGAATTTCATTTTGTTATAAATAATAAGCTGCAACCATTGGCATTTTGTTAAGAATCACTCTTTTTTTAACATTTTGTAATATATAGCGCAAAGTTTGCAAAAATGATCATCATAATTTGTACACAGTTTATAAATGTCTCTTTTTAATTGAACAACTAAGGTCTATATTGAAGACTTTCATTCGAATATGCAAAAATGATTAGGACTGTTCTATGTCATCTCAGCAACAGAAGCAACCTATTTTAAAAAAAATTACGAAAGGATTAACTGTTGGTACAGTGATCACTGGAAGCACCTTTTTTCATGGCCCTCCAGTCTTGGCACTTGGCTTAACCAAACTGCTCAGAAAATCCAAAAAAATCGATGAAACCAATATCAATATCACCAATAGCTGGTTAAGTATCAACAACTGGTTAATCGACCATGTTTTGCCTGAAACACAATGGGATATTAGCGTTGATGAAGGTTTAGACCTGAGTATGCAAGGTCGCTATCTCATGACTTGCAATCATCAAAGTTGGGTAGATACCACGGTAAATCAATACTTTGGTTTAACACGTATGCCACTTACTCGCTTTTTTACCAAGTGGGAACTGATTTTCATCCCTTTTGTCGGTCAAGCCTTTAAAATCCTAGGTTTTCCCATGATGAAACGGCATACCAAAGCCCAAATCTCAAAGAATCCTGAGCTCAAGTATCGTGACTTAGAAGAAGCACGTAAAGCCTGCGAACAATTATTGAGTCAGCCTTTTACCTTATTGAATTACTTGGAAGGGACTCGTTTTACAGTACAAAAACATCAACAGCAACAATCGCCATATACCAATTTACTCAAGCCCAAAGCAGGTGGTTTAGCTTTAGCACTCGATATATTAGGTGATAAGATTGACGCTCTAGTGGATATGACTATTGTTTATCCAGATGGTGCACCAGGTTATGGTGAGTTTTGGTTAGGTGAAGTACCGCGAATTGCAGTCAATATACGTAAGATTGAGATTCCTGAATGGGTATTGGGAGGAAATTACGAAGATGATGCTGAATATCGAGAACGTTTTCAAAAATGGGTTGATCATTTGTGGACTGAAAAAGACCAATTGATTAGTCAAATGAAAAATAAATACATAAGCTAAATAGATACGCTAAGTTGCAGGCTTCTTTCATCGTATTATTCAACGATCAGTATTTTTCAGTTTAAAACAACACCATGAAAGAAGTCCGCTTTAAAAAGGAATTGCAATGACAGAGCAAGAAATCAAACAAGAATCTAGCCAAAATACAAAAAATAAAAAAACAGGAATTCGTCAGCATATCCGTCACGATACAATCGGTTGGAAACTGTTTTTAGCTTATGACATCTTTATGATGTTCATTATTGTATTCAACTTATTTTGTTTGTGTGCCAATGCTTTATTGATGAGCAACTTTGGCAATTGGTTGTTTGAAACCATTCATTTACCTCAAATCCTACAATATTATAAAGATGCGCTGCACCCATGGGTGATTAAAACTGAAAGTTGGTTTATTACTTTTTTAATTGCAGAATTACTCATTCGTTGGTTTATTGCCATTATTTATAAACATCATACACGTTGGTTTTTCTTTCCTTTTATTCATTGGTATGAAGTTCTAGCGATTAGCCCTTACTTACGTTTTTTACGTCTTATTCGTGCTGGAATTATTGCCTATAGATTTCATGAAATGGGCTATAAAGTCGTTCCCGACAGTATTATGAAACGTGTTTTGTTCTATTATCGTGTGGTCATGGAAGAGTTATCTGATCGAGTTGTGATTACTGTGATTGATGGCGTAAAACAAGAGTTGGACACCAGCTCGAGTCATAAAAAAATTATTCATGACTTGGTTGATCATCATCGTGAAATATTTGCCAAAGCCATTGCAGAAGTTTTACAAGAATCCTTGGCCACCGAATTGAATGCACAACGTCATTTGATCACCAATAATGTGGGACAAATTGTTCGCCAAGCTATTGAAGACACACCGCAATTAACCCAGCTACTACGTATGATTCCAATTGCAGGGGGAATGATTGAAAATCAAATTCAAAATATTGGACAACAATTAGGTGAAAATATCACTCAAGGTCTGATTCAACCTTTTATTGAAGGCAATGTGCAGCATCCAAATGCAACTTACCAACTTATTTCAACAAAATTGAGCCAATTAAATATTGAAAATCAGTCTCTTGAAGAATTGGTTGAATCTGTAGTCTATGAGAGTTTAGAATCACTGAAGAAACAAGTTGCAATGAAACAATGGCAACTTGAATTGAATAAAAATGATCAAGCTGAAATATAAAACGCAAACGATTTATGAAATGAATACAATCTCTAGCACTTCATTGAAATTATTTGTATCTTTGCTAGAGAAATCATTCAATTTGTTCTAGCATTTGCACTATTTTACAAATTAACTTTAGATAGAAAATTTTAGGTCACAAGCCTTTTAAGGAATAATTATGGCTGATATACGGATTACAGGCAGAATGGTTAATTTTACACGATTAACCTTTGATACAAATGATCATGATGCCATCCGCCAGCAATTAAATTCGATGATGAGTGAAACTTCTTATCAAGGGGCTTTAGTCATTATCGATACAACAGTTGAACAAGAGCTGATTGCGCTGATTCAATTGATCATCAGTCTTGATTTACAACCTATGGCCGTTATTGATGGTTTATTGGGTGATCAGGCACGTGCGATTCAATTCCCTGTTTTGCCAGCTGATCGTCCCTTACAACGCATCAAACCAACCAAGGAACAGGTGGTTGAAACACCTGTAAAAGAACAAGGTTCATCTACTAAAGTTGCTGAAAATACTGCGCTTGCAAATGCTCATGCAGAAACACCAAAATCCTTTACTCATGTGACGTCTTATCACGATGAAATTTTAAGAACTGGACAATGCCTAGTTCAAGATCATGGTGATATTATTCTCAATGCAGGGATTAACAGTGGTTCTGAAGTAATTGCTTCAGGAAATATACATATCTATGGCAGTGTTCGTGGTAGAGTCATTGCAGGCGCAGGCGGGAATACCGCTGCAAGAATTTTTTGTCATTCATTAGAAGCCGAATTGGTTTCTATCGCAGGGACATATTGTGTAGCTGATGATATTCCACAAGATGTGGTCAAAAAAGCTGTACATATTCACCTGAATGATCAACAAGAGCTAGTCTTTGAAGCTCTTCAATTTTAATGTAAATTAAACACCATAAAAAATCCCAATTAAAGGGATGACCATAACAGGAGTGGATTCGGTGGCCAAAATTGTTGTCGTTACATCAGGCAAAGGCGGCGTAGGTAAAACTACGACAAGCGCATCTTTTGCAACAGGTTTAGCCCTACGTGGTCATAAAACTGTTGTTATCGATTTTGACGTAGGTTTACGTAACTTAGACTTGATCATGGGTTGCGAACGTCGTGTTGTTTATGATTTTGTGAATGTTTTAAATAATGAAGCACGTTTACAACAAGCTTTAATTCGCGATAAAGATATCGAAAACTTATATATTTTACCTGCTTCACAAACACGTGACAAAGATGCATTAACAGATGATGGTGTCGCTCGTGTTATGGAAGAACTTTCACAAGAGTTTGATTATATTATTTGTGACTCACCTGCGGGGATTGAACGTGGCGCTATTTTAGCCATGTACCATGCAGATGAAGCGATTATTGTAACCAATCCTGAGATTTCATCTGTACGAGATTCAGACCGAATTATTGGTATGCTCGACAGCAAAACTAAGAAAGTTGAAAATAACGAAGGACGTGTTCGTAAACACTTATGTATCACTCGTTTCAACCCTGAACGTGCTGATAAACAAGAAATGTTAACGATTGAAGATATTTCTAAAGATATTTTACGTGTTCCAACACTAGGTGTTATTCCTGAATGCCCAAGCGTGCTTCAAGCATCGAATGAAGGTAAACCTGTTATACTTTATCAAGAAGCATCTGCAGGTCAGGCTTATGATGACTTAGTTGCGCGTTTCTTAGGTGAAGAGCGTCCTTACCGTCACATTACGGTGAAACCTAAAGGTTGGTTAGCACGATTATTTGGAGCGTAAAAAATGGCAGGATTTTGGAGTAAACTTTTCAGCAACGATGACAAACCATCTAGCGCCCAAACTGCTAAAGATCGCTTAAAAGTTATTGTTGCTTCTGAAAATGGTTTAGGCAAACGCCTGAGCCAAGACAAGATTGATCAAATGAAGAAAGAAATCATGCAAGTGGTCAATCGTTATGTTCGTGGTGTAGATGAACAACATATTCAAATGCAAGTTCGTTCAGAAGCGAATATTGAAATGTTAGAAATGAATATCAATTTACCTGAAGAACGTTAATTCTATTATTGATTAGTCAAGTAGATTGAATCAGGGCAAAATGACGCAAGTTATTTTGCCCTTTTTAATTGGGTTATCAAATATTCATCAATGCTTTGCATTATTCCTTATTAAATAAAATTTAATAGGGGTTTATATAATGATGAATAAGCTCAATACGTTTTAAATTATTAAATTTGAGGAGATGCTGTTATGGCACTTTCACAGCCAGCAACGTTCAATGAAGAATGGTCAGACGAGCGTGTATTTGCCTATTTAACCCAACTTCCTCCTGAAGGTACCAACGCAGATTTTCACGTGCTTTATCATGCATTCAAACATATGCGTCCATTTGATTATGAGCGTTTATTGACTCAGTTCGTTGCTGATGGTCGTGATATCAATGCTACCAATCCAGAAGGTCAACGCATCCATGATGTGATTGCGCAATACCCACGTCAAAAAGATGGATTTTTAGAAGTTTTGGCTAAATTCGCTTAACATTTAAAAGCTGAAAATTAGAAGCTGAAAAATGAACTATAAAAACCTGCTTTCAAGCAGGTTTTTTCTTGGAATTAAACACATATCTAGACAAGAGCAAATGTATTAACGGTTTCCAATCAAGTATGCACCAAACAATGTAAATATTCCGCCTGAAATCCCATCAATCCATTTTGCAGCATTCTGATAAGCTGCTTTAAAACTGGGTAATGAAAATACAAAAGCCACAAAACTAAACCAAATCAATGTCTCTATAGACACAATGACAAAAAGTAGCGAGTGAACACCATCTAAATGAGGATTGGCAAGAAATATTGAAAATACACTACCAAAATAGATTACAGCTTTGGGATTGGATAAATTGGTTAAAAAGCCTTTAAGAAAAAAATGCAAATGACTTTGAGGCAATTCAAACTTTTGTTGCTCTGTCACAGGTTTTTGACTAAATGCAGACTTAAGCATTTGAAAACCAAGCCAACACAAATAAATTCCACCAATTACCAACATGACATGTTTTAACCAAGCCATTTTCTCAAAAATAATATTCAATCCTAATAAGGCTAAAAGTGCCCAGAACATCACCCCTGCAGTAATTCCAAGCACAACAAACATTGATTGCTTTCTTGAACGACTAATCGCCGTTTGCGAAACGAGGAAAAAATCAGGCCCAGGTGTGATTAAAGCGCAAAAATGGATAAAGATTAATGTACATAAAGCAATCAACATCTTAAATATCTCGTTGAATTTAGATAGTCATATTACTACATTCATGTGAAAAGTTGTGTTTAACTTAAATTGAGATAAGACATGATTAACCTTTTAAAAGCAGATCTACAATAAAAAAATGCCCCTTCATTTTGACGGGGCATTTTTATTATTTGATGAAAGATAGCGTACTAAACCAAAATATCACGCTTACCATTGGCCCCTTGTTCACTGACAATACCCTGCTCTTGCATTTGATCAACAATACGTGCCGCACGGTTATAGCCTAAACTAAACTTACGTTGTAACGATGAAACCGAAACCTTACGTGTTTCTAAAACAAAGGAAACACATTGATCATATAAAGCATCACGATTTGGATCACCATCACCTTCTTCAAAACCACGTGAACTCGGTTCTTCATCATAAGGTGTCAGAATTTCATCAATATAATCTGGATCACCACGCTCACGCCATGCATCACAGATACGGTTCACTTCATCGTCACTGATAAATGCACCATGTACACGCTCAGGATCGATTTTACCAGGCCCGAGGAACAACATATCACCATGGCCCAATAAGTCCTCTGCTCCACCACCATCAAGAATGGTACGTGAGTCAATCTTACTGTTTACACGTAAAGCAACACGGGTTGGAATATTCGCTTTGATCAAACCTGTGATCACATCAACAGATGGTCGTTGTGTTGCAAGTAATAAATGGATACCCGCAGCACGTGATTTCTGTGCAAGACGAGTAATCATTTCTTCGGCTTTCTTACCTACTTGCATGATCATATCTGCAAACTCATCGGCAACAATTACGATCGATGGCAAAGGTTGTAATCTTGGCGCGCGCTCTTGCATAACCGAATCACTCGGTTTCCACGTTGGATCAATTAAATCTTCACCATTGGCAATGGCTTCTTCAACCTTACGGTTATAGTCTGCCAATTTACGAATCTTTAAGAAAGACATCAGTTTATAGCGGCGTTCCATTTCATTGACACACCAATTCAATGCACTCACAGCATCTTTCATGTCCGTCACAACAGGTGTTAACAAATGAGGAATATCATTGTAGTTTGCCAATTCCAATTGCTTTGGATCGATCAAAATCAAACGTAATTGATCAGGTGTATATTTCAATAACATCGATAAAATCATCGAGTTCACTGCAACAGATTTACCTGAACCTGTGGTACCCGCAACGAGCATATGTGGCGCTTTACCCAAGTCAGTAATCACTGGATTACCTGAAATATCCTTACCCATTGCCATTGAAAGCATTCCAGATGGGTCTTTAAACATTGGGGTTTCAAGGAGTTCAATCAATCGTACCATTTCACGTGTGCTGTTTGGTACTTCAATCCCGATATAAGGTTTACCCGGAATAACTTCAACTACACGTACAGATGCCATCGACATTGAACGGGCTAAATCGCGTGAAATATTGGTTACTTTAGATGCTTTAACACCTGGTGCTAAATCAAGTTCAAATCGAGTCACGACTGGTCCAGGCTGTGCTTCAATTACTTTTGCTTTGACGTTAAATTCTTGAAGTTTGATTTCCAAAAGTTCTGATAAACGTGAAAGTTGCTCAGCAGTAAAATTGACTTTTTTATTTGGATCAACTTTATCTAATAGCTCTAAGCCAGGTAAGGTCGGCAAATCACGGCGCTTTTGTGCAACTTGCATTGCACGTGACATAGGACGTCCGTAAGCATCTGTAAGTGGTGCATCCAAATCAAAATCATCATCAATTTGTGTTTGATTTTCAATGTCGTCTTGGGGTTTACCAGCTGTTTCCTGCCATGCATCCCTAAAGGCATCTTTATCTGAAGATATTAAAGATTTCTCTTCTTCACTCACTAGAGATGTTGTTTGTAAATTGGTTTGAATCGCAGCACGTGCAAATGCCGTGGATTGTGCATAATTTGCAGTTGTTCTCTCAGCACCCTGATGCTCTGCTTGGTTGTTTTGATGATTATTCTGGAGTTGATCATTATCAACATCCATAAAATCATCATCTGCCAGCATTGCTAAATCATCTAACTCATTTGCAAGATTTACTGTTGCAGCTGAGGCCAATGTTGTTGCTGATGGATGATGGTTCAATTCGGCAAAAGTATGCTCAGAATGATTGCCCGATGTTTGATTTAGATGATCTTCAGTTTGAGCTGGAGTTTGAAGCGTTTCACGATTAAATGGACTATGCACATCTGTTGCAGTCTGAGTATTTGGAACAACTGCCAATAACTCATCAAAAACTTGATCATCATCCCAGTTTAAAGACTTTGCTTGATGATTTTGTTTTACTTCAACACTATCACGTGCAAAATGTTCAGGCTCATTAAAAGCGTACTGTTGTTTTGAATCTATGCGAATATCAGAATGATCGACTGAATCGTCCTCTGAAGCTTTTAGAAGTGCATCAATGTCTCGATTATGATCTTGATCCTGTTGTAGCGCTTTCCAAACTTCGCCTGATGAAACCGTACGTTTACTCTCTTGTTCTAAGCGATGGGCTTTTTCCAAGGTGCGTTCTAGTTCTAAATCATCAATATCACCAAAGTCATCTTGATCAAATTTTGAATGATGTTGAGTATCATGTTCCTGCTCAAGCATATCATCAAATAAACGTTCAGCTGTTTGAGAATGCTTAGTATTTTTAACCACTAAATGTTCTTTTGTCGCCGTTTGATCGTCAGATTCCACAAACTCTGCTTGAGCTATGATCGGCTCAGGTTTCTGAGTTGCTGAACGGCTTTTATTTCTTTGCGGTGTGGTTAAATCAAAAGCAGACTCACTTTCAGGAACATTTCTATAAAATAATTCCTGTAAATATGCAGGTGTGGCTTTTAATGTTGACCATGTTTTATTCCATTGAATCCCAAAGGCCAAAGTAAACAAAACACCCAATAAAATAATCAGTAATGCAACAGCACCATAAATGGTAATCAATTGGGTTAGACTTTCACCTAACTCATAGCCAATAATTCCACCAGATGCATTTGCCAAAGTATCTGCGGGTACATTCCAAATCAGATACAAAAGGCTTGCACTTGCGAGTAAAATAAAAAATTGTGCGGCATAACGAAATGGACGGCTTAAAAAACTTCTTGGCCACCACACTTGTACAGCTTCGACAAATATAAATACAGGGATAAGTAAACTTGCCCAACCTAAAAAACCAAACAATAAGTCTGCAATCCAAGCCCCTGCAACACCACTGGCATTCGAAACCTGTTGAGTATCACTGGACAGATGCATCCAACCTGGATCAAATGGTGTATATGTTACTGTTGCAAGGAACAGATATATCCCAAATGAAATCAAGAATATTGTTGTTAAAAAGCGCTGTGCATAAACATTTGACACCGCAGTCATATACTATCCTGTAACCAATTATTCAAATTACTCTTTTCTGAAGCTTTTAAAGGTTCTTCAAAGCAGAAATCTTTATATTATGCACCTGTTCAACAAAAAAAGATGCACTATTATTTACGTGTGTTGTAAGCGTTTTTAAGCGTTCCGTGATTTATTTTCTAACAGAATTCTTAAAGATATTTTATTACACTTCTCTTCTATATAGCTCATTTCGATTTAGATGATCAATATTATCCACATTGATGCCACACAACTTTGCTAGAGTTTCACGTATAATTCTAACAATTTCTATATTTTTTATAAAAAAAGGATGACTCATGAGCGCTCGTCACTCTCGGTTAATTATTTTAGGTTCTGGTCCTGCAGGTTATAGTGCGGCTGTTTATGCTGCACGTGCAAACCTCAAACCCACTCTAATTGCTGGTATGCAATTGGGCGGTCAACTGACAACGACAACTGAAGTGGATAACTGGCCGGGCGACCCTATCGGCTTAACTGGTCCTGCTTTAATGGAACGCATGCAAGCACATGCTGAACGTTTTGGTACTGAAATCCTTTATGATCATATCAATGAAGTTGATTTGAACGTTCGTCCATTCGTTTTAAAAGGCGATATGGAAGAGTACACCTGTGATGCTTTGATTATTGCAACAGGTGCAACTGCACAATACTTAGGTTTAGAATCTGAGCAAGCTTATATGGGGCAAGGTGTGAGTGCTTGTGCGACCTGTGATGGTTTCTTCTATAAAAACCAAAAAGTGATGGTGGTTGGTGGTGGTAACACTGCTGTTGAAGAAGCACTTTATCTATCAAATATCGCAGCGCATGTTACATTGGTACACCGCCGTGACAAGTTACGTTCTGAAAAAATCCTTCAAGATCACTTACATGAAAAGGTAAAAGAAGGAAAAATTTCAATTATCTGGAATCATCAGGTCGATGAAGTTTTAGGTGATAGCACATCTGGTGTGACCTCCGTACGTATTAAATCGACTCAAGATGATTCAACTCAAGATGTTGATGTTTCTGGTATGTTCGTAGCGATTGGTCACAAACCTAATACTTCGATGTTTGAAGGACAACTTGAATTACGTAACGGCTATATTCAAGTACATAGTGGCACTGCGGGTAATGCAACTGCAACGTCTGTTGCTGGTGTATTTGCGGCTGGTGATGTCGCAGATGATGTTTATCGTCAAGCAATTACTTCCGCGGGTTCAGGCTGTATGGCTGCTTTAGATGCTGACCGTTACTTAGATGGTTTAGAATAAATATACCCATCAATTTTTTTGTAAAAATAAACCGCCTATATGGCGGTTTATTTATTTTTAATTTATATATAGTTGAATCATTTTTTATAATTTTAATATGGGAATAATATTGTGACGACAGCATGGACAGATGGTTATCAAACTGAAGTAAATTACACCTATGGTTATTACAAAGATTTAAGCCCAAACTATCAAAAATTTTGTTTACTTTTAAATGGTGTAGATTGTTCTAGTACCGATTTAGAGCATATGCATTGTGAGTTAGGTTTTGGACAAGGGGTCAGCCTCAGTATTCACGCTGCTGCAAATATTGGTACATTTTATGGTACAGATTTTAATCCTGCACATGCAGCACATGCCAATCAATTGGCTGAACAATGCCTAGTCCCACATCATTTCTATGATGCAAGTTTTGAAGAGTTATTAAATAAAGATTTACCAATGTTTAATTCGATCAGTTTACATGGGATTTGGAGTTGGATTAGCCATGAAAATCAACACATTATTTTAAAATTCATTCGTAAATTTTTAAAACCGAATGGTATTGTCTACATCAGCTATAACTGTGTTACGGGTTGGGCAGCCAATATGCCTATTCGTGAGTTATTTCATAGTCATTTTAAATTTAACAGCACCAGTACCAATCCGATTCAAAAAGTCAAAGATTCTCTCGCATTCAGTGAATCACTGTTACAACAGAACCCAAATTTCGCAAAACGCAATCCAAATGCATTAAACAAAGTACAAGATTTACAAAGCCAAAATCCGAATTATTTGATTCATGAGTATTTAAACCAAGATTGGCAATGTTTTTCATTCCAACAAGTGGTTCGAATTTTAGAAGACGTTAAACTAACTTATGCAGGTTCGACCGACCTCAACACCAAACTGGATAATATTAATTTCACGCAAGAACACCAAACTTTTCTCAACCAAATTGAACATCCAATTTTTAAAGAGCAATGCCGTGACTATTTTGCAAATACGCAATTTAGAAAAGATTTATTTATTCGTGGAAAGAATAACTTAACTGCGTTACAAACACAGCATCGTCTTAGAAATACAGCTTTTGTGCTATTAACCGCACCAGAAAGCATGCCTAAAACCATTAATGGATATTTAGGTGAGTTTAATTTAATCCAAGATATTTACGAGCCTTTAGGTACACATTTCAAAAAACAAGACTACCAACCTCAAACCATTGCTGAATTAGAAAAAGCAATTCCTGCTTTAAATTATGCTCAGATTTTAAATGCCTTAGTGATTCTATGCCATTTAGGTTTAGCTTTACCTTGTTCGCAAAATCCAGTGACTGAGGAACAGTTACAATATTCACAAAAGCTGAATCACTATATCTTAGAACAAGCCAGCTATCATCAAAACTATCAAGTGTTAGCATGTGCAATTACTGGCATTGGTATTCCTGCAGATCAATTTAGCCAATTGTACTATCGTGCCCATTTTGTCGATGGATTGAAAACCGCAAAACAGTTTGCGGAGTACATTCAAAATGTGCTTGATCAATTGGATTGGAAAGTCTTAGATCATGAAGGCAATGCAGTTGCTGATCGCAAAAAGAGTTTGGAAGTGCTTCAAGAAAAAGCGCAAAAGTTTATTCAAAGCGACAAATTAAAGATTGCCAAGCAACTGAAACTTTTTGCATAACATCTAATACGACATAACCCATAAAGATCAGCTAATATAAAGCTGATCTTTTTTATTTGATGATGAAACGTGAATCAACTTCCTCTTTCACAATTTATATTTCCAGATCCAGTTGAAGCTGATCCAGATGAACAAGGTCTTATTTGCATTGGTGCAGATTTAACGGCGCCCACGCTTTATGAAGCATATACCCATGGATTATTTCCCTGGTTTTCAGAAGGTGAACCGATCTGTTGGTGGAGTCCTGAACCACGCTGTATTATCCGTCCGAATGACTACCAACCCAGTAAATCATTGCTACGCAATATGAAGAAGTTTGACTATGCGATTACCGTCAATCGTAACTTTGAAACAGTGATTCGTTCTTGCGCGATGCCACGTAGCTATGCAGATGAAACATGGATTTCTGAAGATATTATCCAAGGATATTGCGATTTATTTGACGCAGGTTATGCATACAGTGTTGAAGTTTGGAACCAAAACACCATTGTTGGTGGTCTGTACGGTGTCACCATTGGGCATGGTTGTTTTGGCGAATCTATGTTTAGCACTCAAACAGATGTATCTAAAATGGCTTTTTATACACTCATGCTGATTGGTCGAGAAAATCATTTACCTTGGATTGATTGTCAATTGGTCAATGATCACCTTATTAGCCTTGGCGCTTGTACACTTTCTCGGCAGGAATACCTTAAATCGTTACAAGATGTAATAAAACAGCCCCCTATAGATTGGAAAAGTTATCAAGAGCGTGTATTTTCAAGTAAAACAATAGCGAATTTTTCGCATTTAATGGAATGAAAATAAAGGAGGGACATGATTTATGAATTCGTATCATCCCAAGTCCCTGTTGAACGACTTACAGTACTACATTACACCACCCCATGATTGTAGTTATTTGGAAAATAAATCTGCAAGAATGGTCTTTCTTGATCCAATTCAACGAATAGACGTGGTCACGCTTTCCGAACTGTCTAGAGTGGGCTTTAGGCGCAGTGGTGATTTTATTTATCGCCCAGAATGTCATCTTTGCCGACAGTGCCTCTCCTGCCGTGTGCCTGTTGCCGAATTTAAAATGAGTAGCGCACAAAAAAAAGCATGGAAGCGCAATCAAGACTTAACCGTTAAAATTATTCCAACCCAACACGCAACTCAAACCCATTATCAGCTTTATGAACGCTATATTCTTGAACGACATGCAGACGGAGATATGTTCCCGCCTAGCTATGATCAATTTGAGAAATTTTTAATCCACAGTTGTACCGATAGTTTCTTTTTAGAATTGTGGAAAGATGACCGACTGATTAGTGTTTCAACCTGTGATCAGTTAGACGATGGTGTGTCTGCTGTTTATACGTTTTTCGATCCAGATGAAAACAAACGCTCACTGGGCGTTTTTGCCGTTTTAAAACAAATCGAATATGTGCAATCACTCAACTTGGATTATGTGTATTTGGGCTATTGGGTTCCACACTCCAATAAAATGAATTACAAATCCCAATATGCCCCATTCGAATTATTATTGGATGGTCAATGGCGACGTATTAACCGCCATTTAGAAGCGCAAGAGATCCAACAATTGGGAGACATGCTGATGACTACACTGCCTTCTGAATGGAACGAGCCGATTATCAAATAATCGGCTTTTTTAGCTTTAAACTTACTTTTGAATTTTGATTCTAATTTAAATACAATTACTTAAATAACTGAGAAAAATCATCACCACAGGTTTTAACCATGATAATGGCATGTTCACGACCACCCTCTTTTTTAGGATAATAATTTTTTCTCAAATCAATTTGATGAAATGCAGATTTTTCATACAAAGCAATTGCAGCTTGATTGGATTCACGTACTTCAAGAAAAATTTGCACAGGATTATTTTTAAGTAATGCAATCGATTCATCTAAAAGCTTAAAACCCAAACCTTTGCCTTGTTGACTTGGATGAATGGCCATCAGCAATAGATTCGCTTCATCTAAAACAGGCTGTAAAATACAAAAGCCAACAACTTGATGATCTTGCTCAATCACTGTCGCTAAATAACCATCGATTGATTCTTCAAATTGCTTTTTTGTCCACGGATGACTTTGCACCAAGTTTTCAATTTCAACGACAACCTGCACATCGGAAGCTTGCATTAAACGAATCATCTTCGTTCATCAACTTAAAATAAAAAATGAATTATAAGAAATTATCAAAAGATGTCTAATAAAAAGAGCAACCATTGTTGCTCTCTTCAGAAATCGACTCATGAAAATCTATCGATGAAAACGATTAAATGCCCAGTTTGGCTTTCCATTTTTCCAATAAAGCGACCGTGTCTAAATCATTTGGATGAAAACCAGGTCTAAAATATGCCAACATTTCTCGAGTCATCCCCGTGATAATCCCTTTTGATGGACTATAAGCATATTTATAGATCATACCCAATTCTTTTAGATTTAATTTCCCATCTTCTTTCAATAAACGGATCACAAAAGACGATTGAGCCATAAAAATCAGTACCATCGCAACAACCAGTGCTGTAGTACGTAAGCCATAGGCTTTGATTCCCTTACCAAACACAGCCTCATAAACATCATAAGCAACTGCTTTATGCTCATTTTCTTCAATCGCATGCCAATACCACATATATGACATGGTTGGATCTGTCATCAATTCCTGAATATGCTCATTCATCAATAATTGAGATGCAATCGTTGCAGTGAAGTGTTCAAGTGCTGTCGTAGCCGTCAAATCGACCATTTCCTGAGTCATACCAAATGGTCGAACTGCACGAGCAAACCATTTACGTGCACCTTGAATTAACTGACCTGTTTCACGTTCATATTTAGCAACATCATGCCCATACTTTTGTGCTGAAGCATTAAACCCAACATGCTCTTGTGTATGCATTGCTTCTTGACCAATAAAAGCACTAATTTCTTTTTGTAACACTTCATTGTCTTTAATCGCTGGGTGATAACGTACTGCACGTACAGAATCGATAAATAGCTTCTCTCCATCGGGAAATAAAGCTGACAATGCTGTCATGAAATGGGTAATTCCAGCAGAATCTTTAGCCCAGTATTCAGGCACATCATCAAAATCAAAATTCATTCTGCGTACAGGGAATGATGCGCCTGCACGATTGGAAATATTCACTTTAGCATTCATTGCTGTCGCTCCTTAGCGTACATTTAAGTACACAAAACTTTATGTTTGTTTTTCTTAATTGTTATATTACGTCTTTATTCAAATGTAATAAGTGCAATTTAGGTCATACAAATATCAGTTAAGGACAGCTTTAGAGTAAAATTGTCGAACAATTTTATTGATGTTTAAAAATCATAACTTAAGCATCATATTGAGCATCTTACTGTTCAAATTGATAAAAAAATTGAGGCAAATTTGCCTCAATTCAGATTATGCTACAGCCTTGTTCATCTTGTTTAGAGAAAAAATTTGCTCTAAAAAATGAAGTTGAAGCGCAATATTTTTCTCAAATATTGAGCCAATACATAATTCAAAATGATTGCTTTCTAACATGAAATATTGTGCATTTGGCATTTTTTGTGCAGCACCACGGATTGCACTTTCAGGAATAATGCTATCGTTCTTTCCTGAAATAACGAGAGTCGGCATACGCAATTTATGTGCATAACGGATTGGATTATAAAGTGGTAATTCTAGAAAAATTCTGGCACGTGTTTTATTTTGCCAATTTTCTAAAGCTGGAGCTAAAGATAAATATCCATCCCAAGCCTCAGCCGTAGCCAGTGCAGCAACATCATTTACACGACCAAAAATTGGACGATAAACGGGTTTATTCACAAATCCACCCAATAAATCCATCATGCCTGAAGCGCTTAATTTTGCCAGTGTCGTGAATGGCACACCTTTTAAACTCGATATGCCACTGACATGAGGTGCTTGTAGAATGACAGCACTCACATCAGCATCCTGAGCAGCCGTTTGAATTGCATGACCACCTGAAAATGAATATCCCCACAAAACAATACGTTGTGTATCCACTGAGGCTAAGGTTCTTACAAATGCTAATGCCGCTTTCCAGTCTTCCAAATGTCGCTTAGGACTTACCCAATGCCGTGGTTGCCCTTCACTTTCACCGAAACAGCGATAATCAAAACTAAAAACAGCATAACCTGCCTTTACAAAACGTTTAGCAAATTCTGGTAATCCCACATCCTTAATTAAACCAAAACCATGCGCCATGATAATAACCGGAGCCTGCTTAACATGCTCGGGTAATAATAATGTACCTGTGCAAAGGATGCCTTGGCTCATAAAATTCAATTGCGTACTTAACATCATCCTGACCTATTATATTTTTGTTGAACAAGGTCCATATGTGTATATGGACCTACTCCCCATCAAACTTATGCTACTTTTATCTTTGCTTTCACTTTTGGCTGTTGTGTTGCCGCAGACCAAACCAAATGATGATTCTCTATAGACTGGCTGTATATTTCAGTATCTTTTTCTAAATTATGGCTGACAAACCATTCAGCAGACTTGCCTTGACGAGGTAATACCCAATCTCCACGCTGTATATAACCAGACTGCATACCGTGAACAATACTATGACCTGTGCTCTCATTCGCTGGAGCAACAGCTTTAACAAAAGTCATTTGACGAATAACCATTTCATTCAATAAACGGCAAATATAGTCACAAGCAAGATCAATTTTTAGCGTCCAAGGCGCATTGGTATAACCGAATAAGTAAGCAAAATTTGGAACATCTTCAATCAATACACCCTTATAGCTCATCTTCTCATTAGGTTTGATTTGTACACCATCTACTGCTATTTCGATCCCACCTAGCATTTGTAATTCAAGCCCTGTTGCCGTTACGATAATATCGGCTTCAAGGATTTGACCGGATTTAAGCAAAATACCTGTTTCAGTAAATCGCTCAATTTGATCCGTCACAACAGATGCTTTCCCTTCACGAATGACTTTGAATAAATCATTATCTGGAATAGCACATAAACGCTCATCCCAAGGCATATAGCTCGGTGTAAAATGTGTCATATCACATTGAGTACCTAACTCTTTCTGCGCACCTGAAAGTAAGAATGAACGCATTTGTTTAGGGAAACGACGAGATAATTTATAAATGCCTCGCTGCATAAAGATATTACGTTTACGGAAAATTTTATAAACCAATTCTTCTGATAATACACGTCTGCAAGCATCTACCAACTTATCTGTATTGGGTACATTAATCACATAGCTTGGAGAACGCTGAAGCATGGTGATATGTGCTGTATCATTCGCCATTGCAGGAATCAAAGTAACAGCCGTTGCACCACTTCCAATCACAACAACTTTTTTATTCTTATAATCTAAATTTTCAGGCCAGTGCTGTGGATGAATAAAGAGCCCCTTATAATTTTCCACACCTTCAAATTTCGGTGTATAACCCTGATCATGATTATAATAACCTGTTGCAGTGATTAGAAAATTACACGTAAATTGACACGCTTGACCATTAGACTCATCAATTGCATCTACAGTCCAACGATTTGTTTCCGTTGAAAAATTTGCAGAGATGATTTTAATGCCATAACGAATTTTTTTGTCTACACCAAATTTTTGCGCAGTTTCTTGCAGATATTGCTTGA
This sequence comes from Acinetobacter rongchengensis, assembly GCF_003611475.1. Taxonomy (GTDB): domain Bacteria; phylum Pseudomonadota; class Gammaproteobacteria; order Pseudomonadales; family Moraxellaceae; genus Acinetobacter; species Acinetobacter rongchengensis. Next base: position 376 of record NZ_RAXT01000028.1, on the reverse strand, counting down.
TCGACTCACCTGCTGCCAGCACTTTATCGCTATTCCACGGACTAAATTTAAAACCAAAACTAATCACATCTGAATCTGAACGAATCCCAGGATAACGGAATAAATCCCACGTACCACCTAAAGATTGTCTACGTTCTAGAATCGTAAAAGATTGGTTAGGATTCTGTTGTGAAAGTTGACATCCCATGCCAATTCCAGACAGCCCTGCACCAATAATCACAACATCATATTCCATATTCATTTTAAATATCCCTATCTTTGTTTTTTGGATAACTTAGATCTTATCGATAATCCAAGTTTAAACTTGACTTTGTGAGACAGATATTTAACTTTATGAGACATGCTAATTCTTAACCAATTCATGCTTAATGAGATC
>NZ_RAXT01000027.1 GCF_003611475.1 Acinetobacter rongchengensis | reverse complement strand
CACCTTGACGGTAAAACTTGCCAAAGACATAGCGATTGACAGCGTTACAGCGGGCAATAGCAAGTTGGATACAACTGGCTTAACAGTGGGTACTGTTGGTGATCAAACTGTGATCACCAAAGATGGCATTACCACAGACAAAGTGACGGTAGGTAATGTTGTTGTTGACAGTACGACCAACAAGATCAGTGGATTGACAGCAGGTTCATTGGCTGCTGGATCAACAGATGCGATTACTGGCGGGCAGTTACATAAAGGCCTTGAAGCTGTTAAAGACATTCTTGGTGGTAATGCAACAAACAACTCAAGTGATCCAACAGCACGCAATATAACAATGACCAACATTGGTGGTACAGGTAAGGACAATATTCATGATGCAATTCAGTCTGTATTAAGCAATGGTGTTCAATACGACAAGAATGTTGACGGTAGTACCAACTACAACAGCATTACCGCAGGTAACGGCAACGGTACAGCAGCGAATAGCACGAAAGATGCAACAACAGGTAAGATTACTACAACAGGTGGTACGAGCTTAAGCAATGTTGCAAGTGCGGGTGATTACACCAATGTTGCAAATGCATCTAAAGCGGTAAATGCAGGTGATTTGAATAATGCAGTTTCAGATGCAACCAATGCAGCGACTACCAAAGGCTTTGCATTACAAGCAGCTGATGGCAATAAAGTACAGAAAAACTTAGGTGAGGCTGTAGAAGTTGTTGGTGCAGATAGCAACATCACCACCAAAGTTAGTGGCGGTAAAGTTGCGATCGAGTTGAACAAGAACTTGAACAACTTGACAGGTATTACAGTAAACAATGGTACAGATGGTAGCACTGGTTCAACTGTAATTGGTAAAGATGGTATTTCAGTTCAAGACAACACAGGCAAAATTATTGCTGGTGTGGATAACACTGCTCTGACTGTGAAAGATAGCAGTGGTAATGCTGAAACCAGTATTAACCAAGCGATCAATACACTAAACGCAGCACAAGGAACTTTAGACAATTATGCTGTGAAGTATGATGACAAATCAGGTGCACCAAATAAAGACAGTGTAACTTTTGCAGGTACACCGTCTAGCAGCACAAAAGATGCAACAACTGGCAAGATCACCACAACAGGTGGTACGAGCTTGAGCAATGTTGCAAGTGCGGGTGATTACACCAATGTTGCAAATGCATCTAAAGCGGTGAATGCGGGAGACTTGAACAATGCTGTTGTGGATGCTACTGGAAGTATTGTTAATAAAGGCTTTGCGTTAACTGCGCAAGATGGACAAACTGTACAGAAAAAACTGGGTGAGTCTGTTGAAGTTGTTGGTGATGACAAAAACATTTCAACTGAAGTGAAGAATGGTAAGGTTGCCGTTAAACTTGCAGATAACTTGAATGTTAACTCGCTGACTACAGGTGATACTGTTATTAAGAATGGTGGCGTAACAGTTGGTTCGAATGTCACTCTAGGTAATACTGGATTGATCATTACCAATGGCCCAAGTGTAACGACAGCAGGTATTAGTGCAGGTAATAAAACCATTACCAATGTATCAAATGGTGTGAATGCAACAGATGCAGTCAATAAAGGACAGTTAGATACAGCGATCACTGATGTTCAAAACAAAGTTGATCAAGTTGCGAACAATGCTGTTCAATATGACAATGCAAATAAAGATTCAGTGACATTATCGAATAACAATGGCAATGGCACAAAATTGAATAATGTCGCAGATGGTACGGTTGCACAAGGTTCTAAAGATGCGGTGAATGGCGGTCAATTGTGGAATGTTCAACAGCAAGTTGATAAGAACACAACAGATATCACCAATATTCAACAGAATATTAATGATGGTAAAGTTGGTTTAGTACAGCAAACTGACAAATCTGCGCCAATTACTGTCGGTAAAGACACAGGTGGTACCTCAGTAAGTGTAGCGGGTACGGACGGTAATCGTGTGGTTACTGGTGTTAAAGATGGTGCGGTAAATACCACATCGAAAGATGCAGTGAATGGTAGTCAGTTGAATAAGACCAACCAAACAATTGTTGACTATCTTGGTGGTGGAGCTGGTTACGACAATATCACAGGTAGCTTCACGACTGCTCCAAGCTACAATGTGGGAGGCAGCAGCTATAACAATGTTGGTAGTGCAATTGATGCATTGAATCAAGCGGATCAAACATTAAACAGTAAAATTGATAATGTGGACAATAAGCTTGATAACGCATTCCGTGTTACCAACAACCGTATCGATGATGTTGAGAAAAAAGCCAATGCAGGTATTGCAGCTGCATTAGCAATGGAATCGGCACCTTATGTTCCTGGTAAATACACTTATGCAGCAGGTGCGGCATACCATGGTGGTGAAAACGCTGTAGGTGTGACACTACGTAAAACAGCAGATAACGGTCGTTGGTCGATCACGGGTGGTGTTGCAGCAGCATCTGAAGGTGATCCAAGCGTACGTATCGGTATCAGTGGCGTAATTGACTAATTCACTAGACAAGGAAGGTTTACGAACCTTCCTTTTTCTTCCCTAATTTTAGAGAGATAAAGAATGAAAGCATTCAACAAAAAAATTCTGTTAAGTGTAATCAGTGGTCTAGTGATGTCTTTAAGTCATGCTGCTGAGATAGAAACACAAACGGCTCAAGAAATTCACTTTCCTGAACTGAAAGACAGTTATTTAAAACAAGTGCCGCGTTATGAATATGACAATGTTGCACGATTAGATACAGGTCTGAGTAAAGATCAAATCCGCCATATTTTAGGAAATCCACAATTTTCTGAAGGCTTATTTGCAGTTAAAACTTGGAATTACGTGCTTGATATCAGAGAACCTGATTCAACGCAGTATAAGCGTTGCCAGTTACGCATAGATTTTGACAAAGACTATTTATCTAAAAACTTGTATTGGAAAGGCGAAGCGTGCCAAGGTCTAATGGCATGGGGAGTCAATAATCAATCTGATACTGAACAAAGTACAATTTCTCCTTCTACGCAATCAGCAACAGTTTTATTCTATTATGATCGTGCAGATAAAAAGGGCATTAAAAACCCAGAAGTGATTGGAAAAATTGTTGAAGAAATTAAACAAACTAATGGTAAAACGGTACAGGTTTCTGGTTATACAGATCGTTTAGGATCATTTCAATATAATCAAAATTTATCTGAAGCAAGAACCAACACTGTCACACAACTTTTAGTTCAGCAAGGTGTCAGTGTTGAGCAAATTCAATTTGAAGCAAAAAACAAAACAGATGCTTATCAACAATGTTCTGGTGTAAATAGAAAAATTCAATTAATAGAATGCCTAGCACCGAATCGCCGCGTTAATGTTTCATGGTAAAAGTGATAGAGTTAAATAGGACAGGGAATTGGATAACAGCATGAAAAAAAGCCTCGTTGTATTCAGCTTATTGATGGGTTTCGCTGGCGTAAGCAAAGCAGAAACACCCTCTGTAATTCAGGTTTTACAAAAAACACCACAATGGGGTTTAGTGCAAGCGGGTACTGCATGTATTGAAAAATATCGCTTTTTACCATCAGGTGAGGTTTTGATTGAAAGTAATCAAGAGCGAGTTTCGGGAAGCTATAGTTTTATTACCAAAGACAACCGTTTTGAATTACCTGCTGTGGTGATCGGTTTCCAAACCGATAATCAAAAACCTGATTGTACTGGTAGCCAAGAAAATCAGGTAGGATCATCTACCACGAACTTTTTAAAGCAAGAATCGGATCAAAAAATCTATTTTTGTATCGATTCTTTTGGAAAGAACTGCCCAGTTTATCTTCGTCCAGAACATTAATTTAAATACTTTGAGAAACATGAAATGAAGAAAATAGTATTCGCGGCACTTGGTTTAGGCTTGGCTATGCAAGCACAAGCTTTTGATAAATCACAGGTCAATTTAGCCAATGATTTTTGGGGAACTTGGTCGATTTATAATGCCAAGACTCAATGTACAGAAACCTATCAATTCACTAAGCCACAACAGTTTACCTATACGACCAAACAGAAAAGAATGACAGGTGATTTTTCTGTACTTAGAAGTAATGATGCCAAAGCTTTAGATATTTTGGCTATGAAAGTGAAAGTGGATAATAAAAAGGCAGGCTGTGGCGGACAACCTGTAGACTATACCAATGCTGATATTCGATTGAGTCTGCGTTGGATGTCTGCAAAAACTGCTGAGCTTTGTACAGATCGTGAAGGCAAACAATGTACAGGTTTATATTTAATTAAACAAAAGTAATTGAAATTGGATTATTTAGGCTTCTTCGGAAGCCTTTTTCATCTATGAATTTTATATAATTCATTTAAATTTATTACTTTAATTTATGTTTTTTTGAAAAATTATTCATATAAGTTTTGTATTGTATTCTTAAATATCGGTTTATATTAGTGTTGAGAATACTTGATTGACTAATCATCATTGAACTCGTGATAAATCACGATGCTATAAAAATGATCCTGCGTTTGATCATCTGTTACACAACATCTTATAGTATGATGTATATATATTTCGACTGATTATCAGTTTTATTCCGCCAAAATGAATGATTGAATTCATTTCAGCTCAAATAATGTTGGAAGTACAAATGCCTGACTATCGCTCAAAAACATCGACACATGGAAGAAATATGGCTGGCGCACGTGGCTTATGGCGTGCGACAGGAATGAAAGATGAAGATTTTGGTAAACCGATTATTGCGGTGGTCAACTCATTTACGCAATTTGTACCTGGCCATGTGCATTTAAAAGATCTAGGACAGCTGGTTGCAGAACAAATCCAAGCAGCGGGTGGTGTGGCGAAAGAGTTCAACACCATTGCTGTTGATGATGGTATTGCGATGGGGCATGATGGCATGCTTTATTCATTGCCTTCTCGTGATTTGATTGCAGACTCTGTTGAATACATGGTCAATGCACACTGCGCCGATGCGATGGTGTGTATTTCTAACTGTGACAAAATCACACCAGGAATGTTGATGGCCGCTATGCGCTTAAACATTCCTGTGGTTTTTGTGTCTGGCGGACCAATGGAGGCGGGTAAAGTAAAAATCCGTGGTAATGAGCATGCGATTGACCTTGTCGATGCCATGGTTGTTGCAGCAGATGACAGTTTTAGCGATGAAGAAGTCGCAGAATATGAGCGTTCAGCATGTCCAACCTGTGGTTCATGTTCAGGCATGTTTACAGCAAACTCAATGAATTGCTTAACTGAAGCTTTGGGTCTTTCTTTACCGGGGAATGGTTCAACTTTAGCGACACATGCCAACCGTAAAAAATTATTCGAAAAAGCAGGTCAATTGATTGTTGAGCTTGCAAAACGCCATTATGAACAAGAAGATTACAGTATTCTTCCTCGCTCAATTGCAACAAAAGCATCGTATGAAAATGCCATGACTTTAGACATCGCAATGGGTGGTTCGACCAATACGGTTCTTCACTTGTTGGCGGCTGCGCACGAAGCAGAAGTTGATTTCACTATGGATGATATTGATCGTTTATCGCGTAAAGTGCCAGTACTGTGTAAAGTTGCACCTGCAAAGCAAGACGTTCATATGGAAGATGTGCATCGTGCTGGCGGTATCATGTCAATTCTTGGTGAATTAGACCGTGCAGGTTTATTGGATACATCTGTACCCACCGTACATGAAAAAACTTTAAAAGACGCTTTAGATAAGTGGGATATTATTCGTACTGAAGACGAAGACGTATATCACTTCTTTAAATCTGCACCGGGTGGTGTACCAACGCAAACAGCATTTTCGCAAGATCGTTACTACTCGCGTTTAGATGGTGACCGTGAAAATGGTGTGATTCGTAATGCAGAACATGCATTCTCTAAAGATGGTGGTTTGGCTGTCCTTTACGGCAACATTGCACTTGAAGGTTGTATTGTTAAAACAGCAGGCGTTGATGACTCAATCTTGAAATTTAACGGTACAGCACGTGTATTTGAAAGCCAAGATGCAGCAGTAGATGCCATTCTTGGTGGAAAAATTACAGCAGGTGATGTGGTTGTGATTCGTTATGAAGGTCCACGTGGTGGTCCAGGTATGCAAGAAATGCTATACCCAACCAGCTATTTAAAATCTAAAGGCTTAGGCAAAGATTGTGCACTCTTAACAGATGGCCGTTTCTCTGGTGGTTCTTCAGGTCTTTCAATTGGTCACGTTTCTCCTGAAGCCGCTGAAGGTGGTGCGATCGCATTAGTTGAAGATGGTGACCGTATTGAAATTGATATTCCAAACCGTACCATTCACTTGGCAGTTGATGATGCAACATTGGCGCATCGTCATACAAGACAAGAAGCAAAAGGTTGGAAACCTGCGGAAGAGCGTCCGCGTAAAGTCTCTAAAGCCTTGAAAGCTTATGCAATGCATACGACAAGTGCTTCGAAAGGCGCTGTTCGAGAAATCTAAACTATCGAATTAAATATCATCATGATATTGAAAAGATTTGAAAAGCACTCACTGGTTGAGTGCTTTTTCTATGGTATTGACCTAAATGCATTCATTCATTTGAGGTTTAAGATATTGATCATTTCTAAGTGAATTGTTATAAAATTTTGAGCTATTCATTCATATTGATTTTTTTCAGCATCTGAGCAGAATGGATGATATGCTTGGACGAGTTTCAATCAAATCCTATTTATATTAAGCGCTTATTTCGAGGCCCTAGACATGTCATTGCTACGCCGTTGGTTTGATCCAATCCGATCGAGTTGGTTTTATCAAAAGCCAACCCGTCAAGAGGTGTTATCCACGGAGCATGGTCTGAGTGTTTATTTACGTTTAGATGACGTTTATAGTTACCTTGCTGTACAGCAATTGCCACAGCTTGAAGAGATACTTCGCGATGATCTCAAACCATTAAAAGTCATCATTTCCAATACTTCTGCAGAACCCCCCAATGCGATGACTATAGAAGAATGGCGCACATATACTTTAAATGATGCCAAAATTCTTGCAACGCAACATCGTTTTAGCTATGACAATGAAAAACCCGAACAACCGACACAAGAAGCATTACAACAAGCGGAAGTTATTCTAAAAAATACACCATTAACAGGTCAAAATTTTCTCTATTTACTTGAAGATGTGTTCCATATGTTATGGCAACAGCAGTATGGTAAATTACGCACTTTATTCATTATGGCGAGTAAGCATCAAAAACCGCAAAACTTTCCAGAACGTGTTTTTAACCATACCCCTGTTTTAGAAAGTTATTTTGAATTTGGTGGGCGAAAATATCATGCTGTAGATGATTTATTGCGCTTAACACGTCGCTTAAAACAGCAAAAATTATTGATTGATAATCCAATTTTTTTAATTAATCACATCGAATGGCGTGAACATTTGATGAGTGATGCAGAAGAATTAACTGAAATTCAAGCGATGCATCCTGAGTTGGATTTATACATTGCTTTAGAAGATCCGATCAGTTGGTTATTGCTGGCTTATATTAAAGAAGAACTGGCAAATTATTATAATATTCAATTGAATTTATTCCCTTTAAGTTATCATGGGCGTGACTTTTTTGATTGGAGCTTAGCGACTCGCTTATCAAAACGTACCGAAGTCAAATTCACTCCATTTTGTAGACCGACAAAGGACAGTATTCTCAATATGGCGCAACTTTATTACAGTGTGCCAGAAGAACAACGTATCGATGCGATGTATGAGATTTTACAGGCGGTTTGGACACGTGGTCAGGATTTATCGTTCCAACCACATTTTCAAAAATTACAACATGATTTAAATATTGAAAAGTTGATTGATTTCGATGTTGAAGCACTATTAGAAAACAACGATCGACAATGTGCTGAAAAGCATCAGCCTGATTTTCCTGTGTTAGAGTTAAGAATTGAAGGAAAGCGTTACGTATTTAATAGCCTATATCGTGTTTGGATGATTGAAAGTATTTTTAGTAATGTGTTAGAACAGAAGTATAAAGCAGAGAATGAGCTGGAACGTGCTCAACAAGAAGCAGAAGAACAGGATTTAGATGGATCAAATGATGAAAAAAGAGAAATGTGAATCTTTAGAGCAAGTTCGTGAAAATATTGATCAAATTGATCAGCAACTAATTGATTTAATTGCAACTCGACAATTTTATGTCGATCAAGCAGTGCGTTTTAAACGAACCAAAGAAGATGCTCAATCTCCTGAACGTGTACAACAGGTGATTGATAAAGTACGTCAAAAAGCGTTTGAGGTCGGGACAGATCCTGATTTGGTTGAAAGCATTTATAGAGAAATGATTCAGCATTTTATTCAACGAGAATTAAAAGAAATTAGACCTTAAAACCATAATTTCATACTTTTAGTGATGCGCAAAAAATCACGATCACAGCCATAGCAAATTAAGCCTCAACTTTTGATTGAGGCTGTCTTCCAAAATGAATGATTTTACCGCCGTTATTGATGTTTTAGCATTGCTTTTGAAAAATGAGGTGATGCGAAATGATCGGTTTTGTTGTTGGTGTATTTGCTATTGCGGGAATGATTAAAGGCACAATTGGACTAGGACTGCCAGCTGTTTCTATGGGCTTATTGAGCTTGGTGATTAGTCCTTTTCAAGCAGCAACATTATTGATTATTCCCTCGATGGTCACGAACTTTTGGCAGTTATTTGCAGAAGGTCATGTTTGGCGTTTGGTGTGCCGTTTTTACCCATTATTGATTGGTATTGTTGTTGGTTCAATTTGGAGTATTTTTCCAACATTGGGACATGCAAATTCAAGTTTCCATACCGAAGCGCTATTGGGCGGAATGTTGGCTTTGTATGGTCTATACGGTCTCTTTTCAAAAAGTATGCCCAATCTTGCAACACATGAAAAATGGTTATCTCCAATCGTTGGTTATTTGGGTGGTGCTTTAACGGTTGCTACTGGGGTTGTGGTGATTCCAGTGGTGCCATATTTGCAATCTTTGCAGTTAAAGCGAGATGATTTAGTACAGTCATTAGGCTTAGCTTTTACTGTTTCAACCCTTTGTTTGGCAGTATTTCTGCATTTAAATCCCGTTGAAAATACGCCAATTGACTATAAATTATCATTGATCGCTTTAATTCCTGCACTCATGGGGATGTGGATGGGCACAAAGATTCGTTATCGTATTCCAGAGCAAAAATTTCGCAAAGTGTTCTTTTGTGGATTGGTGATTTTTGGAATATACGCTGTTTTGCATCAGCTTGGAGTGATTTAAGTTTAAGCTTTTCAGTCCTCATCCAAAATCAATTTAGCTTTTTGCGAAAGTAAAAACTGGACAAAGTGTTGGTAAGTTGTTGGAAGTTCATCAAAATTCTGTGCAGCCAAAAGTAGTTGACGCTTTGCCCATTCACCTGTTAACTCAATTTGATGAAATGCATATTGTGAACTTAACCGCTGTGCTGCCCGTTTAGGCATAATTGCAATCCCTACGCCGTTGGCAACCACTTGAGCAATCGCGGTAAAATTAGGAAGTCTTAAACGGTATTGAATGGCACAATTGAGTAACTTAGCCTGAGTTTCTATAGACTGCTGTAAAGAATGATATTGCATGAGCCCCACAAAAGGATAATTCAAACTGTCGATGAGTTTGAGTTCAGTATGTATTTTTAATGGGTGATCCGTGGGGCAAATTAAAATCAATGGATCATCAAAAAAGTCCAAAGTTTGAAGCTGTTGTGAGTTAAAAAAACTGGAAATTAATCCCAATTTTGCAGAGCCTTTTTCAATTGCTTGAATAATATCATTGCTTTCAGCTTCTTTTAGATCGATGTGTACATGCGGATTTTCCACCAAATATTGTGGCAAGAGTGTAGGTAAATATTCACTTTGAGCAGATGAATTACACCATAAGCTCATTTGTGCTGTTAAGCCTTCAGCATAGGGAGACATTGCCTGTTCGAGTTGTTTTCTTTGTTGAGCTAATAGCAAAGCTTGTTCTGCAAAGGTTTGCCCTGCAATAGTCAGTTTAACTCCAGCAGCATGACGGATAAAAAGAGTGGTTGCATAGTGTTGTTCGAGTTTTTTGATACGTTCACTGGCTGCTTGCAATGAGATGGATGAACGTTCAGCACCCTTGGTGAGGCTTCCAGTGTCCACAATATTGAGGAAGAGTTGTAGATCAAAGAAATCTAAGCGCATGGGTTTGAATAGTGTAATGACTTGATCGGATTATAGCTGAGTTATTAATCGGATGATGATGTAACTAAAATGTACCAAGTTGAGGTTTAATTTTTGTAAAGCATATATCAATCAACAGTTGTTTAAAAAAAGATCGTTCAGAATAATTTTATAATATAATAAGTCTCAATTGAGATACAAAATCAGAAGGTTATATTATGACTTCACAGACATCTATGTTGCATGTGCGAATTGATGATGAAACCAAGTTGCAAGCACAACAAGCGTTAAAAGCGATGGGGTTGTCTGTTTCCGATGCTGTACGCATTTTTTTGACACGTGTTGTTGCAGAACAAGCTATTCCGTTTGATGTGCGAGTACCTAATGCTGAGACTGTTTCAGCGATGAATGAAGCCGATGATATTATTCAAGCGAAAAAAGCACGTTTTGAGACAGTAGAAGGCTTGTTTAATGACCTCGAAAAAAACGGCTAAAGATAAACGCGCTGTTTTGGCTCGATCATCGGATTATACAAAAGAGTTTTTAGCAGATTGGCAACGGCTTTCTCGTAATGGTCGTTATGACATTAAAAAAACTCAAAACAGTGATGATGTTACTCATTGCAAATGACGAACCTTTAGGAGTTGAATGGAAAGATCATGCTTTGACAGGTAATTGGATCAATTATCGGGAGTTGCATGTAGGAGGAGACTTTCTGCTTATTTATCGTATTGAAGCTTTATCTAAATTCGATATGATTATTTTTGTTCGTGCTGGTACTCATAGTGAGTTGTTTTAAAAACTGATTGATAAAAAAATTGATAAAAATGCCCAACAAAAAAGCTCCCTCAGGAGCTTTTTAAACTGATGAAATTAGATCAATTTTACACCTTGCTGACCCGCAGGGGTGACTTTAAAAATTTCAACTTCAAAAGTAATATTTTTGCCGGCCAATGGATGGTTAAAATCGACTTCAGTGATGTCATCACCAACCGTTTTAACCACACCAAATAGGCTTTGCTTGGCTTTATCTTCAAACTCGATCATATGACCTTCAACAGGACGTTGTTCAAACTTCACAGTATCAAATTTCTGTACGTTTTCAGGATTCCAAGGGCCAAAAGCATCCTCAGGAGGCAAACTCACTGTACGACGATCGCCTGCACGAAGACCAAATAAAGCTTTCTCAAAACCTGGTAACAAACTACCATCACCCATGACTAAACTCACAGGCTCTTCACGGCTACGTGTGTTATCAATCTCTACACCATTTTCAATGGCAACAGAAAAGTGCAGGTCTACTTTTGATCCATCCGCAATACGAGTTTCGTCATTCGGATTAATAATTTGTTCAATCATTTTGCGCTTCCGCATGTTGAATACGATGTTTTTCTAAAAAGAAAGTATCGATTAACAATAAAATCGTACCGAGAGTGATTGCACTATCGGCAATGTTGAATGCTGGAAAGTGGTGGTTTTGGTAAAACACATGAATAAAGTCAACAACATAGCCTAAGCTAACGCGGTCGATTAAATTACCAATTGCTCCACCTAAAATCAATGCGATTGCCATGGGTAAAATCACCGTCGTTTTTGGCATACGTAATAGCCAAAAAATAAAGATGATGGATACGATACCCGCAAGCCCAGTAAACAAATAATGTTGCCAACCGCCTGCATCGGACAAAAAGCTAAAAGCTGCGCCGTAATTATGCAGCAATGTCCAGTTTAAAAAGGGCAGTACAGGTACAGGCTCTGCATAAGTCAGATGTGTACTCGCAATATTTTTCGTCCACTGGTCAAGAATGATGGCAAGGACGGAAAGTCCAAGCCACATTAAATTATGAGGATAAAATTGGAATAAGCCCTTTTTATTTTGCGGATTAGGCATATTTTCTCTCTTCGCCTTGACCTGTAGGAAGGTTGATAATACAACGAGAACACAACCCTGGATGTGCATGATGTGTATTTACATCAGGTAGAACATGCCAACAACGTGCACATTTTTCTCCATCCGCAGCAGATACTTTGACTCGTAGTCCAGCAAGATCCGTCGCTTCACCTTGCGCTTCGTCAAATGCATTTACAACCACTTGAGATGTGATAAGTACGAAACGAAGCTCATCACCTAGCTGGTCTAATATTGCTTTGAGTTCAGCATCTGCCCAAAGTTCCACTTTTGCAGAAAGGTTTGAGCCGATCAATTTCGCATTACGCGCTGCTTCAATTTGCTTATTCACAGCAGATTTAACAGCAATAAGCGTTTGCCAATCTGCTTCAGAAATTAAGTTCGCTGTAGATGCAACAGGAATGTCATACCACTCCGCTGTAAATACATATTTCTCAGATTGTTCAGGAATCAGTGGCCAAGCTTCTTGCGCAGTAAAGCTCAAGATAGGCGCCATCCAGCGAACAAAAGCTTGTACCAAATGATACAGCGCAGTTTGTGCAGAACGACGAGCTTGAGAATCTGCTTTAGTCGTATATTGACGGTCTTTGATGATGTCTAAATAGAAACCACCCAAGTCATTGATACAGAAATTAGTCAAAGCATTGGTGACGATATGAAAGTTCATATCTTCATAAGCTTGCTGAATAGTTTTTTGTACATCCGCAGCACGTTGCAAGATATATTGATCGAGTGCAATCAATTGATCTACAGGCAATGCATCTGTTGATGGTTTGAAACCATTTAAGTTCGCCAACAAGAAACGTAAGGTATTACGAATACGACGATAACCATCCGATGCACGGCTAAAGATTTCTTTACCTGCTGTCATTTCATAACGGTAGTCAGCCGAAGCAATCCAGAAACGTAGACCATCTGCCCCCATATCTTTAATGATGTCTTGAGGTGTGATGATATTTCCGATCGATTTTGACATCTTACGGCCTTTCTCATCGACGACGAAACCATGAGTAAGCAAGCCTTTGTAAGGCGCACGTTTATTGATGGCGATTGACGTTAATAATGAAGATTGGAACCAACCACGATGTTGGTCAGAACCTTCTAAATACAAATCAGCTGGATCAGTCAAATCTTCACGTTCACGCAATACAGCATAGTGTGTTGTACCTGAGTCAAACCACACATCCAAGGTATCACGAACCGCATTGTACTGTTCAGCATCGGTGCCAATAAATTCGCTCGCATCACGGTTATACCAACCGTCAATCCCTTCTTGTTCGATGATTTTTGCAACCTCTTCGATCAGTTCAGGTGTACGCGGGTGCAACTCATGCGTATCTTTATGTACAAAGAATGGGATTGGAACGCCCCAAGTACGTTGACGAGAGATACACCAGTCTGGGCGACCTTCAATCATTGACTGAATACGGTTTTTACCCCAATCTGGAACAAAATTGATATCATTTTCAATGGCATTCAACGCATCTTGGCGTAAACCTTTTGCATCCATGCTGATAAACCATTGTGGTGTCGCACGGAAGATAATCGGTGTTTTATGACGCCAGCAATGTGGGTAGCTATGCGTAATCGCAACATGTGCCCAAAGTTTCCCAGCAGCGCATAAAGCTTCAATAATTTGCGGATTGGCTTTATAGATGTGCTCGCCTGCAAAAATTGGAGCAGTCGGTAAATACACACCATTACCGCCGACTGGATTATCAACGATTAAATTGTATTGTAAGCCAACTTTATAATCGTCCACACCATGACCAGGCGCAGTATGTACCGCACCAGTACCGCTGGTTGCAATAACATGTTCACCTAAAATTACAGGCACTTGGCGTTCTGTGATGAGTGGATGTTGTAATTGTAAATGTTCAAGTTTTGCACCGACAAAATCAGCCAAAACTTTTGGATTTTCAAGTTTATAACGCTCGCAGGCAGATCCAACTAAATCTTTAGCTAAGATTAAGTTATGCGTACCACGATCAGATTGGATTTCAACCAATTGATATTCAATTTCAGCATGAAGGGCAACGGCTTGGTTGGCTGGAAGTGTCCAAGGTGTTGTTGTCCAAATGACGATGTCGGTTGGATTGCTAACGGTGACACCGACTTTTGCAGATAAATCAGCAAGATCGACTACACCAAAACCAACATCGATTGCATCAGATTTTTTATCTTGATAATCAACTTCAGCTTCTGCAAGCGCAGAACCACAGTCTAAACACCAGTTCACTGGTTTAAGACCTGGTTCGATATGTCCTGCTTTGGCAATTTCACCCAATGAACGCACGATATCGGCTTCTTGTTTGAAATTCATGGTGAGATAAGGATTGCTCCAATCCCCAAAAACGCCCATACGTACAAAATCTTTTTTCTGTAATTCGATTTGGGTATTGGCATATTCACGACAAGCTTTACGGAACGTCGATGCATCTACTTTTACGCCAACTTTACCGACTTTTTCTTCAACTTTAAGTTCGATCGGTAGGCCATGACAGTCCCAACCTGGAACATAAGGTGCGTCAAAGCCATCCATCACACGGCTTTTGATAATAATGTCTTTGAGGACCTTATTCACAGCATGACCTAGGTGGATTTGACCATTGGCATATGGAGGGCCGTCATGAAGTACATATTTTTTCTTGCCAATACGCGATGCACGAATCTGCTGATAAATATTGTCGGCATACCACTCTTCTAACCATTTCGCTTCACGTACCGCAAGATTTGCTTTCATTGCAAATTCAGTACCTGGGAGGTTGAGTGTGGCTTTGTAATCCACAGCATTTTCAGGAGTTTGCTTATCGCTCATGCACGTTGTCATCCAATATTATCAGCACGATTGCTGACACGTTTTACAATAAAAATTTGATTAAAAAGGAAACTTGAGGGTGTTTTTGCGAAATTCAAGTAATCGCTCAACATCATCATCAATTCCTGCTTGAAGTGCTTCAAGCGATGGGTAATTTAATTCGCCGTGTAAATAGTCGAGGAAAGTCACCCGCATTAATAGACCATACAGATTAGCAGAAACATGGGGGAAATGTACTTCTAATCGCCACTCTGGATGTTCCTGTTGAATTGCTGGTCGTGTTCCGACATGCCCTGCGCCATATAAAGCATGATCTTGGTAGCCAAGAACACCTGTTTTATTTGGATTTTCAGTTTTGACCTTTTCAGTCAAAGAAGTTGTTTCACAAATAACATCAACAGCATAAATTCCGCTTAAACAAGGTCTATGCCGTCCGACACGAACATTGATGGTTGGAAAATTCAAGGTACGACCAATCTGGTCACCATATTGCACACGACCAATCATGCTATAGGGGCGACCTAATAGCTTGGCTGCAAGTGCTAAGTCGCCTGCTTGTAGTACTTGGCGAATTCGAGTTGAACTGACACGTTCACCATCAAACTCAATGGTATTGAGATTGGTGACCTGAAAGCCATATTGTTTTAAAAATTCGCTATTGCCTTGGCGGTCTTTACCAAAATGGAAATCATCACCGAGCACTAAATTTTGTGCATTCAGTTTATTTTTAAGAATATCCGCAAAGTTTTCTGCACTTAAGCTACGGAATTGATTATCAAATTTAGCAATCGCAATATAGTCCACACCCAGCTCAGTTAAATATTCTACTTTTTCTCTGAGTGAACTAATACGAGGCGGTGCTTCGTAACCTTTAAAAAACTCTAAGGGTTGTGGCTCAAAAATCATCACCAAAGTTTTTAAATTTTTTTCTTGGGCAATCTGTTTGAGCTGTGAAACCATGGCTTGATGTCCCAAATGGACACCATCAAAATTGCCAATCGTCACAGCGGTTTTGGGCAATTGAAAATTCGGTGTTAGAGCATTTAGACGTAACAGCTGCATGATTTCAAAATAAGCTTAAAATTTGAAAGGATATATATTGCCATATTCTCACAGTTTCGTCTTTGTTGTTGTGTTTTTATCCAGAAAATTTTATAAAGAATACTATTATCATCAATTTTACTGATTCATTTAATAAATATAAATCAATTTTATTTATTAATAAGTGTTTTTATAATCAATTTATCTGCTGAAATCAGGATAAAGCGATGCAAAAGCCATTTTACCAACTTGAGAAGCCTAAAGAAGTGATCCGTCAGTTCACACCAAACTGGTTCACTGTGGTCATGGGAACGGGTGTTGTCGCCTTAATTTTACCTGAATTTCCATTTGCACAGGCATTGTTATGGCAATTGGCAGTATTACTTTGGCAATTCACCAGCTTATTATTTGTGACATTTGCAACTTTGTATATTCTGCGTTGGCTGATTTATCCTCAAGAAGCAAAGCAGATCTTTTCGCATCCGAGTATGGCACTGTTTTTAGGCGCAATTCCCATGGGTTTAGCGACTGTACTTAATGGCTTTTTAAAATATGGCGTTGTAATTTATGGCGATACAGCAGTCTATATCGCACAAGTACTGTGGTATGCCGATGTTATTCTCGCTGTAGGCATTGGAATTCTTGTTCCATTTTGCATGTTCAGTAAACAAGATCATCAATTACAAAGCATGACAGCTATGTGGTTATTGCCCATTGTTGCATGTGAAGTTGCAGCGGCTTCAGGCGGTTTATTATTGGCGCATTTGGATATCGGGCAACATGCAGTTGGGATTTTGTTTGCAAGTTATATGTTGTGGGGAATGTCTGTTTTACCTGCTTTTGCTATTTTGAGCATTCTTATGTTGCGTTTAGCGTTACACCAATTGCCGAGTAAAGAGTTAGCCATTACAGGTTGGCTCGCTTTAGGGCCGATTGGTACAGGGGCTTTAGCGCTTTTGGTTTTGGGTAATCAAGCACCACAGGTTTTGGCAATCATTCAATTAGAAAGTTTAGGTCTGTTTTTTCAAAATGCAGGTATTTTAGCCAGCTTTATTTTGCTTGGTTTCGGTATTTGGTGGTTCGCAATTGCTGTGCTGACGACACTTAAACATGCCGCAACAGATTTACCATTTAATTTAGGCTGGTGGGGACTGACCTTTCCATTGGGTGTATTTACTTTGGCAATCCTGAATTTAGGTCGTCAAATTCATGTCACTTTCATTATAGATATTGGTTTAGCTTTCGCTACGATTCTGATATTACTTTGGACGATGGTGATGGCTAAAACTTTACAAGGCATGTATCAAGGTCATTTGTTCTTTTCTCCTTGCTTGAAGGTTTTATTAGAACGTGAACAACAAAGTTAAAAACGAAAGAGAGCAGAACTACCATCTATTTAGATAGAAGCTATAAAAATTCTGATTATATGTTAAGCATTTTATTTCGATCTGTACGCTGTGGCGTACATCAATTTAGGTATTTTACGGCTAGTACAGGTGCTTTGTTTTTTCTATTATAAAACCATAGAGAACAGGATGTTCTAGATAAGAATAAAAAAAGATAGCAACGGAATGAAGGTACGACAGGAGTTATACCACAGGTACAAATACGGAAAAGCCCGACAGGATGTCGGGCTTTTTTATTGGAAAAATTTTCGATTTATTCGGGGAAATAAATATAAAATAATTAAAAAAGCAGCCTTTCGGCTGTTCTAAAGTCATCTTTGTTTTTATTGTGATTTATCGCCGAAACTAAACAACCAATTGAGAATCAATGCTGCAAATGTTGCAGTACCAATACCGCCTAAATTGAAGTTGCCAAATTGCAAAGCAAAATCACCTGTTCCTAAAATAATCGTTACTGCTGCAACCATGAGGTTTTTATTTTTAGAAAAATCGACTTTATTCTCAATCCAAATTTTCGCACCAGCAATGGTAATCAAACCAAATACCACGATTGAAGCACCTGTTAAAATCGCCGTTGGAATAGTATGAATGATTGCACCGAACTTTGGTGAAAAACCTAAGAAAATTGCAAAAATACCTGCAATCACGAAAACAATTGTAGAGTAAACACGGGTAACCGCCATGACGCCAATGTTTTCACCATAAGTAGTCATCCCAGGAGCGCCCACACCACCTGAAAGTGTCGTTGCAATACCATCTGCAACAAAAGCTTTCCCGATTTGTGGATCTAAATTCTCTCCAGTCATTGCACTTACCGCTTTGATATGACCTAAGTTTTCCGCAACTAAGATCAACGCAATTGGTGCAATAATCAACATTGCATTGACATCAAAAACTGGTGAATGGAAGGTTGGAAGACCGAACCAAGCTGCTTCTTGAATCGGTGCAAAATTAATCGGTGTACCATTTCCCATCACGTTTGCAACAATAAAGTAGATGAGATAAGCCAATAATAGACCAACCAATAAGAGTAAGCGTTGTAATAGGCCTTTTGTGTAGACTGCGATGATGCCCATACAGAGTACAGTGACCAAAGCCATCCACATATTAAAGTTATTACCTGCCACACCTTTGATGGTCACTGGCGCAAGGTTTAGACCAATGATCATGACCACAGCACCAGTAACCACTGGTGGCATGAGTTTTTCAATCCATTTGGTTCCCGTTGCCATCACAAGCAAACCAAAAATTGTATACAACACGCCACAGGCCATGATGCCGCCAGCAGCATGCGCAATGTTAATATTGGGTGCGCCTGTACCTGATGCGGCATAACCTGTGGCAGCAATCACAACGCCAATAAATGCAAAACTTGAACCGAGGTAACTTGGAACTCGACCACCTGTAACGATAAAGAACAAGATGGTACAAATCCCTGACATTAAAATGGCAAGGTTTGGATCAAAGCCCATCAAAAATGGTGCTAAAACAGTTGCACCAAACATGGCAAAAGCATGCTGAATGCCAAGAACAATGCTTTGCGCAGGTGGTAGATACTCATTGGTTCCGACAGGTCGTGCATCGATGCTACCTGTATATGGACGCCATTTGGGAAACCAGTTGGACATAAATTAAGCACTTAAAAAACAAATTGCGCACATGATACTCTTTATTGTTTTAAGTTTTAAACACCTTGGTAAAACTAAAGGTTTGCATTTATTAGGAATAACAATTGTTTTATACCGTTTGGTCAAATAAATGAATTGTGTAAGTTTGTAAAATCAAAGTATTAAAAAATCTAAAACGCAGAATTGTTCATAATTAAATATTTTGCAATTGATTAATTTTTTTTATTTATTATTAATGAGAAATATAAAATTGTTGACAGGGTAGACAGTTTTGAATGATGGAGGAAATACAACGGTATTCCTCCATGATTCAAATCAACAGCTTAACCCGTATTACGCAATCCTGCGGCAATCCCTGCAATACTCACCATCAAGGCATGATCAACAGGGGTATGTTCAGCTTGGCGTTCTGCAAGATAAGCACGACGACGCTTCATCAATTCAGCTTGCAATAAGTGTAACGGTAATAAATACGGTTTACGTACTTTCATGGCTTGGTCAAGCACATCATTCGAGCTTAAAAGTTTGGATTCACCTTTCATTGCTAACAAAGTTTGTACTGCATCATGTAGACGTTGGCGTAATTCAGCACCGAGTTCTTTTAAATCTTCATCATTGGTTAAATGTGACTCATAATAAAGTGCAATGTTTGAATCAGCTTTAGACAAGACCATTTCCAACATATCAATTAATGTTTGGAAATACGGCCATTCTGCCAACATTTCATCCAAAATAGCCTTTTGACCTTGATCAATCACTTGGTTAATTGCTGCACCAGTGCCTAACCATGCTGGAAGCATTAAACGAATTTGAGTCCATGCAAATACCCATGGAATCGCACGTAGAGATTCAATTCCTCCACTAACTTTACGTTTTGCAGGGCGTGAACCCAATGGCAACATTTGTAATTCAAGCTCAGGCGTTACTGTACGTAAGTACTTCACAAAATGTGGGTTTTCACGCACAGTCTGACGATACACTTTAACAGATAAATCAGTCATGGTATGCATCAAATCACGCCATTCCTGCTTGGGTGTCGGTGGTGGCAATAGGGTTGCTTCTAATGTCGCAGCGGCGTAAATTTCCAGGTTTTGTAAAGCGATTTCTTCCAAACCAAACTTAAAGCGGATCATTTCTCCTTGTTCGGTCACACGAATGGCGCCAGAAATAGAACCCGGTGGTTGAGAGAATAAAGCTTGTTGGGTTGGCGCACCACCACGACTGATAGAACCACCACGACCGTGGAATAGGGTTAATTGTACGCCATGTTGTTTTGCAATCGCTGTCAATTCTTCCTGTGCACGATATTGTGCCCAATTGGCAGACATGAATCCTGCATCTTTTGCAGAGTCTGAATAACCAATCATGACTTCATGTTTACCTTGGATATGTTGTTTATACCAATGCATATTAAACAAAGTGGTCATGGTACTTGCAGCACCATCTAAGTCTTTCAAGGTTTCAAATAACGGTACGACACGCAGCGGATGTTCAATGCCAGCTTCTTTTTGTAATAACAATACAGCCAGCACGTCACTTGGGTATTCCGCCATAGAAATAATATAAGCCCCTAAGCTTTCTTTTGGCTGTTCTGCCAAAGTTCGCATTGTTGCAAAAACTTCTTGAACATCAGGATGCTCAATCAAGCTGCCTACAGGCTCATTTAAATGTTTTGGTAATAATGGACGTTTACTTTGTAACTCTTGTAGTAAGAAGTTTTGGCGCGCTTGTTCTGTCCAAGTTTCAAAATTACCGAGTCCTAAATATTCTGTAATGGCTGAAATGGCTTGACGATGACGACCAGATTCTTGACGGATATCCAGTTTTAGTAACTCAATGCCAAAACAATTCACACGATAAATAAAGTCGAGTAATTTACCATTGGCGATTTCAGGAAGATTACATGCCATCAATGAGCGATAGCAAAGTAGCAGTGGTTGTAATAATTCATCTTTATTGCGAATAATTAAACTGCGATCAACATCAGAGTGCAAACCACGTAATTTATCTGCCAACCATTGACGAGTGGCTTTTAAGCGTTCACGTGTAGCACGCAAGTACTCACGATAAGGTTCTGGATGTTGATAGCCTAAAGCCTGCACCAATTCATTCGAACTGGCTTCAATAGAAAGTTCCCAGCGTAGATCTTCAATATCACGAACATATAAATCTGTGGCTTTCCAGCGCGATAACCACAACACTTCTTGGGTAATGTTATGTGTTACGTTTGGATTGCCATCACGATCACCGCCCATCCAAGAGGCAAAGCGGATCGGTGAAATATCCAAAGGCAAGGTTTTATTGCAATTGTCTTGTACTAAATCATCCAATTCACGAATGAATTTGGGTACAGCATTCCATAAAGTTTGCTCAATGGTGGTAAAACCCCATTTTGCTTCATCGATAGGGGTTGGACGATGTTGGCGAATTTCATCGGTTTGCCATGCTGAACAGATCAGTTGCTTTAGATCTGTGAGGACTTCCGCACGTTGCTTTGGTGTGAGTTTTTGCTGATCAAAAGTTGAAAGACAATTGTTAATGCCATCATATTTTTGGATCAAGGTACGACGACTGACCTCAGTTGGGTGCGCCGTGAGCACTAACTCAATCTTGAGTTCACAAATTTGCTTATATAAGGTTTCTGCTGAAATTTGTTGATCTTTAAATTTTGAAAATAAATGATCGAGTACATTTGGAGAAGGTGCATTTTCATCACATTCACTTTGGCGGCGACTGCGTACCACATGATATTGCTCAGCAATATTGGCGAAGTTTAAGAAATGTGAAAATGCACGAGTCAGCGGCAAAATTTCATCATCTTTTAAATTTAAAAACAGCTGTTCGAGTTGTTTTTCTGCTTCAACTTGACCATCTCGTGCACCTTTTCCTAAAGCACGAATCTGTTCAATTTGATTAAACAAATCTTGTCCCGCATGTTCTTTTAAGGTTTCACCCAAAAGATTTCCGAGTAAGCGTACGTCTTCGCGCAACGGAGCATCAATTTGTTGAATCATTTTGCCACTCTCCAATTCTTGTTATTTCGACTATAACGTGATTCCTTCACAATCCAAGAGGCTTCCTACAAAAGTAGGTAAATAACTGTGCAAGAAGTCTACAAGACTTGATTTTAATCAAGCTATATCGAGTATGCCTCAAACAAGAAAGGGCTATTATTTAGTTTTTTAATAGTGTGGCTGAGCTTTATACTTCATCATAAATAATTCAATACTTTCTGAAATGATTTGGTGTTTCTCTTCTGGAGTCGGTGGTTGTTGTATACCCAATAGAACTTCATGGTGTCGAATACCCAGCAATAAAGATAAAATTAGATTTATTTGTTTTTCAATTTCATTGGCTTGAATAAATTTTAGCTGTGTTGCTTGCTCGAAAAAGTCTTGCCAAACATTACACATGCGTTGGTGTGAAACATTATAAAACTGCATGGCCAATGGATTTTGTTCAGCAGCCAATTCTAGTAATAAATGTTCAAGTTTAATTGCTTCAGGCAAATTGATGATATACAACGCCAATTCACACACTTGATAAAAATGTGCTTGGAAATCGCTATTTGCATTCAGCCTAATGAGGCTAGCATTGATGGTTTTCTCACATGTTGCTTCGATTGCACAACAAAATAAAGTCTCTTTGTCTTGAAAATGATTATAGACCGTGAGTTTGGTCACGCCTGCTTCTTTGGCGATTTGGTTCATACTTGAACCATGATAGCCAAGCTTAAGAAACAGCTTTTTAGCTGCTTCTAAAATATGTTTACGTTTTTCTAAGTCCTTTGGACGTCCAACAGTTGTTTGCACGATTATTTCCAAAAAAGAAAAAATAAGTCATTTACACAATAGATTGTTCTCAATTAGTGTGCCATGCAGTATATTAATTAAAAATTAGCCCAATTAATATCCCAACGCTATTTTGCCTGAAAAAGTGCATTTGAATAAGAGCTTTGCGTATGCGTATTTTAAAATCAGCTGTAATCAGCTTGCTTATTGTGTCGAGTGTTACCCTGTGGGGGTGTAGTAAACCAGCGCCTGAAACAGAACAAACACCTTTTGTGATGGTGGCTCAACCGACAACATCACTTGAAGATCAAAAAAGTTATGCGGGAGATGTACAAGCTCGACAGCAAACTGCACTTGCATTCCGTGTTGGTGGGCAAATTACTGAACGTTATGTCGATGTCGGTGATCGAGTTAAAGTGGGGCAGATTTTAGCTAAACTTGATGTTAAAGATGCGCAATTACAGTTGAATTCAGCTAGAGCTCAACTCGAAAGTGCTCAATCTGCTGCCAAAGTTGCTGCAGATGAATTCAAACGTTTTCAACAATTGCTACCAATCAATGCAGTCAGTCGTTCGCAATATGATGCAGTTAAAAATCAATACGATTCGGCAAATGCTGCATTAAAACAAGCGCAGTCTAACTATGATGTATCCTCAAACCAAACAGGTTATAACCAGTTGGTTGCCAATAAAAACGGTGTGATCACCCAACGAAATATTGAAGTTGGACAAGTGATTTCAGCAGGGCAGGCAGCCTATCAACTTGCAATTGATGGTGATCGGGAAGTGGTGATTGGTGTCCCTGAACAGGCGATTTCAGACATTAAAGTCGGACAAAGTGCATGGATCACTTTGTGGTCAAAACCACAAGATAAATTTGCAGCTTATGTCAGAGAGATTTCACCTGCGGCAGACCAGTCACGTACTTTTAGTGTCAAAGTGGCTTTAAAAGAAGGTCAATCTGCAATTCAATTGGGACAAAGTGCTCGGGTTTTCTTTAATCAAAATATTCAAAATGTATTGAGTGTGCCTTTATCCAGTGTGTCATCTACAGAAAAACAAGCCTATGTTTGGGTAGTGAATCCTGATCAAAGTATTCGTAAAGTTGCTGTAACTTTGGGTGCTTATGGTCGTGACAGCGTACCTATTTTAAGTGGTTTAAGCGCTGGGCAATGGGTCGTTGTCGGTGGTGTGCATTTGCTTCGAGAAAAGCAAAAAATTAACCCAATTGACCATGAAAATCGTGCTGTGAATGTTTCTGCTACTGCTGTTAAAGCAGGAGGTTAAGCATGAACTTTAACCTTTCAGAATGGGCATTAAAAAATAAAGGCTTGGTTCTTTATTTTATGATTTTAATGGGAATCGTGGGCGCTTATTCCTATTCAAAATTATCACAAAGTGAAGATCCACCATTTACCTTTAAAGTGATGGTGGTTCAGACTTATTGGCCGGGTGCGACAGCACAAGAAGTTTCACTACAAGTGACCGATAAAATTGAAAAAGAGCTGATGAGTACAGGCCAATACGAAAAGATTATGGCCTACTCACGTCCGGGTGAGTCGATGGTCATGTTCATGGCAAAAGACTCATTAAAATCGAGCCAGCTTCCTGATGTTTGGTATCAAGTGCGTAAAAAAATTGGAGATATCAAACAACAATTTCCTTCAGGTGTACAAGGCCCCTTTTTTAATGATGAGTTTGGCGATACCTTCGGTAATATTTATGTATTAACAGGCAATGATTTTGATTACGCCACACTTAAAGAATATGCAGACCGCTTACAGTTACAGCTACAACGCGTCAAAGATGTGAGTAAAGTCAACTTAGTTGGCTTACAAGATCAAAAAATTTGGATTGAACTGTCCAATACCAAAGCCGTACAAATGGGGGTTCCTGTTACGGCAATTCAAGAAGCGTTAGCTAAACAAAACAGTATTACCAGTGCAGGTTTCTTTGAAACAGGTACCGATCGCATCCAAGTTCGAGTGAGTGGTGCGCTACAAAATGTAGATGATTTGAAAAAAATGCCGCTATTGGTTGGTGATAAAACCATTCAATTGGGTGATGTTGCAGAGGTCTATCGCGGTTTTAGTGATCCTGCTCAGCCACGTATGCGTTTTATGGGTGAAAATGGGATTGGACTTGCTGTATCGATGCGTAAAGGTGGTGACATCATTGCGCTTGGAAAAAATTTAGAAACTGAATTCCAAAAATTACAAAAAACCTTACCTTTAGGTATGGAGCTGAAAAAGGTTTCAGATCAGCCTGTTGCAGTACAACGCAGTATTCATGAATTTGTAAAAGTTTTGGCTGAAGCGGTAATTATTGTACTACTTGTGAGCTTTTTCTCTTTAGGTTTCCGTACAGGTTTAGTGGTTGCTTTTTCTATTCCACTGGTTTTGGCCATGACCTTTGCAGGAATGAACTTATTTGATGTGGGCTTACATAAAATTTCATTAGGTGCTTTGATTCTTGCCTTAGGTTTATTGGTGGATGACGCTATTATCGCCGTTGAAATGATGGCGATAAAAATGGAGCAAGGCTATAGCCGAATGCAAGCGGCAGGTTTTGCATGGAAAACCACAGCATTTCCAATGCTGACGGGAACGCTGATTACTGCTGCAGGCTTTTTACCGATTGCGACTGCAGCGTCGAGTACAGGAGAGTATACGCGTTCAATTTTCCAAGTTGTTACGCTTGCCTTGGTTGTGTCATGGATTGCCGCCGTTGTTTTTGTGCCTTATTTGGGAGACAAATTACTGCCAGATTTTACCAAGACTGCACACAAAGCAGCGTGGTATGTCCGTTTATGGGCCAGATTACGTCAACAACCTGAACCACAAGCCGTTATTCATCATGCGGGTGAACACTTCGATCCATACCAAAGTAAGATGTATCAAAGCTTTAGAAAAATGGTCAATTGGTGTGTGACTTATCGTAAAACAGTCATCGCGATCACAGTGGGTATTTTTGTACTGTCTGTAGCAATGTTTAAATTTGTACCTCAACAGTTTTTCCCAGCGTCAAATCGTGCTGAGATTTTGGTTGATTTAAAATTAGAAGAAGGTGCTTCTTTAACAGCAACAGAGAATGCGGTTAAAAAAGTTGAGAAATTTTTATCTCAACAAAAAGGGATTGATAATTATGTGGCTTATGTGGGTACAGGTTCACCACGTTTCTATTTACCTTTAGATCAGCAAATGCCTCAAGCCAGTTTTGCACAATTTGTGGTTTTGGCTTCGTCATTGGATGATCGTGATCAAATTCGTAAATCTTTAGATACACAAATTCGTCAATTATTACCGCAAGTTCGCACACGTGTGTCATTGTTAGAAAATGGTCCACCTGTAGGTTATCCATTGCAGTATCGAGTATCTGGGGAAGATGTGAGCATTGTGCGCCAACAGGCACAGCACGTTGCAAAATTATTGAGTGAAAACCCAAATACCACCAATGTGCATTTGGATTGGGGGGAACAAAGTAAAATTATTTCACTGAATATTGATCAAGATCGTGCACGTCAAATGGGTGTGACGTCTGAAGATTTAGCGAACTTCTTGAATAGCTCTTTGACCGGGGTAATCATTAACCAATATCGTGAAAAACGTGAGTTGATTGATATCCGTATTCGCGGTGATCAAGCTGAACGTGTTGATGTGGCTTCTTTATCCAGTTTAGCCGTGCCAACCAGTAAGGGAAGTACCGTACCGCTCGCGCAAATTGCTCAAATTGAGTATAAATTTGAGGATGGCTTGATTTGGCATCGTAACCGCCTACCAACGATTACAGTACGTGGTGATATTCGAACCAAGTTACAACCTGCAACTGTAGTCAACGAAATGGCTGAAAAGATAGCGCAAATTCGTGAAACATTACCGAGTGGTTATTTGGTGGAAGTCGGAGGAACAGTTGAGGAGTCTGCCAAAGGACAAACTTCAGTTAATGCTGGTATGCCTTTATTCCTTGCAGTTGTATTTACATTATTGATGATTCAACTGAAAAGTATTTCACGTTCATTTATTGTGTTTTTGACAGCGCCATTGGGTTTAATCGGTGTGGTTTTATTCTTACTCATCTTCAATAAACCCTTTGGCTTTGTAGCAATGCTTGGAACGATTGCCTTGTCTGGAATGATTATGCGTAACTCGCTCATCTTAATTGATCAGATTGAGCAGGACATTCAAGCTGGTCATCAGCCGTGGGATGCGATTTTAGATGCGACTGTACGTCGAGCTCGTCCAATTATTCTAACGGCATTGGCTGCTGTGTTAGCTATGATTCCACTCTCACGCAGTATTTTCTTCGGGCCAATGGCTGTGGCAATTATGGGAGGATTGATTATTGCGACACTTTTAACTTTATTTTTCCTACCAGCATTGTACGCAACATGGTTTAAGGTTAAAAAAAGTGTGCATAATCTATAAAATTTTGTGAATATTAGGTGCGAAATATTAAAAATTTTAATATAGTAGCACTTAATCTTTATAGAAATAACATAGGAAATTTCATTGCATTAGAAATAAAGGGATATGCAGTGGATTTGAGGTTAGAAACACCCATGGGGCAAGACAATTTAGAAAAGCAGCGTCGTTATATAACGAGTTCTTATATATTCATGTTTCTTGCATTATTTACGGTGGTTACGGCTGTACTTGCTTACTGGTTAGCCCGAAAAGTAAGCATAGCGAATGATGTAGAAGTATGGATGCACGCTCAAGCATTATGGGTGATGCGTAATGCTGTGATTTTTTTAATGCTTGCACTTTTTGCAGCGCTTTGGTTTATTCCGCTGATCTTTTTTTATTGGGATAGTTTCATTTGGGTTAAAGCATGTACGGTTGCAGGTGTTGTGTTTAGCGCAATTGCATGGTTATTTCTATTGAATGCGTGGCTCAAAGGTTTTACTAAATACTTACAGAAAAAAGCAGTATTTTAAAAAAATCTAAAATTCAAACTTGTAAAAAGAATTAATGCCCCCAATTAAGTTTGCATAGAAATATTGTCAAATTTTGTGGAGCATCGCCAAACATGGCTAAACGTGATTATTATGAGGTTTTAGGTGTTACTAAGACCGCTAGTGATGATGAAATTAAAAAAGCCTACCGTAAGTTGGCGATGAAATATCATCCAGATCGTAACCCAGATAATTCAGAAGCTGAAGAAAAATTCAAAGAAGCTTCGGAAGCTTATGA
The DNA here is from genome assembly GCF_003611475.1 of Acinetobacter rongchengensis. Classification (GTDB taxonomy): domain Bacteria; phylum Pseudomonadota; class Gammaproteobacteria; order Pseudomonadales; family Moraxellaceae; genus Acinetobacter; species Acinetobacter rongchengensis. Next base: position 14,495 of record NZ_RAXT01000027.1, on the reverse strand, counting down.
AATTCTATCTGATGGTGAAAAACGCAGCATGTACGACCGTATGGGGCACAATGCTTTTGAAGGTGGTATGGGTGGTGGTGGCTTCGGTGGAGGATTCAGCGCCGAAGACATTTTTAGCCAGTTTGGTGATATTTTTGGTGGTGCTTTTGGTGGTGGTGGTCGAGGTCAACAACGTGCACGCCGTGGCTCTGACCTACGTTATGTGATGGAATTAAGCCTTGAAGAAGCAGTTAAAGGGGTTAAAAAGACCATTACTTTTACTGCTCCTGCACCGTGTGATGTATGTGATGGTAAAGGTTCAAAAAATCCAAATGATGTAGAAACGTGTAAGACTTGTCATGGCGCAGGTCAAGTGCGTATGCAACAAGGTTTCTTCTCTGTTCAGCAAACATGTAGTACTTGTCGTGGACAAGGCAAAATTATTAAGAACCCATGTACGAAGTGTCATGGTTCAGGTGTAACAGATCGTCAACAAACCCTTGAAGTCACTATTCCTGCTGGTGTGGACAATGGTGATCGCGTTCGTTTAACAGGTAAAGGTGAAGCGATTCGTGATGGTCAATCAGGCGACTTATATGTAGAAGTGGTTGTTCGTGAACACGAAATTTTCCAACGTGATGGCGCTGATTTGTATATGGATGTCCCTGTAAGTATTGCAGATGCTGCTTTGGGTAAAGAACTTGAGATTCCGACTTTAGATGGTCGTGTGAATTTAAAAGTACCTGAAGGGACTCAAACAGGCAAAATGTTCCGTCTGCGTGGTAAAGGTGTGAAACCTGTGCGTAGCAGTATGCAAGGTGATTTACTTTGCCGTATCGTAGTAGAAACGCCAGTACATTTAACTGCACGTCAACGTGAATTATTGAAAGAACTTCAAGTCACGATGGATGGAGAAGACAGTAAGTCGTCACCTAAGAAAAAATCATTCTTTGATCGTTTATTTGACTAAGTAATTGATTGTATAAATTAAAGGGAGATATGTTTCATATCTCCCTTTTTTATTGGTTTATTTATTTTCAACGTTTTCCGCATCTATCAAATCGGTATTGTCTGGAGCAGCATCAATTTCGTCATCATCTTGTGGTGTGGGCTGTGGTATGGTTGCCTTTGTATCTGTTGATGATTTTACTTGCGTATCTTCAGCCCATGAATGATTGAGGTGAATGGCTAGAATAAAACCCAAAGTCATTTTAATTAAACGCATTTAATATCAACCTACAAAAATTAAAGAAAGAATGTAATGATAAAAGCATGTATTGCCCCACATTACATTGAAAAACTTAGATGAATTTGTGTAGGCAATGTTTAACTTTTAATGGATGAGAGATATATCTCCTAAGAGTTACAAAAATCCTTGGTTGGGCGAGAAGTACGTCCTATACCTCCGCGTCGCCTAACGCGATTACAACATTGAATTATATTTGCTTGATAAAAAAAGTAGAAAGTAATTTCATTATATTCAGTTAATTTCAAAAATTGGTGTAGTTTCTTATTTGATATTATTTTTTGAATAAGTATGAGTTTTAATATCTAGGATTTATTTTAATTTTAACTTTATAAAAGAATTAAAGAGATAGCTTAAATATCTCTTTAATTTGTACATGAACTATCGATTATTCCAAAATAGGTGCATCAATATCTTCAATTTTCACTTCTACGGGTGGTTCTGTTGAAGTGTTTGAATCTGTTTGTAGGGTAGTTTTTTCTTCAGTTGGCGCTGGTGTCATTACTGGTGCTGAGTCAGCGGCCCAAGCCTGTGAAAATGCCATTGCTATGCCCATCACTATTACGAAAGCCATTTTATTCGAATGCATATTGATCTCCTTATAATCACTGTTATTTTCATTCGTGGCAGTAGTCTGCTGTGTATTTTTTGCACTTTGATGAAAAAGTGACAAGGTGATGAATTATTATTTCAAAATTTTACCGATGTATTTCAATAAATTAATCTATTTCACCATTCAGCTCAAAATGGCTAAATCATAAGCTATGGTTTTTATTGAAATAAAAAAACTTCATGCGATTTTTAAACATGAAACCTAGTCTTAAAACTGAGTTTTGTTATAGTAGTGGCAATTCTCAAATTTAGTTTTAGGAAAATCTTATGTCAGTCGCTCCACGTATTGGTATTGTAGGCGCAGGTGGTCGTATGGGTCGCACATTGATCCAAGCGGTACAGCAAGCGGGTTATCAACTAGCCGCAGCTGTTGAACGTCCAGAAAGCTCACTCATTGGTGCTGACGCGGGTGAGCTTGCAGGTATTGGTGCTGTTGGTGTTAAAGTTGTTGGACATTTAGAAGACGTATTAAAAGATGTCGATGTGGTAATTGATTTTACTGCGCCTGCAGCGACTGAGAACAATCTAAAATTATGTCGTGCTGCTGGTGTGGCAATGGTGATTGGTACAACAGGCTTTTCAGATGAGCAAAAAGATGTATTAAATCAATCTGCGACTCAAACACCTGTGGTATATGCTGCAAACTATTCAGTGGGTGTAAATGTATCGATTAAACTTTTAGAACTGGCTGCAAAAGTATTTAATGACACGGTGGATATCGAAATTATTGAAGCACATCATCGTCATAAAGTAGATGCACCATCAGGCACTGCATTGATGATGGGTGAGGCAATTGCTGATACTTTGGGTCGCGATTTAAAGAAAGTTGCGGTTTATGGTCGTGAAGGTCATACAGGTCCGCGTGAACGTGAAACCATTGGTTTTGAAACGATTCGTGGTGGTGATATCGTCGGTGAACATACGGTAATGTTTATTGGTGAGGGTGAGCGTGTTGAAGTCACTCATAAAGCGACCAGTCGTATGAATTTTGCTGCGGGTGCAGTTCGTGCAGCAGCTTGGGTTGTGGGCAAAGATGCCAAAAAGTACGATATGAAGGATGTTTTAGGCTTAAATGACATTTAAGTGTAAAGCGTATTTCTATAAAATCAGAATAATGACTCAATTTTTTGAAAATTAAAAAATGAAAAAAATAATGATGTTACTTACTTGTGCAGTTAGTGCTTTGAGCCTAACTGCACAAGCAGCTTTGCCAAGCAATGCTAAATTAAGTCTTAATAAAAATAATATTAAGGTTTGGACATATAAAGATGCCAATAACTCAGTTTTATCGTATAGGGCTGAAACAGTATTTGATGTGCCTATTGAAAAAGCTGTGACTTTAATTTTGGATGTGAATAACACACCCAAATGGGTACCGAATGTTGCCAAGGCTGAAATTTTATCTCGTGATGATAGAAAAGGGGAATTTACGATTTATATGGTGTTAGATTTTCCATTTCCTTTAAAAGACCGAGATATGGTGGTGAAGGGGAAAATGTCTAAAGACGCCAATGGCACCATTAGCATTAAAAATACGGCAATTCAGCAGGGTAAACCACTTAATCCCAATTATATTCGTTTAAAAGATTACTTTGGTGATTGGACCTTTCAAAAGTTAGGTGCGAATCAGGTGAAAGTGTCGACCACTGGGCATGCCAATCCAGAAGGGTCTATTCCAGCCAGTGTGACCAATCTTTTGGTCGAACAACAACCCTATCAAATGTTGCAGCGGATGAAAGTAGAGTTGGCAAAAAAGACGAAAGCACCTGTTTTACCAGATATTTTAAAATAAAATTTAAAAACCCATCTTGGTCAACAAGATGGGTTGGAGAGTAGCGCTTTATATTGGCTATTAATGTGTGATTTCTACAGACTTAACAGTAGTGACAGAGGCTGTAGTGGCTTGAGTCATCTTCATTTGAATTAACACTAAAACCAAACCTAATGCCGTGAGTAGTGAACCTGTGATTGAAACAGCAGCGTAGCTCATGCCCATACTCAATACAGCACCACCTGCTGCTGCACCTACAGCATTACCTAAATTAAATGCACCAATATTGACAGAAGATGCCAATCCAGGCGCTTCATGTGCCACAGACATGACGCGCATTTGAAGCGGTGGAACAACGGCAAAGGCTGCTGCACCCCAAACCAGCAATGCCAAAGCTGCGCCGATTTGAGTTTTTGCTAAAATTGGGAATAGCAGCATCATCACCATTAACAGCACTAAGAATGTTGTGAGTGTTTTGGTGAGTGATAAGTCTGCAAATTTTCCGCCTAAATGATTACCTATAGAGAAACCAATACCAATCAAAACCAACATGAGCGTGATAAATGTCGGGCTTGCATGGGTAATGTTTTGCAAACTTGGAGCAATGTAAGTGTATAGCGTAAACATTGCACCTGCACTCATGACTGTAGTCAACAATGCTAAAACCACGGGCATGCGAGTCAGTACTTTTAACTCGGCTTTTACGTTAGGACGTTGTCCTACAGTACCCTCAGGGAGTGCTTTCCATAGGAATAGCATGGTGATTACACCCAATATCGCAATTGCAGCAAAAGACATACGCCATCCAATGTTTTGTCCAACCCATGTGGCTAAAGGTACGCCTCCAATATTGGCAATAGTTAAGCCCATAAACATCATCGCTACAGCACTGGCTTGTTTGTCTTTGGGTACAACACTGGTTGCAACAATAGAACCGATCCCAAAGAACACGCCATGATTGAGACTGGTAATCATACGCGCGCCCATTAGCCCCCAATAATTGGGTGCAATTGCTGCAAGGATATTACCAATTGTAAAAATACCCATGGCAAGAATCAGTGCTTTACGGCGTGGAAAATGCCCAAACCATAACGTCATAATAGGTGCGCCAATCATGACACCTAAAGCATAGGCAGTAATGAGCATACCTGCTGTAGGAATCGAAATATTTAAGTTTTCAGCAATTTGTGGCAAGAAACCCATCGGTGAAAATTCTGTGGTTCCTATGGCAAACGCACCGATGGCTAAAGCCAATAAAGGAAAGTTAATTTTCATTTTGATTCATCCCAAACAGGCGCTAAGTTTTCAGGATCAACTTCACGTCCATTTCTGTCTAGTTGAGCAATCATCTGCATTTCTTCAGTAGACAGTTGAATGTCTTGAGCTTTGAGATTGGCAATTAGATTTTCACGTTTTGTTGAAGAAGGGATCACTGAAAAACCTTGTTGCAATGCCCATGCCAAAGCAATTTGTGCGGTAGATGCCTGATGATGCTTGGCAATTTCAAACAAAATAGGATCATTTAGTACTTTGCCATAAGCCAAGGTCATATATGAGGTGATATCAATCTGTTGTGATTGTAAGAAATCTACTAACTTAGGGCTTTGCAAATAAGGACTTAATTCAATTTGATTGGTTGCAATATTGTCTAAGCCCACCGCTGCAATAGCTTGTTGGGTTAAATCAATATTGAAATTCGAAATACCAATATGTTCAGTTAAGCCTTGCTGTTTTGCTTCAAGCAGGTTGTGCATCATTTCAGCAACAGAAATTCCAAGTTGTGGTGCTGGCCAATGAATCAAAGTCAGATTCACAGCATCTGTACCGAGTTTTTGTAAGCTATCTTTTAAACTTGGAATCAATTTGTCGGCTTTGTAGTGGTCTGTCCAAATTTTCGTGGTAATGAATAAGTCTTGGCGAGCAACCTTACTTTGTGTAATTGCTTGACCAACCTCTGCTTCATTGCCATAAATTTGAGCAGTGTCCACAGCACGATAACCAACCTCTAAAGCATTTTTAACAGAATCAATGACCGTTTGACCTGTTAAACGGAATGTACCGACACCGAATTGAGGAACAATTTTAGACATGAGTTGTGCTTCATTTTTAAGATTGGGTGTATTTTGCAGGGTTTATTGTTGCTTAAAAATATTGAAATATGCAAAATATTGTTGCGTCTTGGTCAAGAATCAAAAGTGATTAATTCAAATGAAATCAACATTAGAAGAATTACAGGCTTTTATTAGTATTGTGGATAGTGGTTCGATTGTTGCTGCTGCGGAGCATTTGGAGCAGACCACATCTGGGGTAAGTCGAGCTTTGCAACGCCTTGAAACCAAACTCAATGTGACGTTATTAGAACGAACGACACGTAAGTTAAAATTGACGCAAGAAGGGCAATTATTTTTAGAAAAAGCCCGAAAAATTGTCAATGATCTGAATGAAGCAGAAGATGCTTTGCTTAAATCGGACAGTGATACATCAGGTTTAATTCGGGTCGATTCAGCCACACCTTTTGTTCTACATGTGATTACGCCATTGATGATCGAGTTTGTTGAACGCTATCCAAATATTGAAATTGAGCTGAATAGTAATGATCAAATTATTGATTTATTAGAACATAAAACAGATGTTGCGATTCGATTTGGGGAGTTGAATGACTCCAGCTTGCATGCGCGACTGCTCTGCAAAAGTCGTTTATATATTGTGGCAAGTCCAGAGTATTTGGAAAAATATGGCTATCCAAAAACACCGCAAGATATTCTCAATCATTCACAAATTGGTTTTAGTAAGGTGGCACATTTAAATACATGGCCTGTCTATGTGAATGGCGTAAAACTAACAGTCAAACCGAAAATTAAAGCATCGAATGGTGAAACTGTACGTAAGATGGCTTTAGATGGATTGGGTATAACCTGCCTCTCTGCATTCCTTGTGCATCAAGACATTAAACAAAAGCGTTTGGTGGCATTGTTTGAGGAGCAAATTGAAATCTATGAGCAGCGCATCCATGCGGTCTATTATCAACAAGAGCATTTGCCGAAACGTGTCCGTTTATTTATTGAGTTTTTAGCTGAAAAGCTGTCAAAGTATCGATAGTTTTCTGTGATGGCAAGTCTAAACTCAGCAAGATCTGTTTGCTATTTTGCTGTGGATTAACCAATTTAATTTCATAGTGTTGTGCTGAGTTCTGCAGACATTCAAACTGTAGGTTTTGTTGTGCTGGGATGTTCACTTTCATGGTTATGTCACGACTTGCACGATAACTGTATGCTCTTACTGAAGCAGTTTGGTGCAAAGTGGGTTGTAAGTGATCCAGCTGGTATTCACCTAAACGTTGGGTTTTTAAGAAGCCTTCAATCAATGATTTGCAGATAAAATGTTGTTGTTGTGCAGCTCGATTGATTTGTTGTGGCTGACATGCGCTTACACCCAAAACAGCGCTGAGCAAGATGATTGTTCTCATTTATTTTCTCCTTTCAAATCAAATATATTTAAAAAATTGGCTGTGAAAGAAGCATAAATCTGTTAAGTTTGTGGATACAGATACAACAAATATTAAAAAGTGGGTACAGATATGGCTTTTCAATATCAAACACTTGCACAGCAAATTGCGCAAAAGATTTATTGTGGTGAGTTGGTGGTGGGACAACGTTTAAGTTCATTGCGTCAATTTGCAGAACAGCAGAAGATTAGTTTGAATACTGCAAAAAGTTGTTATGAATTGCTGGAGGCACAAGGGCTGATTTATGTTAAGGATAAATCAGGTTATTTTGTGCAATCGCAACAGAAGGTTCAGCAAATCGCTGTACCTGATCACCCCGATTTTAAGTCTAGACCACGTGAAGTATCCAATTTAGAGTTGCAAATCCAAATCCATGAAGCCGCGATCAATAATCGATTGATTCATTTGGGTTCTATTCAATTGTCACCCAACTTAGTGCCTGTGGAAGCTTTGCGCCGTTCGATACAACGTGCTTTAAAGCATTGTAAGCCTGAAGATTTTTTATATAGTGATCGGCAGGGTCATCCACAATTACGAGAAGCACTTTCAGCACATTGGGCCGAAGACGGTTTTTATATTGCCAAAGAAGATATTTACATCAGTAATGGTTGTATGCCTGCTTTATCTGTGGTGATTCAAAGTTTTACCCAAGTCGGAGATAGCATCATTATCCCGACACCAAACTACAACGGTCAGTTGCAGCTTTTGGCATTGCTTAAACGGAAAATCATTGAAATTCCTGCCAATACAGAAGGGTTCGATATTGATCGTTTAGAACAAGTGATGCGGGATTCAGGTGCAAAAGCGTGTTTACTGACTGCAAATTTTCAGAATCCGTTGGGATTTTGTTTAAGTAATCCAGATAAAGAAAAAATTGCACAATTGGCAGCCAAGTATCAGTGTTATGTGATTGAAGATGATATCTATGCCGAATGTAGTTTTAATGCGAAACGCCCTTTACCTATTAAATACTGGGATCAAGCGGGTTATGTGATTTATTGTGGTTCTATTTCTAAATCTTTATCAACATCTTATCGAGTAGGGTGGTTCTGTATTCCTCAACGCTTACAGCACTTACATGCTCAATTGATGACTCAAAATGTGTCAGTGAATACGCCTTTACAATTGGGTCTAGCTGATTTGATTTTTAGTCGAGCGTATAGACAACATTTAACTGAATTACGTCCCCAGTTGATGGCGCAAGTGGAGCAATACCGTCAGTTTATTTACCAAAGCTTTCAAGGGGTAGAGATTCGTTTGAATCAACCACAGGGCAGTTATGCATTGTGGTTACAGTTACCTCAGCAGATTGATAGTTTGGCGATGTATTATTATGCACAGCAACACAGTATTAACATCGTACCCGGCTTAATTTTTGGTGAGGATAAACGCTATAACAATTGTATTCGTTTGAATGCAGGGCATGAATTGTCAGAAGAGATTCGAGACGCGATTGTATTGTTGGGCGATTGGGTTAAAAATCAGCTTCATTTTGCTGATACGACTAAAAACGCTCTTAGGTCTGATCTGACACAAGAGCGTTTATTTGAAGCAAGTTAATTAATCTTGAGCGTCGATACTTTGACCGTTCATATCCAAGCTGTCATCACCCATCAGGTAAAGATAAGCAGGCATGATGGCTTCAGGAGTCGGTAATGTTTTTGGGTCTTCATCAGGATAAGCTTTTGCACGCATTGCCGTACGTGTACCGCCTGGATTGATGCAGTTAAAACGAATATTTGGATAGGTTTTTTCTTTGGCAAAGATTTGGCTGACTGCTTCTATGGCAATTTTAGATACAGAATAAGCACCCCATTCTGCACGTGCTTCACGCCCTACGCCAGAACTCGCAAAAACGACAGATGCATTTTCAGATTTTTGTAATAAAGGAAGCAATTCTTGAGTTAAAACAAAGGGCGCACGTAAATTTACTGCCATTACATCATCCCAAACATCTTCAGGATACTGTGCCAATTCAACGCGTTCACCGAGAATACCCGCATTATGCAAAATGCCATCCAAATGCCCAAATTGCTGCTCTAGCGTATCGTAGAGCAACTCATAGTCTCGAGATGATGCCGTTGACAGCTGTAGTGGAAGAATAGCAGGCTGTGGCGCACCCAGTGACTCAATTTCATCATAAATCACTTCAAGTTTATTCAATGTGCGACCATGTAAAACCACAGTCGCACCATGTAATGCATAGCTCAGTGCAGCCGCACGTCCTATACCGTCTCCCGCACCTGTAATCAGGATAATCTTCCCTTTTAATAAGTCTGGGCGAGGTTGATATTCTGAATATTTCATGGGAGACCTCCTATCATTGTTATTGAGTTATTTATACAAATTGCTTATTAAATTAAGCGGTAATTCGTTTGATATCCACCAGTTTATTGATGATTTGATGTAACTCAGTCACATTATTCACAATACAATCCGCTTGCCATGCATCTAAATTGTCTTTGTGCTCTAAAGGTAAATAGCCATAAGCTGCAAGTATGGTATACATACTGGCATTTCGTCCTGCATCAATATCACGTGGATGATCACCTACATAAATAATCTGTTTTGGATCAATCTGCAAGTGACTTGCTGCAAGATACATCGGTTCAGGGTCTGGTTTGGTATGCGTCACATCTTCAGGGCAAACCAATACTGCACAACGTTCGCTTAAGTTCAATGCTTGCAACAAAGACTCGCTCAGACCACGAGGTTTATTGGTGACGATTCCCCATAGGATATTATGACTTTCTAAATCTTCGATTAAAGGATACATACCTTGAAATAAGTCTGTATCCACAGCAATATCTTCACCGTATAAATCTAAGAAACGCTGACGATGAGCGAGGAAAATAGGATCATCCACAGCCAATTCAGGATAAACCAGCTTGACCATGGCCCGAGCGCCTTCTGACACTTGTGTGCGAATTAAATCGGCATCAACCACCGCATGACCTTCTTCACGGCACATGTGTTGAATAATACGAATAAAATCCGCTGCGGTATCAATCAATGTTCCATCTAAATCAAACAGTACTGCTTGCATTACACACCTTCATTTACCGTATAGACCATATAGTTCACATCCACATTTGGAGCAAGCCAATAATGTTTGGTTAATGGGTTGTAATGTAAGCCTGTCATATCTTTGAGCTTTAGACCTGAATTGCGAATATCATCCGCAAGTTCAGATGGCTTAATGAATTTATGATAATCGTGTGTGCCTTTTTTCAATAAACGTAATACATATTCAGCCCCGATAATGGCGAATAAATACGATTTAGGATTACGGTTAATGGTTGAAAAAAACACATGACCATTCGGTTTAACCAATTTTTGGCAGGCTTGAATGATCGATGCTGGATCTGGAACATGTTCGAGCATTTCCATACAGGTCACAATGTCATATTGTCCAGCTTGCTCTTCTGCAAGTTGCTCAACAGGAACTTGACGATATTCAATATTGTGAACATTTTCCTGTTCTGCATGTAGACGTGCAACATTAAGCGGCGCGAGACCCATATCAATACCCAGAACATCAGCACCACGACGTGCCATGCTTTCTGCCAAGATACCGCCACCACAACCCACATCTAAAATCTTTTTGCCTGCTAAACCACCTGAATGCTCATCGATCCAGTTTAAGCGTAGTGGATTAATTTGATGTAAGGGTCTGAACTCAGAGTGTTGATCCCACCATAAAGCAGCGAGTGCTTCAAATTTTGCAATTTCTTGTGGATCAACATTAAGTTGCGACATGACAGTCACCTCTGAGTAAATTGTTTTAATCAAAAATTAATTCAAGCTATGCTAAGGTTTGTTGGTATTTCATAGAAGAATTATCAACAGACCCTAGTGTAACGTTAATTCTGAAAAAAGCGATGAATCGTGTAAAAAACTTCACAGAAGGAAAACGATTTTCCCATATTTGTTTTATAGTTAGTGCATAAGCTATACAAAACGACTTCGAGGACAATAAAGTCAATGAAAAAATTTATTCTTGGTGGCATGACTGCAATGGTTATGGCATTTTCTGCAAATACCATGGCTGCTGATTTCGTTGCAGGTAAAGACTATACCGTTGTGCAAAATCCTGGAAAGGTCAGTGTTCCAGGTAAGATTGAAGTACGTGAATTTTTTTGGTATGGATGCCCGCACTGTTTTAAATTAGAACCGCATATGCAAACATGGTTGAAGAAAATTCCAAAAGATGTGAATTTTATTCGTACCCCTGCAGCAATGAACCCGCTTTGGGAACAGGGCGCACGTGCTTATTATGTATCTGAAGCCCTCGGTGTGCGTAAGCGTACGCATTTGCCATTATTCCATGCCAATGGAACTGGTCAGCAAATCCTAGATAAAGATGCTTTTGCGAAATTCTATACACGTTATGGCGTGCCTGAGGCCAAATTTAACAGCATGTATAGTTCATTTGCGATCACTGCAAAAGTAGCAGAATCGAACCAATTGGCTGCACAATACCAATTATCAGGTGTTCCAGCCGTGGTTGTGAATGGTAAATATGTGGTACAAGGTGAAGACGGCAAAGTGACTCAAGTCGTTGATTACTTAATCAATAAAGAACGTAAAAGCAAATAAGTCTTTCAGTTGCAAAAACCCGCAAATAATTGCGGGTTTTTTTATTGCTTATCGAGTTTCTATTTTTCGATGAAAGCAATTTGTTCGCGTCTTTTTTACAATGATTGAATTTATTATGATTCAGTTTTTTGAATATCCCAATTTTCAATCCCTTTAAAAATCAGACGAATTTGAGTGACGGCTTGTTTTTGCAGAACCATTTTTTGTAGTTCTAGTTCGATCCCTGTGTAGAGTCGTTGCAAGCTGATCCATGACATTGCCCAAGTAAAAGATAAATTAATCAAGATATTGGTAATCACTTTTAGATCATTTTCATCATGAAAGTTTTGTACGATTTCAAACTTTTTTAGACTATTTGCAAGATCATCATTTAAAAAAACGATCTCACGCGCGATGGCTTTACGTATCGCTTCAGAACCTCCCCAACGCTCAGAAATCATAAAGATCCATTGTTGTGGGTTTTTATCTACCGCTTCAAAAAACAATTGCATACTGGTTTTCGTTCTTGCTTCAGGATGAGCAAAGCCTTTGCCCAACTGATTTAAAACATTTTTTAGATATAAAGCAACTTGATCGACCAGTTCCTGACCAAGCTCATCCATGTCTTGAAAATGTCGATAAAAAGCCGTCGGAACTAAGCCAACCTCTCGTGCCACTTCACGCAAGCTAATGCTCGAAAATGAACGACCTGATGTGCTCAAAGTTAAAGCAGCATCGAGTAAAGCCTGTCGACTTTGCTGTTTACGTTCATCCCGTATCGACATTCTGGTATCCAAAGTTTTTTGTTGTGATGAGTTTATCAAAAAAATAAACAAATTAAACGACGAATGTCAGTGAACAGGTGTTGACTGATTCTAAAAAACAGATATAGTGTACATATGTTCACTAAAAGAACATTTGTTCACTCAATAAATAGCAAGCACAAAGAGGAACTTAATATGAGTAGCTATATGCAGTATCAAACAGCCATGAATCAACAGGATGACTATCGACCAGAAATCATTCGAGAGGATTTTGTCGACTTTATCGCTGAAAAAATTAATCCTGTTTGGGCTTGGAAAAAAGTGAAAGCAACAGTGGTTAAGACACGTGCTTTAAGTCCTGATTTTTATCAAATTCAATTACGTCCGAATCGTAATTTTAAGCATCAACAATTTAAAGCAGGGCAAAGTATTCTTGTCACTGTAGAAATTGCAGGTGTACGCCAACAACGTAGTTATTCTGTGGTGAAATTTCTAGCCAATGGCGACATCATCATCGCGGTCAAACAACAAGGTAAAGTGTCCAACGTGCTGACTCAGCTGACTTTTGGCAATATTGTTGAACTTTCTCAACCGCAGGGCGATTTTGTTCTTAATCAAGATGTTGCACCTATATTATTGATTGCATCGGGTAGTGGAATTACCGCAATTTATTCGCTTTTACTTGAAGCCTTAAAAGTATCAAATCGTTCTATTGATTTAATTTATTTTAGTCGTGATGACGCATTTCATACAGATTTGGAGCAACTTGATCAGCAAAATGCTCAGTTTAAATATCATGCAATTAATACAACGCAAAACAAACAACATGTGACTATAGAACTGTTGGAAGAGTTGGTTCCTGATTTTCAAATACGTCAAAGTTATGCATGTGGTGCATCAGCAATGATGCAAAGTTTGAATCAGATTTTTCAAAATTTAAATATTGAGCAGCAACTGAAACAAGAGTATTTCCAAATTGCAGTTGATGAAAGCTTAGTGGCGCAGCCAGTCGTGTTCTTACGTTCACAACAAGCGTTTGAGGCGAGATCAAGTCTTCTAGAAAGTGCTGAACAAGCAGGTTTGAAGCCTACACATGGTTGTCGTATGGGGATTTGTAATACCTGTACTTGTACTAAAGTGAGTGGCTCAACCAAAAATATGCTGACAGGTGAAATTGACCATGCTTCCAATACTCAAATTAAGTTGTGTATTAGTCAAGCGATTAGTCCTGTGACAATTAACTTGTAATTTCAAGCCCTTATTTTCATTCAAATTTAAAAATTAAAAACTCAGAGTTTTAAGTTTAAAGCTCAGGGGAACGTATATCCAAAATTTAAGGCACAGTTCATAAAAAATGAATGGTGTGGGAGTAAAGTCATGAATATGTCAGTGAGTTTTCCAAACAGTAAGTCAAAACATTTAAGCCCAGAACAAACAGCTGAATTTGGTCGCCGTGTCGATGAAATTCGTCGTGAAGTGATGGATAGCTTAGGCGAACAAGACGCTAAGTACATTTATAAAATCCGAAATTTTGTACGTTATAGCGAAATTGTTTCACGTGGAGCGTTAATGTTTGGTGGTTGGATCCCACCTGTTTGGGTATTCGGTACAGCATTGTTGGGTATTTCCAAAATTGTTGAAAATATGGAATTGGGTCATAACGTGATGCATGGGCAGTTTGACTGGTTGAATGATCCAAGTCTAAATGGTGCAAACTATGACTGGGATACCATGTCTACAGGTGATGATTGGAAATATACCCATAATTATATACACCATACCTATACCAATATTGTCGGTAAAGACCATGATGTCGGTTATGGTTTATTACGTGTGAGTGAATCACAAAAGTGGGAGCCTCGTTTTCTTTTGAATATTCCGCTGGCGATTCAATTAATGGTATTTTTTGAATGGTATGTCGGTGTGCAAAACTTACATTTGGAAGATGCTTTGGTTTATAAAACCAAGACTTGGAAGCAAGTATGGGCGGATGCAACAAAGTTCCGTAAAAAAGCACGCCGTCAGATCTTAAAAGATTAT
>NZ_RAXT01000026.1 GCF_003611475.1 Acinetobacter rongchengensis | reverse complement strand
ATCGTATTCTACGTGTGAAGTATTAATTGTAATACCACGTGCTTTTTCTTCTGGTGCAGAGTCAATTGCTGCGTAGTCTTTCGCTTCACCGCCGTAAGTTTTTGCACAAATTGTTGCAATTGCAGCAGTTAAAGTTGTTTTACCATGGTCAACGTGACCAATTGTACCCACGTTTACGTGTGGCTTATTACGTTCAAACTTAGCCTTAGCCATGAGAGCTTCCTTTTTAAATTACTCATGCAGGATCGCTACATGAGCATTTGGTTTTTAACTATGAATTAGTTTGGGCTTATAGTAATCGAAAGATTACTCGTCGTCACCTTTTTTACCGCCAGACTGGAATTTAGAAATGATGCCTTCAGCCACGTTACGTGGAGTTTCAGCATATTTAGCAAATTCCATAGAGTATGTCGCACGACCTTGAGACATAGAACGCATTTGAGTCGCGTAACCAAACATCTCAGCAAGTGGAACTTCAGCACGAATGGCTTTAGTACCGCCAGGAAGATCATCCATACCTTGAACCATACCACGACGACGGTTTAAGTCACCCATGATATCGCCCATGTAGTCTTCTGGAGTTTCTACTTCAACTTTCATGATCGGTTCAAGCAAGATAGGATCTGCTTTCATGAAACCATCACGGAATGCGTAAGAACCTGCCATTTTGAACGATAATTCGTCAGAGTCGACATCATGGTAAGAACCATCGAATAATGTCGCTTTGATACCCACAACAGGGTAACCAGCCAATACACCATTCTTCATACGTTCTTGAATACCTTTGTCAACCGCACCAAAGAATTCTTTAGGTACAACACCACCAACAACTTCTTCAGCGAACTCGTATTCTTTACCAGCTTCAGGATCAAGCGGTTCTAAACGTACGTATACGTGACCGAATTTACCTTTACCACCAGTTTGACGAACGAATTTACCTTCTTGTTCAACAGACTTTTTGATCGTCTCACGGTAAGCAACCATTGGTTTACCAATGTTCGCTTCAACACCGAATTCACGCTTCATACGGTCAACGATGATGTCAAGGTGAAGCTCACCCATACCTGCAATAATGGTTTGGCCAGATTCTTCGTCTGTGCGAACACGGAACGATGGATCTTCTTTCGCCAAACGACCTAAAGCGATTGACATTTTTTCTTGGTCAGCTTTAGTTTTTGGCTCAACAGCAAGTGCAATTACTGGCTCTGGGAATTCCATACGCTCTAATGTAATGATATTTTTCTCATCACATAAAGTATCACCAGTTGTTACGTCTTTAAGACCTACACATGCAGCGATATCGCCTGCACGGATTTCTTCAACGTCTTGACGGTCATTTGCATGCATTTGCACGATACGACCAATACGCTCACGTTTAGATTTAACAGGGTTATAAACAGAATCACCTTGTTTAAGAACACCCGAGTAAACACGTACGAAAGTCAAGTTACCTACGAATTTGTCGTTCATGATTTTGAACGCCAACGCAGAGAACGGCGCTTCGTCAGATGCTTCACGAATCGCTTTAGTTTCAGCTTTATCGTCAAGTACACCTTCGATCGCTTTAACTTCTGTAGGCGATGGTAAGAATTCAATTACAGCATCCAACATACGTTGAACACCTTTGTTTTTGAACGCTGTACCACAAAGCATTGGTTGAATTTGACAAGCCAAAGTTTGAACACGAAGACCATTTACGATTTGCTCTTTCGTCAAATCGCCATTGTTCAAGTATTCATCCATTAACTCTTCAGAAGCTTCAGCAGCAGCTTCAACCATGTTAGTACGCCATTCTTCAGCAGAAGCTAAAAGTTCAGCAGGAATCTCACCGTATTCGAACTTCATACCTTGTGAAGCTTCATCCCAAATGATCGCTTTCATTTCGATCAAGTCGATTACGCCTTGGAAGTCTTCTTCAGCACCAATTGGAATAACGACTGGTACAGGATGCGCACCAAGACGAGTCTTCATTTGTTCAACAACACGGAAGAAGTTTGCACCAGTACGGTCCATCTTGTTCACGAATGCTAAACGAGGTACTTGGTATTTGTTCGCTTGACGCCATACAGTTTCAGACTGAGGTTGAACACCACCTACAGCACAGTAAACCATACATGCACCATCAAGAACACGCATAGAACGTTCAACTTCGATTGTGAAGTCTACGTGTCCCGGAGTATCAATTACGTTGATACGGTGTTCAGGGAACTGCTTACTCATACCTGACCAGAATGTAGTTGTCGCAGCAGAAGTGATTGTAATACCACGTTCTTGCTCTTGCTCCATCCAGTCCATTGTTGCTGCACCATCATGTACTTCACCAATTTTGTGAGATACACCTGTGTAGAACAAGATACGTTCAGTCGTTGTAGTTTTACCCGCATCAATATGTGCAGAAATACCAATGTTACGATAACGAGAAATTGGGGTTTGACGAGCCATGATTTCTTGCATTCCTAAATTTTGTTGTTTAAAACAGGACGCATCAATAACTTATTGATGCGTACGGATACTCAATACGAATTTAAGGACAACTTAAATTCCCGCAAATCCCCCACTAGAGTAGAGGGCGATGTTAAATCGTGCTGCAATACGCATGAGTATTCTCCTGATTAGGGACTGTTTTAGCCGCTTAGAAGCGGTAGTGAGAGAAGGCTTTGTTGGCTTCAGCCATACGATGCACATCTTCACGTTTTTTGATCGCTGCGCCTTTACCTTCAGCTGCATCAAGCAACTCACCAGCAAGACGTAAAGCCATAGTTTTTTCAGAACGCTTAGCAGCAGCATCTACTAACCAACGCATAGCTAAGGCAGTACGACGGGATGGGCGCACTTCCATAGGTACTTGATAAGTAGCACCACCAACACGGCGTGCTTTTACTTCAACCATAGGACGAACTTTTTCAAGAGTAGTCTCGAAAAATTCAACTGGGTCTACTTTGTTTTTTTCTTGAACGCGATCTAAAGCACCGTAAACGATACTTTCTGCAATCGATTTTTTACCATCTTGCATTACGTGGTTCATGAATTTAGCGATTGTTTGGCTACTGAACTTCGGATCCGGAAGGATTTCACGAGCAGCGACTACGCGACGTCTTGGCATTTTAAACTACCTATAAATATGACACTTCAGGTTTATCCAGCATGAGCACAAAGTGTCGTGTGCTATTCACTGGCCTTACTACACGTCGCTTGAATTTCACAAAATAAATGCAGAAATCAGACAAGCGAGACGATAAAGGATTGCGGTCTACAGTCTAAAAACTAATTCTTAACGAATTATTTCTTAGGACGTTTAGTACCGTATTTTGAACGAGACTGGTTACGATCTTTAACACCAGCACAGTCCAAAGAACCACGAACGGTATGGTAACGTACACCCGGTAAGTCTTTAACACGACCACCACGGATAAGAACAACACTGTGCTCTTGTAGGTTATGACCTTCACCACCGATATAGCTTGAAACTTCAAAGCCTGAAGTTAAGCGAACACGGCAAACTTTACGCATTGCTGAGTTAGGTTTTTTAGGTGTAGTTGTATAAACACGTGTACAAACACCACGGCGTTGTGGACAAGCCTTTAACGCAGGAACTTTTGATTTTTCAACCAAAGTCGTACGACCCTTACGGATCAACTGATTTGTTGTTGCCATATGGCAATTCTCCCGTTAATAAAAAGCCTCAAAAAAGTACCACTTTTTGAGGGCATGCAATTGTAAGCCAAGAAGTAAAAATGGTCAACATTCAACATGGCGTCAAATATTGACCACTCCAATTTTCAACTCAAGTTTTTAATCACTCTAGTCCGTATTATTTCCTGATTTATCAATCGCTTCATCATTTGGTTTTTCTGTTTTTGCTGTCGCCGCCTTAGGTTTTGCAGGTGTACGCTTTTTTGTTACAGTTTTTGCTGTAACTTGATTTTTCGCTTCAGGCTGTGTTGCTGTCGGCGCCGTCTTTTTGGGAGCAGTACGACGAGGCTTGGCTGGTATTGGTTTCACGTCGGCCTTTTCTTGCACATGCGTATCTGCAAGTGACTGAATACCTTGCTGAACTTCTTGTTCAATTTCTAACTTTTGTTCAGTTGCTGGTGCTTTTACTTTCACTTCGACTTGTTTAATGCTGTCATTCTCAGTCGCTGTTTGTACTGATTCACCCATTGAACTCAGCTCTGCATGAGGCTTTTGATGATGCCCTTGCTCAAGAGTTTCATTTAACAATAAAGGGCTGGCTTGAGATAACAATTCTACAGACTTCTCATAAGCTTCTAATGCGCTTATTTGTGCATTCGAATGTTGTAATAAATAATTTTGTGCACCTGAAAAAACAACTTCAGCTTGATCAGTTGCATCTTCAACCAACTTCCAACTGTAAACTGCACTTATTCCCATGGTTGCCAATGGCGTTAAACGAGAAAGTAAACCCAAGTGTGGTAGGTTATTCATCCAATTTAATTTAAATGAACCATCATCATTGGCGATCCACTTTTTAAGTAACTCAGTATCATTACTAGAACCTAAAAGTTGTTGTAACTGAGTCACATTGTGGGTTTCCATCACGCTCGTCAATGTACGAATTGCCGCCATCAAAGCTTGTTTTTCTGCAACTGAGCCTAAATCAATTTGCTTGAAAATATATTCAACGACTGCTTGATCTTGAATATTTAACTCAAAACCATGTGCTCGACCTGTTTGATAAATACTTCTTAAAGCGAGTGCAAGAGAAGTTGGAACATCAATCAGAGCCCCTACCCCTCCCACAGCACCTGTTAATGTGCCTTGGATCGCAGCAATAATTTTATTTTGATTGGCAATTGCGGTGCTAATTCGTTTTGACCGAGCAGGATCTTTGGCCAATTCAGCTAAATTCTTTGCACCAACTTCTTTTAATAAGGCTTCTGCTGAACTCCACTCGGAAACAAAATCATTCAATTTATCAAAAAGATAATCTGATAATTTATCGTTCAAATCGGGAGAAATAAAGGCAGCAACATTGTTAATCTTTTTATAATGCCTCCCTAACAACTTACCTGTGACATTGGGTAAATGCTCACGCATCATTTGTTGAGGATTCTCATATTTTTTCGATTCAAATGCAGTTTTCTCTTTGGCAAAGCCTTGAATCACTTTTTCATCTTGAGGATTTTGCACCAACTTGCTTACCGAACCTGGTGCAACATGATTGATCATTTCAAAACCTGTTTCACCGAGCTTTTTCGCCATACCTAAAGCGTTAGAGATCAAACCACCACGTTGTTTATTATTCGTATCAGACATAATCTTTTGCTCACCCATTTATATTTCTTTACAAGATAATCGGTATTGTTGCACTGGTTATCCACTGTAATCTGTTTTGATTCGTTAAAGAAGTAAAAATTTAAACCATTTACTGTAGTTCTTTGTGACACAATTTGTCGCAGCAGCGTAAATACTCACTTTGCATTTGTATTTTTATTCACTAAGATAAATTTAGATTTTAGTTTTTTGAATTTATTTAAAATGATAGAAAATATTCGTACACAGATAAAACAAACTTCTGAACAAAAATATCAAGCAGAACTTTCACGCTTAAAAGCACAAGATAAGCATAAGAAACCTGCTGGATGGCAGCTTTCTGCTTATGCAGTACGTACCTTTATTTTAGGTGATGCTCAATTAGAAATCCAAAAGAAATTTTATGGTGATGATGCACTGGTTGATCGTGCATTGGTGACGTTGATGGGAAATCAAGGCCTGATGCTTGTAGGTGAGCCAGGTACTGCAAAATCAATGTTATCCGAGTTATTTAGTGCTGCAATTTCAGCAAACTCTCAACTCACCATCCAAGGTACAGCTGGTACAACAGAAGACCATATTAAATACTCATGGAATTATGCTTTGCTTTTATCGGAAGGCCCGACAGATAAATCCTTAATCCCCTCGCCTTTATTCCACGCCATGAAGAATGGACAACTGGCACGCTTTGAAGAAATCACCCGTTGTCCACCTGAAATTCAAGATGTACTGGTCTCTTTACTTTCTGAAAAGCAAATGATGATTCCTGAAATGGGACAAGACTTTAGTTTGCAGGCAATGCAAGGCTTTAACATTATTGCCACAGCCAACTTAAGAGATCGTGGCGTACATGAAATGTCTGCAGCCCTCAAACGTCGTTTTAACTTTGAAACAGTCAAGCCAATCCGTGATCGTCAGTTTGAGGTTGAATTGGTCGGATTACAGCTAAAACAACAACTTGCTGACTTATATAGTGAAGTCCAAGTTCGCCCTGAGGTGATCGAACTTTTAGTCACGGTATTTAATGAATTCAGAACGGGGCAAAGCTTACAAGGTGCAAGCTTAAAAACACCTGATGCAGTCATGTCTACAGCCGAAGCTGTCAATATTGCACATGCAGCGAGTCTACAAGCGATTTATTTAAGTGATGGCAAATTAAAAGCAGATCATATTGCGCAACAGTTGATTGGCGTGGTTTTTAAAGATAATCCTGATGACGCCAAACGCATGCGATATTATCTTGACACAGTCGCCAAAGAACGCGCACGAAAAGATGCTGATTGGAAAGCTTTTTTTGATGCAAGTCGTGAGTTCTGATCATGCAACAACAGGCTGAAAATGATGTATTTGATGAAATGCCCGCACGATTAAAGCAGGCATTTCAACTTAAACAAAAGTTAGCAGAACAAAATATTTATTTTGCACCGATTCGCCACCACAGCCCTGTTTGCGCCTATGCTTTAAAAAAATATATTGAGGAAATACAACCCACCCATATTTTGATTGAAGCACCAACCAGCTTTGAATTTTTAATCGAAAGCCTACAAGATATAGAAACGCAACCACCTATTGCGATCTTTGCGCAAGCCCAACCTCTACATCAATCATCAAGTACCAAAACATCTTCAAAACAAAAAACCAAGCAAGATGATGAGGATGAAACCGAAACACTACCCGAACTATTTTCAGCTTATTTTCCATTTTGTGAATATTCCCCAGAATGGGTTGCGATTCAACAGGCTAAGAACATTCAAGCAAATGTTAAATTTATTGACTTAGCTTGGGCAAAACAAAGCGCATTGAAAACTGAACAAGCTGATTTGGATTGGCAACAAAAAAGCCTCTTGTCTGAGCGTTATTTTGCACATAGTCAGTATATTCAAGAACTGGCGTTGAAAATGCATTGTCGAAATCATGATGAACTTTGGGATCATTTGTTCGAACTGCAACAGACTGAATCTTTAGCTAAAGCTGATATTTTTTTTGATGAGGTTTTTGCTTGGTGTTCTTTAGCACGATTAGACTATGAAAAAGATGTACTGTTGCAAGAAGCGTCATTACACCGTGAAGATGTCATGTGGAATTGTATTCAGGATACGATTCACCCTGACCATACAGTTTTAGTGGTTACTGGCGGTTTTCACACCCTTGCATTGGTTGAAAACTTAGCTAACCCTCAAACAGCTGAACGTTTTATTGTCAAAGATCAAAAACAAAACTGGCAAGAACAGGCATGGTTGATTCGTTATAGCTTTGATCGTTTGGATGCTTTAAATGGTTATGCATCTGGTATGCCTTCACCTGCTTATTATCAACAAATTTGGCAGAATTTAAATCAAAACAACACTCAAACATCTGAACAAATTCAGCTCAATTTTTTCCAATATTTAAACGAGCTTTGTCATTTTCTTGCGCAAGAACAAGCCTTGGAAGTCACTCCTTATATTGCCTTAAAAAATACGGCTGAGTTGGCTTGGCAATTGGCAATGCTTCGAGGACATTATCAACCAAGTCGTTATGACCTATTAGATGCCTTGCAAACAGCTTTAATTAAAGGCGAGATTGAAGATGGTCAGCATCATTTGTTGAGCTGTATTTTCAAATTTTTAAGTGGTCAACAACTAGGGAAAGTCGCAAGCCACCAACATAGCCCTGCACTTCTACAGAATACCTATCAACAAGTTAAAGATTTTCGTTTTAATCTGAATGATACAATTCTACGCAATCGTAAACTGGATATTTACCGTAAGCCATTACATCAAAACATCAGCCAATATCTACATTTACTGGCGTTTGTTGATTGTCACTTTGCACAGCGTCTTTCAGGACCCGATTTTGTGCATGGCGCAAGTTTAGACTTGTTGTTTGAAGAATGGCGTTATGCATGGACACCAAGTGTCGAAGCTCGTTTGATTGAACTGGCTGAAATGGGCAATCAGCTGGAACAGATTGCACTGCTCAAAATCATTAAATTACAACAAGACAATGAACAAAATGGTCTTGGTCAATCTGCATATGAAACAGCAAAGTTGTTGGCTTTAGCCTGTCGTTTGGGCTTAAAACAGCATATACAATTACTCAATCAACAACTGGATGGTTATCTTGAAACAGATCAAAATCTGGCTTCTGTGATTGGTGCTGCTCAACAACTTTATTATTTATGGCATGCTCGGAAGTTATTGAATCTACCCGAACATGCTGTCGCACATCGTTTAAATTTTGCTGTTTATCAAGCCTGCTTTCTATTGGATCAATTGTATGATACGCATGAAGAAAAAATTGAAAGCAATTTAAAAAACCTCAAAACCTTACATGAATTGATTTTAAATCTAAAACAGCATGCAATTCCGTTCAATCATCCAACACTCGATACACAATATTTAGATTTATTAGATTTGATGTACGCACAGATTGATCTCAACCAAATCAATCTGTTTCATCTCAATCAGCTTAAAGGTGCAATTCATGTTTTACAATTTTTAGATCATCGAATTGAACAAAATCAATTACAACAGCAGCTTAAACTTGCCTTTGCAATCGGCAGTGAATCTGAAGAATCAGTGCAATATTTACATGGAATGTTCTTCATCGCACCTGAAATTTTTGTGCAATCAAAAGTTGCAATTGATGCGTTATACCAACTGGTTACCCATTGGTCAGAAGAGACTTTTATCCAAATCCTCCCTGATATGCGTTATATCTTCAGTCAACTTACCCCCAAACAAAGTAGCAAAGTGTCTAAAATCATTGCTCAAATGACAGGATTGGGGGATGACGCGATTTTAGATCAAGTGCTCAGCCATATGGGTGAAAAAGATCTATTACAAGGCGTTCAGCTTAATCAACAATTACGTAGATTATTTGAATATGACCATTTAGATCAATGGCTACTAGCAAGCTCACACGATAGCTATTCTAAATTTCAAACAAATCAACATATTCAAGATGCTCAGATTCTAAGCCCCCATTCTACCTCTCAAGGAGCAGATAATGAGTAAATTGCTTCCTGATCAAAACAATATTGAAAATAAAGATAGAGACAATGCCCCATCAACAGCACTTGATCAAATGGATCAAGCTCGGCGTTGGCGTTTAATGTTAGGTCGTTATGCCGATCAAAGCTTATCCGCAGCAACTTTGTCTGCTGACCAATTAAAGCTTGAACGCAATCTAGATTATTTATATCAAAATGAATATAAGCGCCGTGGTGTCGAACAAGCGAAAAATAGACATGGCGGCTTAGAGGCTTCGCAATTGAATGCGATCAATTGGCTCAATCAGAGTCGAAAGCTTTTTCCAAAATCGACATTTGAACGCATGCAAAAACAAGCGATTGAACGTTATCAATTGACAGAATTACTCAAAAACCCAGAGCATGTACGACAACTTGAACCGAATCCTGCAATCGCAAAGGCATTACTGAGTATGCGAGGTCGTTTAAGCAATGAGATGAAAGATGCAATTCGAGAGTTGATTCAAAAAGTCGTAGAAGAGTTGCTACAAAAAGTCCGTTCGCAATTTTTACAAGCCTTACAAGGTCGTCGAAATCGTTTTAAACGTTCACATATCAAACAAGCACAGAATTTTGACTGGAAAAAAACCATTCAAGCCAACCTCAAAAACTATCAGCCTGAATTACAAAAACTGATTATTCAAACCCCTTATTTTAATGCACGTGTCCAGAAACATTTGCCTTGGGAAATTGTGTTATGTGTTGACCAAAGTGGCTCAATGCTTGATTCAGTCATGTATGCCGCTGTTTGTGCGAGTATTTTGGCAGCACTGCCTGCGGTCCAGATCAGCCTTGTGTTATTTGATACGCAAATTGTGGATTTGAGTCATTTAGCACACGACCCTGTCGAAGTTTTATTGACCATACAATTGGGCGGTGGAACCAATATCGGACAAGCCTTGCAATATTGTCAAAGCAAAATCAAACAACCGAATCGTAGTATTTTGGTTTTAATCAGTGACTTTGAAGAAGGTGCATCCGTTCAACACATGTTGAATATAACCAGTCAGCTCAACCAACAAGGCTGCAAACTTTTAGGTCTTGCTGCACTGGATCAAACTGCAAATCCTGTCTATGACATGAATATGGCACAAAAACTTCAACAACGTGGCATGCAAATCGCTGCCATGACACCAGAACATTTGGCGACATGGTTTGCAGAGGTGATGCAATGAGTTGGCAAATTTATACGCAATATGATGAAGATAGCCTCACCATGCACAGCAATGCAGGCTTATTAAGACGAGCACGCAAAGCGTTGGCAGAAGTTGAATTGCTATCACAAAGTACGACTGAGTTATTGTTTAAAGTTGAAGAATGCGAAGTTAAATTGCCCAGTGAAGGGATTACAAAAGCCTCTTGTAACTGTTCTGCACAAGGTAGCTGTAAGCATATTTTAAGCAGTATTTTATGGATTCAGGACAATACAGCTGTTTTTAGTGAATCCGTCAAACAAACTGAAAATATCGAGCAAACAACGACTCAACACAAACCCGAAGATCAAAATTCAAATATTTCAGCACCACAAGTTATTGAAAATACAAAAAATGCTTTAGATGTTGTTTTAGAATTTGATCATCTCAAAATACAAAAAAAAGCGGGAAAAGCTAATGTTCGTCTTGCTTATGAACTGGTGCAAAATTGGCAAACCAATCAAACGCTTTGTACAGTTGATATTCAAGCTGAAAAAATTAGTTTTCAAACGGATTTAAGTCCCAATAAAGTCCTACTCTACCCTACAACCGGTTTTGAAGGCATGCTTTCGGACATTCCTGATAAACAAAAAATAGCGGGGCATTTGGCTTGTATTGCTTATTTATGGCTTAAACATCGTCCTGAAACATGGCAATGGGCAATTGATACAACACAACACGAACAGCGTTCAGAACATCAACTTTCTTCTGATGATTTTGAATTTATTGAAGAATTAAAAGTCATTTGTCAAAACTTTATTCAACAAGGACTTTCGCACCTTGCTAAAGAATCTGTGATGGCATTACACATTTATAATATGCAAGCACGTGCGCAAAGTTTGCCACGACTTGGAAGTGTATTACGTACTTTACATGGCACGATGAAGCAGTTTTTAGAAAATAACGTCCAAGTTGAAGAACAACAAATCTTTAATCAAATTGCATATTTATACGCGTATTTAGTGGCATTGTCTGAAGTTCAACGCCTAGCCCCTGAACTGCAAACCAAAGCACTGACAAAATTACGTGGTTCAGTTCAGCGTGATTATCAACAGGAAACCGTTGAGCATTTGATTCCGCTAGGTTGTGAATGGTGGAGTACCGAAAGTGGTGCACATGGGTTAACCGTATGTTTTTGGGATAGCCAGCAAAATCAGCTCAAAGAAGTCACCCAAGCACGTGCCAATCATTTAGATCGTACTTTTGATATGCATAGCGCAGCTGCCACAGGAATTTGGGGAAGTTCTCTAAGTTATGTGTTACAACATCAACTTGAATTGATCGATGCGAAAGCCAGTTCTGAGACCTCATTCAGTGCAACTAGTGAGACTCGTTTTATACAGAAAGGTTTAGTCAGTGATCTTAAAAAAGCTGATCTCGATCAATTAAATATCGGCGTTTCTAAATGGCACGACTTACAAACGTTGATTACACCGCACTCTAGTTTAGAGCCACCCAAATCTCGTTATGTATTACTACGTCATAAAAGTATTTCAGCGCCTGATTTAAATGAATTTGAGCAAAGTTTTGAATATCGTGTGGTTGATGAGCAAGGTATCGCTGTTAAATTATCCTTACCCATTGAACCCGAGTATCGTGCACGTATCAAACATTTAACTCAGTTGATTCAAAACGATCAAATTGTCGCAAGTTTAGTCCGAATTGATACCACAACCAAAGCGATTCAATTGATTCCATGCAGTGTGTTTTTAGACACAGCAAAAGGCCTAAAAATATTTAGTTTGGACTATGATTATCCAATACAAAAGAAAAGTAGCTTAGCTGAATTAATCACAGGTCGTTTTGAAAAACTTTTAGCCGAAAAGAAACAGTGGAAAAACCATCAAAACTATTCCGCAATTGATGTTTTGGTCATCGAAATTCAGACACTTTTAGAGTTTTATGCCAATACAGGTCGCGCTGTGCTTGATCAGGTGGATTTAGATAAAATCCAAAATATTGCACAACAGTTTTCAGATTTAGGTCTTGATTTTGTTGCCCATAGTTTAAGGTTCAATCTTACTCAAAATAACCTAGCAATTCATTTACTCAAATGGCGACACGTTTTATTACAACTACAACGTTTAAATCAACGGATAATTTTAGAAGGTCAAACTATGTCGTGATAGATTATTTTCGACATTTAAATCTGTTTAAGTTTCTCTATAATTTTGATGAATAACCAAGTGAAATTTCAAATCTAATATTTAAGTCATGGCATTTTGTCACTTTAGGAAATCATTATGTTCAATCAATTATTTTCAAAAATTGAATCTCTATTTTCCAAATCAGAGAATAAAGAAACATCTAAAACAATAGAAACAAAAACGCAAGCAGGCGCTAACCAATATAATGAAGACTTTCAAAAAAAAGTCGAAGCACTCTATAAAATATTTTTACCCTTGACCGAAATTGAACAAGACTTACACAAGGAGGTTTTGGCGTTTATTGTTGAAGGTGACAACCCGAATGTGTTACTTAAATTAAATAACTTACCCGATGAAAAAGCACTCCTTCTTTTAGGAAAACCAGGTACATATGGCTGGTATTGGGGCAACATCCAACTCGATAAAAAGCAAAATAAGCTTGCGAATAACTCAGTACAAGCGCGCCGCCAATTTTATGGAAAATTATTTGAATATTTAGATGCTGCACAAATCATTCGCTTTGCAAAAGTTTTGGAAGCGGCAACACAACAAAGAAACTTTAAAAATGTGTATGAAAAAATTCCTGCATGGTTTATTTATCTGACGATCGATATTTACATTGTCATGTTTGAAAATAGAAAATTTAGTGAAGCAGATCCAGCCAAAGAGATTAAAAATAATTTATCACTTGAACAGTTTAGACAATTACTTGAATACGACCAAGAAGGATTGGGTGAAGAGTTATTAGCATATTTATTTGAGCGTAAACAGATAGATAGTTATCACCGTGCTGACTTCCATCGCATTTTGGAAATCAAAGATTGTCAGGAATATATAAGGGGTCGCCTTGACCAATTAAGGGAAGTCATTCCTACACTTTCAGTCGCTGGACAAGAAACTTTCTTGGAATATATTGCTGAAAAGAAAGATTTATTGATTCGAATCCCCGATTTAATCGTAAAACTGGCTGTGGGTAAATCTAAAACGATTCGTACATTAGCCACCAGCTTACTTGCTCAATTAGATCTCAATGATAATCAAAAATATTTAGGTGAATTCTTACGTGATGGGTCAAGTCAAGAGCGTGGGTTTTCAGCAGATTTATTGGCGCGTTTAGGTGCAGAGAATTTAACGATTTTAGAGCAGGCTTTAGCTCAAGAAAAACAAAAGTCTGTACAACAAAATCTACTCATGGCGATTCAAAGACTTCAATCCGTTGATTCAGCAGATCAAATACAACACTTTGATATTCCTGAAAGAGCCCCACTGATTGTAAGCAAAATTCCACAAAGCTTCACACAAGATGTTTTAGACAATTATAAAGAGTTGCTTGAAAAAGCAGAACAAGCCGTTGTAGATGAAATTGAATATAACAAAAACGAACCTCAGTACAAACGTAACTGGGCAAAAGATGGATTAAAACAACTGAAAGAAATCAAAGAAAGTACCCTTTTAGCGACTGTCGATGCGCTGAATGACGATAAACCGATGATCAAGTATCATCGTTATGAAAATATTATTACCTATAAAAATAAATATAAAAAATATCCTGAATTTTCCATCGTACATGCAGCACGTCTACTCAGTTACCAAAATCGAGATTGGATATATTGGGCCAATTTATTTGACATGCTCAACCCTGCGGAATATAGCAAATATGAATTACGAGATTTGGTTCAAGCCTTAGAAATTGCGAAATTTACTGAGCCAAAACGTAAAGTTGCTAAAGGCGTTTTAATGGGTTCTTCTTATTATTCAAGTCTAACTGAATATATCAATGATCCTGAAAAGATTTGGCCGTTCTTTGCTGAAAATACGGACTTTCTGACGGAAGCACTTGGGCTTTCGCCATCTTTGGAGAAAAATCAATATCAAGCATTTAATGCCTCAGATGCGATCTATGTTTTAAAGTGCTTCCCTACTATTCCAAGTCAATTTATTCCACGTTTACTCGAATTTGCTTTGGGTGAAAATAAACGTCTGCGTTTTGATGCACAGCAAGCATTGCAAAACATTCCAAATATTCAGCAACGGGCGATCGAAGCCCTTGAATCAGGCAAACAAGAAATTCGAATTACAGCAATCGAATGGCTTGCTCGTTTGCAACATCCAGAAGCCATTAAACCACTGAATGCACTATTGAAAAAAGAGAAAAAAGAAGTGGTTCGCGCAGCATTACTCACTGCACTGGAAAAATTAGGTGAAGATATTAGTGCTTATCTCAAACCTGCTGTTTTACTCAAAGAGGCAGAGCAAGGGTTAAAAGGTAAACTTTCTGCAAGCTTTACATGGTTCGATTTTAAAACCTTACCGAAAGCAACATGGCAAGATGGCAGCAATGTCGATCCTGACATTATTCAATGGTGGGTTGTTTTAGCCGAAAAACTTAAAGAACCCAAAGCCAATGAATTGTTACAACGTTACATCGGCTTGCTTGATGCAAAAAGTCAACAGCTCATCGCTAACCATCTATTACAAAGCTTTATTCACCAAGACACTTTAAGCCCAAGTTTAGATGAAGCGGCGGCTTATGCCACTAAAGAAGCACCCGCTCGATTTAACAATTATCGTGATATGTATAAACGTTATGGTGAAAAATACCCTGAATATTACGGAAGATATGGCACGATTAGTTTAGAAGAAGTCATTGAAGAAATTAAACGTGAACAATTGGCAATTTACTTAGGTTCTGCAATTAAGAGCAAAGGTATGCTGGCTTTGACTGTCCATGCACAAGGAGGTTTTGCCGTCAAACTCCTGCAAAACTACATGAAACAGCACTACACCCGCCGTTCACAAATTGAAGCCATGATCAGCGCATTATCACTCAGCAATGATCCGCTAATTATTCAGCTTTTGCTGTCTTTATCACGCCGTTACAGAACTGCATCCGTTCAAACTTTGGCAAATATTTTAGTTTCTGAAATTGCAGAACGGAATCAATGGAGTAGTGATGAACTGGCAGATCGTACTATTCCGACCGCAGGTTTGGATGAAAATGCTGTCCTGAATTTGCAATATGGTTCTCGCCAATTTACAGCAATTGTAGATGACAAAGATAAATTTATTCTGAGAAATGAAGAAGGTAAGGAAATCAAAGCGCTGCCTGCTGCACGTCAAAATGATGACGAAAGCTTAATTAAAGAAGCCAAAGCCTTATTCAGCACCAGTAAAAAAGAGTTTAAACAAGTTATTGATATGCAAACAGGTCGCTTATACGAAGCGATGTGTAGTGAACGCCAATGGAATGTTGCTGAATGGCAAGAATATATTTTTGAACATCCCATTATGAAACGTTTAATTCAGCGTTTGGTTTGGTTAGAAATCAAAACCAATGGTGAGAAAGTCAGCTTTAGACCGAGTGACGATGGTGCTTTACTCAATCTTGAAGATGATGAAATTGAACTGAGTGTTGATAGTAAAATTCAAATTTCACATGCCGTATTAGTTGGTGAAGATGAAGCCAAAGCTTGGATTACACATTTTAAAGACTATAAGCTGAAATTCTTGTTTGAACAGATGACACATCATGTGCCTAAGCTGGAAAATGACAATATCACTGAAATTAACGATCGCAAAGGCTGGTTAACCGATACCTTCACCTTACGTGGTGTAATGACCAAACTTGGTTACCAACGTGCCAGTATTGAAGATGGTGGATCATTTGATCGCTATACCAAGCCCTTTAAACAATTGGGAATTGATGTAGAAATCACTTTTAGTGGTAGCTATGTACCAGAGGAAAATATCCCTGCTGTACTCTATGAATTGGCATTTTCCAAAAAAGGCAGCCGCTCTTGGAACAGTCATGACCTGCCTTTAAAAGAAATTCCACCTATTTTACTGGCTGAAAGTTATGCCGATTATTTAAAAATAGCTGACTCAACCCATGGTTTTGACCCTGACTGGGAAAAGAAAACACCTTGGTAAAATCTTGTAAAGTGTCCGTCCTTTTTAGCCGTTGACTTGCAATAACCATCTATAATGCATAAGCGTTATGGATGGTTTTGCCTAATTTTAGCTAAAAAAATAGCTCAAATATGCGTTTTAAAATAAGCAATAAAACTAAGTATGACCATGCTTTACACTCAGTTTGATACAAATTTCAGTTGAATGAAAGTTGAGTGACGAATCAGTATCTTTCGCCATTGCGATAGAAAACTAAAAACGTTTAAATGACTCCATTGTATCCCTATTTATAAATAAAGGACTTTGCATGAACCGTCGTGTTGTAATTACGGGTATGGGTATTAATTCGTGTATCGGTAATTCCCTAGCAGATGTAACACATTCTTTGCAAAATGGTATTTCTGGAACTCGCCATAATCCTACTTATGAAGAATTGAATTTCAAAAGCCATGTCAGTGCGGCAGCTGAACAAGATTTTGATGGCATCGACCGTAAATTAAAACGCTTCATGGGCGTTTGTGCCATGTATGCCTACAATGCTGCCTTGGCTGCAGTTGAAAATGCAGGTTTAACACCTGAGCAAATCGGTGGCAATCCTCGTTATGGTATTGCAGGTGGTTCAGGTGGTAACTCAACAGCCTCTGTTGCTGAAATGGTCAAATTACTAGAAGAAAAAGGCGCACGTAAAATTGGTCCTTTCTTCGTCCCACGTAATATGTCAAATACGATTACGGCAAACGTTGGTGTTGCATTCAAAATGCAAGGTATCGCACATTCAATTACCAGTGCGTGTGCTACCTCTGCCGATGCGATTGGTTATGCATATAACCTGATTCAATTGGGTAAACAAGATTTAATGCTTGCGGGTGGTGGTGAAGAAGATCACTGGTCACAAAGCTTATTGTTTGATGCAATGGGTGCATTATGTTCAAAATACAATGACACACCTGAAACGGCATCACGTCCTTATTCAGCAGACCGTGATGGTTTTGTCATCGCTGGTGGTGGTGGTTTTGTGGTTCTTGAATCACTTGAACATGCTCAAGCACGTGGTGCAAATATCCTTGCTGAAGTTGTTGCATATGCAGCTAACTCTGACGGCGCAGACATGGTTGCACCATCAGGTGAAGGGGCAACACGCTGTATCTTGATGGCTTTAGAAGAAGCAAAACAACATGGTGTAGAGACGATCGATTATGTCAACACACATGGCACCTCAACTCCTGCGGGTGACATCACAGAGCTTAAAGCAATGGAACGTGCTTTCGGTGAAGGTAACGTCCCTGCGTTCAGCTCAACCAAGTCAATGACAGGTCACAGCTTAGGTGCAGCAGGCGTTCAAGAAGCAATCTATTCTGTATTAATGATGCAAAATGACTTTATTGCACCGAACATCAACGTCACTGAATTGGACGAAGGCGCAAAAGGTTTTGATATTGTACTTGAAAAACGTGACGCAAAATTGAATACTGTGATGAGTAACAGTTTCGGTTTTGGCGGTGTAAATGCTTGTCTTATTTTCAAAAAATGGGAAGGCTAAGCTGAGAAATATTGATCATTCAAAGATCATTTTGAATGATCAATTTCAAACACACTGCCCTTAAAAGGGTAAATTGATGGATGCTCCTTCTGAAGCTTTCCTTTGGGTAAAAGCTTTACATATTATCGCCGTAGTGTGTTGGTTCGCTGCTTTATTTTATTTACCACGTTTATATGTTTACCATGCAATGAGTGATGATGCGATTAGTCATCAACGCTTTGAAATTATGGAACGTAAGTTATATCGTGGGATTATGTGGCCTGCAATGATCGCAACGCTGATTACGGCACACTTCTTGGTCGATTGGGGCGATGCAAAGTATCATTACCATGAAGCTGTATGGTTTTATCTAAAAGTAGGTTTAGTTGGACTATTGGTGATTTATCACTTTGTTTGTGGCTATTATCGCAAAAAGCTGATTGGCAATGCCCATTATAAATCACATAAATTTTGGCGTGTTTTTAATGAAATGCCGACCTTAATTTTACTTGCTGTGATTATTTTAGTTGTGGTTAAACCAACCTTCTAATCCATGCATTAAAAAAACCTCCTAGATGGAGGTTTTTTTATGTCTTCAACTTTTTGAATAAAGATAAATACAACTATCCTGCTGTGACCGTTTATTGAGTTGTTGGCGGTTCTTAAATGGATTTTCTACACAAAGCTGATTTCTATTTCGAATAAAAACATAGCCCGCTTTACTTTTATTAGCGATTGCTACATCTAAATTTTGCTTTGAATTAATGATATTAAACACCTGAATTTTATTATCTAAAAGTCTTGGTTGTAAAATCTCTTGCGCCCAATCATAACCACCAACCTGATTCAGAATATTACCAATATTATTACGCAGCGCCCATTTCTTTTGTTTAGGTAATTCAATCTGATTAATTTTCACACTAAATTTTGAATACGGTAATTTTGAAACTTCGATATAAGGCTGATAATTTAAATAAGCTTGATTCATCGACTGATTAAAATCAAAGGCAAAAGGGGTATAAATTTTTCCCCATAATTTAGCCAAGCCTGCAGTCTGATCACTTGCTCGTTTTAGGCGATCATCTATATTTTTAAAAACATAATAATTATTACGCATTTCATAAGCAGCTTGTTTCTCAGAGCTTAACTGTTCAGCATTCAATTGAGGCAATTGAATTTGTTTAGATTGGTGCTGTGCCAAAATATTGAGCACATCAATCGCTTGATTGACCTGAACAATAATCAAAGCTTTATCCACACTATTTAAATTATGATTTAAGCGATCAAGTTTTAGATGAATATATGCCAATACATTATCCGTACTTCCCTTCAAATATAGATTGGCAAGAAATAATATATGCGTATCGAAATATAAAGTATAAGGTGAATTTGCTGTTGGTGTTTGAATCAATGCCTGATAATTCGGTTGATGAATCAATTGTTGATAACGATCTAATAAAAATTGTTTTTGACCAAGCAAAGCATTTATAGCTGTTTTATTTTCATTCCAGAAAGATGTTTCAGTATAATCTGCCGAATTCAAATGATCTTGAATTTCAGCAATCAGCTTTTTATCTTCTTTACTCCAGAAAATTTTATAATCAATTTGTTGGGCTGTTATTGCTGAGAAATTTTGACTATTTTTCTGCGCATCTGGATTGGCTAAATACAACTTCCAATCTAAATCATAGCGCTCTTTTCCTAATACTGACGGATTAACATCTGCTAATGCATCAAATCCATTGGCATAAAAAAATGCCGTTTGTTGTATATTGGGATCATATGCTGGAACAAGTTTTAAAATATTTACAACTTCTTGATTTAACTTAACCTCTTTTTGTAACCATACAACATAAGCGCCGCCAAAAATAAAACAAAAGACCAGCATTCCCAAAACAATTTTTTTTAACACATTGTCATCCTAATCATTTTATATTTTTCAATTTTGTATAAAGCACACAATATAGCACAATTGAAAGCGTTGCTTTAATCGCTCTAGCCGGTAAAACGATTGCGAATCTTCTTATTCAACGGTGTTGAATAATACCTCTCAATCGCCCAACTCAGAATAAAAACACCAATAAAATAAATAGGTAATAACATTAATTTTTCGATGGGCAAGCTTGCTTTAGGCAAATAAACAACCTTAAACAAACCTAAAATAATCAAATGAAATAAGTACATTTCATAACTACGCTGACCAATCCATAGCATAGCTTTTGAGAAAATAGAGGCTGATTCAGTGCGTGGATTCTGTGCAAAACAGAAAATCAAAATCGCAGATAATATTGCAAAAAGACTAATCCCCCAAATGCTCACTTCTTTAATTGGTGCATACAAATACAATGTAATCATTAAAATAGAAACTATGGGAATGACCAATTTAGGGAACTGGATTTTCTCATGCAGATTCTGAGCAATCAAAGCGGTTAAGCAACCGATTGCAATTCCATCAAAACTGGAAAAATAATGGTATAGATAAGCGCCACTTGCTTCCCCAAAGTGTAAGGCACGAAAATACGGTGCATAAACAATGATAGCGAGCAGAAATGCAATCAAACCTTTGCCTCGACCAAGTGTTAAACACAGAATCGGAAAGGCCAAATAGAAGACTTCCTCAACAGACAATGACCATAAAACCCCAAGTGCATAATTAACCCAGCCATTTTCAATGATCAATATATTCATCCAAAATGTAAAAGCAGAAAAAACAGTTAATCCATAAGAGACTTCAATACCATTCGGTGCTTGATTCATAAATGGTTTAAGCCCGATTGCACCTAGTATTGTGACCATAGCAATCAGTAATACTAAGCACGGCATAATTCGAGCAACACGGCGAATATAAAAATCTTTGAGATTGATTTGAGCTAGAGAATGACTGCGTTGTAATGTATGTTGTGTGATTAAGAAACCTGAAATAACAAAGAACATGGTCACACCATAATTGCCATTGCGAGCAATTAAACTACTTAGACTTTCACCAAAGATTGATATACCCAAAACGGTGTCATGTAATTGATAAGGAATATTAAAATGATGGATCAAAACCAAAAGGATCAAAATTCCACGCAGTACATCAATTTTATTATTTCTCATAGCACGCTTATTCATTTTGGATGCTGCTATTAAAATAGATTTTTATATTTATTTCACTATGAATTCAGTATTTTAATTTGATCATATTGTTAAATCGTATTCAGGAGATGCCCTAAAGTTCATCTCCTGATTATTGGAATCATTACAGCTTTTGATTACGTTTTTTCATACGAGGTTTATATAAAACTTGATAGGTAATCGCTAAAATAATCAACCATAACGGACTAATCATTAACGCTTTTAAAGTATCAGGCTCTAAACTCAAAATCACCAGTGTAAACGCTAAAAAGACCAAAACAACATAAGACATCCAAACACCACCTGGCATTTTAAATGTCGATTTTTCATGTAGTTGAGGTGTCAATTTTCTGTAGCGGATATAGCAAACCATGATAATACTCCAAATGCTAATAAATAAAATCACGCATAAAGAACTTGCCAAAGTAAAAGCTTCAACCGTATTTGGAACAAAGTATTGTAATGCAGCACCTGCCATAATAAAGCCACATGAAAATAGCAAACCTTTCGCAGGAACCGCACGTTTAGAAAGCTCTGCTAATTTCTCAGGCGCTTGCCCTTCTTTAGCCAAACCGAACAACATACGACTGGTTGAGAACACACCACTATTCATTGACGACATTACCGAAGATAACACCACCAAATTCATGATAACCGCAGCACCACCGATTCCTGCATGTAAGAATAACGAAACGAATGGGCTTTGATCTGCTGGAATTTCTGTCCACGGTGTAACTGACATCACAATAAACAATGCCAATACATAGAACAAAATGATACGTGTAGGGATCGCATTCACCGCTTTCGGTAAATTCTTTTCAGGGTCTTTGGTTTCAGCAGCCATCGTACCGATCAACTCTACCCCAACAAAGGCAAATAAAGCGATTTGGAAACCAGCTAAGAACCCAGTGACACCTTTAGGGAACATTCCACCATGCGACCAGACATTACTAAAGCTTGCAACTGAACCACTTGGTGCTTGGAAATGACTAAAGACCATATAGCCACCAATTAAAATCAAGCCAATAATGGCCAAAATTTTAATCAACGCAAACCAGAACTCAATTTCACCAAACAATTTAACCGTTAATAAGTTAATGCCTAAGACCAATAACACACAGGCGGCACTGATCAGTGCTTGTCCTGTCGGTGTAAAGGCCATCCCTTCTGGAAGCCAAAAATTGAGATAGTTAATAATAGCAGCTAAGTCAGCAATACCGACCAGAATCCAGCCGAGCCAATATGACCAACCAATATAGTAACCAGCAGCAGGACCGATCAGGTCATGTGCCATATCGATAAAAGATTTGTAGTGGAGATTTGAAAGTAAAATTTCGCCCAATGCACGCATGAGGAAAAAGAACATCGCACCGATAATCATGTAAATGATTAAAATAGAAGGACCTGCGAGGGAGATTGTTTTCCCAGATCCCATAAATAAACCTGTACCAATCGCACCACCAATTGCAATCAGCTGCAAATGACGATTCGATAATTTTCTTTGCAGCTCATGTGGCGACGATTGTGCGTCATCTGAATGGCTTGAAGTTGTCATAAAAATATCCTTTTTGACATTTTCTTGGAGGTCAAACTCGCTTTTGGCGTCAGAACATCCTCGTTCTATCGTTCTTCCTGTTACCATCTGAACCACACTGCTTAAAAGTGGTTCAGTCTTAATTCACAACAGCTGTTGTGAATACTGTTGTTATTTCTGTGCAGCTGTTACTGCAATTTCAATCAACCAATCTGGATTCACTAAATCAGCTTGAATTGTCGCACGTGAAGGCGCTACGCAACCTTTTAACCAATCTACCCAAACAGCATTAAAAGTTTGGAAGTCTGCAAGGTTTTTAATATAAACATGCGCAGATAATAAGCGTGATTTATCAGTCTCAGCCAATGCCAATAATTGATCAATCGTCGCCAAAATGTCTTGAGTTTGTCCTGTGATATCAGCATCGGTATTTTTAGGTACTTGACCAGACAAATACACGACTTTGTTAAATACAGTCACAGCACTCATCACTTCTGTGCTATTGATTTTCTGTATATCAGTATGTTGTAAATCATTTGACATGAGGATTTCCTTGTCGTTGATAATCATTTTGATTATTTGGTTTGATTAATTGGTTTGCGTGATAAATTGAACACGCGCAGTCACACCACACATCAACTCATAACCCACTGTTCCTGAGCTTGCGGCAACGTCATCAATTGGAAGCACAGCACCGTTGGATGACGTACCCCAAAGCACCACTTCACTTCCAACGTCTGCTTCAGGAATATCGGTTAAATCTACGGCCAACATATCCATGCTGACGCGTCCAATCGTGCGAGTACGAACCTCATCGACCAAGACTGGTGCATCCATAGAAATTCGTTGATAACCATCTGCATAACCGCATGCCACGATGCCAATTTTCATTGCATGTGTTGCCTTAAACTTTGAACCATAACCTACAGTTTCATCAGCTTCTAAGTTTTGAATAGCAATAATTTCGCTGCGTAAGCTCATGCTTGGTTTGAGATTCCAATCATGGATTGAATGGGTTGGATAATCAGGAGAGCTACCATATAGCATGATGCCACTGCGGATATAATCGGAATGTAACGCTTTGGAATATCTTAAAATTGCAGCACTATTGCACAGTGAACGTTCACCAGCTAAATCTTTGATGGTTTCTTCAAAAAGTGTATGCTGATATTCGATTCCAGACTGACCAAAACGATCTCCATCCGCATCAGAAAAATGCATCATATGCGTCACGGATTTGACCGTTTTACATTGTTTTAATGTGTGCCATACATTTGAATAAAGATGGGGTTTAAAACCTAAACGATTCATTCCCGTATTCATTTTCAAAAACACATCAAATTGTGCCATGCCTTGATAATGTTCAAGCCACTGCACTTGATGCTCATTGTGAATACTAAAACTAAGCTGATAGCGTTCGCAATCAACCAAATCTTCAGCTGAAAAAATCCCTTCTAGCAATAAGATCGGGCCAGTCCAACCTAAGTCACGAATACGTTTTGCTTCTGCAATATCTAATAATGCAAATCCATCGGCAGACTTAAATGCATCATAAACTCGCTCAAGGCCATGCCCATAAGCATTGGCTTTTACCACAGCAAACACTTTGCTATCAGGCATGAATTGTCGAGCAACATTTAAATTATGCTGCAATGCATCCTGATGAATGATTGCAGTAATTGGTCTAGGCATTACATTCGTCCTTGAATCTTAAACGTCTATCTTGTTGGATATTTTTGAATGAATCGATATTTCACAGCTGATTAAGTTTATGCAGCATGTGGATAGCGCTGAATAGATAAGCCTTCTGTACTAATATCCGTTTCATGATTAAGGACTAAATCACTAATCAATTTTCCTGAACCGCAAGCCATTGTCCAACCTAATGTGCCATGCCCAGTATTGAGGAATAAATTCTTAAAGCGTGTTGCGCCAATAATTGGTGTGCTGTCTGGGGTCATTGGTCGTAAACCTGTCCAGAAAGACGCTTGTGCCAAATCACCACCCGGGAATAAATCTTGAGTGACCATTTCCAAAGTGCCACGACGGTCTGAATTTAAACCGTGGTTAAATCCACTGAGTTCCGCCATACCCCCTACACGAATACGCTGGTCAAAACGTGTAATCGCAATTTTATAAGTTTCATCGAGTACAGTCGATTGCGGTGCATATGCTGCGTCAACAATTGGAATGGTGAGTGAATAACCTTTCACTGGATAAACAGGTAAATTCAATTCAAGCGGTTTTAAGAAATCACGTGAATAACTACCAAAAGCCAGTACATAACGATCCGCTGTTAAAACTTCGCCATTCACCAACACGCCTTTGATTTCATCACCTTCAGTAATCAGCTTTTCAACATTTTGATTGAATTTGAAATCTACGCCTAAATCTTTTGCTAAATTCGCTAAGGCATTGGTAAATAGATAGCAATCACCTGTTTCATCATTTGGAAGATGTAAACCGCCGACCAATTTATCTTTGGCATGTTCTAAAGCAGGTTCAACTTTAGCTAAATCATCTTTCAACAATAACTCATGCGGTACGCCACATTCTTTAAGTACAGCAATATCACGTTGCACCATTTCAAGTTGAGCTTCGTTACGGAAAACTTGTAATGTTCCTTTTGAACGGTTTTCGTAGCTAATACCTGTATCTTTTCTTAGTTCACGCAAACAATCACGGCTATATTCAGCAACACGTGTCATACGTTCTTTATTAATTGCATAACTTTCAGAGTTACAGTTTTTCAGCATTTGTGCCATCCACTGTAACTGCCACATGCTACCATCAATATTAATGGCAAGAGGTGCATGATGTTGGAACATCCACTTCACAGCTTTGAATGGAATACCCGGGGCAGCCCACGGCGTCGAATATCCAGGTGAAATCTGACCTGCATTACCAAAACTGGTTTCTTCTGCGGGTCCTGCTTGACGATCTAAAACTGTAACTTGTGCTCCCTGCTGCGCGAGGTAATATGCACTTGCTACGCCAATGACACCACTACCTAATACGATTACACGCATTTCTCATCCTTTACGCATTTACTAGTTTATTTCACTAGTATATTTTCGGTTCAATAGTTTATTTCACTATTTTTACGGCTATAATTTAGGTGTTTTAATTTTTTGTCGTGAAAAAGGATTAAAAAGAGGAAATTATTGATGCATAAATTAGACCGTATCGATCGGATGATTTTAGATATTCTACAAAATGAAGGTCGAATTGCCATCAGTGAGCTTGCCTCAAGGGTCAGCTTATCGACAACACCGTGTTCTGAGCGTGTGAAACGACTAGAACGAGATGGTGTGATTATGGGCTATCACGCTCGGCTCAACCCTAAGCATCTAGATCGAAACTTATTGGTCTTCCTTGAAATCAGTCTTTCAGCAAAATCGGGTGATGTTTTTGAACAGGTTGCTAAGGATTTAATGGAAATTTCAGAAGTACAAGAGTGTCATTTGATTTCAGGAGATTTTGATTATTTAGTCAAAGCACGCTTAAAAGAAATGAGTGCTTACCGCCGACTGTTAGGTGATTTGTTGAAAAAGTTACCTTCCTCGGCTTCTTCACATAGCTATATTGTCATGGAAGAAATTAAAGAATCTTTGTATTTAGATGTTCATTAAGACTTGATCTTGACATCGTCCCAGCCTCATATTTGAATAGCAGAAAATTAACAAACTAAACGCTGGAAGTTCAAAATAAATGTTCAATAAACTCATGTCAAATCTTGGTATGCAAGGCGTTCAAGTCAATACTTGTATATACACGGCAACACCACAAGCGGGTCAAGTGATCAATGGGGAAGTGATCTTTAAAGGGGCTACATCTAACAAGAATATCAATGGTATCTTTTTAAAATTAATGACCACTGCTGAAGTTGAATCTGATGATTCTGAATACAATACAGCTTTAACTATTGCACAATGGCATATCAGTGGCGCTTTTGAACTGCAAGCAAACCAATCGCACAACCTTCCCTTCTCAATCCAATTGCCTTTTGAAACACCAATCACTCAAGTGCCTTGTCGCTTAAATAAAACTCGTGTGTGGTTACATACCCATTTAGATGTCGATTGGGGACTTGATGCGACAGATAAAGACTATTTGCAGATTTTACCGACACCGACTATGCAAGCTTTTATTCAAGCCATGCAACAATGTGGCTTTCATTTGGCAACTGTAGATGTAGAAAAAGGTCAGCTGCGTGGGCATGGTTTTCACTCAACCATTGGTTGTTACCAAGAGTTAGAGTTTAAACCAACAACATTTTTCAATGGAATCAATGAAGTTGAAGTTTCATTTGTTGCAGAACAACATCAAACACATGTACTACTGGAAGTTGATCGCAAGTTTAGAGGCGATGGTTTTAAAAGTTTAACCATTCCCCATCAACATGCCACTCCAGCAACTTTGGTTAATGAAATCCGAAGAATGCTTGGAATCTAAAAATAGAAGCCACTTTTCAACTTGAATGATATTCAAAAGTGGCGCAATCAATCCGCTTAGATGTACCAGTTTAGAAAATCAAATCAATTTCAATAAATCTGAGAATGTCTGAATTCTTGCTTTGGGTTGTGCTTGATCCAATTCTTGCGTAGAACCATAACCATATTCCACTGCAATGGTTTCTATTCCATTATTTCGCGCACCAAAAATATCATGCTCACGGTCTCCGACCATTAAACACTCCTCAGGATTTAATTGCTCTTTTTTCAGAATATAAGCAATCAAATCTCCTTTATTGGTCCGCTCACCATTCAATTCACTACCATATGGATATTCAAAATATTTCAATAAATCAAAATGATCGAGAATTTGACGTGCATAAACTTCTGGCTTAGCCGTGGCTAAAAATAAGCGATATCCTTTATTTTTTAGTGCTGCCAAAGTTTCAGCAATATCTTCAAAAACATGATTTTCAAATAAGCCTGTAACGGCAAAACGCTCACGATAACCAAGTAAAGCTTGGTCTGCTAACACATCATTCACATCTACATTGAGAATTTTAGCCAATGAGGCTTTTAAAGGTGGGCCAATAATCCAATCAATATTTTCAGATTCTGGAATAGGGTGTTCTACTTTAGCCAAACCATAGCGTGCAGAAGTGGTAATACCAACTTTAGGGTCCGTTAATGTCCCATCCAAATCAATCAAAATATTTTTAATCACAACTTCACCTTGCATTTAAGTAGATCGATCTCTATAAAAAATACTATCGAGAGTTTGTCTAAAGTTGCCTATACTAACGCAAATTTGTGAATTAAGGACATCATCGTGCGCCCTACAGTACTTTGTTTTTCAGGTCTTGACCCTTCTGGTGGAGCAGGGTTACAAGCGGATATTGAAGCGATTGGTCAAAGTGGTGCGCATGCTGCAATTGCTTGTACAGCCTTAACCATTCAAAACTCTCAACAAGTTTTTGGTTTTGAAGCAACCTCAAAACAATTACTTCTCGCTCAGGCCAATGCGGTCGTCGGTGATTTACCGATTAAAGTGGTTAAATCTGGCATGTTAGGCACCACGGATAATATTGCTGCTCTAGCCGAATTTTTACGTGAACATCCTGATTATTTGTATGTGCTTGACCCTGTTTTAGTGGCCAATAGTGGTGGTTCATTGGGAGATCAACAGACCTTAGTTCAGGCTTTTGTTGAATTGATTCCTTTAGCGACCATACTCACACCAAACACAGTTGAACTACGTGCTTTAACAGGTGAAACCGACATTGAAAAAGCCACTGCAAAGCTTTTTGCTATGGGTGCTCAAGCGGTTTTAGTGAAAGGCGGTCATGAAGATACACCAGACTATATTCGCAATGCTCTTTATGTGAATGGGCAAATGCTGACTGAATCGAAATGCCCTCGCTTAGCTGGTGAATATCATGGTTCAGGTTGTTCTTTAGCCAGTTTTATTGCAGGTCGTCTAGCTGTTGGAGATAACCTAAAAACCGCTGTTCAACATGCTGAAACATGGCTATTTGGCGTATTAAAAAATGCTGAAACACCTGTTG
Source organism: Acinetobacter rongchengensis (assembly GCF_003611475.1). Classification (GTDB taxonomy): domain Bacteria; phylum Pseudomonadota; class Gammaproteobacteria; order Pseudomonadales; family Moraxellaceae; genus Acinetobacter; species Acinetobacter rongchengensis. The sequence goes on along the minus strand of NZ_RAXT01000026.1, from coordinate 14,844 downwards.
AAGGTGGACAAAAAATTCCAAAGCGGTTTTAAGTCGGAATCTAGAGTTTGATGACAATTAATTGATTGATTGATTGATTGATTGATTGATTGATTGATTGTCATCAAAATTTTAAATTTATACAATCTCATGTTTAAATTCCCCCAATTTAGATAGACTCCGTCATCTGCCCATTATTTTAAAACACTTCTTCTGTCTTTCACTTTCTGTAAGGTTGAAAATTAACTCATCAACATAAATATTAATATTCTTTGAAAAATAGCTATTTAATTTAACTTGACACTTTTCTATTGCACCTGTTGGTGGTTCATTGAGCATAACAACTGTATTTATTCGCTCAATAAATGGTTTTCCATTTTTTACAGATAGAATAGTCGTGATATCTGTACTCCCTTGTGATGAAAAACTGGAAACTATTTTGAACCTTTTGGAATCAACTTTGTTAATCGCTGCATTGTCATAATAAGAAATTTCAGGATATTTCCTATTATTTACATATAAATGATATACGGATTCTCCATAACTATTTTCATCTTCACGAATACAGATTTTATTTTTATTTGATTTAATACAGTTAGGCAAATTTTGGGCATAAGCATTTGATAGTGAGGAAAGTATGATTGGTATTACTAATAGAATCATAAAAATATTATTTTTTATTTTTACATTCATCATATTTCATAACCTTTTTTAAATTATTCCAATATTCAACTCTTTCGCTTCTACCATTACCACCACCATTTACCCATAAACTTATTTTATTTATATCATCTTTATCTGCTTGCAAATTAATATCTGCTGCTTGACCATTTCTTAAAACAACACCATGATTCCAATACCATCCACCACTATCCATTGCTAAAAATAAATTAGAAGCAACTAGTTCAGGATATTTTTTCGTACGATCTAATAATTGTTCTAGTTTAATATCTTTAGGAAAAATTCCTCCGTATAGATTGGTGTTATCTATAACAAAATCAAAATATCTTTTGTAGTTTTTTCTCCATGTTAATTGCATGAATCCACGCCCTTTGTATCTCGCACCATCCCCCTTTTCTGTATTTCCATTTAGTTTAGCTTGGGCATGTTTTCCTGGATCTAAATAGTCGCCACTAGCATACTCACTAGTAGTTCTAAATCGATCTGATTCCCAATAAGTTTGAGCTAAAAAGTGTATTTTTCGAATGCATGTGTTTATGTTGTATTTTTTCATAGTACTATTAAATACATCCAATAATGCTTGATGGCTTTTATCACCAACAACTGGGCATTTTGGATGATTTAAAATAGAACTAGTTCCTTTTAAATCACGTTCTGTATTTCTCATACCTTTTATAATTTCAAAAAATTCAGCTAATGTTAAATCACGATCGCAATAACATAATACTTCTTCTTTTTTATCTTCCACCAAACTATTATTAAATTTTTTTTGAATATCAAGTGGGCGTAAACTTGATAGCGCAGAACCTCTATAATTCTCTCCCTGACTATCTCCGACCACATGGTCTTGTTGTGGTAAAATTTTTGCACCACAAGTAAGTAAATCACCTGCATATGCAACAGCTTTACCATCAAAAATAATATGATCATGACTTTTAATAATCTTAGACCAACACTGACATTGTGGGCAGTAATGCCCATCACCTGCTCTTAAAAAGAGATTTCCATTTTGGGAGCTCCGTTGTTGGGTGGATTTAATCCTCCCTCCATGCGTGGTGAGGGCATTATGAATTGCAAAACCTTTCATTTAATATGCTCCTGAACGTAGTTTAGAAAACCTTCAGGAATTTGCTGATCTTTAAAAATTCTTAAAGCCACAACATTATTCGGGCTTTCAACAATCTCATCACCATTCTCTAAACGACTTCCAACCAATGCAACAGGCTTACCATCAAGAACGCAAGATTTTCCTGCGCCTGAAATAATTCTAGAACTCGTCCCATCAGCATAGATAACATCATCACCAACACGTGCGACAGATAAACCTTCAATTTTGCACTGGTCGAAAGATGCCTTGACTAAGCCACCATTTTTTGACTTCGCACCATTAACAGCTAAGTAATAGGTGCCGTGAGGTTTATGATCGAAATACAATTGTTCAGCTTTTAGTGTCTGTTCAATATCTTCTTGAGACATCTGTTGTAATTGTTCAATTGGTAATTCATGTAAAAATTTAGGAGTGGTCATATTGTTCATTCTTTATTTTGTTATAGAATGCAAACCATATCACATAAAAATCACAAATAAAAACTTAAGACACTTTTAAGATTAATGTTATAATAATAAAAATTACATTATATATTACAAACTAAAAGATATTCAGGGCTTTATTCTTATCTATTAGACTCCAATTTCAACAAAATATCCTTATTCTCCAACCCGCCTGCAAAACCTACTAACTTACCATTTGCACCCACCACACGATGACACGGCGCAATAATCGAAATTGGATTTTTGCCATTCGCTGCTCCCACTGCACGAACTGCTTTTACATTGCCAATCTGCTCTGCAATATCTTTATAACTACGCGTTTCGCCAAAAGGAATACTCAATAAAGCCTGCCAAACTTTTTGTTGAAATTCAGTCCCTTCAAAATCCAAAGTTAACTCAAACTTTTGACGTTGTCCTGCAAAATATTCATTAAGCTGCTTTTGTGTTTCCAACAAAATTGGATGTTGTCGATCTTCAATTAATTCTGCTAAACGAACCCGTTTTGGATTTTCATTTTCCCAAAGTACAGCAACCAAAGCGTTCTCATTTGCCACCAGTTTTAACCAACCTACTGGCGAACTCATTTCCATAAAAGAAAGTTGCATCTTTCTACCTTATATTCAATTTTTAATCAGGTTAACTCAGCTAACATATAATTTCATTAAAATTAAAGTTGAAATAATCAACGCAGACCAAGAGTCGATTGCAAAACACCACTAAGAAATAATTCATAGGCATATAAATATAAGAATTTTGGACATAAAAAATCCAAGCTTATCCATTAAATAAACTTGGATTCGAAATAAAAATACGGATTAAGAAGATGATAATTTCATCAAAATTAAACCTGAAATAATCAACACAGCTGCAACCATACGCATTGCTGTAGCAGGTTCACCTAAAATAAAAATCCCGACAAGAAATGAACCCACTGCCCCTATTCCTGTCCAAATCGTATAGGCGGTTCCCAAAGGCAAAGTTTTCATTGCATATGCCAAAAGACCAAAGCTTAAGATCATGAAAAGTATAGTAATAATGCTCGGTGTCAGTTTTGTAAAACCTTCAGACACTTTCATACTATATGCCCAAACGATTTCAAAAATACCTGCAAAAATAAGTACAATCCAAGCCATGACGACCTCCAAATTTGAATGAAAATCAGGCCGTCCTGAGGATTTTTATTGGTGCGTTTTTAGCTTAAAAACACCAATGGAGGTCGTTCCTCCTTATTGTGAATAAAATTATACTGAAAATAGTTTTATATTGGTGCGAAATTTACATTTAATGACCCAAAATGCACCTATGAAAAATAAGGGCTTTAAAGCATCACTTTAAAGCCCTATTTACAGCATGATTAGCAAAGATGAGAAACTAACTTTCAGCTTCTAGCGTTTAAACATTAAAATTTAAAGCGAATCCCAGCACCATATAACCAGCCTTTTTCAGAATCGCTTTCCATTTGCCAAGCTGTTGCATCATTTCCTTTTGAATATTCATAAGCAATATCTAAATAAGGCATGACTTTTTTACTAATTTCATAACGAGTTTCTAAACCCGCAGTGACATTGCTTAACCCTGACTTTTTGGCATATTTAGAATCATCGCTAAATACAATATCTAAATCTAAATAAGGTTTAACAATCAACTTTTGTGTAAGCAATAAATCACGTTCAGTTTCCAAGCTAAATCCTGCATACTTGTCTTCGCCTGCATAGAAATAGGCATCCGTTTCAAAGAAATACGGCGCCATACCATGCAAACCGATCACACTATCCACTTTTTCCTCAGTATCTTTGCGATGCTGATCTAATTCAACTTTTTCTACACGATATCGTGCACCTATTTGCGCATCCCAAAAGTCTGAAATCATACGGCTATAGAGTGCTTTGACATCATATTCAGCATCATGTGACTCATGCTTATCTAAATGTGCTTTGATGAAGATCTTATTTTCATCTGTACCTATCCGTGTTTCAAACTCAGATTTTAAAGCACCTTCGCCATCTTCATTGACTAACCATTTATTATCCAAAGTTGTGACTGCATACACTTGCGCACCATGTTCTGTACGATGGTCATGTCCTTGATGGTTTTCAGCCATCTTCTTTGTTTGAGAATGTTTAGTTTGGGAATGTTCAGTTTGATCATCTTGGGTCTGAGCATGTTGATGCTGAGAATGATCCATGTTTACAGAATGCATAGGCTGTATTGAATTTTCAGCTTTGTTTACATCTTCATTCGATACAGTTGGCACAGTCTGATGCATCATTTTCGAATGATCCATCGATTGCATATCATCATGGTTCATTTTGGAATGATCCATTTCAGACATATCATTGTTTTGTTCAGATAGCTGTTGTGGTGAAGTATCTGTATGACCTTCATGGGCAAAAGCCACTCCACAGATTAACAACAATGAACTCGCTAACAGTGTTTTGGGAAACGTTTGAGGAAATAAATTAGTGATACGCATGTTCATCTCCTTTTGGTTCAATGGTTGAACTCACTGGATTAGCATGATCTTGTTTTTGAATCGTTGTGGTAGAGGTTTTTCCATCCGTCACATTTGCCACAATCAACTTATTCATCATGCCTGCGCTCATGTGATACAACAAATGACAATGGATTGCCCATTCTCCCAACTCATCTGCGGTGAGCAAAGCAGTAACCGTTTTTGCAGGTGGCACGACAATGGTATGTTTGTTCGGCATATCTACAGCAGCTTGACCATTTTCCAACTGCATAAACATGCCGTGTAAATGCATTGGATGCGCCATCATGCTGTCATTGATAAATTTGATTCGGATACGCTCACCATATTTCACTCTGAGCGGTTCCGCATCACTGAATTTTTTTCCATTGATGGTCCACAGATAGCGCTCCATGGTTCCGCCCAAACGAATCACCAATTCACTGGTCGCTTCACGTGTATCCGCTTGCGGTGTTAATGATTTTAAATCACTATATTGCAGCGCTTTATCACCTACTGGCGTAGATGCATTTGCCCAACCTTCAACCACTTCATCCTTTTTAGTCGGTGTAACTTGTTGATGCTGTGAGTGATCCATGCCTTGCATAGCTTCATGATTCATTTTTGAATGATCCATACTTTGCATAGCTCCATGATCCATTTTTGAATGATCCATTTTTGAATGATCCATGCCTTGCATAGCTTCATGGTTCATTTTTGAATGATCCATGCCTTGCATAGCTCCATGGTTCATTTTTGAATGATCCATGCCTTGCATAGCTCCATGATCCATGCCTTGCATAGCTTCGTGGTTCATTTTTGAATGATCTACATTTGAATCATTACCGCCATGGCCCATATCAGCCATATTGAGTAAAGCACGTGGTCGAGCTTGAGGCATTTGTACTGTAGCCACAGTAGGCGCAAGTTCATTTTGCAAAGTTCCTATTGCAAAACCAGAACGATCGATTGACTCAGCTTCAATCTGATAATGTGCAGTTTTTGGCTCGACGATCACATCATAAGTTTCAGCTGTTCCGATACGAAATTCATCAACATTTACAGGTTTGACTGGCTGACCATCTGCACTCACCACCGTCATTTTTAAATTGGGAATACGCACGTCAAAGAAAGACATGGCTGAAGCATTGATAAAACGTAAACGTACTTTTTCATTGGCTTTAAACAGCCCTGTCCAATTTTGCTCAGGCGTTTTACCATTCACGAGAAAGGTGTAACCTGTTACATCAGATAAGTCTGTTTTAAGCATACGCATCTGATTCCACATTTTGCGATCAGACCACGTAGCGCCTAAGCCATCACGTTTAACTTGCTTCCAAACATCGCCCAAAGTTTCACGTTGATTTTGATAGTATTCAGCTGAAATTTTTAGATTTTTTTGAATCTCATCGCTTTTTTGCTCATGAAAATCTGACAACATCACCACGTAATCACGCTCAGCCTTTTCATGTGTCGCCAATGGTTTTTTATCTTTTGGATAGATGACTAAAGCACCATATAAACCATCTTGTTCCTGACCTTTTGAATGCGCATGGTACCAATAAGTTCCACTTTGGCGAACCTTGAATTTATAAGTAAAGTCCTGATTAGGTTTAATCCCATTAAACCCATTAAAGCCAGGCACACCATCCATAATCCCAGGTAAAAGTAACCCATGCCAATGTATTGATGAATCCTGTTTTTTTAAATTGTTATGTACATGAATAACGGCTTCATCACCTTCTTCAAATTCAAGCAGTGGCGCAGGAAATTTTCCATTCACCGTAATCCGTTGTAAGGGCTTACCTGTCACATTGACAGTCCCTTCATCAATCGTTAAATGATACTCTTTTACTGCTGCAAATCCCCATGATGAGGAAAATATACAGACAGCGACAATGGCGCTTTTCGATAATTTTATAGACATGACTTAATCCTATAATTTTAAAAAATTTTAAAAATTAATAATTTAAAAAATAAGAATTAAGCTTTGGGAGGACGTAAAATTTCTTGCCAATGCCCAGCAAGATGTTGAGCTTGATAAAAACTTTGTAGAGAATTTAAGTGCTGTGTATGTTCTGGTGAACTGATCTGAGGAATGTCTGTATTAAACCAAACAATAGAAGACTGGCATGCAAATAAAGCACAATCCTGACATTCAGAATGCTGTACTTGTTTAGATTGAATCAGCTGTTTATGACAATCCGTTAGATTTTGCTTTTGCACATCTGTTTGAACATCTGAATATGCATGTTGATTTTCTAATTGCATCTGCATATCAGCACAATGTGCTTTCATGTCTTGAACAGACATAACTTGCATCATTTGCTGGTGTGCTACATCGGTCTGATTCATTTGTTCATGTTGCATTTGCATGCTTATATGCAAAGTTTTTACCGATGCAACAGACACACTACTCCACCCTATGGTAAAAACCATAAGACAAACAAACCAAGCCTGTTTGTAGAGTTGAGTTAACATAGAAACCAAATAAAATCGATCATAGATATAGATTAAGCATATAGAATTATTGGATGTGTAGCAAATATACTTAACAAAACATCAATAAATCAGTTGTTTAATGATTAAGCTTTTAATTTATCTAAAACTTGATCAAAATAAATACGCCATTTAACTTTATTTATCACCAAAAAATAATATAAAAAGAGCTCATTTGAGCTCTTTTTACACACAACTTGTCTATTTTACAAACTATTGATATTCAATTGATTATTTTAAACCCAATTTATCCATGTGGTTATCAACACAGTTATCCATAGAGTTATCATCAAAGTTATCCACAGATTAACGGATCAGAAAGTGGAAATAATTAAGTATTTCTACTGCCTACTTTTGCAAGTTCTGAACGCATTTCATCAATCACAACTTGATAATCAGGTTTGCCAAAAATAGCAGAACCAGCAACAAACATATCTGCACCAGCCTCAGCAATCTCACGGATATTTGTAGGTGAAACACCACCATCTACTTCTAAACGAATATCTCGGCCTGATGCATCAATGATTTGGCGTGCTTGACGTAATTTATCTAAAGTCATTGGAATAAATGTTTGACCACCAAAACCTGGGTTAACACTCATCAATAGCACTTGATCAACTTTATCCAAAACGTAGTCTAAATAATGTAATGGTGTTGCAGGGTTAAACACTAAACCTGCTTTTGCACCACCAGATTTAATCAACTGTAAAGAACGATCAATATGATGTGTCGCTTCAGGATGGAAAGTAATAATATCCGCGCCTGCTTCTAAAAAGTCACCAATCATACGGTCTACAGGTGAAACCATGAGATGCACATCGATCGGCGCCTTAATTCCATATTTTTTCAATGCCTTACATATGCCTGCACCAAAAGTTAAGTTTGGAACATAGTGATTGTCCATCACATCAAAATGGACAACATCAGCACCTGCTTCCAATACTTTTTCAACATCTTCACCTAAACGAGCAAAGTCAGCAGAAAGAATTGAAGGTGCAATCAAATATGGCTTTGACATGAATCAACCTAGCGTAAATTTGGATTTTGCATAGTATAACAAACTTAAAACGCTGAATTGTTTCAAAAACCAACAGTTTTACCAATCTTGATCATTTAAAAATGAAGACTTGAATGATCAAGGATTGGGGTATATATGAAAAGAATCTAAAGTATTGAGAATTTTCAATCCTATACAGTTTTATTGATGTTTGGATTGTTGCTGCTTTTCAAAATCACGAACCATTTGAATACGCTCTTCAGTCGCAGGATGTGAAGATAAAGCATCCAAAACCGCTAAATGCGTATTTTCTTCAGTCTGCTCTTTTTGTGCTTTGCTTGGATCCGTCTTTTTATCCGAATCTGACTTTCGAGTAGAATCTTCTGCTTTTTCTTCGGCTGCGACTTCATCATTTAAACGTTGTAAAAAGTTCGCAAAATGCGCCACTTCTATATGTTTACGATCCATCAATTTTAAAGCATATAGATCAGCTTCTTTTTCAAATTTACGTGAATAATTCGCACCAATCATCGCTGCGGGTAGAGAAGTTAATAAATCTGAACTGTCGCCTGTCATTGCAATATACAACACACTCATGCCCAGACTAGAAAGCCCTTGTTGTAAGCTATGTCGCTCAACCAAATGCCCTTGTTCATGCGCTAAAACGCCCAAAATCTCTTGATCACTATGTGCTAATTCAATCAATTCATCGGTAATAATAATCGTATTATTAGGAAGTGCGACCGCATTTGCACCTAAATGATCACCTTCTCGGAAAATTAATTTCGCAGGATGACCTTCTGCAATTGTAGCTAAATATTGCGCTTTAATCTGATCTCGTTGCCCTTGAGCAAGATGGCTTGGTTTCGTCATATTTTCAATCACATATTCTTCAACTTCATCGCCAATTTTATCCAAAGTATTTGCTGGTAATTTAAATGCAACATAATGAGAAGCTGCGGGTATTCCCCATTGAATTAAAGCAAAGCAAAATGCCACCACAAAAACCAAACTAAAAATGATCAAACTAGGAGAACGTTCTAATTTCCAAACCGAATGCTGCACCCCTTTTGTCCCATAATTGAACCACTCAGGTAATGGAGCTTGAAATTCAATCCGTGCATCATCTTTGAGTTCAATCACGGGGTGTAATTTCCCTAAAGCACCAATCAGCACCATATCATCATACAAATAACGCCGTTGCTGTTGTAACTGCTCACCATAACGAATCAGAATTTCAGATGGTGATGATGCAGAAATACGTGCTTGTTGCGGCCTAGACACCACACCATCATAGAAAATTACGTCAATAGATTGCGACATATATCATCCAATTCAGCTCATGGGTTTAAGTTATAAAGAAATATCGAGATCAAAAATGTCGCTAATTTCTTCCGCAAGCGCACTATGGTCTTGTTGAGCAAGATTCATCATTTGATCAGGATCATCATGTAAAACCAGGCTCATCGATTCAACTTGATATTTGTGAATACGAATCGCAGCCCAAGCCGACAATAAACCGATACTCAAAATTTTTGCAATCCAGTTCGATGCAATAATCCATGCATAGCGCCATTGATTACAATCTGTTTTAAATTGACTATGTCCAACCGTTGTATTATTCCAAGTGGTAATAAAAATACGAGCCGCACTCAGTGGATAAATAAAGAGTCCTGCAATCGCATAAATAGCAAATACACCAATCATCACCATCTGTGGCGAAAACCCTGCAATCGCACCAACAATTGAAAAATATATAATTCCAAATCCAATCATCACCCCAATAGACATAAAGATTGGAATATAAACTGCACTCATATACGCAGGCCAATCCGCATGTAACTTGAACTCTAATTGTCCAGCATATAGATGACTAATATAATATTTTTTATACAACCAAATTGCTACAGGGGCGAAAATACCCAAAGAAAAAAAATAAATAGCAATACTTAGAAAAAAGACTTTGTAGGATTCTTTGGTTGTTCCATCGAAATAAAAACGACTATTTCCAAACTTACTATTTCTGGCGGTAAAACGCATCGTGGCACGAATCAGCCAAGGCACGGCCATATAAAGTAAAACAAAACCAACCAATGTTGCGATTCCAGAGTATTGCGATGAAATACTAAACGCAGCATAAATACCCAATGCAATAAGACGGCCAATTAAGATTTTTGTCGGTATACCTGTAAAATCAAAGCGTCTACGGAAAAATTCAGTATTGCCATAGAAATAACGTAAACGACGTACTTTTGCCCATGGTGCATACAGACTTAAAGTAACAATGGTCAGTAAAATATTGACGATCCAAATACCAAAATATTCCATTGCATCGCCATGAAATTTAAAACGGCGAATGCTTGGATATTGTTGCTCCGTTGGCGTTTCTATTGGCGGCGGTGTTGTATTTAAGTTTAAAGTTGAACTTTCAGGAAAATCTGACATTGTTTGGTTCTGCATCATTCTTCTCTTATTGCCAAATATTATTTGATTTTTAATTCAAAAAGTTGTCTAACTCAGTGTATATTTTTTAACAGTATAATGAAATAGTTTGTTGTTTGTAGCAGTTTATCCGTAGATAGACTGCTACACTTCATTCAAAAAGATCTACTCAAAAAACCATATTTTTTAGGTATTTTTAGCATTTACCAATCTTCGATCTACTTTTAAACAATCGAATTCTTTAAAAAACTACTTCTGCAATTGGATCGCATGAAATTGTAAATGATCATCGATGAAACTTTGTATAAAATAATAACCATGATCATAACCCTTTTGAAATCTTAAACTCAGTTTTTGCCCCACTTGCTCACAAGCCTGTTGGTATTTTTCAGGGTTTAATTGACTATAAAATTGATCATCTGTGCCTTGATCGATCAGTACCTCATCAAACAAAGGTCCTTTGGTTAAAAGCAATTGTGTTGCATCATGCTTGGCCCATTCAATACGATCTTGACCAAGATAATTTGAAAATGCTTTTTCACCCCAAGGACATTCACAAGGCGCACAAATTGGCGCAAATGCAGACACTGACTTGAATTTCTCAGGATATTTCCAAGCCAAGGTCAATGCGCCATGCCCTCCCATACTGTGGCCAAATACACCGATCGCTTCAGCTTGTATCGGTAATTCTTGAATAAGTAAAGGATATAGCTCCTCGACGATATAGCTTTCCATCTGAAAATGTTCAGCCCAAGGCGCTTGAGTCGCGTTTAAATAAAAACCAGCACCTTGGCCTAAATCCCACGAATCGCCTTGAGCAACAGCGTCACCTCGTGGCGAAGTATCAGGAGCAATTAGAATCAAACCTAATTGTGCAGCTAAACGTTGCGCATGTGCTTTAATAATAAAGGTTTCTTCTGTACAAGTTAGACCTGCCAAATAATATAGAGCAGGACATTTTTGTCCATTTAAAGCTTGTGGGGGAATAAAAACAGCAAACTTAGTCGGGCCTTTTAACGTTTGAGATTGAGTTTGATAAATTCTTTGCTCACCATCAAAACAGATATTTTTATTGAGTAGTTCCACCTTAAAATCCCCTATGTTTTCATATTTAAAACCAGCACAACACACAACTTAAGGCGTTGTTGTTAAAAGTGGTTTCTGTTGAGTATCCAACGCTATGCTTTTACTTTGGGTCGCATTAACCACAGCTTGTTGTGGAAATAAATGTTGCTCTAATTGTGGCAGCATCATTTCCATATTTTTACCAATCACCCATTGTGGTTCAGAAGGTTCAAAACCTTGTGCATTTTCCCACTTAGCGACTGTTTCAGTGGCCTCTTTAAATGCCGCTTTTAAGGTCGTTTGTTCGCGCATCGCTTGGTCAAAAAAAGCTCGTCCAAAGTAAGTATAATCAGCTTCATTCGAACAGCCAAAAGAGGCACGATCTGCCGCAGATGCAGTGATAATCAAAGTGTCAGGAGATTGCAAAGCTGAAATAAAACTACCTGAATAACAAGCAGAAATCACTATCACCTTCCAACGGATTCCAGACTTGTCTAAACTTTCTCGAAGCCATTTAGGATCGACATCATCTAAATCAATCGGCTCATTTTCCATTTCAAATTGATTAGGCAAACCATGTGATGTCATATATAAAAACAACACATCACTTTCACGGTTCATCTGTTGACCGATACGGCGTAAAGCGAGATCTATACTGGTTTTTGAGGCAATCGGTGTTTCATTGATACTTGCTGGATTGTTCACCAATTCGATAGAACGTCCAAAAGTACCAAAACGAGTATCAAATTGTTCTTTAATTCGATCGATTTCAAACTTAAAAACATCTTGATAACTTGCACCTGCAACGCCTAAGAAATACCAATGCGTTTTTGCAAATTCTCCAAATTGAACTTGCTCTAAAGCTTTATTGAGTAGTTGGCCTTGGCCATAAAATGCTTTTTCACTCAAACTGGGTGGAACTTCTTCCACTTTCCAAATCGGTTGCTCTTTAATTGAAACTTGCCATGTAAATAATGTTGCTACGGTCGCAAACATGATCAAAGCACGTTCCCACCACGGCCAGTGTAATTCTCTTGAAATCACCCAAACCACTGCAAGGCTTTGCCAAATAAACAAGGCAAAAAATAGCAATGGAATCACATCATAAAAAACATAGGGTAAAAGATCTTGATTGCCTAAATATTGCAATAGGCATTGAAACAACATGATGTGTGTATCGAGAACCAACCACAACAATGCAGGAACAAGCATCAAACGGGGATTGTTGGTCCGCTGAGACAGGAAAATACCCACAATAAGTGCGATAAAAGGCCACAGTGCATAACTGACCAAACCTTGTTTATTAAATACGCCACCATCGCCTGCCACTAACCAACTGAATAATGTGTTGGCGCAGCCTCCCAATAATCCCCAAAAGATCAGTTGGAGAATAGAGGGACGAACAATTTGTAAGGACTTTCGAGATCCTAAAAATAACCAAACCCCTGCACGTTGGTTACTTTTTAAATCATGCCAGAAGTTAATTGACGGTTTAAGATCTATCATAAAGATTCTTTAAAGGCGGTGGCTTAAATCAGCATAACTAGTTTATGCTCGGCTAAAATTTTATCAATGCTTCATTTAACTATATATCAATAATTCGACTATTATTGAAACAGTTACCAAATTACTCAATAACCTTATTGCTAAAATAAGCATCAAACCGACAAGCATCACCTTGCCACTGATGATCAGGTTGCTGATCATTTAAAAAGACTGCAAGTCTTGGACGTTTTACCACAACACGTTTGGCGATTTGTTGCGCTAAGACTAAAAGATGATCGCCTAAATCCATCTCGCCATCTTCGGGTAAAAGCATATGTAGTAATTGCATTTGCTTTTTCACTTGCGCTTGTTTTTTAACTGCTTGTTGGTTTTGATCACGTTGTGGAAACATCGGGTCTAAATAAACCACGTCTACCTTTTTTTCTTCAAGAATAGCTTGATTGAGATATTCACTTGAATCAGCAAAAATCAATTGAATACGACTGACCACTTTAGATAAAAATGGATCGTTTTCAGCCTGAACTTTTGAGTCTTCCAATAAGGTAAATAAAATCGGATGACGCTCGATTAAACTGACGTCTGCACCCAAATATGCCATCAGTAACGTGTCATGTCCCAAACCCGCTGTTGCATCAATCAATAACGGCTTTTCAGAAATATTACATGCCCGAGCAATCATTTCAGACTTGATACTGGCACGTTTCAACCGTGGAATCTCGGCTTTCCAGTCAGGCTGCATTTTCATGCCATTGGCAGATAAACTCAAACCTGATGAGTCTACACATAAAGCAAGTTCAGGGTTTAACCTTAAAAAACGTGCATTCAGTTTCTCAGTGATTTCAATATTTACGCTCACTCCTCGTGAAGAAAGCACAGTTTGATAAGACTGTGCTTTCTCTACAAATGTGGATTCTGCAAATAAGCGAATATCGCTTACCATAATCTCCAACCTGTTAATGCAAATAGTAAAATCAACAATCCAGATGCTATACGATACCAAGCAAAGACCATAAAGTCTCGTTTAGCCACATAAGCCACCAAAACACGAATTAAAATCAAAGCAGAAACAAAGGAAACGATGATTCCTGTTGCCAAAACAGCCCAATCCTGGTTGGTTTTAAATACATCATAACTTTGATAAAGATCAAGTAAACCTGCCCCTATGATGACTGGAATACCAAGGAAAAAAGAAAACTCAGTTGCTGCTTTGCGTGAAACACCAAGCATCATCGCGCCAATAATGGTTGCACCTGAACGAGATGTCCCTGGAATCAATGATAAAATCTGGATGAGGCCAATATATGCAGCTTCTTTAATCGAAATATTATCAACTTCCATAGCGTTGACTTTTGGAGGATTCTTTTCAACCCACCATATAATCAAACCACCGACAATCAAACCAATTGCAACCGTAATATCATTAAATAATAGGTCTTTAACCGCTTGTCCAAATGAAAGCCCAACAATAATAATGGGAATCGAGGCAACAATAATGCTAATCCCCAGATGTCGACCTTTTTTCTCACCTGTGAACAAACCAGTCGCTGCGCCCCACAGTTTTCCCCAATATTCATAAATAACTGCGGCAATCGCCCCCATTTGGATTGCGATAACAAATACATCACTTTTTTCTTTGGTCCAAAAGTTCATTAAT